>JAUIKY010000041.1 GCA_030430535.1 Bacteroidia bacterium
CAACAGACGTTTGGTAATGGCTAAACTTAGACAAAAAGATGCTGTAACCGAGTTGTTCAGAGAGGTTGCTACTAAAATAGCAGACAGACCAGGTGGTTATACCAGAATTATCAAGTTAGGAAACCGATTAGGTGATAACGCCGATATGGCTATGATCGAACTTGTAGATTATAACGAAATATACAATGCAGACAAGGCTAAGAAGAAGACAACAAGAAGAAGTAGAAGAGGTGGTTCTAAACCAGCAGCTGCTCCTGTTGAAACTAAGGCATCTAACGAAGAAGAATAAATGTTAGTAAGCATTTTAAATATTAAGGATAAACTATTTTAGTTTATCCTTTTTTTTATGCAATTTTGTAAAACTTTTCGAATTTATGAAATATCAAAAAAGACAAAAAGCCATCGTACTTCTAGCTGATGGTACTATTTTTTACGGTAAAGCAGTAGGGAACAAGCAAGGCACATCGTTTGGTGAGGTGTGTTTCAACACCGGAATGACTGGTTACCAAGAAATTTTTACCGACCCATCGTATTACGGTCAGCTTATGGTGGCTACTAATGCCCATATTGGTAACTACGGAACCAATGAAGATGAAGTAGAATCCGATTCTGTTAAAATCGCCGGTTTGATTGTAAAGAACTTCAGTTACGATTATTCAAGAGTTGCTGCTGATGATTCGTTGGAAAACTTCCTTGATAAGAATAACCTATTGGCCATTTCAGATGTAGATACTAGAGCCTTGGTAAGCTATATTAGGGAGCATGGTGCCATGAATGCCGTTATCTCTACCGATGTGGATAACATTGAAGGTTTGAAAAAACAATTGGCCGAAGTACCAAACATGGAAGGTTTGGAATTAGCATCAAAAGTGTCAACCAAAGAGCCTTATTTTTATGGTGATGAAAACGCCACTTACAGAGTAGCCGCTTTAGATATCGGTATAAAAAAGAACATCCTTAGAAACATTGCTAAGCGAGATGCCTACATCAAGGTGTTTCCGTACAATTCAAAATTTGAAGATTTAGAGGCTTTTAATCCAGATGGATATTTTCTATCTAACGGACCTGGCGACCCAGAGCCATTAGTTGAAGCCCAAGAAATAGCAAAGGAAATTATTAAAAGGGATTTACCGTTATTCGGTATCTGTTTAGGCCACCAAGTTATTGCTTTGGCTAACGGTGCTACCACTTACAAAATGTACAATGGTCACCGAGGTATCAACCATCCAGTTAAAAATCTAAAAACAGGTAAAGGTGAAATTACTTCACAAAACCATGGTTTTGCCGTGAATCGTGAATCGGTTGAAAACAACCCAAAGTTAGAAGTAACCCACGTACACCTAAATGACGATACCGTAGCAGGATTGGCCATGAAAAACAAAAATGTATTTTCGGTACAATACCACCCAGAAGCTAGCCCTGGGCCGCACGATTCGTCTTATCTTTTCGATCAATTTATTGAAAACATCAAAAAGCAAAAAGTAAGCGCCAGCTAAGTTTAAACCAGTATTGTTTGTGAAAAGTGACAACTAAAACGTTATAGAGCATTTTATGATGATTTTTGTTAAAACATTAAAAAACAAACAAGATTTAAGCGTAAATTTGAAATAATAAAAAGAATAAAAACAAACCAATTATGAGTATAATCATTAACGTTCACGCTAGACAAATTCTAGACTCGAGAGGAAATCCTACAGTTGAAGTAGATGTAGTAACAGAAAATAATATTTTAGGTAGAGCTGCCGTACCATCAGGGGCATCAACCGGAGAGCACGAAGCTGTAGAATTACGCGATGGTGGAAACACTTACATGGGTAAAGGCGTGTTAAAAGCCGTTGAAAACGTAAATACCATAATTGCAGAAGAGTTAATAGGCATTTCTGTTTTCGAACAAAACTTAATCGATAAAGTAATGATTGATTTGGATGGTACGCCAAACAAATCAAAATTAGGTGCTAATGCTATTTTGGGTGTGTCGTTGGCTGTAGCGAAAGCAGCAGCAAACGAATTGAATATGCCATTGTACAGATACGTAGGTGGTGTTTCTGCCAATACGCTTCCTGTACCAATGATGAACATCATCAATGGTGGTTCGCACAGTGATGCGCCAATCGCATTCCAAGAGTTTATGATTATGCCGGTTAAGGCTAAAGATTTTACCCATGCGATGCAAATGGGAACCGAAATTTTCCATAACCTTAAAAAAGTATTGCACGACAGAGGTTTAAGTACTGCTGTAGGCGACGAAGGTGGTTTTGCGCCAAACTTAGCTGGTGGAACTGAGGATGCTTTAGATTCTATTAAAGTAGCTGTTGAAAAAGCAGGATACTCTTTTGGTGATGAAATTATGATTGCTTTAGATTGTGCTTCTGCTGAATTCTATAAAGACGGAAAATACGATTATACCTTATTTGAAGGCGATAAAGGTCAGGTAAGATCTTCTGCCGAGCAAGCGGAGTACTTAGCAGAATTGACTTCAAAATACCCAATCATATCTATTGAAGATGGTATGGACGAAAACGACTGGGAAGGCTGGAAATTGTTAACCGAAAAAATCGGTGATAAAGTACAGTTGGTAGGTGACGATTTATTTGTAACTAACGTAGAGCGTTTATCAAGAGGTATTGAAAACGGTATTGCCAACTCTATCCTTATCAAAGTAAACCAAATCGGTTCTTTAACAGAAACGATTGCGGCGGTAAATATGGCTAAAAATGCAGGTTATACTTCAGTAATGTCTCACCGTTCTGGTGAAACAGAAGATAACACCATTGCCGATTTAGCGGTGGCACTTAACTGTGGTCAAATAAAAACAGGTTCGGCTTCTCGTAGCGACCGTATGGCCAAGTATAACCAATTACTTAGAATCGAGGAAGAATTGGGAGATGTGGCTTACTTTCCTCAAGAAAAAGCCTTTAAGGTTAAGTAATAGAATATTAAAACTTTATAACAAAAGCGATTATTTTTTAATAATCGCTTTTTTATTTAATATCAATTTTGATAATTTGGTTAATCGTTTAAATGAATCTAAATTATCTTTAGAAATCAAGCTATATTTTGTAAATTAGCGTTCTTCTTAACAAAAAAACTTACAATAAATAATGGCAAACACAGCTAGTATAGAAATAGAAGGGAAAAAGTATGATTTTCCTTTAGTAAAAGGTACTGAAAATGAAGTAGCAATTGATATCACAAAACTAAGAGGTTCAACAGGGGGAGTTATCACAATTGATCCTGGATATAAAAACACAGGATCTTGTGAAAGTGCCATAACGTTCTTAGATGGTGAAAAAGGAATTTTAAGATACCGTGGATATTCTATCGAAGAATTAGCTGAAAAAGCAGATTTCTTGGAAGTAGCTTACCTTTTAATATTTGGTGACCTACCTACTAAAGAGCAAAGTGAAAAATTTCATAATGATATTAAGGCCGAAGCTGTTGTTGATGAAGACGTTCATAAAATTTTGGATGCGTTTCCAAAGTCAGCACACCCAATGGGGGTTTTATCATCTTTAACGGCGGCATTAACAGCGTTTAACCCTTCTAGTGTTGATGTGAGCTCAGAAGAAGACATGTATAAATCTGTAGTACGTATATTAGGTAAGTTTCCTGTTTTGGTTGCTTGGACCATGCGTAAAAAGAGTGGGCTTCCTTTAGATTACGGAAATAAGAACTTAGGCTATGTAGAGAACATCTTGAAAATGATGTTTAAAGTGCCAAATGAAGAGTATACACAAAACCCAATCTTGGTAAATGCATTGGATAAACTCCTAATTTTACATGCCGACCACGAGCAAAACTGCTCTACTTCAACCGTAAGAATTACAGGTTCATCGCATGCAGGTTTATTTGTGTCGCTAGCAGCAGGAATCTCTGCACTTTGGGGCCCACTGCACGGTGGAGCAAATCAAGCTGTTTTAGAAATGCTTGAAGCTATCAAAACAGATGGAGGTGACACCAAAAAATATATGGCTAAGGCTAAAGATAAAAATGACCCTTTCCGTTTAATGGGCTTTGGTCACCGTGTTTACAAAAACTTTGATCCTAGAGCAAAAATCATCAAGAAAGCAGCTGATGAAGTATTAGGAGATTTAGGTGTTGAAGATCCTATTTTAGGAATTGCAAAAGGTTTAGAAAAAGAAGCTTTAGAAGATCAATATTTTGTTGATAGAAAGTTATATCCAAACGTAGATTTCTATTCAGGTATTATTTACCGCGCTATGGGAATCCCTACCGATATGTTTACGGTAATGTTCGCATTAGGACGTCTTCCAGGCTGGATTGCTCACTGGAGAGAAATGCGTTTACGTAAAGAGCCAATTGGAAGACCAAGACAAATTTATATTGGAGCGACCGAAAGAAAGTTTGTTCCGATGGAAGAAAGATAAAAGCAATTTTTGTTTTTTAAATAAGAGCTCCTTAACATTTTAGTTAAGGAGCTTTTTTATATTTACCACATGATAAAGCTCAATGTAAAAAACGAAACATCGCGCTTGCGCTCTGTTATTTTAGGAACAGCAGAAAGCAACGGCCCTACACCCAAAGTAGAGGAATGTTATGATCCCAAAAGCATTGAGCATGTATTGGCCGGAACTTACCCAATTGAAGCCGATATGGTGCGCGAAATGGATGCTGTTGCCGAAGTTTTTAAAAAATACGATGTACGGGTGTTTCGACCTGAAGTGATAAAAGACTGCAACCAAATTTTTACACGCGATATTGCCTTTGTGGTTGAAGATAAAATCATCCGTGCCAATATTTTACCCAACCGGGAAAAGGAAATTGAAGCCATACGCTATGTGTGGAATCAAGTGCCACGCGAAAACCGTATCATTTTACCTGAGGAGTGCCATGTGGAAGGTGGTGATGTTATTCCGTGGAACGACTATATTTTTATAGGGACTTATTCGGGCGAGGATTACCCCGATATCATTACCGCACGCACCAATTTAGATGCTGTGATTGCCATTCAGGAATTGTTTCCCGATAAAATCGTAAAATCGTTCGAGCTTAGAAAATCGAATACCAATGCCAAAGAAAACGCCCTGCATCTTGATTGCTGTTTTCAACCTTTGGGAAAAGGAAAAGCCATTCTCCATAAAAACGGATTTTTAATAGAAAAGGAATACAATTGGCTGGTTAATTTCTTCGGAAGGGACAATATTTTTGAAATTACAAAAGACGAAATGTACCAAATGTGCAGTAATGTGTTTTCCATTTCGGAAGATGTGATTATCTCCGAGCAAAACTTCACCAGATTGAACACTTGGTTGCGCCAAAACGGTTTTACGGTAGAGGAGGTGCCCTATACTGAAATTAGCAAACAGGAAGGCTTACTGCGTTGTAGTACCATGCCCTTGGTCAGGGATTGATTTTTTTATCTTTAATGTATTTGCTTTTGCAGGTTTCAACGCAAATAAACCCACTGGTAGGTGTAGCGATAAAGTAGTTGTCGTTCAACTTTAAATTGAAGGTTATAAAGCCCGCTTCATTTTCGGCATCAGTTTCAAAATCGTTGCAATTATACTGAAGCAGAAGACTATTGCCTTCAATGAAATACTGACCACTAAAGCACTCAGAGTATTTGTTTGAGGTAAATGTTCCGTTGTTTAGAAAAACATATTATTCGCCATCATTCACGGTAACCCATTGGCCTTCTCCACCATTACTCATAAAGGTTTCTTCCAACTTCCATTTTCCAACTAAATGGGAACCATCAAAATTTTCAAATGCATCAGGCTTTTCAGAGGCACAATTCCATAATATAAACGAGGAAATAAATAAGTAAATAAATGTTTTCACATTTTCTATTTTTTCTAATAGATGAGTGAACTTTGTTTTGGTTGCGTCAATATAATTTTAAACACTGGATTCTATCATCATTTACCAATTAATCATAATTTTGCATTGAATAAATTTAAAGTCATGCCACAAACCACCAATACTATCTTAATGGTTCGTCCGGTAAATTTCAGGATGAACGAACAGACCGCGGTAAACAATTATTACCAAGAATCTGTAAAATTGTTCCCCGAAGCCATTACTCCCAAAGCGCAACAGGAATTTGATGCCTTTGTGGAGAAATTAAGGCAAGTTGGTGTAAATGTTGTGGTGGTGAATGATAGCGAGGATACCGATACGCCCGATGCGGTTTTCCCCAATAACTGGGTGTCGTTCCACGAAAATGGTGATGTAGGGTTGTACCCCATGTTTGCAGAAAATCGTCGTTTGGAACGTCGTGAGGATGTTTTGGAAACCCTGGAGGAGCAGGGGTTTCTTATTGAAAATATTATCGATTATACCAGTGCCGAAGATGAAGCCATATTTTTGGAAGGAACGGGCAGTGTGGTATTGGATCGCGTAAATAGAAAGGCCTATTGTGCTTTGTCACCTCGTGCCGATGAAGATTTGTTTATCGAGTTTTGCGAAGATTTTGAATATTTCCCAGTGGTGTTTACGGCGAACCAAACCGTTGATGGCCAACGAAAACCCATATACCACACCAACGTGATGATGTGTGTGGGCGAAACCTTTGCCGTGATCTGTTTAAGTTGCATTGACGATAAAAAGGAGCGTAAAAATGTCATTAAGCACTTAAAGGACAGCGATAAAGAAATTATTGATATTACCGAAGAGCAATTAAAACATTTTGCCGGAAACATGCTTCAAGTAAAAGGGGAGAACGATAAGCGGTATTTGGTGATGAGTGGTGCGGCTTACAAAGCACTTACCGAAAATCAAATAGCAGCCTTAAAAAAGCATACCGAAATACTTTACAGTTCATTGGAAACTATAGAAACTTGTGGCGGCGGTTCGGCGCGCTGCATGATGGCCGAGGTCTTTTTGCCTAAAAACGTGAGTTCGATATAAGTTTTGTTTTACATTTCGTCACTTCGAGTGATTTTCCGTAGTAAAACGGAGGAAAATTGTATCGAGAAGTCTTTTATTTGGTTCTCGATACATTTTTTGTTCCATTGCATTCTACAAAAAACACTCGAACTGACGTAGCTTGATGATTTTTAGTTGTTTATAAACCGAACTGATGGTTAAACTAAATTTTATGTTCAAAATGAACAACGGGTTGTATGGTGTTATTCCACCGGTTTCGATTTGGGCAATTGCACATAAAATGTACTGCCTACGCCTTGGGTACTTTCTACCCAAATTTTACCATTGTTAAGTTCCACCAATTCTTTACAAATCGATAATCCTAAACCGGTACCTTTTTCGTTGTTGGTGCCCACTGTGGTAAACGAACTATTTTTAAATAATTTAGATAGGTTTTCTTTTGAAATCCCTACTCCGGTATCGGCAATGCTGATAATGCAGCTACCGTTGCTTATATGGTTTGAAATGGTAATGGTGTCGCCCTCTTTACAGAATTTTAAGGCGTTGGCCAAGAGGTTTTGAACTACAATTTCGAACATGCTGCGGTCTGCGTAGGCAAAATCGCGTAACGAGTGGTCTACCAAATTAATGCCTTTGCTCTGCATTCGAGGTTCAATTAATTTTACTTTATCCTCAAAAACTTCCTGTACATCAAATAAACTGGGTTTGGGCTCTAAAGACTGCATTTGCGATTTAGACCAGTTGAGCAGGTTGAAGAGTAACAATGATGCATTGTTGGCGTTTTCACTTAATTCGGGAATTAAATTATCAAATTCTTCCCGCGACAATGAGCCTTCCCTTAGCAAATCGATAAAACCATTGATGGACGAGAGCGAATCCTTTAAATCGTGCGATACGATGGAAAACAGCTTGTCCTTGACGTTGTTAACGTTCTCCAGGTGTTTGGTCTGTTCTAAAAAGGCTTCGTTTTGCAGTTCTATTTTTAGGTTCTTTTCTTCCAGCTCCTGCATGTACTTAATATGGTTGTTTCGCTTTAAGTAAATAAGCACTAAAAACGTGGAAACAATGGCTAGAGCGGCCAGCAAGCCGTAAAAAATCAATTTGAACTTTCCTAAGCGGTCATCAGCCGAATTTAAAACTGTTGATGTAGCTTTAGATGGATTTTCATCGCGGTCATCTAAACTTGTAGCATCAGGAATTTCGGCATTTAAACTCAAATCGTCAAAAAACGGACTCGACACCTTTGCTTCAGGCTCGTTGACTTTTAAAGCATTGTTAAGTTCATAATATTCACGTTGCCAAACAAAGGCGCGGTCAAAACGTTTTCTGGTCGAATCGAGGGTTTTTAACAGTTTGTAATGCTTAAGCAATTCTGTTTTATTATCTAATGTTTTGGCCAGCTCTCCAGCTTCCAGCAATTGACTTTCAGCAGTTTTTAGTCGGTTTTGCCTAATGTTTAAATCGCCCAGATTGTTTAGGGTAAGTAGCATGCCCAATGGGTCTTTGCTGCGGTGGTTTAGGTTGTAGCTTTGCACCAAGTATTTGGTGGCATTGCCGTAATCGTTAAACTTAAGGTATTCGCCACCCAATTTAGGAAGCAGCACACCACGCAACGAATCACTTTTAGCAATATCGCTATTTAGTACGCTTTGGTAAAAATCGATAGCTTTTCGGTGTTCTTTCCTGTTGGAATACAGTTCGGCCAATTTTAAGCTCGATTTGTTAATGCCTTCAAAATCCTTCAGCACTTTTTGTTTTTCGAGCGCTTTCAAATAGAATTCAATCGCTTTATCATAAGCATTTATATTGTAATAGGCTTCTGCTAAATTGCTGTAGGTTAAATTAAGCTCTTTGGTAAGATTTCGTTTTTCCAATTCACTAATAGCCAAAAGGGAATATTGAAGTCCCTTGGAATAGTTGCCACGCTTAATTTCAATTAACCCGATGCTGTTGTTTACCTTGGCAATACCCAAAGTGTCCTTTAAGGTTTTAAATAAATCTTTCGATTTGTTATAACCGCTAACAGCATTAATATAATCACCTTTATGGGCATAGATCAAGGATTTGTAATAGGTGATTTCAGCAATGGCTTCGGTGTAGTTTAAAGAGTGCGACAGTTTTTCACTTTCAATAACGTATTTTAACGCACGCTCGAAATCGTCGGCATCATAAAGTAGCCTAATCAGTTTTAAGGAAGTATCGACCTTTAAGGAATCTTGGTCCTGAAAAGCAAGGTCTATAGCCAAACTGTCTATATCATTGGCCTGTGAAAAGCCCATAGAAACAGATAGCATCATCACTAAAATTATTATTCTCCTCATAAAACGGTTAATCACAACGGTAATAAAGCCACGTTTACATGTGTCTTAAATTTGAGGGAAAATAAGATAGCTTTACTAAGCTGTAATTCAGTGTTAATTAAAATCAATCAGTCAAAATTGAAATAATAGCATTACCGCACAAAAGTGGTAAAAAAGAGAATTTATATTCTAATTTTTGGGTTTTAATACCAATAAATTAGTTAAAATGACAACGTGAAAAAAAGCAAAAAATCGACGAACAGATAAAAGGCAAAAAACATAGAAAAAAGGCGACAACATTGGTAAAAAAACATACCTTTTCTTTCATGATGTATTCAGTTTTTTAATTTACTGAACATATGTTTTTTGTGAGGATTTATGTTAAGCAATTAAAAAGGGTTTCGTGAATTTTTGTCCGTTATTTCGTGTTTTATGTGAAAAAAATAAGTGAACACATCAATTACAAATTGGGCTATAATCTTGATTTAAAAATTCTATCTTTGCACACTTAATAAAACGAGCGAAATGAGCCTTCAAGACACCTTATCGAACGACGTAAAGCAAGCTGTAAAATCCAATTTTAATGTGGAATTGGAAACCGTTGAATTTCAGGCTACCAGAAAAGAATTTGCGGGCGATATTACGGTAGTAGTGTTCCCCATGTTACGCTTTATAAAGGGAAATCCCGTGCAAATAGGTGAAACCATTGGTGATTATTTGGTGGAGCACGTTGATAGCGTAAAGGCGTTTAATGTGGTTAAAGGTTTTTTGAATATTGAAATAAGCGATTCGTATTACATCGATTTTTTCAATGGAATAAAATCGGATAGTGATTTTGGACTGGTACAACCCAACCCCGGACACAAAGCCATTATGGTAGAGTACTCGTCGCCAAACACCAACAAACCGTTGCACTTAGGGCACATTCGAAACAACTTGTTGGGCTATAGTGTGGCCGAAATTTTAAAGGCTTCGGGCAAAAAAGTATATAAAACCCAAATTATAAACGATCGCGGCATCCATATCTGTAAAAGTATGCTAGCTTGGAAAAAATTTGGCAATGGTGAAACGCCCGAAAGTACCGGTTTAAAAGGTGATAAATTGGTGGGGAATTATTACGTAAAATTCGATCAGGAATATAAAAAAGAGATTGAAACGTTGTTAGCCGAGGGGCATTCAGAGGAAGAAGCGAAGAAAATTGCACCTATTCTATTGGAAGCCCAAGAAATGCTTCGAAAATGGGAAGCAGGCGATGCAGATACCGTGGCCCTTTGGGAAAAAATGAACGGTTGGGTGTATGATGGTTTTGATGAAACTTATAAAAACTTGGGCGTCGATTTCGATACCCTGTACTATGAAAGCAATACCTATTTATTGGGAAAGGAATTTGTTGCAGAAGGATTGAAATCTGGGGTGTTCCATAAAGAAGAGGACGGTTCGGTGTGGTGCGATTTAACCGAAGAAGGCCTCGATAAAAAAATCGTTCAACGTGCCGATGGTACCGCCGTTTACATGACGCAGGATATTGGTACGGCCATACAGCGTATTAAGGATTTTCCAGATGTGGGTGGTATGGTTTACACCGTGGGTAACGAACAGGATTATCACTTTCAGGTGCTGTTTTTAATCTTGAAAAAATTAGGCTTCGATTGGGCCAAAAACCTATACCATTTAAGTTACGGGATGGTCGATTTGCCTAGCGGAAAAATGAAAAGTCGCGAAGGTACCGTGGTTGATGCCGACGACCTCATTGACGATATGGCGAAAACCGCCGAAGAAATTTCGGAAGAGTTAGGTAAACTCGATGGCTATTCGGAAGACGAGAAACAGGAGCTTTACAAAACCATTGGATTGGGCGCTTTGAAATACTATATTTTAAAAGTGGACCCCAAAAAACGCATTTTGTTCGACCCAAAAGAGTCCATCGATTTTCAAGGAAATACCGGGCCATTCATTCAATATACCTATGCCCGAATCCAGTCTATTTTACGAAAAGCTAATGTAGATGCTAATGTCACACTGAGCGCAGTCGAAGTGTCTTTAAATAGTAAAGAACGCGAACTCATCAAACAAGTGCAGTTGTTCCCCGAAGTGGTTCAAAGCGCGGCCGAAAACCACAGTCCGGCGTTAATAGCCAATTACACTTACGATTTGGTAAAGGAATTCAATTCGTTTTACCAAAACGTATCCATTTTAGGAGCCGATAGCGACACCGAAAAACTATTCCGTGTGCAGTTATCAAACACCGTAGCCAATACCATTAAAAATGCATTTGGGCTTTTAGGGATCCAGGTGCCGGAGCGGATGTAGAAAAGTTTTGATAAAGTTAAATGTTAGTTCTCTGTCATTTCAACCGATTGGGAGAAATCGCCTGATTGTATTTTAACTCAGTTCTTTGTTGTAAGTGATATTTTAAAATCTGCATCCAAGTCCAATTTTTAGAATATTAATATTCCTATTGAATTTTGTGTCTGGGATATCATTGTCGACTCCAAGTTTTACAAAATCATATTGAACTTGAGCAAAAACCTTTTCATTTATATCGTATTTCAGGCCGGAATTAAAGTTAAATCCACTGTCTGTAATATCTTCATCTGAAACATCAATTCCGTTATTGGTTCCAGAAGCATTAAAAGCCATAACCGTATATCCTAAACCTACTGTTGGGTGAAATTTTTCTAAAGATTTCAAATTCAATTCTCCAAATATTCTTGGCTGAATAACGTAAGAGGTAACTTTAAAATTTCGAAATCCGTTATTTTGGTTTGAATTGTTTACTAAAATTCCACCGTTCAATGAAGCTCCAATTTTTAGTGGGTTTAAATTCGCAAATCGATAGGCTGTTCCAAAGTCAATTATTCCATCGTAATTTTTTCCAACGAAATTATTGTCAATTGGAATCGGATAATTTAATTCAATGCTAAATTTTGAATCTTGAGAAAATGATTTGATTGTTAAAATCAACAATAATATCAGTAATAGTTTTTGTTTCATTTTTTTTACAAAATTATGGGCTTGAGTAACCATTAGTATTATAGGCAAGTGTTTTTAATTCAAAGAGTCTTTCTCAGGAACAAATTCACTTGGAATTCTCAATAAGGAATTTCTTATTCCAGCAACAATAGAACCTATTATAAAAATTAATAAAGTAATCGGAAATAATAACCAGAAATATATTTTCCAGATTATATCATTCATCCATTTTTTTGGATATCCAATTGTTTTTTTAAAGAAAATATCTGCGTAATGTTCACTACTAATAATACAGTTAGTTAATTCCTTTACACCTTTTATTGTACCTTTAATTTGTATCTTTTTATCTTTAAGTTCTGTATGGTAAACTCGGAATTTGAACCCTTGATTTTTATCTAAGAAACTAAATCCAAAGTGAATTGAGTTCTCTTTTTTATCAAAGTTAGTTTTGAACTCATTTATTTCTCTTTTCTCAAAAATGATGTCTGTTCCTAATATTTGCGTTTCCTTAGGAAATTCAACTCGCAACGGGTCTTTTTTTACAAAATCGGTTTTGTTAATTGTAAGTCTACCTTTATTCCAAAAAGAAATATAAGTTATTGATAAGTGTTCTACTTTATTTCCTTTGTAATCTATGGTTAAATCCTTCAGGCTCTTACTTTTTTTAAAGATATTATGAGTACTTATGATATAGTTAGGTTTTTTATCTTTTTTACTTTTAAGATATAAGAAAACGGAAATTACGATACTTAATATTGCTAAAACCAAAAAAATTAAATTCAGTAATTCATATTGATTTAAAGCTTTTAAAAAATCATTCAGTAATTCAATTATTTCCTCCATTCAGTTTTTTATTATTTGTTTATTTGCGAATAAACACAGTAGGGTTCGTTCAAATTATATTTTCCCCGCTAAATATACCAACTACAAAACCAAACTAAAAATTTTTCGTACAAATTAAAAGGGCTTTTTAAAAATAAACCCGAAAACTCACATTAGGCGTAATGCCCAGCGATTCATTTTCAATGGTGTTGATGTTGTTGTCGCTGTCTAAAGTGTAGTAGGTGTTCAGGACGTTCCGTGTGTTGAGCACGTTCCAAACCGAAGCACCAATGCTGGCACGGGTGGCATCGCTAATATTAAAAGCATAAGTGGCCGAGCAATCGGCACGTAGGTAGTCGTTCAATCGGCTGCTGTTGGGCGGAGCGTAGCTAATGCGGTTATCATCTGGATTATCGTTGACGCTTGGCTCCGTGTGGGGTGTGCCAGAGTGCCAATTTACGCCTATTGCCAATTTTAGGTTGTTATTGGTGTAGGTGCCCGCAAAGCTCACGGCGTGGGTAATATCGACATTATTGGGGAAGGGTTTGCCGTTGTTTAACGCGTCAAATTGGTAGCGGTTATCGCTGTACGAATACGATACCCAACCGCCTAGTACATCGCTAAGCTGTTTGTTGAGAAGCACATCGATACCTTTAATTTCGTAACTGCCAATAGCATTTACAAACTGGTATTGGTTTTGAAAACCTTGGCTTCTCGTGGTAATGCCATCGACTTTTTTTATATAGGTTTCTGCACTCAACAACAGTTTGTTTTTGTTAAAATGAATACCCGTGGAAAGCTGTTTGCTCCTCAGTACCGGAATGGGGTAAATGGTTTGGTTGCCGTTTTCAATCACTTCGGTTTGGTGGTTCGAAAGGACCCAACGGCGTTTTTCAATGCCCAGAAAATCGTTTTGCAAATCGATAATTTGTTGGGTGGTTTGGCTTTTAAATTCGCCCAAAACCTCAAACCTGAAAAAGTTTAAAAACCGCTGACTGAAACTGAGGCGCGGTTCGGCCAGAAGCATATCGAATTTCCCAAAATAGTTTAGTCGTCCGCCCAAATTTAATCGGGTTTTGGCGTCGTTTGATAAATATTGGCTCTCGGCATAAACCGAATGCGTGCGCACCACTTCTTTTATGTAGCTTCTAAAAGTGGGGTTGTTCACGTCTTCCAAATTGCTGATGCCCGTTTCGGTAAATTGGTAGCCACCGTTAAAATGGAAATTGAGGTTAGCCTCGTAATTAATGTCCAATTTCGCTGAGCCATCGTACACCTCGTTTTCTTGGATAAGCCGTTGGTTGTTGAGGATGTCGAAATTCGTGGCATCCAAATCGTAATTAGTGACATACACCTGTGCCGTGGTAGATAGCTTGTTACTCCAATCGCGAGTGTAAGTGGTGCCAAAAGCCAAATTGTTTTGGATTAAATTACTGTTCAATGCCTCACTGCGGTCGTTGATTACCGATTGTTCATCGTAATTCAATTGGTTGTGGATGTTCAAAAAATGAAAACGGAACTTGTCTTTTTTGGTGGCATCGAACAGAAATTTCACCGCAATATCATAAAAGTAAAAGTTTTCATTTTGCGAAATGAAATCGTCGTTTTGTTTGGCATCGTTAAAATCGGAATCCTGAAAAATACGCTTAAAATACTGTTCGTAGGTTGAGGTATTGATGAGGTCGGTGAAAGAGCGCCGGGCCGATAATTGCAGTTCGGTGTTTTTTGAAAGCGGTATTTTGGCAAAACCATCGGCGTTGATAAAGTTGAAACCCATTCCGGCTTTAAATTCATTGTCAATCTCGTCGGGCAATTGCATGTCAATAATGCTCGAAATGCCATCGCCATATTTAGCGCGGGTACCATTTTTAAACACGGAAACTTTTTTTGTGGTATGCGGATTAAAGGCTGAAATGAGTCCGAAAAAATGCCCCGATTGAAACATTTTTATGCCGTCCCACAACAGTAGGTTTTGGTCGTGCGTGCCACCACGAACGTTAATGTTCGATACGGTTTCGTCTGCACTCAATACGCCAGGAAGGGCCTGAATGGTCTGCAAAACGTCGGGCTCAATCAACCCGGGTAAAATACCGAAGGTTTGCGGCTTTATGGTTAACGAGCCATCATTCAGTTTAGTAATTCCCGAGGTTAAATAATTGGTGACAAAAACCTCTTTTAATTTTTGGGTTAAAAATTTTACTTCAGAAGATTTCGGTTTTGAAATGACGATATATTTATTGTTGAGCAATTCATAATCCAATTGGGTTTCGGTATTCAAAAATTCCAAAGCGGCTTCCAACGACATGTCAGGTGGCGGGAGCGCACTTTCCTTGTCTTTTATGGTGTCATCGATATACGAAAAACTCACTCCAAATTTTTCTGAAAGAGTATTTAACACTCTTACAAGCGGCTGCTTTTTCTTTTGCGGATTTTGCGCCGTAAGTGGCACAACATTCAAAAGAAACATTAAAAAAACAAAAGAAAAGAAGTGGCTTTTACTCACGTTTTAATGTAATCGAATGGTCAGTTTTGCTATAGGTTACATGTAAAGGTAAGGTAATAGATTTTAAGGCCACATCCATATTGTCGTGGGTAAAACTACCAGTGAACAGCTGTGAGGAATCGATGCCCAATAGGGTGATGTCGACGTTGTATTGTCTCTCGAATTCTTCAACTACCATTTTGTAAGGGACGCTGGTAAAGCTGCTGGCATTATTTAACCACGAAGGCTCGCTGCGGTTTTCTTTTTCTTTAGCAATTGTTTTCCCGTCGATAATTAAAAAACTGTCGCCAGGTTTTAATTTCGTTTCATGAGAATTGTAGGTTACCCCAACAAGCCCTTCGTAGCAAATAACTTCAAAATAATGGTCCCGTTGTTTTACATTAAACTGGGTACCATAAACGGTGACGTATCCAGCCGATGTGTTCACTTTAAACGACGACCCTTTGGCTACTTTAAAAAAGGCCTCACCTTCCAATTCTACTTCGCGGTGGTCTTTCCAATCGCTTTTGTTGTACACCAAAACCGATTTGGCATTAAGCGATACATGGGAAGCATCGGGCAGTTCGATGGTTGTTTTTTGGGCAAACTCGGTAGCAACTGTCGTGTTTAAAGTGGTGGTATAATAATACACACCGAAGCAAATGGCCAAAACGGCGGCGATGCGCAAAAGTGGCTTTAAAAGGTTTGCAGGTGTTTTTTTTCTGGTTTTTACCACCTGCATCACTTTTTCAAGTTCTTGCTCCGTGTTGTAATCACCAGCTTTAAATGCCTGTAAACCGCTGTTCAATGTCACCAACTCGTCGTAGTCCTCGAGGTTTTTAAAAGCCTCAAGTTCTTGCTCGGTTAGGTTGTTGTCCAGCCATTTTAATATGAGTTCTTCTCGGTTCATCATTTGCTTATTCAACTATATAACAGTTAACTTTTATTTTTTCCTACCCCTTTGGTTAAAAAAGTTTCAAGTTTCACGTTTTTTGTTGATTTTGGGAAAACTTGAAACCCGAAACTCGAAACCTGAAACCAACTAAACCTATAGTTCTTTAATGTCTTTCCGTAATTTTTCCAAAGCGCCATAAATACGTTTTTCAACCGCTTTGGTCGAAATATCCAAAAGCACGGCAATTTCCTTAAAACGTTTGCCTTCCACACGATTCATTAAAAAGGCTACACGCTGGGCTTCGGTTAAATTGGCCAAGGCCTTTTGCAGTTTGTCATTATATTCAGTTTCTTGCATTAAAAATTCAGGGCTTTCGTTGGTGCTAAGTTTGGGTTTGTTTTGTTGGTATTTTAAAACCACTTTTTGGTGTGCAGCTTCATTCAGCATTAAATTATTGGCTGTGGTAAACAAAAAACTCTTGGCCTTATCGGGCGAAATTTTAGTGCAGTTTTCCCAAAGTTTAATAAAAGCCTCTTGCACTTTGTCTTTTGGGTTGAGCAATTCACCAAATTTGTAATAGAGAAAATCGTGTAAATCTTTCGAATATTTCTTGAAAATAGAAGAAAATAGATGCTCTTCGCAAATGTTCCCGTGTAGTTGTTTCCCCATGTTTATTGGTAGTTGGTGCCTCTAAAATAGGCTTTTTTTGAAATGTTGAATTTGGATTTTTTAATTTTTTTTAACATTTGGGGTAGGAATTTTTAAAGTTCACCTGTTTTATAAACAAAAGCTATGTTTAACCCAAAATCACTAATCATGAAAACTAACATTAAAACGTTACTACTAATTCCTTTTTTTGTCCTTTTATTATTCACGTCCTGTCAAGAAGAGGCCGTTGAAATAACGCCCGTTGACGAAAGTGAAGCCCTAGCCCCAGATGCAGAGTTGACCAATTTGATGCTCTCCACATCTACCATGGACGGATCTGCTGATAACATTATCGACGGCGCGAGCTGTTTGGCGGTAGAGCTCCCTATTAAAGTTGAGGTGAAAGGCGTTGAAATTATTATCGATTCCAAAGAAGACTTCAAAGTGATTGAAGCTATTTTTAAAGAGTTTGATGATGATGAAGACCGATTGGATATTGTGTTCCCAATAACCATTATTTTGTCCAACCACGAAGAAATTGTTGTCCATAATCAAGATGCCCTTGAAGAATTAATTGATGAATGTAAAGATGAAAACGAACCCGATGACGATATTGAGTGTATCGATTTTCAGTATCCCATTTCGTTTTCCGTATACGATACCGAATTCCAAATCATTGATGTCATAACTATTGAAAATGACAGGCAACTGTACCGTTTCATCAAGCGCGTAAAAAATGCCGAAGTGTTTGCCAGTCTTAATTTCCCTGTAACTATGGTGTTGGCCGATGGTACCGAAATTGTGGTAAATAATAATATTGAATTGGCCAGAACCATTAAGGAAGCCAAAGATGCTTGCGATGAAGACGACGATAACGATTATGGCGACGACGATTTTACAAAAGAGCGTTTGGATAAATATTTAGTAGCCTGCCCATGGGTGGTTTACGAATACAAAAGAAACAATTTGGACAGTACGGCCGATTTTAAAGAGTTTGCTCTAAACTTTAAAGCAGAAGGCGTGGTGGTTATGCGAGCCAGAGGTGGCGATATTTTAACTGGTACTTGGAGTACTCGTGTTACCGATAGGGGCGCCCTTTTAAAAATGGAGTTTGAAAATTTGGCCGATTTTACCCTCGAATGGTTCGTGTACGATATCGAAGATGGTAAAATTAAGCTGTATCAAGAAGGTGGTAACCGCATTATTATGAAACGTAACTGCGATGTGGTTATCGATATTACCAAAGAGCGTATTGAAAACTATCTCCAAAAATGCATGTGGCGTGTGGCTCGATTGAGTGTTGACGGCGCCAATAATGAAAAAGAATATATAGGTACGCCACTTAAATTCTACGAAAACAATGTTGTAAAACTTCGTGTTAACGGTGAATTGGTTGAAGGGACTTACGAAATTGGATTCAGAAATGCTGGTTTTACTCTTAAAATTATGCTTGAGGGCAGACCAAATTTGAAATTGGAATGGTTAATTACGTTCCTTGAAGAAGGCTTGATAAAACTTGAAAATGCCAACAACAAAATGGTTCTAGAAAGACATTGCCCAGATGTTGATGACGATTTAACCTATATTGATAGAGTGTTGGTTAACGGGCTATGGGAGGTTGCAGCCTACCATGTAGACGACAATAATAACCCAGAGCCGTTTTATATGTACACTCTAGATTTTAAGGAAACAGGAAGAGTGGTAGTTACTGATCCTAACAATGGTACGTTTAGCGGTGCTTGGTTGTCTTACAGAAAAGAAGGCTTAAACCTTGGGTTGTACTTTGGAAATAATGAGCCTTTCAGTCAATTAAATCACAGATGGAAAATAAGAGAAGTTTCACCAAATAGAATTGAATTAAAAGATTTGAACGCCAATGGAGGCATCGAAAGAATTTTGGTTTTGGAAAAGAAAGCATAACAAAACATGTTTGCAATAAAAAAGGAATCCTGTATTTTCGGTTGGTTAGGTTAATTATCTCGGATTCCTTTATAAAGGCTGCTAATTTAAGATTGGCAGCCTTTTTTTGTGCACATTAATGAACGATTCTTGCCATAATACGCTTCAAATCATTAAATTTGCAACTCTAAAAAATTAGAAGAATTATGTTCAATAATTTAAGCGATAAATTAGATAAGGCCTTACACGTTCTGAAAGGGCACGGAAGCATCACCGAAGTAAACGTTGCCGAAACTTTAAAAGAAGTAAGACGTGCGCTTTTAGATGCCGATGTTAACTTTAAAATAGCCAAGGAATTTACCAACAAGGTAAAGGAAAAGGCTTTGGGGCAAAACGTATTGACCACCTTGCAGCCTGGCCAGTTAATGGTTAAGATCGTTAAGGACGAGTTAACACAATTGATGGGAGGCGATGCCGAAGGAATCAATTTATCGGGCACACCAAGTGTCATTTTAATGTCGGGTTTACAGGGTTCTGGTAAAACTACCTTTTCTGGTAAACTGGCTAACTATCTTAAAAACAAAAAAACTAAAAAACCTTTATTGGTAGCCTGTGATGTTTATCGTCCTGCAGCGATAGACCAATTGCATGTGGTTGGCGAGCAAATAGGGGTTGAGGTATTTAGTGATAAAGGCAACAATGATCCCATTGCAATTTCACAAGCAGCCATTGCTCATGCCAAAGCCAATGGGCACAATGTGGTAATCATCGATACCGCAGGTCGTTTGGCCGTAGATGAGGCCATGATGACCGAAATATCGAATATCCATAAAGCCATTCAGCCGCAAGAAACTCTTTTCGTGGTTGATTCCATGACGGGACAAGATGCTGTAAACACGGCAAAAGCCTTCAACGATGTGTTGAATTTTGATGGGGTTATCCTTACCAAGTTAGATGGTGATACCCGTGGCGGTGCCGCTATTTCCATTAAATCGGTGGTAAATAAACCGATTAAATTCATTGGTACGGGCGAAAAAATGGAAGCTATCGATGTGTTCTATCCGTCGCGTATGGCCGACCGTATTTTGGGTATGGGTGACGTGGTGTCGTTAGTAGAGCGTGCCCAAGAACAATTTGATGAGCAGGAGGCCAGAAAACTTCAAAAGAAAATTGCTAAAAACCAATTCGGTTTTGATGATTTCTTGAGCCAAATCCAGCAAATCAAAAAAATGGGTAACATGAAAGACCTTATGGGTATGATTCCCGGTGCTGGTAAAATGTTGAAAGATGTAGACATTGACGATGATGCTTTTAAAGGTATTGAGGCCATTATCCATTCCATGACGCCAAAAGAGCGTACCAACCCTTCGATATTAAATGCGAGTAGAAAAAAGCGAGTGGCCAAGGGGTCGGGTACTTCGGTTCAGGAAGTGAATCAACTTTTAAAGCAGTTCAACCAAATGAGCAAAATGATGAAAATGATGCAAGGCGGTGGCGGCAAAAAGATGATGCAGATGATGAAGAATATGCGCTAATTTAAGTCGCGGTTGCAGTCTCGGTCACAGTTTCAGTAATCAGTAGAAAATAAAAGTTTATGGATTTCAAAAAATTATTGGCTTATCAAAAAGCATTTGATTTGGCTATGGATATTTTTGAAATCTCAAAATCCTTTCCAAAGGAGGAAACATACTCATTAACAGATCAAATACGACGAAGTTCTCGGTCGGTTTGTGCAAATCTCTCCGAAGCTTATCGGAAAAGAATATATCCAAAACATTTTGTTAGTAAATTAACAGATGCGGATGGTGAAAATTCTGAAACCAATACTTGGTTAGATTTTGCTCTGGCTTGCAAGTATATCTCACAGGAAGAGCATGTGATGTGTTCGGAAGAAGGGAAAAACATCGGGAAACTTATAAATTATATGATAAATAACCCAGGGAAGTTTGGAGTTAAAACGGAATAGCTTTGCTGTCTGTAGCAGTTTTTTAAAACTGCGACTGCGACTGCCACTGAAAACTTATATTAAATGACAATCTTAGACGGTAAAAAAGTAAGTAACGACATTAAAGAAGAAATTGCCGAGCACGTAAGTGGCATGAAGGCAAAAGGTGAAAAAGTGCCCCATTTAGCAGCAGTCTTAGTTGGTAGCGATGGTGCGAGTATGACCTACGTTAACGCCAAAGTGAAAGCTTGTGAGCGTATCGGTTTTGAATCGACGCTTATCGAACTTCCAGAATACACATCTGAAGAAGAATTGCTTGAAAAAATCAACGAGCTGAACACCAATGATGACATCGATGGGTTTATCGTGCAGTTACCATTGCCAGAACAAATTGATGAGCAAAAGATATTGATGGCGATTGACCCTGATAAAGATGTCGATGGATTCCATCCTGTAAATGTGGGCAGAATGGCTTTAGATTTACCTACCTTTTTACCGGCAACACCATACGGAATTTTAGAATTACTGGAACGTTACCAAGTAGAGACTTCAGGTAAAAACGTTGTAGTTATGGGACGTAGCCATATTGTGGGCCGCCCCATGAGTATTTTAATGAGCCAAAAAAGAAAGGCTGGCGATGCCACTGTTACTGTTGTTCACAGCCGAACGAAAAACTTGGCAGAAATAACCAAACAAGCCGATATTATTGTGGCAGCTATCGGGATTTCAGAGTTTTTAACTGGCGATATGGTTAAGGAAGATGTTGTAGTGATTGATGTAGGGATTACCCGAGTACCAGATGCTACAAAGAAAAACGGTTACCGATTAGCTGGCGATGTAGATTTTGCAAGCGTAAGCCAAAAAGCAAGTTACATTACTCCCGTACCAGGTGGCGTTGGACCAATGACAATCGCTATGTTGTTAAAAAATACCCTTCTGGCAAGAGAAAGACGCTCTTAAAAAGAAGAAAGCAAAATAAAAATAAACAAAGAAAAGGCAGGTAATTTACCTGCCTTTTCCGGTTTAGACAACATTAAGTTATCAGGGATTTAAAGTGAATTTTTAAATGGGGAAATATTTATAAATGGCTTGGATAATCTGGTTTACACGGCTAAAATTAAATGCTTTCATGTAGAGGTAGCTTCTGTCCATTAATTGCTGAGCGGTTTTGTTATTGGGGTATTTTTTTCTGCATTCGTACAATCGGGCTGCTGTAGCTAAGTCCTCTTCGTCATAAGGTACTCCCGTGTATTCCTGGAGCATGATTAAATAATCAAAACCGAATTCTTTAGTCGGTTCTATTATAGTGCCTTCGCCAAAATCATTCCATGTGATAATTTGAATGAAATCGGCACTTTCATAACTAGAATTATTAAGCGTTTCCACAAAGGTTAGCCCGTCGTTTCTTGGTAAAGTCCATGCGTTACTTCCATTGGACCAACCGCCTTCAGAATAGAAGCTTTTGAAACCAGGATAAGTCGATCCAATAGTTATTTCGTTTGACTCAGCAAATGTTGAGTAATAATAGTCTTGAGCCAATAAGTGGTCTGGTGCAACCCATAAAAATTCACCCGTAAAGTGATTGGATAGACTGTTTTTAAGACCCCAAAGTGATATTAAAGACGGTTTGTTTTCTTCCGAAAACACATCGTAAATTTGGTTCCAATCATTGGCTTGGGTTAAGTAATGGGGGCCGAATACCGAAATAAGTTTAGTGTTGTTGAAAGTTAAATAGTTGACGCTTTTAAAATAGGTGTTTTTTATATAGTTAAAATCTTCTTTTGCTTTTTCAATGGGGCTGTTAGGTTCTATTTCATTATTTATATAGGCAACACGGTCTTCGTACATAATGCTAAAATCTAAATCTACGCTCTCCAATCTTGGGATAAATTTTTCGGTGGCATTTTTAATTAAGCCATAATCATGAATGTTTCTGCTGCCATACCAGTCGAAAATAATACCATCGATACCAGACAGTTTCATGAGTAAAAAATGATATTCGTGCAAATGTGAATCGAATGATGAGTAGGGGCCAATTAATGGATTAAAATATGAGGCAATCTCATTGTTGCCGTTTTCGTCAATATTGTCGGGGTTTTTGTTGGTCATGGTCCAGTGTTGTCCCCAATAGCCGTCGTGGGGTTTAGACTGAAACCATGGCAAATAGTGCACGTACACTTTTTTAGGGTTCGATTTGTAAATATCCATGCCAGAATTATTCTTGGCCAAAATGTTCAGGTTGTTTTGCCCTTTCAGTAGTAAAAGTTCTTCATCAAGAACTTGCTTTAAAACCGAATCGTTGTAAATCGTGTTGTGTTCTAATTGGTAAGGAGCTGTTCTGGCTTCGCTGGGCGCAGGCTCATAGTCTATGTCGCAGGAAGCAAGTTGTAAAATGCACATGAGGGCAAAAAGTGATTTTACTCTTTTGGTTAAGTAGGTTTTAATCATAATTTATAGGTTGGTAAATTAACCTTATAAAAGTATGATTAACAGAGGGTTGTTGTAGGTTAATATCCATAACTTCAGGAGAAAGTATAGATGAAAGGTTTTTTTGTTTCGGTAAAAGGTTGTTGTTGAGGTGTTTGTGTACGCTATTTTTTTCTTTTTTTAGCAGAAACAAAAGTTTTAGAAGAATCTTGTAAAAGTTGGTTCAATTGATTGAATTCCTCTTTGGTCAATTCGCGGTATTGGCCAATGGGCATATCCAATTTAATATTCATAATCCGAACCCGTTTTAAAGTTTGTACCTCGTAGTTAAGGTATTGGCACATTCTTCGGATTTGGCGGTTCAAACCTTGGGTCAGCACAATCCTAAATTTATAAGTGCCCAATTTTTCAACTTTGCATTTTTTGGTGGTTTTGTTGAGGTCGGGGAGGTGTATGCCACCAGACATACGTTCAACAAAAGTTTGCGAAATGGGCTTATCAACCGTTACAATATATTCTTTTTCGTGGTTGTTGCTGGCTCTGAGTATTTTATTCACAATATCGCCATCATCCGTTAAAAGAATTAAACCTTCGCTGGGTTTATCCAGTCTGCCGATGGGAAAAATGCGTTTATGGTAATTAATAAAATCGATGATGTTATCCTTTTCAACCGAAGTGTCGGTAGTGCATACAATGCCCACGGGCTTATTGAAAGCCAAATAAACAAACGATTCCTTGGTATTTTTTACGGGTTTCCCGTCAACAGCAACTTCGTCGTTCGGGGCTATTTTAGTGCCTTTTTCAGGAACGGTACCATTAATGGTAACGCGGCCTGCTTCAATAAGTTTGTCGGCTTCGCGCCTGGAACAATACCCTACCTCACTAAGGTATTTATTAATGCGTTTTAAGGATGTATCTGCCATGCTTCAAAAATACGATAAACTTAGTCGTTTAAAAAGTCTAAAATGTGCTGGTAAACCGTTTCAGACCGAAGTCGGTGGCCCAAGCCTTTAGTTTTAACGAGTTTTGAATTTTTATACACCCGGTGGATGTCCAACGCTTCCTTAAATGAAATGATACGGTCTTTTTTATCGTGAATAATAAGGCCTTTTGGGAAGATGTTTGCAAAGAAGTTGTCAACGTTGTAAAACTCGGGTAAATGGTTAAAATGTTTCAAGTAGTATTGTTTCATGGCGTTTTCAACCCGTTTGTTATACCCCATCATGTTTACATAATTACCAACCGAAATAGCTAAATTGGAAGGCGCTCCCAACAAAACGATTTTTTCTGCGGAAGGCATGCCGTGATTTTTAAGCGCTATGGCCGTAGCAGTACCACCAATAGAATGGCCAATGACTATTTGAGGTTGAAACGTTTGTGCCACCACATGGATACATTCAGAATACAGCGGCGCATTAAAAATGTTGTTTCCTGAAGCGCCATGGGCAGGGGCGTCGATTGAGATGATATTGTAATCGTCCTGCTTTAAAAGCTCAATTAAATTTTTCCAACGGAATGAGTTGCTATCCCAGCCATGCACCAATAAAATGGTTTTGCCGTTTCCTTCCCAGTGGTAGGTTTGTATCTTGATTTTGTTGAAGAATAACGCCTTTTGTTTTGCAGATTTTAAATACCCAATAGCTTCTTGTGTTAATGCCGCTTTTCGCGGTGTAGAAAACAGTTTTACTGCTAATCTTGCCGATAGTTTTGGGGATAGATAACTTAACAGGTTTACCAATAAACCTACTATTTTAGTGCTATTCATTTAGTCTTCGCGATTTACGGCATCCATAGAAAATGCAGGTGTGCAAATGGCAATGTATTCGCAAACTTCGGTAAACGGATTGGAATATTGCACTCGAGTGTTTCGTTCAATTTTTATGGATTGTCCAGCTTCCAAAACTACGGTTTCACCTTCAATAATAAATTGTTTTTTGCCTTTTATGATAAAAGTGTATTCATCAAATTCTGGGGTTTGGAAAGGCTCGCTCCAACCCGCAGGGGCTTTCATGTGGGCGATGCTTATTTTTGGGTTTCCGTCACTTGCCAAACCAAAGTGTTCTTTAATTATTTTTCCGTCGGTGGTTGGGACTACAAATGGAGCCTTTTGTATTATGTATTTCTTTTTTGCCAAAATGTTCTTTTTTTACAATATCATCATTCATCAATCACTTAGTGGTCTTTCATGGGTTTTTTCTTTATCATACCGCCTTTAAGGTCTTTTACAATGCCCATAATAATGAAAGCTCTTTTGTCAATTTTGTCGATTTCGGTTTGTAGTTTGGCGAGTTCAAGTCGGGTCACCACCGTGTAAATGATGTCTTTGTCATAACTATCGCCACTTTTTCCATAGCCGCCTTTTCCAGCATAAATGGTACAAGCCCGTTGCAGTTTTTCGGTAAGCATAAGGCGCAATTCTTCGTGCTTATTGGATATTATGGTAACACCCACGTACTCTTCAACACCATCCACTACAAAATCAACGGTTTTGGCGGCCGATAAATAGGTTAAAATGGCGTAAAGTGCGGTTTCGATAGACAAAATATAAGCGCCTACTGAAAATATGATGATGTTGATGATTAAAAGTACATCACCAATGGTGAGCGACAGTTTCCGACTTAAAAATATGGCCAGTACTTCGGTGCCGTCAATAACGCTGCCGCCTCGCATGGACATACCAATACCCAATCCTAAAAAGAAACCGCCGAAAACGGCAATCAATAGGTTGTCGTCTGTAATGGTGGGATATTCTACAAAATGAACCACAATAGCCAGAAAGGCAATGGCCCCAATACTTTTTAAGGCGAACTTTTGCCCAATGGTTCTGTAGGCCAAAATTAAAAAAGGTAAGTTTACTATAACCAAAAGGAACCCCAATTGTAATGTGGTAACGTGTTCCAATAACAGTGAAATACCCGTGGCACCGCCATCAATAAATTTATTGGGAAGTAAAAATCCTTTTAGTCCAAACCCAGCGGAAAACACACCAACTATAATAAAAATGTATTCTTTTATGGCATGCGAGAGTTCCACTTGAAGCCGTCTTACCAAGGGTACAATTTCCCTTTTCCTTACAGGTTTGCCAAGACGTCTTTTTTCAAGCCGTTTTCGGGCAGCCTCAAATAACAGTTTGGACAGAAATGGATTCATAAATTTTAATACTTATTCCAAGTTATGAAAAAGTATTTAATTTTGGCATTGTCCGGTATATGGGTCGCTTCAAATTTTAAATTTCTATCGAATCTTAAATTGGCCGGAAGTTCTTCTTTGTCAATAGTGAAAGCTGCATTGATGTCGTCTACTCCCACAACCACCGAGTTAATCAAGTTGCTGATTCTCGATATTTTATAGTTGTTTTTTATGTCTTTAAAAGTGCTGGCAGCATTCAAGCCTTTTTCGGTTTTAAAACGCTCGTCGTAAACATGCATGCTTGAAATGGTTGAGGTAGAGTCCAAAGCTTGTTTTGGAGTTAGCGTAAGTAGTTTTTTGCCGCCTTTTTCAAAAATATCGATTTGGTTGGGAGTTCCTGAAAACGCTTCGTCGCTAACCGATTTTACAATGGAATCTTTAGCGTAAATGGTTTCGAGGTCCTTAACTTGTGTCGAGTCGGTTAACGGCCCAATATGTTGTTTCGAAATTTCGAAAGGGCCAGGTTGGTTACTACAACCAACTGATAAAAATAAGATGGTAATAAATCCTAAAATTGATAAGCGCATTAATAGGTTGGGTTTTAAATTAGTAATTATAGTTGAACTGGGTTTTATTTTTTCATCACCTTGGTTAAAATGCCAAATACACTTCGAATAAAGGTGGCACTGGTAAGTACTTTTACTATGGGGTTCATTCGGGTGCTTTGGCGTCGGGATGAGCTTTGTCTTTTCGATTCCGCTTTTTTGAGTGCTTCACGTTCCTGCCGCGCTTTTTCTTTGGCTTCTTCGGCTTCAGCCTCCGCTATTTTGTCGTTAAGCATTTCGTAAGCACTTTCTCTATCTACCGTTTCATTGTATTTTTTAGCCAATTTAGATTGCGATAGTAATTGGGCCAATTCGATTTCAGTAAGTACGTCCATCCGGCTCATGGGTGCTCGCATCATAGTAGCAGCCAATGGTGTGGGACGTCCTTTTTCATCGAGAGCGGAAACCAACGCCTCGCCAATACCTAATGAGGTGAGCACTTCGGTAGTGTCATAATAATCTGAATCGGGATAATTTTCTGCTGTGAGTTTTATGGCTTTTCGGTCTTTAGCGGTAAACGCCCGTAGCGCATGTTGCACTTTTAGGCCCAATTGCCCCAGTACTTCTTCCGGAACATCAGTAGGGTTTTGGGTTACAAAATATAAGCCAACGCCTTTACTACGAATCAGTTTTACAATGCTTTCAATCTGGTTTAAAAGTGCTTTTGAAGCTTGGTCGAAAATTAAATGGGCTTCGTCAATAAACATCACCAATTCTGGTCTGCCGCTATCGCCCTGCTCGGGGAAGGTGGAATAAATTTCGGCCAGCAAACTCAGCATAAAGGTTGAAAACAGTTTTGGGCGGTCTTGAATATCGGTGAGCCTTAAAATATTGATGTAGCCTCTTCCGTTTTCATCTACCCTCAGCAAATCTTGCGTGTCGAACGAGGTTTCCCCAAAAAACAAATCGGCGCCTTGTTGCTCCAATTCCACAATTTTTCTGAGGATGGCACCGGTTGATGCCGTAGAAATTCGTCCGTAAGCCTCGTTGAATTCGGCTTTACCTTCATCGGTGGCGTACTGCAAAATCTTTTTAAAATCCTTTAGGTCGAGAAGCGGTAATTTATTGTCGTCACAATATTGAAAAATCACGGAAACAATACCACTTTGGGTTTCCGTTAAATCTAAAATACGGGATAGCAAAACCGGACCAAACTCACTGATGGTGGCCCGAAGCCTTACGCCATCTTGTTCCGAAAGGGTTAAAATTTCAACTGGAAAGGCTTTGGCTTCAAAAGGTAATCCTATTTTTTCGTGACGCTCGTCAATTTTAGGATGCCCCGGGCTGGGTTGTGCCAAACCGCTTAGGTCGCCTTTTATGTCCATTAACAATACCGGCACACCTTTTTCACTTAAATTTTCGGACAAAACTTGTAGTGATTTGGTTTTTCCTGTTCCCGTCGCTCCGGCAATCAATCCGTGGCGGTTCATGGTTTTCAACGGAATTTTTACATGTGCCCCTGTTATGGTCTCGCCATTTAGCATCGCTGCTCCAACGGGGATGTATTCGCCTTTAGTCTCGTAGCCTTTAGTAATGTATTCGTGAAAAGTCTCTTTTGTGCCCATGCCTAAATTTTGCATAAAAATACAGAAATAAAAAAAGAAAAAAATAGGGTTTTTAGCATTAAGGTTGAATTGAAGTCCAAAATATTCCAAATCAGGATGGAATACGTATCTTTGCACACTTAATTATGGACAAAGAGATACAATTATTGGTGAACAAAGGCGAAATGTTGCCGCTTATGGAAGAGTTTTATACCATACAGGGTGAAGGCTTCCACAAGGGCACGGCGGCTTATTTTGTTAGGATTGGTGGCTGCGATGTGGGTTGCCACTGGTGTGACGTGAAAGAAAGTTGGAATGCCAAGTTACATCCGCCAACCTTAACGACTAAAATTGTTGAAAACGCCAAAAAATACAGTGATACCATTGTGGTAACCGGCGGCGAACCCTTAACTTGGGATATGAGCTTTTTAACATCAAAATTAAAGGCTGAAGGCCTTCAAATCCATATTGAAACTTCGGGTGCTTATAAGTTGACGGGGCAGTGGGATTGGATTTGCCTGTCGCCCAAAAAGATGAAACTCCCCACCAAAGAGGTGTATGCCAAAGCCCACGAGCTAAAAATGATAATTTACAATAAAGACGATTTTCGTTTTGCGGAAGAGCAGGCTGCTAAGGTAAACGGCAATTGTATTTTGTATTTACAGCCCGAATGGAGCAAACGCGATAAAATGATTCCGCAGATTGTAGATTATGTGATGCAGAACCCCAAGTGGAAAGTCTCCCTGCAAACCCACAAGTATTTGAATATTCCTTAAAAACTGCTTATTTTTAGGTGTACAACTAAAAGAGCGACCTCTTATGAAAGCACCTGTAAAGTTGAAAAAAATGAAACTTCTGCGTTTTGGGCGCGATTTTAAGCCCGACCAAGAAGTTATTCTACGAGACTATTTGGCTATTGAGCGTACCCGTTTAGCCAATGAACGTACTTTGCTCTCGTACATCAGGTCGTCATTGTATTTGCTTTTGGGGAGCATTGCCCTTTTCCAGATAAAAAACTATCCCAACTTTGAGTATTTGGCCTTGGCTTCGTTGGTGTTCAGTATTATATTTTTTGTAATTGGCGTGTACCGATTTACGCTTTTAAAAAAGAGTTTAAAGAAACTATACTATATGTCTGAAGCCGTCAATAATGGCGAGGATAAATAAAAGTGGTTGTTTTAATAAACATGTCATTCAGAGCGAAGTAATAAGGCTCTGAATGACATAAATTTTTGTAATAAAGGCAGAACTAATTTCCGTCATTGCGAGAGAAACAGCCTGCACTGAGCGCAGTCGAAGCGAAGCAATCTGTTTAAATTTTAGGTTCAATTAATTCACAAGATTTCTCGACTCAAGTTTATCTTGATCATCTCGGTTCCGCTCGATACAGGCTTAAACCGAAAGACTCGAAATGACAAAAAGTTTTATTATCTAGGCTAGATCAAATACTCACCGGAACAGCTACCCTAACCGTGCCCCAAGCCATGTGCATGTTGTTGTTATCAAAGGCTATGGAGAAGGCTTCAACGGGTTCGCCGTTACTTACGGGAGCTGTAACTCGCAGTACGTCGTTGCTTTCGTTATAATTGTATGCGCCCCAAACATCGGTATCGTTACTTAAAATAACCGTCCACTCCTTTTCGCCTGGGATGGTGTACAAAGAATAGGTACCGGCTTTTACGGCTTTGCCACCAAATTGAGTGTCTTGGTAAAATTTAATTTCGGCAGCTTCGTTGGCACCGGTTCTCCAAACTTTACCGTTTGGGGCCAACTGACTTAAATCGCGACCGTTTAATTGCGGGCGGCTGTAAATTACTTTTGCCATGGGGGTGGCGTTTCGGCTGGTACGGTAGTAGCTAATGTCCAACGGACTTTTGTCCAACTTTGCAAATTTCTGTGCCATTACGTTGCCCGAAAGTAGAAAGGCGAAAGCACAAATAATCATTGTGGTTACTTTTTTCATCTGTTTCATTCTGAAAATTTTAGTGGTTTTTAATGTTTTAAAGTTAAGCCTAAAAACCTTTAAAGTTTTTATAAAAGTGTGGGGTTTATGTTAAAGTTTATAACATTATATGAATAAATTGAAGGCTTTTTTATTTGTGATGTTGTAAGCTTCTCCATATTAGAACTGCTTAATTTTCTAAAACTGGTTTAAAATTTCAAGAACTGCCTGAAATTTCTTGTTTTAGGTGTGCATGGCAAAAAGACTTAGCAAGAGAAACTGTTCAATAACTTTCAGTTAAGTGTTCGCGTCCCGGAGCACAATTTCTACTGAATTTAGCCCAGAACAATTATCGAAAAACAACAAACGCCCTTAAAAAAGCGCTTTTGTTTAAAGTTTTTACGAAATTATGGACTTGTGCAACGGTTACCGGTGTTTTACATAGTTAATGTTTGTTATTTATATGATGTGTTCTTAAAAGGTCTTCACCAAAATCATTGTCTTTTTCTCTCCATATAGAATGAATGTGATTCCCCGTATTGTCATATTCAATTATGAAATTAGGGCCATTGATGATATAGTAATTTGGCTCTTGTCTTTCGTAACTTCCTATCCATGCAAAGTAAATCTCATTTAATCCTTTTTCCTCAATTTCTTGCAAATATTTATTAGATTTCTCATGCTCAAGGTTATTGATAAATTCTTTAATGAGTAGCATTAATATCATCTTTTGATCTTTGGTGAGTGCATTGGCTTTGATGCCTTGATACTCTGTAATTCTTTGATTATTTGAAGGATTAGTGATTATATCTTTCGGAACTTCTTGACTCAATGTCGCAATCTTTTGTTGAGATTCATCAAATGAGTTTATAAGCTTAATTCCATAATCTTCTTCTTTACTTAATACTCTCAAACCAACATGCTTAGTTGACGGTATTAATGCCGGATCAGCACCTACAAACATGGGAGTAAAAGAAATTTTTTCTTTTATGATGGAGAGGTTAATGGAAAGGTGGTGTCCTTCAAACTTTAAGCTCCAAGGGGTTTGTAAGTTGGGATTTCCCCATATAGATATAAAATAATTGTTATAGTCCCAGTCTAATGCTTTAATTCTAGAAATATTATCTTCTTTAATTAGTTTTTTTTCGATTGCTTCATCAACTCTTGCGTTTAACATATCGTCAAGTTGCATAATGCTAGTTGTTTTTAAATAGCCTTGTGAACTAAAAATAGTTGTTAAAACCTCATGAAATTTAATTTTTGCTTCATCAGATAAGTCACCAAATTTTTTACCAGGCCTTTTTGCTAATCCTATTGGTAAATTTGTCCATTTAGTTCTCAAAGAATCATTGAAATCCCGTAATACTTCATTTTTAGCTTCTTGGTTTAATGTTGATAGGAATTCGTTACTGATATTTACTATTTCTTGAGACGTTTGAGAAAAGCCTATGATAAAATAAAAGGCAAATATGATACTAAATAGCGTTTTCATTATGGATTTGTTTTATTGCAGGGAACGGTCTTGTGTATGGCTCGTTGCGGGAAATCAGCTATGATTTTCCGCCGTAAAACGAAGATAGCAAATTGCAATGAATTCCGATTAGGAATTCAGCCGCAATGAGCTATACACGTTGTGCCTGTTGCACAAGACTCAAATATAGTTTAAAATTTTCAGATTTGCCTGAAAGTTCTTATTTTTAGGGATGCAAGGCAAAAAGAACTACCAGGAGAAACTGTTCAGCAGTTTCCA
>JAUIKY010000003.1 GCA_030430535.1 Bacteroidia bacterium
CATTTTGAATAGTGACCAATCCGTCAAAATTTTGCTGCTTCTTTAATGGGTCGGAAAAGTTTATGGAAAGGTATTGTTCAGGTGATTGAATAACATCTACATCAATAATGGTGAAGTTGTTAATACCTGGAATAAGCACTTTGTTTTCGCCTGAATTGTCTGCTTTTATAGTTTTTCCGTTCCATTTCACGAGAATTTCGCTGTCCTCAATTTTTCGGTTGATGCTATCAATTCTAAATTCAAAAACTTTTGAACGCGTGTTGTTCTCATTAAAAACAATGGACAGATTTTTTCCGTCTTGAGATGCTTCAACTAATTTTTTAGCATCTTCTAAATTAATCACATCTGCCGAACGCAAAATAGACTCTAGATACTGCCAGTTTTTGCTGTAGGATTGTAGGTTGTTGGTAACGATACTTAAATTTGGAGTAATGGTTTTAAACTGAAAGGTGTAATCTTCAAACCCTTTCGGGATGTTGTCGTAAATCTTGTTCAGCTTTACTGAAACGGTATATTCTGTTGCAGGTTCTAGAGGTTCATCTGGAGTAAAAATGAGTGTGTGTTTGTTGGCTACTGTTAGTTTTCCTTCGGAATGTGGTGAGATAGAGACGACTTTATCGGTAATTTCTTGTCCCATTTCCCAATCCTCAACTTCGTTCGCCAAATTAATCTGGATAGGCTCAACCACCGAAACCAATCCTGAAGAGGTGTAACTTATGTATTCTCTAAATTTAAAAAGATTATCGGTTTCTACTTCTTTCTTTTTGCAGGATGCGACTAGCGTAAGCACAGCTACGATAGCCAAAAATTTTCTTAATGGCATGGGTTGACGAATTAAATTGAAAATGAGCCTCAAGGAAGCGTGCGATGTTTCTTGTTAATAAAACTACGATTAAATTTTGGCCCTTAGCTTTTTTGGGGTTGTTAAATTGTTCTTAAAGTTAACAATTTTAGTTTTGTTGAAATTCAGTAAAATCGACTTTTAATTGTTATATTCGCAAATAAATCAAATAATAATAAAAAATCAGCAATAAATGAAAGCGGTCGCCACTCACTTTGGAATATCTGAAGCACTTAAAATATTGGGAATTAAGGAAACAAATGAAGGGACTTCAACGGGTTGTGACAGTTTTTCTTCAACGGAAAACGTCATCGAAAGTGTGTCGCCTGTTGATGGGAAACTAATTGCAAGTGTGAAGACAACCACAAAGGGCGATTACGAAAAAGTGATGCAAGCAGCAACTTCAGCGTTCAAAATTTGGAGAGTGATGCCAGCGCCACAACGCGGTGAAATTGTTCGGCAATTTGGTGGCAAACTTCGTAAAAAAAAGGAAGCGCTCGGTAAATTGGTGTCGTATGAAATGGGCAAATCCTACCAAGAAGGCTTGGGCGAAGTTCAGGAAATGATTGATATCTGCGATTTTGCCGTGGGCTTGTCGCGCCAGCTTCATGGCTTGACAATGCATTCCGAAAGGCCAGGGCACCGTATGTACGAGCAATACCATCCGCTTGGTGTGGTCGGGATTATTTCGGCCTTTAACTTTCCGGTGGCCGTTTGGAGTTGGAATACGGCTTTGGCTTGGGTGTGCGGCGATGTTTGCGTTTGGAAGCCCAGCGAAAAAACACCGCTGTGTGGTATAGCCTGTCAAAATATTATTGCCGAGGTGCTTAAAGAAAACAACCTTCCGGAAGGCATTTCCTGTTTAATTAATGGTGATTACAAAGTAGGTGAATATATGACGAAAGACAATCGAATTCCATTAATCTCAGCAACAGGTTCCACCCGAATGGGGAAAATCGTGGCACAGGAAGTTGCTACCCGTTTAGGCAAAAGTTTGCTGGAATTGGGAGGAAACAATGCCATTATTGTAACGCCCGATGCCGATATAAAAATGACGGTTATTGGGGCTGTTTTTGGGGCGGTTGGCACTGCAGGGCAGCGCTGTACGTCAACCCGACGATTGATTGTCCACGACAGTATTTATGATAAAGTGAAAAACGCTGTGGTTGATGCTTATAAGCAATTGCGCATTGGAAATCCGTTGGATGAAAACAATCACGTTGGTCCGTTAATTGATAAAGATGCTGTAAAAATGTATCAGCAAGCTTTAGAAAAAGTGGTGGAAGAAGGTGGAAAAATCATCGTTGAAGGCGGTGTGCTTTCTGGTGAAGGCTATGAAAGCGGATGCTATGTAAAACCCGCCATTGCTGAAGCCGAGCCTGAATTTGAAATTGTTCAGCATGAAACTTTTGCACCTATTTTATATCTGCTGAAATATTCGGGCGATGTTGAAAACGCTATCGATATACAAAATAATGTGGCACAAGGTTTGTCATCGGCAATTATGACCAATAATTTACGTGAAGCTGAGCGTTTTCTGTCGCATGCCGGAAGCGATTGCGGCATTGCCAACGTAAATATTGGGACTTCGGGAGCCGAAATTGGTGGTGCTTTTGGTGGCGAAAAAGAAACGGGCGGTGGTCGCGAAAGTGGCAGCGATGCCTGGAAGGTATATATGCGCCGCCAAACCAATACCATCAATTACACTACAGAATTGCCGTTGGCGCAGGGTATAAAGTTTGATTTGTAAAATGAAGGAAAATAAAAAAACCTTGACTCTGTTTCGATTTGGAGCACAAGGTTTATTTAAAAAGATTAATAGCAGTACAAACTTACAACTTTTGTTTTAATACACCAACATTTAATGTTAACTGGGTGTTAAATTAATTGTATTTCACTTTTCTAAGTATGCGCAGGGCTTCTTTGTGGAGTTGATACACTTCGTTGTTGTATGCTTTTAGGTAAGGCTTGGCTTCATTCATCTTTTCTAGAGCTTCGTCAAACGAATTTAAATAGCAAATCAGGTAGGTGCTGGGTAGATTTTTTAAATCGGAAGTTTGTCTTTCGGTCAGTTTAAGGCCTTTTTTCAGCTTATCTAAAATGGCATTGTTGGTATTGTAAATGTGGTGCAGCACTTTTTTATCGAACTGTGGTGGTTCAAACAGCAGTTTGGTTTTTATGTGGTATTGGGCGTTGTCCTCAAAATTGATTAGGGTTTCTTCCAAAGGGTAATATTTTTTCGAATCTTGGAGTCCTAAATTCACATATTCCAATATTTTAAAGCTGTTTTCGTCAATGGTTATTGCCACTTCATCCAACGCCGAAAAGAACAAACGCACTTGTTCGTTAATCAATTCAATATCTACCCGCGAATAGAATACTTCATCTTTCACCGTTTTTTTTTGTCCGGCCCAACATACCACAAAATATTCCTTAAATACTTTGTATTGGGCGTTATAGTCTTTTCGGGTGTTCATAAAATGGAAAACACCATCCAAAGTATGCTCAATATTGTTTTGTGCATTGTTTTCAATGGCTTCGACAATTTTGGAGTTGACGTCCTTTATTTCAATATCGAATACTTTGGGCATACTCATGCTGCCGTCCCTAAAAAACACCGAGCCGCCGTAATATTTCCAAATGTTTTTTCTTAAGGAGGTGATTGTTCCGGTAGGGCGAATGGTAACCAGTCCCACCACTTTGTCTTCCGGTAAATGCGGAAAGGCAATATTTTCGTACTGTACAATGGGCGGATGGCTTAAATAGGCGTTGATGAGGTTCTGTATTTTGCTGTCATCAAAAAAATCGACCCCGATAATCTTGTTGTCGGCATCTTCAACGCCAATAACAATGTACGAGTTGTTTTTGGGGTTGCTGTTAGAGAGTGCGCAAACGTGCTTTAAAAACTTGGCCTTACCTTCTTTATGGCTAATATCAATCTTACGTTTTTTGTCGTAAAAACTGTTTTCGTCGTTATGGGCCAAAAGGTGTTTTATAAGTAGGCGCTTATTAATCATCTTTGTTAGGGAGCTAAAAACTAATCCACCAATATTTTATTATTTCAGTATAAAAATAATCAAAACCAATGTAAAATTGTGTAATTATATGTTTTGGTTTTCATTGAATTAAAAAGGAAGATTGGGTTTGTGTAATCCAATGTCCCAATAGTTCCGTAAATAATTATAGAAATCATAAAAAACCTAAATCATTATGAATGTAATTAAAAAGTTAAAATTAGCTTTTCTATCTGTTTTGTTGGTATCCGTTTTCGGGTGTGAAGACAAAAACGATTCTGAAGGCCCTAGTGCCTCACAGCCAACCATTACCGTTAAACTAGTTGATGCACCGGGCGATTTTAAAGCCGTTAACGTTGAAGTTGTTGATGTAATGATTAAAATGAACGACGACAGTGAAGATGAAAACGGATGGGTGTCGCTTGAAGTGGAAGACGAAACCATAAACTTGCTCGACTTTACAGGCGGCATGAGCAAAGTACTTGTTGAACGTTTCCCTATACCTGCCGGAACACTAAGCCAAATGCGATTGGTATTGGGCGACGGTAATACTATTGTTATTGAAAATGATAGCGAAGAAGATGTGGAGCACGATTTAAAAACACCAAGTGCCCAGCAGTCTGGATTGAAATTAAAAGTGAATTCAGAAATAGAAGAAGGCTATAGCTACGATTTTATTCTTGATTTTGATGTTGAGAAGTCTATCGTAATGGCCGGAAATTCAGATAACATCATCTTGAAACCTGTTTTAAATGTAAGTGCCGAAATCAATTCGGGTATTATTGAAGGTGCCGTAGTGCCAACCGATGTGCCTGCTATGGCCTCAGTTGTTATTGATGATATGGGTAACGATGATCCCGAAGACGATTTGGTAATTTCTGCTTACACAAATGATGCCGGTTCGTTTGCACTTTGGGGCGTACCAGCGGGAACTTACAATGTAGTTGTAACCCCAGTAAACGAAGCATCGGTTTACGGTGAAACTGTAGTAACCGATGTGGTTGTAACAAAAGGTGAAACCACCGTAATTGGAGAGCCTATTGAATTGACCCTAATGCCAGGTTCGGTGTCAGGAACTGTTTTGGGCTTAGGTGAAGGTGTTGTTGCCGAAGCGTTAATTGTGATTGACGATATGGGAACCCCAGAAACCGAAGACGATATTGCAGTATCTGTTAATACTGATGCTGAAGGCGCATTTTTGTTGGAAGAAGTGCCAGCAGGAGATTACATGCTAACTTTTTCTGCAGAAGGCTATGTGTCGCAAACCGTTGAAGTAACAGTGGTTCCAGGAGAGGTAACTAATGTAGCAGATGTTACTTTGGTGCTTGACGAGGCATAAATCTCAAAAACATATTTTGTTCAAAAAGCAATGCGAATAGCATTGCTTTTTTTGTTTTAACCAATAATTAACGCCCTCGAAAGTTCATTTTTAACCAATTTTTAACAGCTGTCAAATAAAAATTTTAACAATTTGCAATGCTCAAATAAGGGCAGTATATTCGGGCTTTTAATAAAAATGAAAAATGATGGAAGAAACAAGTACAATTGATATTAAGTCGATTAACGAGAAAATTGAAAAGGAAAGTGCTTTTGTTGACTTGCTAATGTTGGAGATGAACAAAGTAATTGTTGGCCAAAAGTATATGGTGGAACGCTTACTTATCGGTTTGCTCGGTCAGGGGCACATTCTTTTGGAGGGTGTTCCAGGTTTGGCAAAAACCTTGGCCATTAACACGCTGTCGCAAGCTGTTCATGGTAGTTTTAGCAGGATTCAGTTTACTCCAGATTTGTTGCCAGCCGATGTTACCGGAACACTAATCTATAACATGAAGGTCAATGATTTTTCCATCAAAAAAGGCCCTATTTTTGCCAACTTCGTTTTGGCCGATGAGGTAAACAGGGCACCTGCTAAAGTGCAGGCCGCTTTGCTTGAGGCCATGCAAGAAAAGCAAGTAACCATTGGCGACGATACCTTTAAGTTAGATAAACCCTTTTTGGTAATGGCCACCCAAAACCCAGTGGAGCAAGAAGGAACCTACCCTTTGCCAGAAGCTCAGGTAGACCGTTTTATGCTTAAAACCGTTATTGACTACCCGAAAATTGATGAGGAACAACTCATTATGCGGGCCAATTTAAAAGGCGCTTGGGATAAAGTAAACCCCGTGGTGTCGCTCGAACAGATCTTAAATGCCCAACAAGCGGTTCGTGAGGTTTACATGGATGAGAAGATTGAAAAATACATTCTCGATATTATTTTCGCTACACGTTACCCCGAAAAATACAGACTTACCAGTTTAAAACCGTTAATTTCATTTGGTGCTTCGCCTCGTGGAAGTATCAATTTGGCTACTGCTGCTAAGTGTTACGCATTCATCAAGCGTCGCGGTTACGTAATTCCAGAAGATGTGCGTGCCGTAGTTTACGATGTGCTAAGACACAGAATTGGCATTACTTATGAAGCCGAAGCCGAAAACGTCACTTCGGTTGATATCATCAACAAAATAGTAAACGAAATTGAAGTACCTTAATTAGTTCTGAGTTCCAAGTTTCAAGTTCAATGTTGCTCAACTTTGAACCTTAAACCTCAAACCTTGAACAATTCAAATGGATACTAAAGATTTACTAAAAAAAGTACGTAAAATAGAGATCAAGACACGACGGTTGTCCGATCATATTTTTGGGGGCGAATACCATTCAACCTTCAAAGGGCGAGGTATGACCTTTAGTGAAGTACGGCAGTATCAATTTGGCGACGATGTACGGAACATCGATTGGAACGTTACCGCACGCTACAACGAGCCTTTTGTAAAAGTATTTGAAGAAGAGCGAGAGCTTACCATGATGCTGATGGTGGATGTTTCGGGGTCTGAATTCTTCGGAACAGAGCAACAATTTAAAAATGAAGTCGTTACAGAAATAGCGGCCACATTGGCATTTTCGGCCACTCAAAATAACGATAAAATCGGATTGATTTTGTTTTCCGATAAAGTTGAATTGTATATTCCACCAAAAAAAGGGCGTTCGCACGTACTGCGAATTATCCGTGAATTGATAGAATTTCAGCCCGAAAGCAAGCAAACCAATATTGCCGAAGCCTTAAAATTCATGCAAAACGTCATGAAGAAAAAGGCCATTGTTTTTGTGCTTTCCGATTTTATTGCCGACGATTACCACCACACCATGAAAATTGTTTCTGGCAAGCACGATGTAACGGGCATTAGGGTGTACGATAAGCGCGAAGAGGAAATTCCAAATTTGGGTATGGTGCAAATGCAGGATGAAGAAACAGGTGAACTCATGCTGGTAAATACATCCTCGAAAAAAGTACGACTCAATTACGGTAAGTTTTACAACGAAAAAGTCAACTACTACAAAGAAAGCTTTACTAAATCGGGTGCCGGCGCTATTGATTGCCGTGTGGACGAAAGCTATGTGAAAAAACTATTGGGGTATTTTAAAAGAAGAGGATAAACAAAGAGTTGTCAGGTTGAGCGCAGTCGAAACCAATTTAAAAATGAAAAATAATTATTTGAACATATTAGAACAAAGAACCAAGAACAAAGAGCCAAGAAACTTAAATAAAGGTGCGCTCTTGTCTTTATTCTTAATACTCAGTTCTTTATTCTCCTTTTCCCAAGTTAAATCAACCATCGATTCTACCTCGATAAAAATTGGTGAACAGATTACCTACCACATTCAGGTGGAAACCGATTCAACGAAATTGGTGGTTTTTCCAGAGGGTCAAACCTTTTCACCGCTAGAAATGATCGAGTCTTACGATGTAGATACCTTAAAGAACAACGATAAATTCAACCTCATAAAAAAATACGGGCTCACGCAGTTCGATTCTGGAAAGTACACCATTCCGAGGCAAAAAATAATTATTGGCGACAAAACGTTTTTTACCGATTCGCTTCAGGTTGAAGTTCGTAATGTAGTAGTCGATTCCACCAAAGGCTTGTTCGATATCAAACCCATTATGGCTGTTGAAAAACAAGGCAACGATTGGTGGAAATATGTGCTCATAACCTTGTTGGTTCTTGGCATTTTAGCCTTTTTGCTGTACTGGTTCATTTGGCGAAAAAAACCATTGACCGAAGAAGAAAAAATAGCCTTGCTCCCGCCATACGACCGTGCCAAGTTGGCCTTGAAAAAGTTGGATGAAGCACCTTATTTACAGGAAAAAAACCTAAAGGATTATTATTCTGAATTAACCTTTATCATCCGGAAATATTTAGATGAAAAAGTGTACGACCATGCTTTGGAAAGTACCACTGACGAGTTGATAAGCCGATTGAATTTACTAAAAGAAGCCAATCAGGTTGATTTGAGTAAAGAGGATATTAAAAATCTGGAGGCGATTTTAAAACGTGCCGATTTGGTGAAATTTGCTAAATCTGCCCCAGATATCGAGTTGGCAAAAATAGACCGCGACACCATCGATTTGGAAATAGACCACGTAAAAGAAGCCTTGCCCGAACCCACCGAAGAAGAAAAGCTTCTCGACCAAAAATACCGCGAAGAGCAAGAGCGTAAAAAGAAGCGTAAAAAAGTGTGGCTTACCGTGGGCATTAGTGTGTTTTTACTGTTGGCCACCATTACCGGGCTTTCCATAAAGTTTGGTTTCGATTATGTAAAGGACACCATTATTGGCCACGATAGCAAAGAACTTTTAGAAGGCGAATGGGTAACCAGCCAGTATGGATTTCCACCAATCACGATTAGCACGCCAAAGGTTTTAAGACGTACAACGCCAAAATTGCCAGAGGAAATGGTGCAACAAGTAGAGATGACCCAATTTGGCTACGGAAGTTTGATTGACAGACTCCAAATACGCGTGGCTACTACTAAAATCAAGAATTTGGGTGAAAATAAAATAGACATTGAAAAGGCCATTGATGCTGAATTAAAACTATTTGAAAATGCTGGAGCACAGAATATCATTACCAAAAGTGAAAAATTTGTTACGCCAAACGGAGCAGAAGGATTAAAAGTTTACGGCACAATGGATGCGCCTGTTTTAGGAACAGATGAACTTGAAAAAAGAAACTATGTGATTCTTGGTTTTACAGCTGAAAATGTTGTGCAGGAAGTCATGATTTTTCACAAGGAAAATGATGTTTATGCAGAAAAAATTTTAGAACGCGTACTTAATTCCGTGGAACTTAAAAAAGCAGAAAACTGATGTTTGAAGGCATAGAATTTGTAAATAAAGAGTTTTTCTGGTTGCTTTTGGCCTTGCCTTTGGCAATGCTTTGGTATGTGTTCAAAAATAAAAAGCAGACGGCCGAGCTAAAAATGTCGAGTTTAAAAGGCTTTAAAATTACCAATTCGTGGTTGCCAAAATTGAGGCATTTGCTGTTTGTTTTGCGTTTGTTGGCTTTGGTGCTTTTAATTACGGCTTTGGCACGTCCACAGTCGGTTGATGTGTCCACACGAACCAAAACCACGCGAGGTATCGATATTGTGATGTCTATAGACGTTTCTGCAAGTATGCTGGCCAAAGATTTATCGCCCAACCGTTTGGAAGCCTTAAAAGATGTGGCAGCCGATTTCATAAAAAAACGCCCCAACGACCGTATCGGGTTGGTGGAATACGCTGGAGAAAGTTATACCAAAACGCCTATTACCAGCGATAAAGCCATTGTATTGCGCTCATTAAAAAGCATAAAATACAATACTATTATTGAAGGTGGAACGGCCATTGGGATGGGCTTGGCCACTTCGGTTAACCGATTGAAGGACAGTAAAGCGAAAAGCAAAGTGATTATTTTGCTCACCGATGGGGTAAACAACTCAGGATTTATCGACCCGAAAATAGCTAGCGAACTGGCCCTAGAGTACGGTATAAAAGTATATACCATTGGTTTGGGAACCAACGGCATGGCGCTATCGCCGGTGGCTATTTTGCCTAACGGACAATTTCAATACGGGCGCATTCAGGTGGAAATTGACGAGGCCTTGTTAAAAGAAATTGCCGAAGTTACCGGAGGAAAGTATTTTAGGGCTACCAATAACAAAAAGCTAGAAGAGATTTATGATGAAATCAACAAGCTTGAAAAAACGGAAATAGAGGAATTCAAATTTTATAATTATGATGAAAAATTCCGTCCGTTGGTGATTTTGGCAGGACTCCTTTTAATGTTGGAAGTGCTGTTGAGGTTTACTGTTTTCAGAAGTTTTATTTAGGGCATAAGAAGAAGTTTTAAACTGAAGATGGTTGTTTGCTAAGTCGAAGCAAATTGAAGTTAAAATAAAGATCAGTGTTCGTGGCATGACTGCTTTACTGAATACTGCGACTGAATACTAAAATATGTATCAATTAGACGAAAAAATATGGTTTTGGGCATTGGCGGTTATTCCTGTAGTGGTGTTGCTCTTTTTGGTGCTTCAGTTTTGGAAATACCGCACCCAACGCAAATTCGCCGATAAGGAATTACTCAAAAAGTTAAGTCCGAATACCTCACTTTTCAAAAGTGTTTTAAAAATGGTGGTGCTTTGTTTGGCGTTTGCCTGTTTGGCTTTGGCTTTGGTAAACCCTAAAATTGGCACGAAATTGGAGACCGTTAAGCGCGAAGGCGTCGATATTGTGTTCGCTATCGATGTTTCAAAAAGTATGTTGGCCGAAGATATCGCACCCAATCGATTGGAAAAATCGAAACAATTGGTAACGCAAATCATCAATAATTTGGCGAGCGACCGCATTGGGATTATTGCGTATGCCGGGAAAGCCTTTCCGCAGTTGCCTATTACCACCGATTATGCATCGGCTAAAATGTTTCTGCAAAGCATGAATACCGATATGCTGTCGTCACAGGGTACGGCCATTAACGAAGCCATTAACCTGGCGAAAACCTATTTTGATGACGAAGAGCAAACCAACCGAGTGCTTATCATTATTTCAGATGGAGAGGACCATAGCGAGCAGGCAGCAGCAGTGGCCGAGGAGGCCAGCGAAGAGGGTATTCGTATTTTTACCATAGGGGTGGGCGATGTAAAAGGAGGGCCCATTCCCGAAAAACGAAATGGGGTGGTGCTGAACTATAAAAAAGATAGTCAAGGTGAAACGGTTATTACCAAGTTGAATGAAGAAACTCTTAAAAATATTGCGAGCGAAGCTAATGGGGCGTACATAAACGGAAAGAGCACCAAAGATGTGGTTGAAAATATCCGTGAAATATTAAATGCCATGGATAAGACCGAATTTGAATCGAAACAGTTTGCCGATTTTAAATCGCAGTTTCAGTGGTTTTTGGGCTTCGGTATATTCTTTTTGTTGCTCGATATTTTCCTTTTGGAACGAAAAACGGCTTGGTTGAAAAAGTTGAATCTGTTCAATGAAAATTTATAAACGATTGAAATCGAGATATTTTATAAATTTTTTAACGAACAAAACATAGCATATTTTCTAATTTAGAAATAAAAATGAAACAATTACTAGCAATTTTGCTCCTTTTTACAACGGTTTTGTCTTTCGCGCAAGAAGAGGATAAAGCACAGTTGTTGGCTTTAAAAAAGGCGAATAATTTTGTGTATGAAGGCAATAAGCTTTTGAACGAGGACACCGTTTTGGCCGAAATGGAGTATCGAAAAGCCCTTTCAGAGCAGCCCAATTCGGTAGCGGGCAGTTATAATTTAGGCACGTCGTACATAAAACAGGGTAATTTTGATGAAGCCATTTACAGGTTGGAGGCTGCGGCTAAATCGGCGACTTCAAAAGCCGAAAAACACAAGGCGTATCACAACATCGGGAATGTATTAATGCAAGCAAAAAAGTGTCAGGAAGCGGTTGAGGCTTATAAAAACGCGTTGCGAAACAATCCTTCCGATGACGAAACGCGGTATAATTTGGCAGTGGCGAAAGACTGTGCAGAACAGCAAAAAGACCAAAATCAAGACGAGAGTCAGGATAACAAGGACGAAAACCAAGACAATAAAGACCAGCAGAAAAACGACGAGAATAAGGAAAATCAGGATAACCAAGATAATAAAGACCAAGAAGGCGACAACCAAGACGATAAAAAAGACGAAGGCGACCAGGATAACAAAGAAGGCGAGGATAAAGAAGATGAAGGCAAGCCCAAGGACGACAAAAAGGATAAAGGAGAAGGTGGTGACGAACAAAAAGAGCAGCCCCAACCTAAGCCTCAACCAGGGCAGTTATCGCCACAACAGATAAAAAACTTGTTGGAAGCCATGAACAACCAAGAGCAAAAAGTTCAGGAGAAGATAAATGCTGAAAAACAAAAGGGCGTTATTATCCAATCTGATAAAGACTGGTAAAAGTTAGAAGCTTGAAAGCCGAAGTTTGAAGTTAAATTTGTTTTGTCATGCTAAGAGCTGTCACTGCGCATCGTTAAAGTGAAGTGAGCCCAAAGCGTTTCAATCTAAAAACATGAAAATAATAAAACACATATTCCTATTATTAGTTTTAACAACAAGCCTTGCTTCCGCACAGGTTGAATTTAATGCTAAGGTAAGCAAGCAAAAGTTGGGGGTTAACGAGAGGTTGCGCATCGATTTTGAAATGAATCAAGATGGCGATAATTTCAATCCGCCCGATTTTGCCAATTTTACTGTAGTTGGTGGTCCCAACCAATCGGTGAGCAACTCATGGATTAATGGCAAACGCACCTTCAAAAAAACATACAGTTATTTTTTAGCACCCAAAAAGCGTGGAAATTTCACCATTCAGCAAGCTACCATTGTTATTGATGGCGTTATTTATAAAACTACACCCGTAACCATTGAAGTGACCGCTGCAGTCGATATTCCGAAAGACCCCAATGATCCGCAATATTTAGCTTCGGAAAACATCCATTTGGTTGCCGAAGTTTCCAAAACCGACCCATATTTAAACGAGGCCATTACCGTAGTTTATAAACTTTACGTGTCGCCCAAAATAGCAGTTGATAATTGGAATGAAATCGATACGCCAAGGTATAATGATTTTTGGAGCCAAAACATCGATACCCAAGGCCAAAAAGTACAAAACGGAAAATATAACGGCGAGGATTACCGGTTTTTAGTGCTACGGAAAACGGTACTCTATCCGCAAAAAACAGGGAAGCTCGATTTAGAGCCCTTAACGCTCGATATCGCTTTGCGTGTACCCACCAACCGCCGTGATATCTTTGGAAGTGTTTTAATGCAACGCACTAACCGAACCGTTTCGGCCGGAAATAAAACCATTAACGTAAAACCTTTGCCTGAAACAGGAAAACCATTGGATTTTACTGGTGCGGTTGGCGACTTTAATTTTAACGTGTCGGCTTCAAAAACCGAGTTGGATGCCACCGAGTCACTACAGGTAAAAGTAGAGGTGGGTGGAAATGGAAATTTAAAACTGTTTAAACTGCCTAAAATATCGTTGCCAAGTTCGCTTGAGGTTTACGAGCCAGAGCACAAAGAAAATGTGCGCACCAACCTTTCAGGGATGCAGGGCAGTATTTCAGACAGTTATACCGTAGTGCCGCAGTACAAAGGAAAATATCCTATTCCGAGTATTTCATTTTCATATTTCGATTTAAAAACCGAAAGCTACAAGCGTTTATCTTCCGATGAAATTATAATCAATGTGTTGAGCGGGCCATCAAACAATGCCACCAACAATAATGAAGCCTTAGGTGGTAATATTGGTAAACAAGCAGTGGTTTTAAACAGCGATCAATTTGCATTTATTAAAACCCAAACCGATTTTCACCCTATCGAGAGCAGCTATTTCTTTAAAACCAAACTGTTTTGGAGCTTGCTATTAGCACCGTTTTTGGCCATTCCGTTGGCTATTGTGGTGCGTCGAAAAAAGGCTAGCAGAGATGCCGATGTGTTTGGAAACAAAATAAGAAAGGCCGATAAGCTTGCCAGAAAATATTTGAGCAACGCCAAAAAAGCATTGGGCAAAAAAGAAGAATTTTACATAGCCCTAGAAAAAGCTTTGCACAACTATTTAAAAGCAAAATTGCATATTGAAACCAGCGATTTTAGTAAAGATAAGATTGAAGACCTATTAAGGCAAAAACAGGTTGAGGACGAAGTAATAAGCGATTTTATAAGCATTATCGAAAGCTGTGATTTGGCACGTTATACTCCTATTGATAGTGTAACTATGCAAGAAGATTATGAAAAAGCTGCCAAAACCATTTCGTTAATTGATAAACAAGCACGTTAAGAAAATGAAACCAATATTGTATACCTTGTTGTTGTTAATGGGGTTTGTGTCTTATTCACAAAACCAAGACTTGTTTAAAAAGGCGAATGCACTGTACAACGAAGGAAAATATGCCGAAGCCATTGACGATTACACGGCTATTTTGGAAACGGGGCAACATTCGGCCGATTTGTATTTCAATTTAGCAAATGCCCATTATAAATTAAGCCATATTGCCCCAAGTATTTATTATTACGAGAAGGCCTTGCAGTTGGCTCCGAACGATGAGGATATAAAAAACAATATGGCCTTTGCCAAAAACATGACCATCGATGCCATTGAAGTAGTGCCCGAAACCGGAGTTTCAAAACTGATAAAAAACATCACAAACAAATTATCTTTTGATGCCTGGGCAAAAACAGCGGTAGGATTTGTGTTCTGTTTTGTCGTTTTGTTTTTAATCTATTATTTTGCTTATTCCACGACCCGCAAGCGTTTGTCGTTTGTTGGGAGTTTTGTGTGCTTGGGCTTGGTTTGCATAGCTTTGGCGTTTGCGTTCCACAAATACAATTTAGATAAAAACGACAATCCAGCCATAGTATTTGTCCAGGAAAGCAAAGTAAAGAGCACACCAAACGCAAGGGGAGAAGAAGCTTTTAGGTTGCACGAAGGCACCAAAGTTCAAGTAGAAGAAACCTATAACGATTGGAAAAAAATAAAGCTAGCCGACGGAAAAACAGGTTGGGTAGCTTCCGAAGATATAAAATTACTCCACGATTTTTAATAGAAATTTAACATTTAGAATTGTATATTTGTTTCCCTAGAAATTTTTTATGCTAAAACAAATCGTTTCAATATGCTTTACTGCTCTGTTTGTGCTATTTTTAATGGCTCCAACAGTTGTTGTTTTGGTTGATGATTCTGTTGATGTATCTGTTTTTTATGCCACTTCTGAAGAAGAAGAAAAAGGCGGAAAAAAAATATCAGAAAAAGAACTATTGTGCCAGGAAATGGCAGAAACAAATTTGAGTATTGTTTTTTGGGATAACGATTTAGATTTAGAATATTTTCAAAAAAAATATCCCAATCCTCATTTAAAACTTACTTCTCCCCCTCCTAAATTTCACATATTATAATTCGGGTTTTAAGGTTTTTATAAGCCTTAGTCAAATTCTTATTGTTTATTCTGAGTTTGGTTTTGATTAAGCCAAGCCAAAAATTTTATTATAATATGTTTAAAACTATTAAAAGCGACTTGCCAGCGAGTATAGTTGTGTTTTTTGTTGCCTTACCGTTATGTTTGGGTATAGCTCTTGCCAGTGGAGCACCGTTGTTTTCAGGTTTAATTGCTGGTATTATTGGAGGTATTGTTGTTGGAGCATTGAGTGGCTCAAATATTGGAGTGAGTGGTCCCGCGGCAGGTTTGGCTGCTATTGTATTAACAGCCATCGGAACTTTGGGCGGTTATCAAAACTTTTTGGTTGCCGTTGTTTTGGGTGGAATTATCCAATTGCTTTTTGGGGTGTTAAAAGCAGGAGTTATTGGGTATTATTTTCCGTCATCGGTTATTAAAGGGATGCTTACCGGTATTGGAATAATTATCATTTTAAAGCAAATACCTAACTTTTTTGGTTATGATGAAGAGTCGGCATGGGATCTTGAGTTTTTTGAAATTGATGGAGGAAATACCTTTTCAGAACTATTCCAAGTCATAAACAATATTCATCCCGGTGCCGCTTTAATAGGTATTATAAGTTTAGCTATATTGATATTATGGGATAAGGTGCTTTCAAAAAAAGGTAAAATATTCCAACTTATCCAAGGACCGCTGGTTGCCGTTGTATTGGGTATTGTTTTTTATAATGTTACCGGTGGTACACCTATGGCAATAGAAGGAAAACATTTGGTAAGTGTTCCGATTCCTGAAAGTGCATCAGACTTTTTGGGGCAGTTTAGCTTTCCAAATTTTGCGGTAATAACCAATGTAGATGTTTGGGTTACGGCCTTTACCATTGCGCTGGTGGCGAGTTTGGAAACTTTATTGTGCGTTGAAGCAACCGATAAGTTAGATCCACACAAAAACGTTACTCCAACAAACAGAGAGTTGTTGGCACAGGGAACAGGGAATATTCTTTCTGGTTTAATTGGTGGTTTGCCTATTACACAGGTTATTGTACGTAGTTCTGCAAATATCCAATCAGGTGGGCAATCTAAATTATCGGCTATTATCCACGGGTTTTTCCTGTTAATTTCAGTGATACTGATTCCTAAATTACTGAATATGATTCCGCTTTCTGTTTTGGCCGCTATTTTATTGGTGGTAGGTTACAAACTGGCAAAGCCGTCCCTATTCAAAATTATGTACAATTTAGGTTGGAAACAATGGGCGCCTTTTATTGTAACCGTTGTAGGTATTGTATTTACCGATTTATTGTTTGGTATAGGTCTTGGTTTGCTGGTAGGTATTGTAGTTATTTTGTTAAAGAGCTACCAAAACTCACATTTCCTTCATATTGAAGATAAAAGTAACGGAAAGCACAGAATTAAAATGACGCTTGCAGAAGAAGTAACTTTTTTTAACAAGGGAGCCATATTGAAAGAACTTGATAGCCTGCCAAAAGATACCTATTTAGAGTTAGACTTGTTAAAGACCAGATATTTGGATAATGATATTATAGAAATTCTGGAAGACTTTTTATTCAAGGCTAAAGAGCGGAACATCGATATAAAATTGGTGTCAAAACGCGGCGTTGAAGAAAACCCTGAGAGTTTTATTAAATTTTTCAATGAAAGGCCAAAATCAAGCCTGAGCTTAAGTTAATCATCATGGATGGCAATAAAAGTAAAATTTTAGTTCTCTCAGACTTAAAGGATTCCACCGAGGCTATACTTAAAAGTGCCATAGCCTTGGCTAAAATCCTAAGTGCTGATATCAAGTTTTTTCATGTGAAAAAAGGAACGGACGTGGTGGATCGAGACAGTCAGTTATCAACCTTTCGCACCATAAACGAACAGCATAGTTTAACAAAAAACAGTATAGGTGGCATTATAAAGTCGGTTTCCAAAACCTACGGCCTAAAGATTGATTACAGCTATGCTTTCGGAAATATAAAAAACGAAATTCAAGATCAATTGAACGCGTATCAACCCGACGTTGTTATTGTGGGACGCCGAAAATCGAGACTGGGGTTGGCTGGAGACAAGATTATAAATTTTGTTTTAAAAACCTATGAGGGCCCGGTAATGGTGGTTAACAGCAAAAGCACCATTGAGCCCGATAAAGCATTATCAATGGCTATTTTAAACGGAAAGTCCACAGGTTATAGCGATGCCATTACCAATAGTTTATTGCAACAGGCCCAAAAGCCACTAAAATTATTTGAAGTGGTAGATAAGGCAGGAAAGCACCAAGGAAACGGAGCGTCTTCAAATAATGACGAAGTAGAGTTCGTTTTTGAACGTAACGATAACACCGTAAGTAATTTGTCTAAATACCTATTGAAGAGTAATATTAATTTACTTTATTTAAACCGAAAAAATAAAGAACAAAACAATGATGGTTTAAAGAAGTCTGATATTAAGGATATTATCAGTAAAATAGAGGTGTCCATTCTTGTGTCTGGATAATCTTGCACTTTAAACCAATTAAATTTAAAACAAACAGAATGAAAGCACACACTAAAGAAACACAGGCAACAATGACGCCAGAAAAGTCGTTGCAATTTTTAAAAGAAGGAAACTTAAGATTTCAAAATAATTTAAAGGCCAACAGAAACCTATTGGAACAGGTAAACGATACCAGTGAAGGGCAATTTCCGTTCGCTACCATTTTAAGTTGTATCGATTCCAGAGTATCGGCCGAGTTGGTTTTCGATCAAGGGTTGGGCGACATTTTTAGCGTTCGTATTGCTGGGAACTTTGTTAACGAAGACATATTGGGTAGTATGGAGTTTGCCTGTAAATTGGCAGGTACCAAAATAATTGTTGTTTTGGGGCATACCAGTTGTGGCGCAATAAAAGGGGCGTGCGACGATGCTAAATTAGGAAACCTAACCAGTATGCTTGGCAAAATTAAACCAGCCGTAAATGCTGTTCAGGAGCCTAACGATGCCAGCCAAAGAAACTCTTCAAATATCGATTTTGTTAACAATGTTGCAGAAAAGAACGTTGAACTAACTATTGAAAATATTAGAAAGCAAAGTCCAGTTTTAAAAGAAATGGAAGATAATAAGGAAATAGCCATTATTGGTGCCATGTACGACATTAATACAGGAGCAGTGACGTTTTACGAATAAAGCACTGTATGGGAAGAAATAATATGAAAAAGAAAATAAGTTTGGCGGCATTAATCTTTGGGGTAATGCTGCCTTTTTTTAGCCAAGCCCAAGACAGTAACTTTGGTAATTGGCTTATTTATATAGGCAACAAAAAACTAAACTCAAAGTGGAACATCCACAACGAGGTGCAATATCGAAACTACAATGCCATTGGCGATTTAGAGCAGTTGTTGTTACGAACCGGTTTGGGCTTCACTTTTAACGAAGGAAAAAGCAATGTGCTTTTAGGTTATGGCTACATTCTTTCTGAAAATTACGTGAGCAATTCAGATGATAAAGTAACGGTCAACGAACACAGAATCTTTCAACAATTCATCTCAAAACAAAGTGTCGGTTCGGTAAACTTACAGCATCGTTACCGTTTTGAGCAACGCTTTGTAGAAGACGATTTCAAAATGCGTTTTAGATACTTTTTGGGCATAAACGTGCCGCTTTGCACGCAGGAAGAAAACCCAAGCAAATTTTATCTTTCAGCATACAACGAAATATTTTTAAATACCGAATCGTCCGTTTTCGACAGAAACAGGCTTTATGGAGGTTTGGGGTATAAAATCAGTAAAAATGTTCGGGTTGAAGCGGGTTACATGAACCAGTTTTTTGAAACCGATGGCCGCGACCAATTTAATATTATGACCTTTGTAAACTTTTAAAAATCAAAAAAAATCAATACTTTAAGTGTTGATTTTTTTTTTTTTTTGCCATCAAACCAATAAACCAAACTAATGTTTCTAAATTAAACTTAATTATGAAGAAATTGTTCTCAAACATAAAAGGCGATGCCTTTGGAGGGATAACCGCAGGTATCGTAGCGTTACCATTGGCATTGGCTTTTGGGGTGTCTTCCGGATTAGGACCCACGGCAGGACTTTACGGAGCCATTTTTATTAGTTTTTTTGCAGCGCTTTTTGGTGGAACCAATACCCAAATTTCTGGCCCCACCGCACCCATGACGGCGGTAAGTATGGTGGTAATTGCCAGTATTATTGCCGTTAACGATGGCGATGTTAATCAAGCATTGCCCGTAATCCTAACCGTATTTTTATTGGCAGGGCTCATGCAAATAGGGCTAGGTATATTGGGCTTGGGAAAATACATTCGGTACATTCCCTATCCCGTGGTTTCAGGTTTTATGACGGCTATTGGGGTGATTATTTTACTCACCCAAATTTTACCTTCCTTAGGGTATTATCCAAAAGAAGACTTAGAGTTTGTTGATACTTTTAAACCACAGGCCGAAGAGGTTATTTTAGAAAATATTTTAAAAGAAGAAGCCGAAGAAGGCATTTTGGTGCTTGAGGATTTTAAAGAAACCATTAGGAGGGCGGGAGAGATTACTGAGGCAGATATTTTAAAAGAATCACAAACCTTAGCTGCAAAGGAAGCTTCGGGGGCTTTGGGAGCCGTTAAGGCGCTGCCGCGTGCATTGCAGAATATTAATTGGTTGGAATTGATTTTGGCACTCGGTACTATTTTTATCATTTACGGGTTTAAAAGAATTACCAAGGCTGTTCCGAGCACTCTGGTAGCATTGCTGGTGATGTCGGGGATAGCGGTGGGTTTCGGACTCGATTACCGACCCATAGAAGAAATTCCTAGCGGATTGCCGGTTCCTAATTTAGAGATTATTACAGAGTTTAAACTTAGTAATGTAACACCCTATATTTTCACCGCACTTACTTTGGCACTTTTAGGGGCTATAGATTCTTTGTTGACCAGTGTGGTGGCCGATAACATGACAAAAACCAAGCACAAGCCTAATAAAGAGTTGGTGGGGCAGGGTATAGGTAACAGCATTGCTGCCGTTTTTGGAGGTATTCCCGGTGCTGGTGCAACGATACGAACGGTGGTAAACATCACTTCGGGCGGGAAAACCAGGCTTTCAGGAATGATTGCGGGAGTATTGTTGTTCATAATTTTACTTGGTTTGGGGCCTATCGCATCAAAAATTCCAGCTGCGGTTTTGGCTGGTATTTTAATCACCGTAGGCATTGGCGTAATGGATTATAAAGGACTGAAAGCTATTCCTAGTTTACCAAAAGATATTAAATTGGGGCCGCTTAAATTAAGTTCTGAGGTGCTTATTATGTTGGTGGTACTCTTCCTATCTACCTTTTGGAATTTGGTATATGCCGTGGGCATCGGCTTAATCATTGCTTCATTGATGTTTATGAAGAAAATTGGCGATTTAACTGCCGAACGGAGTAATGTAACTCCGCTCAAGGAAGAGGCTTGGAAAGACGAAGCCAGTTTCCCAGAAAATTTAAAAGAAGAAGTATTTATCAAGCATATTAAAGGGCCTTTGTTTTTTGGTTCAACTAGTGAATTTCAACAATTGGCCGAACAGATTCCCGAAACGGCTAATACGGTCATCATTAGGTTAGGGCGTATGCAGTATATGGACCAATCTGGGCTTTATGCCATGGAAGATGTGCTTCAGGATTTGAACAACAAAAATATTCAAGTGCTTTTTGTAGGCTTGCTGAAACAACCTAAATATATGATGGAACGCATTGACATTATCCCCGATTTAATTCCAAAAGAGCATATATTTGAAACTTTTAAAGAATGTATGAAGTGGGTTAAGAAAAATGTAAAAGATGTGTATTAGTTAGGATAATGGATATAAATAAAGTATTTGAAAACAATAGCACTTGGATAAAAAATAAGCTTGAAACCCAAAAGGATTATTTTGAAGAATTGGGTAAAGGGCAGAGTCCGGAGTTGTTATATATCGGCTGTAGCGATAGTCGTGTAACGGCCGAAGAACTTATGGGCGCACAACCCGGAGAAGTGTTTGTGCACCGCAATATAGCAAACATGGTCATTAGTATCGATCTGAATGTGATGTCGGTAGTCAATTATGCTGTAGACCACCTAAAAGTAAAGCATATCGTGGTTTGTGGCCACTACGCCTGTGGAGGGGTAAAGGCCGCTATGCAGTCGGCCGATTTGGGTATTTTAAACCCATGGCTACGCAACATTAGGGATGTGTACAGAATTCACAAAAAGGAACTTAATGGCTTTGATGATGACGAAAAAAAGTATGATCGTCTTGTAGAGCTTAACGTCAAAGAACAGTGTGTAAACCTTATAAAAACCGCGGCGGTACAAAAAGCCTACCGGGATAGGGGCTTAAAGGTACACGGTTGGGTTTTTGACGTTCACACGGGGAAACTAATCGATTTAAAGATTGATTTTGAAAAGTACCTCAAAGATATCATGGAAATATACCATCTTGACTAAAATTGAAAGCCCTCTTAATGAGTGGTTTTTTATTTACTTTAAGCTAAACTTTGTTCCTGAAAATAAGGTTTTTAGTGTGATTAGTTGTTCGTAATAGTATCTTTTCTCGCCATATACTTCAAAGTAAATGATCCGTTTCGGAGTCTTACCTAAAAAAAATCAAAAAATTGTTTTTATTTAGAACGATTCTATATAGATTTGTTTTTCTAAAATAGAATAGGTCTAAATAAAAATAGAGTTATAGTCTAAGGTCTGTTATGTTTACTGTTTAAAAGAATGAAAATCAAATAGAATGAAAAATTTTAAATCAATTTTAATTGTTGCCGTTATGATTTTCGGCATAAAAGGGTTAGCACAAAACAATGTGTTTTTGAGCCGAGATTTTTGGAAACCAACAACCAGCATTGCCGAGGTGGATGCCAAAATTAAAGAGGGTAATGATATTTCAGAATTGACGTCCCATTATTTCGACCCCGTGGTATTTGCCATTAACAATAATGCCCCCAACAAAACCATTAAATATATCATTTCAAAAGAAGGTAACGACGTAAACAAATTAACGCACGATGGCCGAACATACATTTTTTGGGCCGCTAGAATGGGCAATTCAGATATCATGGAATATTTAATTGAAAACGGTGCAAAAACCGATATGGTTGAAGACCATGGCAATACGGTTTTGAATTTTGCGGCTTCGGCTGGCCAGGAAAACACCAAAGTGTACGATATATGTTTGGCCAACGGTGCTAACCTTCAAAAGGATGTTAACCAAAACGGTGCTAATGCATTACTATTGGCCGCACCAAGTGACAAAACGGGTAAGCTTACCGAATACTTCGTTTCAAAAGGGTTGGGCATTAACAGTACCGATTACGAAGGCAACGGTGTGTTCAATTACGTAGCTCGTACCGGAAATATCGAGGCTTTAAAAGAGCTGACAAAAAAAGGCGTAAAAGGCAACGACCAGGCTTTTATTTTTGCGGCTCAGGGCACGCGCGGTAAAACCAACGGGTTGGAGGTTTTCCAGTTTTTGGAAAGTGTAGGTTTAAACCCAAGAGTTACAACTAAGCACGGTACTACACCACTCCACACTTTAGCGGGCAGAAGTAAAGATTTAGAAATCATCAAGTATTTTATTGAAAAAGGGAACGATGTAAATGCGCTTGACGAAAACGGTAACAATGCTTTTATGTATGCCGCAAGCCGGAACAGTATTGAAGTATTAGAACTGTTAAAGCAAGAGTTGAAAAATATCAATATAATCAATAATAAAGGGCAGTCGGCTTTAACGATGGCCGTGGAGCATAATTCACCCGAGGTAATAAACTACTTGATTGAAAATAATGCCGATGTGCATACAGTAGATTCCAACGGGAATAATTTAGCGTATTATCTAATCGAATCTTACAATACAAGAAATAAGGAGCAGTTTGAAAAAAAATTAAAACTGTTACAAACAGCTGGTTTAAACGTATCTGAACTACAGAAAGATGGCAGTTCTCTATACCATTTGGCGGTAAACAAAGAGAATATGGATTTATTGAAATTAGCGGCTTCATACAAAGTAGATATTAACAGTAAAAATAGCGAAGGCAACACCCCATTACATTTAGCCGCCATGAAGGCAAAAGACACTGAGATTTTGAAGTATCTTATAGCCAATGGCGCCAAAAAAGACGCCGTGACCGAGTTTGAAGAAACGGTTTACGACCTCGCTTCAGAAAACGAAATTTTAAAAGAAAAAAACATAGCCATCGATTTTTTAAAGTAAAAAATAATAAAACATGAAATTAAAATATATAGGCATTTTAGGTGTGCTACTCTTAGGTCTCGTATCTTTTACAACTTTAACTGAATCTACCAAATACAAATGCATGATCCAATTGACCAATTATACGGGGCATGGGGCTTATATTGTTGTTTCGCTGATTAACCCAGAGGGCGAATACGAAAAAACCCTTTACGTTATTGGTGATGACGATGAGTGGTACAACACCGTTGAAGAATGGTGGAAATTCTACGGAAAAAAGCGCAACAACATCGATGCCATAACCGGAGCGACCATTTCTGGTGGCGAACGCAGCATTAACGTTATCGATATTGAAGATTCTAAAATCGATGCGGGATACAGCATCCGTTTTGAATCTGCCGTTGAAGACGATAAATATCATGTAAAAGATGTGGAGTTTCCATTAACCAGCGAAGCCATAAAAGGGAAGCATGAAGGAAAGGGCTTTATCCGTTACGTACGGATGATACCTAACAAATAATAATTATTTCGAGTTAGTTTTTATGTCTATTTCAATTTGGAGGTACAGTCATCTAGCGTTGGCTGTATCTTCTTTTATTTTTATTTTTTTGGCGTCGGTAACGGGCATTATTTTGGCCTTTCAGCCCATTTCTGAACAATTGCAGCCTTTTGAAGTTGCCGATTTGGAAGAGGTAACTGTTGCTGAAACCATTACTGTTTTTCAAGAAAAGTATCCTGAAATTATAGACATAAAAGTGGATGCCAACCATTTTGTTCTAGCATCCGTTTTTACCGAAGAGGGCGATAATTTAGAAGGCTACTTCAACCCTAAAACAGCCGAATATTTAGGGGAGGAAAAAAAACCTTCTCCATTTTTTCAATGGGTGACCAATTTTCATCGGTCGTTGTTTTTAAAGAGTGTGGGGCGTTTCTTTGTCGGGCTGTGTTCTTTCCTCTTGTTTTTAATTGCTGTTTCCGGAACGGTGCTGATTGTAAAGCGGCAACGTTCATTTAAAAAGTTCTTTTCAAGAATAGTCAACGACGATTTTAATCAATATTGGCATGTGGTTTTGGGGCGTTTGTCTTTAATCCCAATTATCATCATTACTGCCACGGGCGTGTATTTGTCTTTCGATAAACTTGACTTGCTGCCCAAACAGGATGCGAAACACCAAGTGGATTTCGAAACGCTTTTAGAAACGCCAAAACAGGAGATTTCAGATTTTGATGTTTTTAAAAATACGCCGCTTTCAGAAATCCAATCCATCGAATTTCCATTTTCACCCGATGTTGAAGATTATTTCACATTAAAACTGAATAACAAAGAAATGCTCGTCAACCAGTTTACGGGTGAGGTTTTGAGCGACATCAACATTTCAAAATTCAGTGTATTTTCAGCAGTAAGCCTCAATTTGCACACGGGTAAAGGCAGCATATTGTGGTCTGTAATTTTGGCTATTGCGACAGTGAATATTCTGTTTTTTATCTATTCCGGTTTTGCGATGACTTTTAAGCGCCTCGCCTCCCGATTGAAAAACAAATTCAAAAAGGATGAAGCCGAGTTTGTCATTTTAGTGGGATCCGAAAACGGCAGCACTGTTGCTTATGCCAATGCCTTACACAAACAATTGTTGGCTTCGGGAAAAACATCGTACATCACCGAGCTTAATCATTATTCCACCTTTAAAAAAGCGAAACAAATTGTAGCCATAACGGCAACTTATGGTCAGGGCGAGGCACCCACTAACGCTAATAAATTTTTAAAATTGGTGGAAGCGGTTGAGCAGGAGCAGCCGTTTTCATTTTCGGTGGTTGGGTTTGGCTCATTGGCGTATCCCGATTTTTGCAAGTTTGCTGAAGATGTTAATCACGCCTTTTTAAAACTGAAGAATGCCACGCAGCTCACCGAGTTGCATACCATAAACGACAAATCGTTTGAAGCATTCGATGCGTGGGTAAAAAATTGGAGCAGTCAATTAGATTTGACCTTAACCATTCCGGAAGATAAACTCACGGCAAAGCCCAAAAACCTGAAACGTTTTGCGGTAGTTGAAAAGGAGTTGGCCCAAGTGGGTGCCGATAATACGTTTTCGGTAACCCTGAAACCCAAGTGGCCCAAAACCATCAAGTCGGGCGATTTGTTGGCCATTTACCCAAACAACGACCATCGGGAGCGTTTGTATTCCATTGGGCGAATTAACGGGCATGTGCATTTAAGCGTGAAACTGCACGAACACGGTTTGGGCTCGGGCTATTTAAACGATTTGTCGGAACGCCAAACCTTTAAAGCGCGCATTGTTAAAAATCCAGCGTTTTATTTTCCGAAGAAAGCCAGTCGAGCCATTTTAATAGCCAACGGAACGGGCATTGCACCATTTTTAGGGATGATTGACGAAAACAAAAACCAAGTTGAAACCCATTTGTATTGGGGCATCCGAAGGAAATCGTCGTCTAAAACCATTATAGATCGATTGCAAACAGATGTGGAAAGAAACCGATTGAAAAAATTGAACTTGGCTTGTTCGCAGGAAGGCCAAAAGCAATATGTGCAGGACGCCATAAAAGCAGATGCGGCATTAATGGCCAAAACCTTAAACGATAACGGTGTGATTATGGTTTGCGGGTCGTTGGCGATGCAGAACAGTGTATTCTCGGTTTTAGAAAATGTCTGCAAAGAAGGAGGAATGAAACCGTTTGAATTTTACCGAGAAAATCAACAGATAAAAACCGATTGTTACTAGCCAAATTTTATGCTGTAACCATCGAAAAAATAATAAATCATGTGCCAAAGCATAAAAACAATATCAAAAGGGAAAAATGGCGAATTGTCGTTATGCGTCAATTGTAAAATATATCATTTGGAATTCAATAATTTGTATTTTGAATTTGATTACAGGCAGTACGTTCAGTTTAAAGAATACCTGAAAACTGTCGATGCTCAATTTTGGGAGTGCAAATATTCAGGTTCTTCTTTTAAAAGAAAAATACCCATACCTTCGGTTCAGCCGAATTTGGTATTGATGTTCAATAGGCAGGAAATAGAAGAATTAAAGGATTTGTTTTTTAGGCGGAAAGGCAAAATTCTGTTGAATGTTGACGATATTGACTACCAGTTTGTTTTAAACTGATTGAAGCATGTCGCTACCCGTCTCGTCTGAATCTTCATCACTCTTTAAAATATTCGGAAAAATACTAGGCACCAGCGATTTTACGGGGCTGTAAAGCAAGGAGTCTTCCAAATCCTCTTCATTGGCAAAAGGCAGCGTGTTGTTCAATCGGTCGAAAACAATCAAAACCACACTTAAAACCAGGGCTATTTTCAGTGCGCCAAAAATTCCACCCAAAATTTTGTTGATGATGCCCAATGCGGCAAAATCGGCCAATTTGGTCAATGCTTTTCCGGCTAACGAAATAATCAAAATAATAATGATAAACGTTATGGCAAATGCAGAATATTTTATGGTGTTTTCGCTCCAATCGGTTTTGTCCTGTAAAAAATGGGCAACAAAATCGCTAAAATGAATGGCGCCGTAAACCCCAGCCACTAGTGCGATAAGCGAGGCTATTTCAACAAAAAGCCCTTTCATAAAACCACGCACCAACCCAAACAAAATTAAAGCCCCTAAAACAATATCTATTACGCCCATAGTTAAATAATTTCAACAAATATAAATTAACTTTGCAACTTTAACGTTTTATAGAAAATGAAAGTATGGCTAGAGACGAGCAATTAAAGGAACGGTGGGATTTGGTGGTTGAAAAATTATCGGCGCAATTTGCCGATGGCGACACGATGGATCTCGATGCCATTATTTACCTTATTGGCGTGCAGGAATTGGGCCAATTGCACCGCAGTTTCAAAAAAGATCAAAAACTCGATTTAATGCACATAGCCATTTGCAAACTTTTGGCGCCTTATGGCTACTACGAACTCGATTTTGTGGATGACGACGGTTGGCCGCATTACAAAACACTGGAAACCTTACCGCATTTAAAAGCCGGCGAGCAATCGGTGTTGATGAAAGAAGCTATTGTGAATTATTTTGTGGAAACGGAGTATATTGATTAAATGAAAGTTCTTGGATGAAAAAAAGAAAGCTTAGTGAAGGTGAAAAATTTATTTCTGAATATTTTAAGTATTCAGGAATTGATTATGATTGCAATGTGAAGTTGAATGATTTAAAATATGACAATAAAGGTTATAGAGAACCCGATTTTTATCTGCCTAAGTATAAAACCTATGTTGAATTTAATGGTAAATGGAATACTTCGGATGCAGAAAAACAAAGGTATAGAGAGAAAAAATCTGTGTACTATAAAAACAGAATCCCCTGTGTGTACCTTTTTCCTGAAAATTTAGGAATAATCGACTTTGTTTTTACAAACAGACTAATAAACGAAATGAAGAAGCATTCTCTTAAAAGAGAGCTTTTAAAGTTTCAGACTAAACGATTAATTGACGATAGGGGGTCGTTGTTTTTTTGGATTTTATTGTCAATATTCGTTCTGTTTGGTGATTTTACTTGGGAAGAAGATAGAGAAACGATTTTGTTCTTAATAGGCGTAATTGGGTATCAATGTTACAGATTGGTAATTGGGGTTAGAAAATTTTACATAAAAAATGAGATACAATTTTAATATTCCAGAATAAAAATTTCAGAAAAAAAATACTTCAAATAAAATATATTAAATTTGCCATCCTTTTTAAGATGTTATGATAGAAAAGATTAAAGAACTTATTGACGAAGCCGAAGCGTTTAAAGCCCAATCTAAAGAAGAGGTTGAAGCCTTCCGAATAAAATATTTGGGTTCGAAAGGTTTGTTGAAACAGTATTTTGCCGAGTTTAAAAATGTGGCGAACGACCAAAAAAAGGAATTTGGGCAAACCATTAACAAACTGAAAAAAACGGCCGAGGATAAAGTCAATGCCTTAAAAGAGGAGCTGGAAAGCAAAGAAGAGGTAAAAGGCATTTATGGCGATTTGTCCCGCCCGGGCGAATCGATCCAGATTGGTGCCCGCCATCCTATTTCTATTGTAAAAAATCAAATTATCGATATTTTTTCGCGCATCGGTTTTAATGTGAGCGAGGGGCCGGAAATTGAAGACGATTGGCACAACTTTACGGCCTTGAACCTGCCAGAGTACCATCCGGCACGCGATATGCAGGATACCTTTTTTATCCAAACCAATCCTGATATTTTGTTGCGTACCCACACCAGTTCGGTGCAGGTGCGTTATATGGAGAATAACAAACCGCCCATCCGAACCATTTCTCCGGGAAGGGTGTATCGTAACGAGGCTATTTCGGCACGTTCACACTGTTTTTTCCATCAAGTGGAAGGCTTGTACATTGACAAGGATGTAAGCTTTGCCGATTTAAAACAAACGCTTCAGCATTTCACCACCGAAATGTTCGGAAAAAGCAAAATACGTTTGCGTCCAAGTTACTTCCCGTTTACCGAGCCAAGTGCCGAGGTGGATGTGTATTGGGGATTGGAAACCGAAATTGACTACCGAATTACTAAAGGTACCGGTTGGTTGGAAATTATGGGCTGCGGTATGGTAGATCCTAACGTGCTTGAAAACTGTGGTATTGATTCTAAAGAATACTCTGGGTTTGCCTTCGGAATGGGAATAGACCGAATTGCTATGCTTTTGCACCAAATTGGCGATATTCGTTTATTGAGTGAAAACGACGTGCGATTCTTGGAGCAGTTTAAGAGCGCATTATAAAACATACTTCACATTAAACTTTGAGCCGATGGAAACATCGGCTTTTTTTATTTAACAATCTTTTAACTTCGTTTGGTTCGGTCTGTTCCGAACCAATCTATATTTTTGCAACGTAAAATTAAAATGAAGATGAATCAAGCAGAAAAAAGAAAGTGCGAACTGGTTGAAAAACTGGGGATTTTCTTAGAGAAAAAAGAGCAAATGGCACCAGTGGCTGCTCGAATTTTTTCTTATGTGATTTTAACCGGAAAACAAGGCACAACCTTCGAAGATTTGGTGTCCAATCTTTGCGCGAGCAAGAGCACCATTTCTACACACTTAAACCACTTGCAGGATTTAAAGAAATTGAGCTATTTCACTAAAACGGGTGACAGAAAAAAATATTTCATCATTAATAGCGATACCATGCTTCAAGGTATCAGTAGTATGGTGGAAGAGTGGAAAAGTGAAAGAGAATTACACATCGAAATTAAGGCCTACAAGGAAGAAGTCAATAAAACTTTGGAAGAAGAAAACAAATTCGAACTCGGTTTTCACGACAGCTTTATCCATTTCTTGGACGGCGCTATCTCATCAATAATCAAGTTAAAGGAAACGATAATCAATAATAAACACTAATCAATTCATAAAAATGATACATTCAAAAATATACAGTTTTGCTATTCTTGGTATGGTGGCGGTACTGTTTGCTAGCTGCAAAGAAGAGCAACAACAGGCACCACAGCAACAGGCCTTGTCATTGGCGGTAACTGAAGTTCCGCAGAAAAACGTAACAGCTTACACGACCTACCCAACCACTATTGAAGGCACGATAAACAGTGAAGTACGTGCCAAGGTTTCTGGGTATATCCAAAAAGTTTTGGTTGATGAAGGGCAAAAAGTGAGAAAAGGCCAAGCTTTGTTTAAACTGGAAACCCAATCGTTAAGCCAAGATGCCGAAGCCGCCAAAGCCCGTGTGAATGTAGCCCAAGTTGAGGTAAATAAATTAAAGCCTCTGGTTGAAAAAAATATTATTAGCGAGGTGCAGTTGGAAACCGCCAAAGCCAACTTGGCACAGGCCAAAAGCACCTACAATAGCGTGGTGGCTAATATTGGTTATGCCACGGTAACGAGTCCGGTGGATGGCTTTGTAGGGGCGATTCCGTATCGCGAAGGGTCTTTGGTAAGTGCTACCAGTGCAAAACCATTAACAACAGTGGCTAGCATTGAAAGGGTATTCGCTTATTTTTCAATGAACGAAACCGAATATTTGGATTTCCTTCAACAAACTGAAGGCAAAACACTTCAAGATAAAATTGAAAATTTCCCAAAAGTAGAGTTGTTGTTGGCGAACGGACAAACCTACGAGCAAAAAGGGACCATTGAAACCGTAACCGGGCAAATTGATGCGAATACCGGAACGGTGAGTTTTAGAGCGGTTTTCGATAACCCGAATATGTTATTGACCAACGGAAACAGCGGCACCGTTAAAATCCCAAATACCTACGAAAACGTTTTGGTGGTACCACAATCGGCCACTTACGAGCAGCAGGGGCAAACCTATGTATATACTGTTGGCGAGGACAATGCGGCGACTTCAACCTTAGTCACCGTTAAAGACAAAACTGACCTATTTTACATTGTGAATTCTGGCGTGAAAGCAGGCGATTTAATCGTAGTAAAAGGCATTGGCAAATTGAGAAATGGCACGCCAATACAGCCACAAAAAGTAGCTTTCGATAGTATTGTGAAGCCTATAAAGCCCCTATTCCAATAACAATTTACAGTATAAATTATGTTAAAAACATTTATAGAAAGACCGGTACTTTCTACCGTGATTTCCATCATAATCGTCATTTTGGGTATTTTGGGGTATTCAGCTTTACCTGTTGAACAGTACCCGGACATTGCACCACCAACTATTCAGGTGAATGCCACCTATCCCGGAGCCAGTGCCGAAACCATTTTAGAAAGTGTGATCATTCCTATTGAAGAGCAGATTAACGGTGTTGAAGGGATGACTTATATGACGTCTTCGGCCGCCAATAACGGTACGGCAAACATTACTGTGTATTTCGATCAGGAAATGGATCCGGACATTGCTGCAGTAAACGTACAAAATCGTGTGGCGCGTGCCAATCCGTTGTTGCCACAAGAGGTAATCCAAACAGGAGTTACCACGCAAAAGCAGCAAACATCAGCCTTGATGTTCTTGTCTGTGTATTCAACAAGCGAAGATTACAACGCCACCTTTGTTCAGAATTACTTGAAAATTAACGTAATTCCTGCTTTGCAAAGGGTAAATGGTGTGGGTAATGTAAATGTATTTTCCAACCAGGATTATGCGATGCGCGTGTGGTTAAAACCCGAAAAATTAGCAGCCTATAATTTGGTGCCTTCCGAAGTTACCGCGGCGCTAAGAGAGCAAAGTTTAGAGGCTTCAGCAGGATCTTTGGGGCAAAACGACGGACAATCATTTTCGTATAACATCAAATATAGCGGACGTTTTAAAACCGAAAAGCAATACGAAGACATCATTATTAAGGCTTTGGATAATGGTGAATATCTGCGATTAAAAGATGTTGCCAAAATTGAATTGGATGCCCAAGGTTACGACTCGTACGGATTTACCGAAGGCCATCCCAGTGTGAATATGGGTATTTACCAAACGGCGGGCTCGAATGCGCAGGAAATCATTGAAAATATTAAATCGGAATTGAACCGTTTGTCGCAAGATTTTCCAGAGGGTATTGAGTACACAATTAACTACGATACCAACAATTTCTTAACAGCATCAATGAACAAAGTGCGTAATACTTTAATTGAGGCGTTCCTTTTGGTATTTTTGGTGGTGTTCATATTTCTTCAGGATTTCCGTTCTACTTTAATTCCGGCCATTGCCGTTCCGGTGGCTATTGTGGGAACGTTTTTCTTCCTGAATATTTTTGGGTATTCCATCAACTTATTAACCCTGTTCGCTTTAGTGTTAGCTATTGGTATTGTGGTTGATGATGCGATTGTTGTGGTTGAAGCGGTTCACGCCAAAATAGACGAAGGCGCTAAAAGTGCCAAGACCGCTACGTTGGATGCCATGCATGAAATTTCGGGAGCTATTATTTCGATTACTTTGGTAATGGCAGCTGTGTTTATTCCGGTAACTTTTATTCAAGGGCCGACCGGGGTGTTTTACGAACAATTTGGGGTGACGTTGATTGTGGCGATTTTAATTTCGGCCGTTAACGCCTTAACCTTAAGTCCGGCGCTTTGTGCCTTGTTTTTGAAAGGTCACGACGAGCACGAAAACAGCAACAAAAGCTTTTTACAGAAGTTTTACGATAAATTCAACGCTGGTTTTAACGCTACAACCGAGCGCTACGGAAAATCATTAGCTTTCTTATACAAAAACAAATGGATAACAGGTGCGTTGTTGGCGCTTTCGGGAGTTGGTATTTGGTGGGCAGCAAGCACAACGCCAACAGGGTTTGTGCCTAACGAAGATCGTGGAATTATCTTTATGAATATTGAATTGCCAGCTGGTGCTTCTATGGATAGAACCCACGTAGTAACTCGAGAGTTGTACGAGAAAGCAAGCCGAATTCCGGGTGTTAGAGGGGTAACGGTAATTAACGGTAGAAGTTTGATAAGTGGTGCGGGAACCAACTACGGATTAGGTTTCGTGAAATTGGATGATTGGGATGAAAGAGAAACTGATGATTTATCATCGAACGCCATTGTTGGAAAACTTTTCGGAATTGCAGCCACCATTCCCGATGCCAATATTATTTTCTTTGCACCGCCAAGTATCCCTGGCTTCGGACTTTCAGGTGGTTTTGAAGTGAATTTAATGGATAAATCTGGTGGAAGCTTTGAAGAACTCGATGCAGCCACACAGCAGTTTATTGGTAATTTGATGAAGCATCCCGAAATTCAGTATGGGCAATCATCTTTCAATACCAAATATCCGCAATACGAAATGGATATTGATGTGCCCTTAGCAAAAAAATATGGAGTTTCGGTAAGCAGTATTTTCTCAACTTTGCAAGGCTATATTGGAGGTGTTTATGCTGCCGATTTTGCGCGCTTCGGTAAGCAATACCGTGTGTATGTTCAGGCGCAACCCGAAGATAGGAGTGATGCCAGTTCCCTAAACGAATTGTATATAAAAACGGGTAGTGGAGATATGGCGCCCATAACTCAGTTTGTTAATTTAAAACGAGTGTATGGGCCACAATCAGTAACGCGTTTCAACCTTTATAATTCGGCAAAAATTAGCGGAGCTTCCAACCCGGGATTCAGTACAGGTGATGCCATTGCCATTGTTCAGGAAGAAATTAAAAATCTGCCAAGCAATTACGATGTGGCGTACTCTGGTTTATCGCGAGAAGAGGTTAGCGCAGGAAACCAAACCGTTGTTATTTTCTTGTTGGTAATTGTGTTTGTGTATTTTTTATTGGCCGCACAGTACGAGAGTTATCTGTTGCCATTGTCGGTGATATTTTCACTGCCGTTAGGGGTATTTGGTGCCTTCTTTTCAACCAAAATGATGGGACTGGAAAACAATATCTACTTCCAAATAGCACTCATAATGCTGGTAGGGCTGTTGGCTAAAAACGCCATTCTTATTGTTGAATTTGCTGTACAGCGACGTCGCCACGGCGAAAGTTTGGTCGATGCCGCCATTCACGGAGCCAAAGCACGTTTACGTCCTATTTTAATGACCTCATTTGCCTTTATTTTAGGATTGATGCCACTGGTGTTGGCCAAAGGTGTGGGTGCCGAAGGGAATAATTCCATTGGTACGGGTGCTGCTGGCGGAATGTTGATCGGTACCATTTTGGGAGTGTTTGTTATTCCTATTTTGTTCATCCTTTTCCAATGGTTACAGGAAAAAGTGTCGCGTAAACCCGTTGTTGAAACTAAAGAAGCTTAAAATTTATGAAATCAATTATAAATAAAACCTTAATAGTGGTGGTTGCGGCTGCTACTTTGCAAAGCTGTTTCGTGGCAAAACAATATTCGCGCCCACAATTAGAAGAAACAGAACATTTGTACCGCACCGATAATTTGCCACAAGATAGTTTGTCAATGGCCGATGTGTCGTGGAAAGATATGTTTACCGATGCGTATTTGAAGCAATATATTGAAGAAGGTCTTCAGAATAATCTCGATATCCGTGTGGCCATTGAACAAATGGCGGCTGCCGAAGCTTATATGAAACAAGGGAAAGCAGGGTATTTGCCTAGTTTGAGTGCCAGAGCGCAAATGACACATCAGGAATTGGCTCCAAACAGTCAGTTTGGGTCGTTTTTCAATGGCAGTTTGCAGCAGTATGAACTTACGGGAAACCTGTCTTGGGAAGCCGATATTTGGGGCAAAATACGTAGTAATAAACGCGCTGGCGAAGCTGGTTATCTGCAAAGTGTGGCCGCACACCAAGCGGTTAAAACGCAGTTGGTTTCGGCTATTGCAACCACATATTATCAGTTGGTGGCTTTAGATGCGCAATTGGAAATTACCGAAAAAACCATAGCTACCCGAGATAGCAGTGTGTTGACCATTAAGGAATTGAAAAATGCGGGTCAGGTTACCCAAGTGGCGGTCGATCAAAACATAGCGCAGTACAACAATGCCAAAGCTTTAAAAGTGGAGTTAGAGACTGCTATTTTTAAAACTGAAAACACCTTGAGTTTGCTTTTGGGTAGGCCAGCGGTTGTTATTGAGCGCAGTACATTGGACAGTCAGCAATTGGAAGCCGATATTAAATTGGGTGTTCCCGCGACTTTGTTGCGCAACAGACCAGATGTTATGGCTGCTGAATACGGATTGATAAATGCATTTGAAATGACCAATGTGGCGCGAAGTCAATTCTATCCGTCGTTAACTTTAACGGCAAGTGGCGGTTTGCAGAGTTTGCAGTTCGATGAGCTTTTTAGTTCCAATTCGCTATTCGCCAATTTAGTGGGCGGTTTGGCACAACCTATTTTTAATAAGCGTGCCATAAAAACGCAGCACGAAATGGCAAAAGCGCAACAGGAGCAAGCCTTGTTGGGTTTTAAGAAAACATTGTTGACGGCAGGAAATGAAGTATCGAATGCTTTGTTTGATTACAACGCAGAAACTGAAAAGTTTGAGTACAGACAGAAAGAAGTAGAGGCACTGCGTAATGCAGAAGCCAATTCGGAAGAGTTGCTTAAAAACGGTTATGCCAACTATTTGGATTTGCTTACGGCCAGACAAAGTGCGTTGAGTGCCGAATTGAATATGATTGACAACAAATTGAATCAGTTGTTAAGTATCGTAAATTTATATGAAGCCCTTGGTGGCGGATGGAAATAGATTTTTTAAGTTAAGTTTTGGTTAGTAGTTTGTTTAGTTTTGTATGATTGGCAAAGAACACATTATTGAGTTCGCAGCCGAGAAATTTACCCAATTCGGCAGCAAGCGGTTCACTATGGATGAGCTCGCTGCCTTATTGGGGATTTCTAAAAAAACCATTTACCAGTATTTTTCCGGCAAAGAAGATTTGGTGGTGGCCAGTATTCAATATTTAATAGACGAATACAACGAAACACTGGAACATTTAATAAAAGCCGAAAAAGACCCAATCATTACCATTATTTTGATGTACGAAAAGGCTTTTGAACGCCTAAAGTATTTTAAACCTTCTTTTGTTTTCGGACTTAAAAAATACTATCCGTTAGCCAACAAAGTATTTGACGATTTTCGGAATAATTTTGTAAAAGAGCGGGTTTACAGCCTTTTGAAAGCGGCAAAAGAAAAAGACATTTTATTGGATGGGGTGAATTTAGATTTGTTTTGCGATCTGTACTTTAAACGGTTTGAAGAAGTCGCTTTTGTGCGCAACAACCTTTTCGATGTGTATTCCAACAAAGATTTGCTAAACCATTTTATTGTTTTCAGTTTGCGGGGCATCACCAAACCCAATTATTCGAATTCTTATTTTGAATAGTTTCCTATTTTTGCAGCATGAAGAAAGATATCGATATTCCAAAAGTTGAAGGCGTTTACGTGGCCGTGGTAAACGAGTACAACGCTATTTATAAAACCCAAGACTGGAACGCTTACATCATTAATGATAAAGCGGTGGATTTGGAGGTGGTGTTGATTGTAACCAATGGTTATGCCGGTGATAAAATAACCTCGACTTTTCGAAAAAAACTCGATAAGCTTCCCGCAAAAAGTTATGCCAAAATCGAATTGATGCAGGAAGAACTCTTTGCTTTAAACAATCAATTTAAAGTATCGTTTTTTGAGGGCAACCAAATGTTCGATAAAACCTATCTTTTCAGAAAAAATACCATTAACGAAAAGGCGTTGCAACCTATTCCATTGATGAAAGTAAAAGGGGTTTTGGTGAAATAAATTATTTAAAGTGCAATATGTGCCTATCACTGCACAAAGGTCTCCATCTTTGCGGATGTGGGTGTTCAGATAGGTTGGACATGGCATAAAATGCTTCGCCTTCCTCTTCCCAGTCAATAACTCTGGTTTTTACAGTGAATACATGAAGGTCGTTACCTTTGGGAATAATTTTTGATGCATCGTTAACCATTCTGTAAGATCGGTAATCCATACCGCTATTAAAGCCAATTTTTAACACGCCGTTATCTTTCGAGGCTAAATTATAAACAACTACTACGTTTAGCGTATAAATATTGCCATGTATTAAATCTTTGTTGGGCGACACAGAAACTATTTTTATTGAATCAGTGTTTTTTGAGGCAATAGCGCTTATTTCTTCTTTCAGTTTGCTTTTTGTGTCTTCGTCTAATGTATTAAAGTAGTTTTGTTCTAGGTTAAGACTTTCACTTTCTATATGTTGTTGGGAATTTATGTTTACAGAGGAAAGGCCTATAAAAATCCACCAAATATACTTCGCCATGTTTTGTTTTTTTACTGAATCAATGTAAGAATTATTTTCAAAAAAAGCAATCCTTTCACACTTTAAATCTTAAAAGTAATCACTGGGCGTTTGGCGTGGTTTACTAAATCTTCACTGATGCTGCCATTAAAAAAATGCGAAAGCCCTTGGCGGCCGTGGGTACTCATTCCAATAATGTCGGCGTTAATGGATTCGGCAAAATTCATAATGCCTTTTTCAATGCTTAAATCGTTGTAAATGTTTAAAGAGTGCGGTTTGTCGGCCAATAGTTTTTCATAGCTTTCCATCCGTTCGTTAGCTTCCTCGGTGGTAATAAACATATTGGGTGTGTTCACCAAGAGTAGGTGCAATTTGGCGCCAAACATATCGGCGAAATCCATGGCTTTTTTAAAAGCGTCTTGACTTTCATCTTCAAAATCCGACGCAAAAACAAAATGCCCAACATTAAAAATGGAGTGTTCTTTTTTAATTACCAAAACTGGTGTTTCAGAGGTTCGAACCACTTTTTCGGTATTGCTGCCAATCAACATTTCGCGTAGTCCGCTTACGCCGTTAGATCCCATTACAATCAAATCGATGTCATGCTTTTTGCACACATGGAAAATACCCTTGAAAATTTCCTGAAAATCGACCGTTTCGTGTACCGTTATCCCGTCCAAAAAATCCTTGTTCATTAAGGTTTCAAACTTTTTGTGTGCCAGTTTCATAAAAAACATGGCTTCGGGTAAAGCGCTTTGTGTTCCCAGTGGGTCGACTTCCTGCAAAGGGATTTCCAGCATGTGTAGCAGGTAGATTTCGCAATTGTGTTTTTTTGCGATTTGTGCCGCTACCTTAAGGGCGTTTTCGGCTTGTTCAGAAAAATCGGTGGGAACCAGTAATTTTTTCATCAGTTCAGGGTGTGTTTAGTTAGTGTTTTATTGAGTCAGCGGTATTTAAATTTATGAAATATTCCTTTAAAAATCAATAAAATATTATATATTTGCACCATTGAAAGACGAAATTAAAGATTATGAGGGGACAAAAAGTCCCCTCTTTTTATACTAAAAAATGTTTAAGACGAAGGTTACAGAATTACTTGATGCTGCATTGACGGAACGCCAAGATTTGTTTTTAATAGATTTAAGCATTTCGCCAAGCAATCACATAAAAGTGATTATTGATGGCGATAATGGTGTTTTGGTTGACGACTGTATTTTTGTAAGCCGCGCCATAGAGCATAATTTAGACCGTGAGGAGGAAGATTTTTCGTTGGAAGTGATGTCGGCCGGAGCCGCCTCGCCCTTGGTGCACCAACGTCAGTATAAAAAAAACATAAGCCGTACGCTTCAGGTAAAAACCAATTCAGAAAGTATTGAAGGCGTTCTTGCCGAAGCAGACGATAAAAGTATAAAGCTAGAATGGAAGGTTAGGGAGCCTAAGCTAGTTGGTAAAGGCAAAACCACCGTAAAAAAGGAAGCTAATATTCCTTATGAAGATATTGTTGAAGCAAAAGTTATGATTAAATTTTAATTTAAAAGAGATATGGAAAATGTCGCGTTAATTGAATCTTTTTCAGAATTCAAAGACGATAAGCTAATTGACAGAGTAACGTTAATGGCTATTTTGGAAGAAGTATTTAGAAGTGCCCTTAAGAAGAAATTTGGAGATGACGATAATTTTGATATTATTGTTAACCCAGATAAAGGGGATTTAGAAATATGGAGAAATAGGATTGTGGTTGCCGACGGAGAGGTAGAAGACGAAAACCAAGAAATCTCTCTTTCTGAAGCTAGAAAAATCGAGCCCGATTTCGAGGTTGGCGAAGATGTATCTGAAGAAGTAAAATTGGTCGATTTAGGAAGACGTGCCATCTTAGCCTTGCGCCAAAACCTAATTTCTAAAATTCATGAGCACGACAATACCATTATCTACAAGCAATTTAAAGATTTAGTAGGTGAAATTTACACCGCCGAGGTACACCATATCCGTCACAGAGCCGTGATTTTATTGGATGATGAAGGCAACGAGATTGTGCTTCCAAAAGACAAACAAATCCCGTCCGATTTCTTTAGAAAAGGAGACAATGTTCGTGGCGTGATTGATAGTGTGGAGTTAAAAGGCGCTAAGCCAACCATTATCATGTCCAGAAGTTCGCCCGTATTTTTGGAAAAACTGTTCGAGCAGGAAATTCCAGAGGTGTTCGACGGCTTGATTACCATAAAAAATGTAGTAAGGATTCCAGGCGAAAAAGCAAAAGTAGCTGTAGATTCTTATGACGATAGAATTGATCCCGTTGGAGCCTGTGTGGGTATGAAGGGATCGAGAATCCATGGTATTGTACGCGAGTTGGGTAACGAAAACATTGATGTTATTAACTACACCAACAACTTGCAGTTATTTATAACACGTGCCTTGAGCCCAGCAAGAGTAACTTCAATAAAAATAGATGAAGAAGCGAAGCGCGCTGAGGTGATTTTAAAACCAGAAGAGGTAAGCAAAGCCATTGGTAGAGGAGGGCACAACATTCGTTTGGCCGGCCAATTAACGGGTTACGAAATCGATGTGTTTAGAGAAGGTGCTGAAGAAGATGTAGAATTACGTGAATTCTCAGATGAAATTGAAGAGTGGATTATCGAAGAATTCAGCAAAGCTGGATTGGATACCGCAAAAAGTGTGTTGGAGCAAGATGTTGACGACTTGGTAAAAAGAACCGACTTGGAAGAGGAAACCATCAACGAAGTTATCAGAATTCTTAGGGAAGAATTTGAAGAATAATAAAAATAGTGCAGATTTGCACAACTTTGTGCCATTATAAAGGCATAATATATATATTTGAGTATTTTAAAGGCAATTTATGGCTGAAACAATTAGATTAAATAAAGTATTACGCGAACTGAACATTTCACTGGATCGGGCCGTTGAATTTTTAGATTCAAAAGGTATCGAGATAGAGAAGCGTCCAACGACCAAAATTTCAGAGGAAACCTATAACATTCTTTCCGATGAGTTTGAGACCGACGCTAATAAGAAAATGAAGTCGCAAAAAGTAAGCGAGGCTAAGCAAAAGGAAAAGGAAGATTTGCGTATTAAGCGCGAACAAGAATTGGAGGCCAAGCAAAAAGAAGAAGAAGCCAAAGAAAAAGCCAAACAGGAAGAAGTTGTTAAGGCATCTAAAACCTTATCAGGCCCAAAAACGGTTGGCAAGATAGATTTAGAGCCTAAAAAGCCTGAAGAAAAGCCTGCTGCTCCTAAAGAAGAAGCTAAACCTGCTGAAAAACCAGTGGAAGCTAAGAAAGAGGAGCCAAAGGAAGTTAAGCCTAAAACTGAAGAAAAACCTGTTGCTCCTGCTCCAAAAGAAGAAAAAAAGGAGGAGAAAAAAGCCGATAAACCAGCCAAAGAACAACCTAAAAAAGTGTTGATTGATGGCGAATTGGTGGTTCCAGAAGAAAAGGTAAAAACACAGTACCAAAAACTTACTGGCCCTAAAATTGCGGGTGATAAAATTGATTTGTCGCAATTTAATAAACCCAAAAAGAAGAAAGAGGATAAAAAATCTGATTCCAAACCAGGTGATGCCGCTTCAGGAAAAAGAAAACGCAGAAGAATAAGCAAGGCTGGTGGCCCTCAGGATAATAGAGGCGGTAACAGAGGCGGAGGAAATGATCGTTTCAATAAAGGCAAAGGCCGTAGAAATGTTGTAAAGGAAGAGCCTAGCGAAGAAGATGTAAAAAAACAAGTGCGTGAAACGCTTGAAAAACTTCAAGGAAAGTCTAGTAAAGGTAAAGGCGCTAAATATAGAAGAGATAAACGTGATCAGCACAGAGAGCAATCTGAGTTAGATCAGCAAATGGAGGCTGCTGAAAGCAAAATCCTGAAAGTAACTGAGTTTGTTACCGCTAGTGAGGTAGCAACTATGATGGATGTTGGGGTAACACAGGTGATTTCGGCTTGTATGTCTTTAGGGATGATGGTTACCATGAACCAGCGTTTGGATGCTGAAACACTATCAATTGTTGCTGAAGAATTTGGATATAAGGTTGAATTTGTAACGGCTGATATTGAAGAATCGATTGAGGAAGTAGAGGATAGGCCAGAAGATTTAGAGCCACGTGCGCCAATTGTTACGGTAATGGGTCACGTAGACCACGGTAAAACATCGCTTCTGGATTATATCCGTCAAGAAAACGTAATTGCTGGCGAGTCAGGTGGGATAACACAGCATATTGGTGCCTACGGGGTAACATTGGAAAGTGGACAAAAAATAGCCTTTTTAGATACTCCGGGTCACGAAGCGTTTACGGCGATGCGTGCTCGTGGTGCACAAGTAACCGATATCGCTATTATCGTTGCTGCAGCGGATGATGATATCATGCCACAAACCAAAGAAGCCATAGCGCATGCTCAGGCAGCCGGTGTTCCTATTGTTTTTGCTATCAATAAAATAGATAAGCCTAGTGCCAACCCAGATAAAATTAAAGAAGGCTTGGCCAATATGAACCTTTTGGTTGAAGATTGGGGCGGAAAAATCCAGTCGCACGATATTTCGGCTAAATTTGGTACAGGGGTTAACGAACTTTTGGAAAAAGTATTGTTAGAGGCAGAACTGTTGGAGTTGAAATCAAACCCAAATAAACCTGCACAAGGTACGGTGGTTGAGGCATTTTTAGATAAAGGCCGTGGATATGTTTCAACTATTTTGGTGCAGGCAGGAACACTAAGAGTTGGAGATTATGTGTTGGCAGGGCAGCATAGTGGTAAAGTTAAGGCAATGCAAGATGAACGTGGTCATGACATTGAAGCTGCAGGACCATCAACGCCTGTGTCTATTCTTGGTTTGGATGGTGCGCCTCAAGCGGGCGATAAATTCAATGTGTTTGAAGACGAGCGCGAAGCAAAACAAATTGCAGCCAAACGTGCACAATTGCAACGTGAACAGTCTGTAAGAACGCAGCGTCATATTACGCTTGATGAAATTGGTCGTCGTATCGCGTTAGGAGATTTCCAAGAGTTGAACATTATCCTTAAAGGTGATGTGGACGGTTCTGTGGAAGCGCTTACCGATTCGTTCCAGAAATTATCTACGGAAGAAATCCACGTTAATATCATCCATAAGGGGGTAGGAGCCATTACCGAAAGTGATGTGTTATTGGCAACAGCTTCTGATGCGATTATCATTGGGTTTAATGTGCGTCCGGTAGGTAATGCGAGAGCCATTGCTGATAAAGAAGAAATTGATATTAGAACATACTCAATCATTTACGATGCCATTAACGATCTTAAAGATGCCATGGAAGGCATGTTGTCTCCAGAGCTTAAAGAAGAAGTGACGGGTACGGCTGAAATTAGGGAAACATTTAAAGTTTCTAAAATTGGTACGATTGCAGGTTGTATGGTAACCAACGGAAAAATACTTAGAAACTCTGGAGTGCGCATAATACGCGATGGTGTTGTGGTGCACACAGGTGAATTAGCTTCGTTGAAACGATTTAAGGACGATGTTAAAGAAGTTTCCAAAGGATACGATTGCGGTATGCAAATTAAAAACTTCAACGATGTTAAGGAAGGCGATATTATAGAAGCGTTCCATGAAGTTGAGGTTAAGAAGAAACTGAAGTAATAAATAGAATTAAAACAATTCGTTTAAAAGCACTTATCGGTCGATAAGTGCTTTTTTTTTGCCTATCTTTAAAGGAGCTATTAATTATAAATCTATCATTATGAAAAAAAGAATTACAGTCGGGTTCTTTCTCCTTTGCTTTGTTTTTAGTTTCGAATTGAACGCCCAAGAAGGCTTTATTGGAGAAATTCGCATGTTTGCCGGAAATTTTGCGCCAAGAAGTTGGGCTTTTTGTGACGGACAATTATTACCCATTAATCAAAATCAAGCCTTATTTTCTATTTTGGGCACCACCTATGGTGGCGATGGCCGAACTACTTTTGCGCTTCCCGATTTGAGGGGGCGCGTGGCTATCCATCCGGGCAGTGGTCCAGGACTGAGTGCATACCAACAGGGAAGTAAAGGAGGAACGGAAGCAAATATCTTAACTGTTTCGCAAATGCCAGCTCACTCGCATACAGTAAATGCTGTAGTAGAAGATGGCAATCAATCCGTGCCAACTGGAAATTTACCGGCAGGCACCAAAGTATTGGATAAAGAATATTCCGATGCGGAAGCCAACACAACGATGAACGGCACCATGATTGGGAACTCCGGCGGCGGTCAACCTGTAAACAATATTCAGCCTTATGGTACAGTAAACTACATTATTTGTCTTCAAGGTATTTTCCCATCACGAAACTAGTTTGATTATGAAAACAAATATTCAAATCCTTTTATTGATGATGTGCTGTTGTAGTCTTTTTGGGCAAATTACCTTTAATGGCTGTCATGATTTGTTCGAAGATCAGGATTATATTTTCAGTTACATTGAAACCGATGCCACGGGCAGAAATGTTTACACTACCATTCCTGTTGATGGCGAACAATCCTGTGGAGGTGTTGGCACATGCGAATTTAGAATTCAGTGGAATGATGCCGACAGCGTCTGGGAATTTACTGCCGACGATGGCAATGGTGATTTTGGCTCACCTTACGTTATTTATACCAATACAGTAGCTTCTAGTCCCAATCCGCCAAGCTTGATATTAGGCACCTGGGTTGAAAATAGTTCGATTACGGATAGTGGTTGTGGAGGAAATTTGAGTCCTTCGAACGCTGTTTTAACCGGCGATGTTCAGGATGAAGAACTTTCGATGGCAGATAGCGCAGTTGCGGATATGGTACGTGTTTACCCTGTGCCTGCCAAACATTCCATCCAAATAAAAACTACGGTCAATATTGATTCACTTGTTCTTTTTGATGTATTTGGAAAAGCTGTAGTCCGCAAATTTTCAGCAATTGATAATCTAGATGTTTCTGGCTTAAAATCAGGAGTATATTTTTTAAAAATTGAAACTTCCCAGGGCAACGTGTTAAAGAAGATAACAGTAAAGTGAGCTGTAATAAAAAAGGGCGTCAAGTGTAGCATTTACTTGGCGCCCAATATGAATTATTTGTTCGGTTTTTGTTTATTTTTTGGGTTTAAAGATAAAAGCTATGGGGAACTTCTTTTTTATTTGTTGCAACGCTCTATCAGCTTCCAATCGTGTTCTAAAATTACCAACCCAAATTTTAAAATTAGGGGGTTCGTAAACATCGGTTGAATACCATTCGGAAAACGATTCCTTAAATTCACTTTGTGCCTTTTGGGCTCCCGAGCGGTTTCCGGAGTAGATTTGGATTTTATATCGATCTGAATCATTGTCGTTTTTGTTCATTTCCTTCATCAGATTCATCAAAACATCTATTTTTGGGTCTCGATTTATTTCGGTTTTTCCTTGTTGGGAAAAGCCCAAAGTGATGCCCAATGCAAAAACGAGAATGCTTAAAATGCTAGTTTTCAAATTCAATGGTTTCATTTTTAAATATTTTTCACAAATGTATATGATATTAACTGAAATGCGTGCTTTTTTATTATTTAGAATTGCTCTAAATTACCAATTAACACTTATGTAACATTTCTAAAATGGACTTTTAATATTACTTTTGCGACAGATTTTTTTAACTGTATTTTTTCTATTTCGTAAATGAAAAAATCATACCAAAGTTTAGAAGTTAACATAACCAACAATATGGAAAAGGTGATTCACCGTAAATTGAGCGCAAACATTCTTCGTTTAGGCTTAATGGTTTTACTAGCGTTTACAACCTCTCTTTCGGCTCAAGATGGAGATCCAGCAAAAGGAAAAGCTTTATTTAATGCCAATTGTGCAGCTTGTCATAAATTAGATAAAAAAATGACCGGGCCGGCATTGCGTAATGTTGAAGCGCGTTTATCCGACGAGCAAGGTTTGGATCGGGATTGGCTTTACGCTTGGATAAGAAATAGTGCTGGAATGGTAAAGTCTGGTGATTCTTATGCAAATAAGATTTACAACGAATATAGTGGTGCCGCCATGACGGCGTTTCCCCAATTGTCTGATGAGGATATTGATAATATTTTAGCTTACACCGCTGAGGAAAAAGCGGCTCCTGCAGAAGGTGTTGCTGGAGCAGGTGCAGTGGCAACTCAAGCACCGGCGACTTCTGGCGGGATTTCTAACGAAATTATTTTAGGGGCGTTGGCTATTTTGTTCATTCTTTTGGCTGCTGGTCTTTACTTGGTGAACAAAACGTTGCGTCGTTTTGCTGAGGCTCAAAATATTGAGTTGCCAGAAGAAACCAAAAGAACACCGCTTTGGAAGGCTTTTGTGCAAAACCAATTCTTAATGATTGTGGTGGCCATTTTCTTTCTGTTGGCCAGTGCTTATTATGTTTACGGCTACTTTATGCAGGTTGGTGTAGATCAAGGATATCAGCCGGTGCAGCCTATCCACTTTTCGCATAAAATCCACGCAGGCGATAATGGTATTGATTGTAAGTACTGTCACTCTTCTGCTAGAGTAAGTAAAACTTCAGGTATTCCTTCGTTAAATGTTTGTATGAACTGTCATAAGTCAATCTACGAATACAATGGTGAAACGTCTCCTGAGTATTCAAAAGAATTTTACGATGGTGAAATTCAAAAGCTTTATGCTGCTGCAGGGTGGAGCGATGCCGATCAAAAATATACTGGTGAGTCTCAACCTGTAAAATGGGTTAGAATTCATAACTTGCCAGACTTCGCCTATTTTAACCACTCGCAACACGTAACCGTTGCAGGTGTTGAGTGTCAAACTTGCCATGGTCCTGTTGAGGAGATGGAAGTTATGTACCAACATGCGCCACTTACTATGGGTTGGTGTATTAACTGTCACAGAGAAACCAATGTGGCTGTAAAAGACAATGCGTACTACGAGAAAATTCATGAAGAGCTTTCTAAAAAGTATGGAGTAGAGGAGTTAACTGCGGCTCAGATGGGTGGTTTGGAATGTGGTAAGTGCCACTATTAATAATTAATTAAGAAGTAATTCAATTATATCATATGTCATCAAACAAGAAATACTGGAAAAGTGTTGAAGAGCTAAACGAAAATAGCTCTATTGTTGAGACGCTAAAACAAAACGAGTTTGTTAACGAGATTCCTACTGATGAATTTTTAGGTGATAAAGATACGTTAGAGACTACATCAACAACTCGTCGCGATTTCTTAAAATACGTTGGGTTTAGTACGGCTGCTGCATCTTTGGCGGCGTGCGAAGGTCCAGTTAAAAAATCGATTCCTTATGTGGTTCAGCCTACCGAAATTATTCCTGGTGTAGCAAACTACTATGCAACTACCATTGCAGATGGTTTTGATTTTGCTAGTGTATTGGTTAAAACTCGCGAAGGCCGTCCAATAAAAATTGAAAACAATGCGATGGCCAAAACTAACGGCAGTGCTAACGCTAGGGTTAACGCGTCTGTTTTAGGTTTGTATGACAGTTTAAGGGTTCAGGGACCAAAAAAAGAAGGAAAAGCGATTTCTTGGAGTGATTTTGATGCTGAGACCAATCAGAAATTAACCGATTTGAAAGTTGCAGGAAAAGAGATTGTGTTGTTAACACAAACTTTTGCTAGTCCGTCAACAAGTAAGTTGATTTCAGAATTTAAAGAAAAATACGGTAACGTTCGTCATGTAGTTTATGATGCTGTTTCAGAATCAGCTGCATTGGATGCTTACCAAGCAAAATATGGTGAGCGTGGTTTAGCAAACTACGATTTTGAAAAAGCGATGACCATTGTTTCTGTTGGAGCTGATTTCTTAGGGGATTGGCAAGGCGGGGGCTTTGATTCTGGCTATGCCAAAAACCGAGTGCCAGACCACGGGAAAATGTCGCGCCACGTACAGTTTGAAGCTAATATGTCGTTAACTGGTGCTAATGCCGATAAGCGTGTGCCTTTAACGCCATCGCAACAAAAAATAGCTTTAGCCAAGTTACATAGCTATATTGTTGGCGGTTCTGTTTCTGGAAATTTACCGGAAAAGGCAGAGGAAGCCGTTAAAAATGCCGCTTCTCAATTGAAAAAAGCAGGAAGCAAAGCGGTTGTAGTTACAGGAATTCAAGATGTAAACGCACAAACCGTTGTTTTTGAAATTAATGAAGCTTTAGGCAGTAAGGCATTCGACCCAAAAACACCAATAAAAACAAGACAGGGTAGTGATAAAGCAGTAGCTCAACTGGTTTCAGACATGAAAGCTGGAAAGGTTGGAGCCATCATTACAAGTGGTGTAAACCCAGCTTACTCTCTACCAAATGCGGCTGATTTTGTTGAAGGATTGAAGAAAACAGAATTATCTATTGTGTTTTCAATGAAGGAAGATGAAACTTCTTCAGAAGCACAATATATCGCTGCAGCGCCTCACTATTTAGAGTCTTGGGGTGATGTTGAAATCAAGAAAGGGCATTTTGCCTTAACGCAACCTACTATTCGTCCGTTATTCGATACAAGACAATTTCAAGAGGCTTTATTGAAGTGGACAGGTAACGATGCTTCTTACCACGATTACATTAAAGAGGCTTGGGGTACTTCTATTTTAGGAGGAGGGTCTTTCAATAAGGCACTTCACGATGGAATCTATGTAGGTTTAATTGCTACAGAGGTTAAAGAAACAGCTGAAGTTGTTGAGGAAAAAGCTGCAACGACACCGTTTAGCAATGCCGCAAGAACGTTGGCCGCTTCTGCTAAATCCGAAGGTTTGGAGTTGACTTTATACACCAAAACTGGAATGGGCGATGGACAGCAAGCCAACAACCCTTGGTTGCAAGAGTTCCCAGACCCTATCACCAGAACATCTTGGGATAACTATTTAACCGTTTCAAAAGCGGATGCTGAGGCATTAGGCTTAATGAATAAGCACGTTGCCAATGGAGCTTTAAACGGAAGTTATGCTAAAGTAACCGTTAACGGTGTGTCCGTTACCGCTCCGGTAATTATTCAGCCTGGTCAGGCTAAAGGTTCAGTTGGTCTTTCGTTTGGTTATGGAAGAACCTTAGGTTTAAAGGAAGAAATGCAAACGGGTGTAAATGCTTATCCGTTATACCAAAACTTTAACAATGTGCAGAGCGTTACTGTTGAGGCGGCTTCTGGCGAGCATGAATTTGCTTGTGTACAGTTGCACAATACCTTGATGGGCCGTGGTGATATTGTTAAGGAAACGACTTTAGAGATATTCAATACTAAAGATAAAAAATACTGGAATGCAGTACCAGTGGTATCATTAAACCACGAAGAAACTCCAGTAACTTCACCAAAAGTAGATTTATGGGACGAGTTTGATCGTTCTGTGGGTCACCACTTCAACCTTTCCATCGACTTAAACGCGTGTACAGGTTGTGGGGCTTGCGTTATTGCTTGTCATGCTGAAAATAACGTGCCTGTAGTTGGTAAATCTGAAGTACGTCGTAGCCGTGATATGCACTGGTTACGTATTGATAGATATTATTCATCTGAAACGTCTTTTGAAGGCGATAACGAGAAAAAAGATAATATTTCTGGTTTAGGAAGTTCGTTAAGCGAATTTGGTGAAATGGAAAGTGCTTCTGAGAATCCTCAAGTGGCATTCCAACCAGTAATGTGTCAGCACTGTAACCACGCACCTTGTGAAACGGTTTGTCCGGTAGCGGCAACATCACATGGTCGTCAAGGTCAAAACCACATGGCTTACAACCGTTGTGTGGGTACAAGATACTGTGCAAATAACTGTCCTTACAAAGTACGTCGTTTCAACTGGTTCCTTTACAACGGAAACGATGAGTTCGATTACCACATGAACGATGATTTAGGCCGTATGGTATTGAATCCGGATGTTGTGGTGCGTTCTCGTGGTGTGATGGAAAAATGTTCTATGTGTATCCAAATGACGCAGAAAACAATCCTTGATGCGAAGCGTGACGGACGAGAAATTAAGGATGGTGAATTCCAAACAGCGTGTTCTGCAGCTTGTAGTAGTGGTGCCATGGTATTTGGAGACATCAATGACAAAGAAAGTAAAGTTGCAAAACTTAAAGAAGATAACCGTATGTACCACTTGTTGGAGCACGTAGGAACTAAGCCAAACGTGCAGTACCACACGAAAGTGAGAAATACAACTGAAGCATAAATCTAATTAAAGAATCAATTATATAATTATGGCGTCTCATTACGAAGCACCTATTAGAAGACCTTTAGTTACCGGCGAAAAATCATACCACGACGTTACTGTGGATGTAGCAAAGCCAGTAGAAGGAAAAGCAAACAAACAATGGTGGATAGTTTTTGGAATTTCACTAGCCGCTTTCCTTTGGGGTATTGGGTGTATTTTATATACAATATCTACGGGTATTGGTACTTGGGGTTTAAATAAAACTGTAGGTTGGGCTTGGGATATTACCAACTTCGTTTGGTGGGTAGGTATAGGTCACGCAGGGACACTTATTTCTGCGGTACTTTTATTGTTCCGTCAAAAATGGAGAATGGCAATTAACCGTTCTGCAGAGGCGATGACTATCTTCTCGGTAGTTCAAGCAGGTTTGTTCCCAATTATTCACATGGGCCGCCCATGGTTAGGTTACTGGGTGTTGCCTATTCCAAACCAATTTGGTTCGTTGTGGGTAAACTTTAACTCACCATTACTTTGGGACGTATTTGCGATTTCTACATATCTGTCGGTATCACTAGTATTCTGGTGGACTGGATTATTACCAGATTTCGCGATGTTAAGAGATAGAGCTATAAAGCCATTTCAAAAGAAAATTTATTCCATATTAAGTTTCGGGTGGTCTGGTAGAGCAAAAGATTGGCAACGTTTTGAAGAAGTATCATTGGTACTTGCCGGTTTGGCAACGCCACTTGTACTTTCGGTACACACTATTGTATCGTTCGACTTTGCTACTTCGGTAATTCCAGGATGGCATACCACCATTTTCCCACCATACTTCGTTGCTGGTGCGGTATTCTCAGGGTTTGCCATGGTAAACACACTTCTTATTATCATGAGAAAAGTGTGTAACCTTGAAGATTATATCACGGTACAGCACATCGAATTGATGAACATTGTAATTATGATTACTGGTTCTATTGTTGGTGTGGCTTATATTACTGAGTTATTTATTGCTTGGTATTCTGGTGTAGAGTACGAACAATACGCTTTCTTAAACAGGGCAACTGGACCTTACTGGTGGGCATACTGGGCGATGATGACCTGTAACGTATTCTCTCCGCAGTTTATGTGGTTCAAGAAATTGAGAACCAGTATTATGTTCTCATTCTTTATCTCGATTGTAGTAAACATAGGAATGTGGTTCGAGCGTTTCGTTATTATCGTAACCTCGTTGCATAGAGATTATTTGCCATCGTCATGGACTATGTTCTCACCAACCTTTGTTGATATCGGGATTTTCATTGGAACGATCGGATTCTTTTTTGTATTGTTCCTATTATACTCAAGAACATTCCCGGTAATTGCACAAGCAGAGGTAAAGACGATTTTGAAATCTTCAGGAGAAAAGTACAAAAACCTCCGTGAGTCAGGAGAAAGCCTTGTAGGTACTGGAGCCGACGAAAGAACTTCAAAAGTTAACAATACTAAAAACGAAGCGTAATCATGGAAGCATCAAAAATAATTCACGCTATTTATAATGATGACGATGTGTTAATGAATGCTGTAAAAAAGGTAAAAGCAGCAAGGTATCACATTGAAGAAATATATACTCCGTTTCCAGTTCACGGGCTAGACAAAGCCATGGGCTTAGCGCCAACACGTATCGCTATAACTGCGTTCTTGTACGGTTTGGTTGGTCTTACTGTTGCGATAACCATGATGAACTTTATCATGATTGAAGACTGGCCTCAAAATATTGGTGGTAAACCAAGTTTTAGCTATTTGGAAAACATGCCGGCTTTCGTGCCTATCATGTTCGAGCTTACGGTATTTTTCGCAGCACACTTAATGGTAATCACGTTTTACTTAAGAAGTAGAATGTGGCCATTTAAAAAAGCCGAAAACCCAGACCCAAGAACTACAGATGACCATTTTTTAATGGAAATACCTGTACACGGTAATGAAGAAGAGCTTGCCAGCCTACTTAAAGATACCGGTGCAGTTGAAGTTAATTTAGTTGATAAAGCCCATTAATATATCTATGAAAAGCTTAATTAAAATAGTAGCAATAGCAGTCGTTTTTGTGGCTGTATCATGTAATAAAAGCACAGCGCCAAACTATCAGTTCATGCCTAACATGTATGAGTCTGCTGGTTACGAAACTTACGGTGAAGCGGCATTTAGAGATGGCGTAGAAGCACAGTTGCCTGCCGAAGGTTCAGTACCAAGAGGTCACATCCCTTTTGATATTGATAACACCACTGAAGGCTATGAACTGGCTAAGGCCTCATTAACCAATCCGCTTGATTCTACTGCTGTAGATTTAGAAAGAGGTAAAGAACTTTACAATATTTATTGTGGTATCTGCCACGGAACAAAAGGTGACGGACAAGGAAACCTTGTAAAGCGTGAAAAGATATTGGGTATTCCAAGTTACGATGATGCTGGTAGAGCAATCACAGCCGGAAGTATTTACCACACTATTTATTACGGAAAAAATGCGATGGGGTCGTATGCTAACCAACTTAATGAAGAAGAGCGTTGGCAAGTAGTATCGTATGTGTTGAAGTTAAAGGCCGATTTAGAAAAATAAGACTGATAAGATTATTATAGATATGTACACATTTTCAAATAAATTAAAGACATTTTCTATCATTCTAATGGTATTGGGGCTATTAGGAGTTGGATATGGTTTTATGACATCGCATAAATCTTTTGAAGAGGTTGAAACGCTTCTTGCTGAAGAAGCACACCATGGCGGTGGGCACGGTGAGGAAGCAGCTCATGCTGCACCATCCCACGATGCCCATGCAGCAGATGCTCATGGTGAAGAAGCACACGCTGAAGTTGACGAGCATGTTAAGCATATTGAGCACGTTCAGCACCAAATAGCAAATCGTCCTTGGGCAGCATTATATGTTGCGGCATTTTTCTTTATGATGATTGCTTTGGGTGTATTGGCATTCTATGCGATTCAAATTGCATCGCAGGCCGGATGGTCTCCCGTACTTTTTAGGGTTATGGAAGGTATTACTGCTTATTTGTTGCCAGGAGCTGTTATTGTGTTATTAATTGCTTTGGCATCGGGTACTATAGGACATTATAACCTGTTTATCTGGATGGATCCAGATGTAGTGGCCCACGATAAATTGATTCAAGGAAAATCGGGTTGGTTGAATATTACTGGTTTTGCCATACGTGGAATTATCTTCATCGCTGGTTGGGTACTATACCGACACTTTTCACGTAAGTTTTCTATCGCTCAAGATACTGCTGAAGATAAAAGTAACTTCAAGAAATCATTCCGTATTTCTGCAGCGTTTTTAGTATTCTTTATCTATACTGAATCGATGATGTCTTGGGATTGGATCATGAGTGTTGACCCACACTGGTTTTCAACATTGTTCGGTTGGTACGTATTCGCTAGTATGTTTGTAAGTGGTATTACGGTTATTGCTTTAATCGCTATTTACTTAAAATCTAGAGGGTATTTAGATTTTGTAAACGAAAACCATATTCACGATGTAGCTAAGTTTATGTTCGCCATGAGTATTTTCTGGACTTACCTTTGGTTCTCTCAGTTCATGTTGATTTGGTACTCTAACATTCCAGAAGAGGTAACTTACTTCATTAGCCGTTTTAATGATTACAAATTACCATTCTTAGGTATGGTGGTATTGAACTTTGTATTCCCAATTTTAATGTTGATGAATGCCGATTACAAACGAATTCCTTGGTTTGTGGTTATGACTGGTTTGGTTATCCTTTTTGGTCACTATATTGATATTTTCAATATGATTATGCCAGCTACAGTAGGCGATAGATGGTTTATTGGTGTGCCAGAAATAAGTTCAATATTACTTTTTGCAGGGCTGTTTATTTTTGTAGTATTTACAGCTTTAACAAAAGCACCACTGTTAGTAAAAGGATATCCTTTTAGAAAAGAAAGTGAAGATTTTCATTATTAATTAAGATATAAATAAAGACGAACGATACCAATGACTGCTTTATTAACAATTATAGTTTTAGTATTTATTTTAATTGCCATTTGGCAAATGGTAAAGATTTTCGATTTGGCTCAAGCTAGAAACGAAAACCTTACCTCTGGTGTGGCCACAGATCAGGACAATAAAATAAATGGTTATTTAATGATGGGCTTTTTAGCCTTTATTTACATCATTACCATTGTATGTTTTGTTAAATGGGGTGATTTACCATTATTGTCAAATTCTGCTTCAGAGCATGGGCCAACCATCGATAATTTGATGATTGTTTCATTGGTCATTATCTTCTTTGTTCAAACCATTACGCAGTTTTTACTTCACTATTTCGCATTTAAATACAAAGGTGAAAAAGGTAAAAAGGCGTTGTTCTTTGCCGACAACAATAAATTGGAAGCTATCTGGACCATTATCCCGGTAATCGTTTTGGCAGGTTTAATCATTTACGGATTGAGTACTTGGGTAAACATTATGGGTGTTGACGAAAGCGACGATCCATTAGTAGTAGAGTTGTATGCACAACAGTTTAACTGGAAAGCTAGATATGCTGGTGCCGATAATACTTTAGGAAAAGCCAATGTACGTTTAATCGATATCGACCGTGCTAATATTTTAGGATTGGACGAAGCCGATCCCAACGCACAGGATGATGTAATTACTACTGAATTGCACTTACCAGTGGGTAAGCCGGTGTTATTCAAGATGCGTTCGCAGGATGTATTGCACTCTGCTTACATGCCACACTTTAGAGCGCAAATGAACTGTGTTCCTGGTATGATTACACAATTTGGCTTTACACCAACAGTAACTACTGCTGAAATGCGCCAAACACCAGAAATGATTGAAAAAGTTCAAAATATAAACAATATAAGAGTTGAAAACAGTAAGGAATTGGTCGCTAATGGCGAAGATGCTTTAGAGCGTTACGAATTCGATTACCTTTTGTTGTGTAACAAAATTTGCGGAAAATCACACTACAACATGCAAATGAAAATAATAGTGGAAACGCAGGAAGAATTTGATGCTTGGATGAAAGAGCAAAAGGAATTTAAAAACTCTTTAGTAAACTAATTTTTTAAAAAAGAAAAACGATATAAGATTATGTCAGCACACGCAGATAACCACGCTCACGACGACCACGGACATCATCATAAAGAAACGTTTGTAACTAAATACATATTTAGTCAAGATCATAAAATGATTGCAAAGCAGTACCTTATTACAGGTACCATTATGGGTGTTATTGGTGTTTTAATGTCTATGATGTTCCGTATGCAAATTGCATGGCCGGAAGAGCCAAACGTACTGTTTGAAGCTTTATTGGGCAAATGGGCACCTGATGGCGTAATGGATGCCGATATTTATTTGGCTTTGGTTACGATTCACGGAACCATTATGGTATTCTTCGTATTAACTGCTGGTTTAAGTGGTACGTTTAGTAACCTTTTAATTCCGTTGCAAATCGGTGCGCGCGATATGGCATCTGGTTTCTTAAACATGGTGTCTTATTGGTTATTCTTCTTGTCGAGTGTCATCATGATTATCTCTTTATTTGTTGAAGCTGGACCAGCTGCTGCTGGTTGGACTATTTATCCGCCATTAAGTGCATTACCGATGGCTCAAGGTGGTTCAGGTATGGGTATGACTTTATGGTTGGTATCTATGGCTATCTTTATTGCTTCTTCATTATTGGGGTCATTAAACTATATTGTAACTGTACTTAACTTGAGGACAAAAGGCATGTCTATGACAAGACTTCCGTTAACCATTTGGGCGTTTTTCATTACAGCTATCATCGGTGTAATTTCATTCCCAGTATTATTATCGGCTGCATTGTTATTGATTATGGATAGAAGTTTCGGTACGTCCTTCTTCTTATCAGATATATTCATTCAAGGTGAAGTATTGCATTACCAAGGTGGTTCTCCGGTATTGTTCGAGCACTTATTTTGGTTCTTAGGGCATCCAGAGGTATATATTGTAATCTTACCAGCAATGGGATTAGTTTCTGAAATTATGGCATCAAACTCACGTAAGCCTATCTTCGGTTACCGTGCTATGATTGCTTCTATTTTGGCTATTGCTTTCCTTTCAACGATTGTTTGGGGACACCACATGTTTATTTCAGGAATGAATCCATTCTTAGGTTCTGTATTTACGTTTACGACTTTATTGATCGCCATTCCATCAGCTGTAAAAGCATTCAACTGGATTACTACACTTTGGAAGGGTAATTTACAGATGAACCCTGCCATGTTATTTTCTATCGGTTTTGTATCAACCTTCATTACAGGTGGTTTAACAGGTATCATTTTAGGGGATTCTGCCTTAGATATCAACGTGCACGATACGTACTTTGTGGTAGCTCACTTCCACTTGGTAATGGGTATATCGGCATTGTACGGTATGTTTGCCGGTATCTATCACTGGTATCCAAAAATGTTCGGACGCATGTTGAATAAAAACTTAGGTTATATACACTTCTGGTTAACGGCTATTTGTGCCTATGGGGTATTCTTCCCAATGCACTTTATAGGAATGGCTGGTTTACCGCGTCGTTATTATACCAATAGTAACTTCCCGTTATTTGATGATTTAGCAAATGTAAACGTTGTAATTACGGTGTTTGCATTAGTAGGTGGTGTAGTACAGATTGTATATTTATATAACTTCTTTGCTAGTATTTTCTATGGAAAGAAAGCGACCCAAAACCCATGGCAATCTACTACTCTAGAATGGACCACTCCGGTAGAACACATACATGGCAACTGGCCAGGAGAAATTCCACATGTACACCGTTGGGCTTACGATTACAGTAAACCAGGTCACGATGTAGATTTTGTACCTCAAAACATTCCTTTAAAAGATGGTGAAGAAGAACTTCAGCATTAATTAATAAAATAAAACTTACAACATTGAAAACCCGCCTCTTACGGCGGGTTTTGTCGTTTAAAAGCTTTTTTTTTCGATGAAATGAAAAAATAATTGAAAAATACCGATGAAATACAAAAAAATCAGTTAAATTGCGTTAAATTTAATTTGTAATGTGATTCTCCCAGTTTATGGGTAGTATTTAGTACAAGTTGCAGGCTATTTAATCAAGATTCTAAATTTTCAATTATGAAAACAGCTCTACTGCTAAGAAAAGCATTTAATCATGTGCTCTTCTTTTTACTGTTGTTTGGTTCGTCGAAAACATTGTTCGCACAGTGCCCTACAATTACTAACTCTAATCCTCCGCCTATCTGTGATGCTTCTGGATTTACTTTTAACGATTTAAGTACTACGTATGCTACCGATGCCGGAAACGGTATTGTTTGGTATGATGCAGACAGTGGAGGAAATCCATATAACGGTACCCAACGGGTTTTAGAAGGGGTGTATTATATAGATGATAATTCGGGCAATTGCGGGTCGCCACGTGCATCAATTACCATCGATTTTCAAGTGGATGCCTCAGGACTAAATTTAGACCGACTCTATTGTAGTAACGACAACGCTACTATTCAAACTTATATTGATGATGTACTGCAGGGTAGCATTCCGTCAGGAGGCTCCGTTCAAGTTTACAACGATTTTGCCTTAACCGAACAAGCTAATCCATCGGATGCCATTCCGGGAGGAGCATCTAATTATTTTATAGTATTTGTTGATAATGGAGGGTGTAAAAGCCAATTAGAAATTGGTCAAGTTGGGGTTTTTAGCGCGCCTGCCGATCCAACACCTACAACACCACAATCGTTCTGTTCTGATACAAATCCTACTATTGGCGATTTGGATCCGGGAACTATCTCAACAAATTACAGTTGGTATAATAATGTTGATGGTAATGGAGACCCCATTCCACCGGCTTTGCCCTTATCAACACCGTTGGTTAATGGAAACACATATTACATTCAGGTCAATGATGTATTTTGTGGCAGTAATGCCGTAGCTGTAACCGTTGAAGTTGATAATCCTGTCGATGCTGGAAATTCCGCAACATTAGAATATTGCAATGATAACCTACCAGCGCCGTTCAATTTATTTGATGAATTAACTGGTGCACCAGATACAACGGGTAATTGGACAGGGCCAGTCTCATCATCAAATGGCCACCTGGGTACTATTGATATTTCATCATTAACTACTGCAGGAACTTATGTGTTTACTTATACGGTTTTGAGTAATAATGCCTGCCCAGACGAAACATCGACCGTTTCCATTACGATTTATGAAACCTTATCTTCAGGAACACCTTCGGCTTCAAACCCGGCATCTTTTTGTGAATCTGGATTGACAACAGATTTCGATTTGTTCTCCTTAATTGAAAATTATGATACCGGTGGACAATGGGCACAAGGCACTTCTAGTTCAGATCCCGTAGTGAATTCAACTATCGATTTAACTGGATTTACGCCTGCAACTTATAATTTTACTTATTCGCAAAACTTATCACCAAGCCCTTGTGCTGAAGAATCTACGACGGTACAAGTGGTTGTTTTGGCCGATCCAAACGCAGGAGTTGCAGTGAATCAGACCTTTTGTGAAAATGAATTAGCGGCCAATTCGCCTTTCAACTTGTTCGATGCATTAGATGGTTCACAAGATAATAATGGCGGAACTTGGACGGACGCCAACAACACTACCATATCGAATAGTCTAGATTTAACCAACTTAACTTTAGCAGGAAGTCCGTACTCTTTCAATTATACGATTGATAACGGAACATGTTCGGATACCGAAACAATAAGTATTACTATAGAGCCAGCTCCAGAATCAGGGACAGTGAATGCTCCGGCGGAGTTCTGTGAAGGTAATGCGCCAGCTAGTTTTGATTTATTTGACCTGCTAACAGGTGAAGACCAAACAGGAACTTGGAATGACGATGATGCCGTTGGAACGTTAACAGGAAATACAGTTGACCTTTCCGGATTAACTTCAGGGACCTTTAATTTTACCTATGATGTGGATGCGATTGGTAGTTGCGACGATGCAAACGTAACGGTAAGCATTATTATCAACCCGCTACCAAACACCGGAACACCATCAAACGCCACCTTCTGTGAAAATGACGTAACAGGTAACTCACCTTTAGATTTATTTGCCCAACTTTCAGGCGAAGATGCTGGAGGAACTTGGAGTGACGATAACGCTTCAGGAGCACTTTCTGGAAGTGATATCGATTTAACGGTTTTGTCCATAGGAACTTATAATTTCACTTATAGTATAACTGATGTTAACGGTTGTTCAAATAGTAGCACGGTAACAGTAACGATAAACGATGCTCCAGAGTCAGGAACAGTAAATGCGCCACAAGCGTTTTGTGAAGGGGCAGCTCCAGTAAATTTCGATTTATTCGATTTATTAACTGGTGAAGACCAAACGGGAAGTTGGAATGACGATAATGGCGTTGGTACATTATCAGGAAATACTGTTGACCTTTCCGGATTGACTTCAGGAACGTATAATTTCACTTATGATGTAGATGCTATTGGTAGTTGCGACGATACAAACGTAACGGTAAGTGTGGTTATCAACCCGTTACCAAATACCGGAACACCATCAAACGTTACATATTGTGAAAATGATTTAGCGGCCAATTCACCGTTAGATTTATTCGTTCAACTTTCAGGTGAAGACACAGGTGGAACTTGGAGCGATGATGATACTTCGGGAGCCCTTTCTGGAAGCGATGTTGATTTAACTGCTTTGGCCATCGGAAGCTATAATTTTACATACAGCATTACTGATGCCAACGGATGTTCAAATAGCAGTACGGTGACAATTACCGTCAACGATGCTCCAGAATCGGGGACAGCAAATGCTCCAGCGGAATTTTGCCTTTCGGAAATCACAACAGGACAAACCTATGATTTATTCGATTTACTTTCGGGTGAAGACCAATCAGGCACATGGAATGATGACGATGCCTCTGGTGCGCTTTCGGGAAATATAATAGCACTCGACGCATTAACTCAAGGTAGTTATAATTTTACTTATGATGTTGATGCCATCGGAAGTTGTGATGATGTAAACGTAACGGTAACCATCATTATAAATGATACGTTCGCTCCAACGGCGGCTTCTCCACAAGAGTTTTGCGACAGTGCTACCGTGGCCGATTTGGTCGCTACTGGAGATAACATCCAGTGGTACGATGCAGCAACCGACGGCAATTTATTGCAAAGCTCAGATGCTCTAGTAAATGGAGGTACATACTACGCTTCGCAAACCGATCCAGCAAAAAATTGTGAATCGGCAACCCGGACAGCGGTAAATGTAAATATTTACACATCTCCAAATGCAGGAAACCCAAATGGTACTGCTCTTATTGTTTGTAGCACAGATAATAATATCGATTTATTTGCTGGTTTAGACGGTTCACAAGATACCGGAGGTACTTGGAGTAATGATGATGTTGTAGGCTCATTGGTCGGCAATATTTTTGATGCCACGGGGTTGTCGGCAGGAACTTATAGTTTTACTTATACGGTATCGGGTACATCACCTTGTGCTGACGATAGTACCGTTATATCGGTAACCGTAGAAGAACCTTTTAACGCCGGAACGGATGGCAGCCCATTAGAGCTTTGTAGCAACAATGGCACGGTAAATTTATTCGATTATTTAAACGGGAACCCCGATACGGGAGGAACGTGGTCACCTGCCTTAACTAGTGGTACGGGCGTTTTTGATCCCTTAGTAGATGCTCCGGGCACTTATACGTATTCGTATACTAATGCTTGCGGAACAGCATCAAGTAGTATTGATGTATCAGTAACCTTGGCACCCAACGCTGGAACAGATACATCCATAGCACTCTGCGTTATCGATGGACCAACAGATTTATATGCATTGTTAGGCTCTGGCGCTCAAAGTGGCGGAACGTGGTCGCCAGCCTTAGCTAGTGGTACAGGCGTTTTCGACCCTGCTATCGACACCCCAGGAGATTATACTTATACTGTAACGGCAGAATCGCCTTGTTCGCCGGATGCTACAGCTCAGGTGTCAGTATCTGTGAGTGATAGTCCAACAATAATTGTTAACGATGCTAATCCAGCTTTCTGTTTGGTTGATAGCCCTACGGTGGCAGATTTGGCAATAGCTATCCGTCCAAGCGGAACAGTAAATTGGTACGAAGATGCAAGCTTAACTTTACCTTTAACAGGCACAGAAGGCTTGACTGATGGTGAAGACTATTACGCTACCCAAACCACAACTTCGGGTTGTGAGTCTTCAGTGGCGGTACAAATTATAGCTACAGTGAACGATGCCCCAACACCAACCTTGGCAGATGCTTCCGAAGACTATTGTATCAATGATAATCCAACAATTTTGGATTTAAGCAATAATATCTTGGAGTACGATTCAAATACCGATAATGTGGTATGGTACAATGCCGCAACCGGTGGTTCAACCCTTTCAGAAAGTGAAATGTTAACGAATACAACCTACTATGCCACATTGATAGATGCTTCAACGGGTTGTGAAAGTAGTGCGCGTTTGGCCGTGACACCAGATGTCACCGCTTGCGGAAAAGTTAATTTGCCAGACGGTTTCTCTCCAAATGGCGATGGTGTAAACGATACTTATGATGTTGACAACCTAGCATTACTTTATCCGAATTTTGAAATTGAGATTTTCAACCGAAATGGTAATGTGGTTTATAAAGGAAACGCCAATACACCAAGATTTGACGGAACATCAAATCAATCGAGAGTGGTTTCAAAAGGGAAACTACCAGTGGGTGTGTATTTCTACATCTTCAAATTTAATGATGGCGAAAATCAACCAGAACAAGGACGTTTATACTTAAGCAGATAATTGATAAATAAAGCAAAATTTAGAAACGATGAACAATTTAAATATATATCATAAAATAGCTGCTTTGTTAAGTCTGGCGTTCTTGTCGATACAAAGTCACGCACAGCAAGACCCCCAATTTACGCAGTACATGTATAACATGAGCGTTATTAACCCCGCTTATGCCACCGCCGAAGAAGGTATTTTAAACCTCGGCGGACTTTACAGAACCCAATGGGTAGGCGTGGAAGGTGCACCAAAAACGGGAACATTTTTCGCCCATACACCCATAAACGATAAAATTGAAATGGGTGTTTCGTTCACCAACGACAATATTGGTGATGTGGTAAACGAAAATAATATTTATGCCGATTTCGCATACGTGCTTCCGGTGGGGATAGAAACCAAAATATCTTTCGGATTAAAGGCTGGTGTTACCATGTTCGATACCAATTTTGAAGGCTTCGAGTTGCAATCTGGAGGAACAAATACCGATGGTGCCTTTAATGAAAACGTTAACCGTGTATTCCCTAATGTGGGTATCGGTGCTTTCTTTTTCGCAGAAAACTATTATTTAGGTCTTTCAGCACCCAATATGTTGTCCACAAAACATTTGGAAGAAGAAAATGGTATAAAAGCCACGGGAGTTGAAAATGTACATTACTTCTTTACCGGTGGTTATGTGTTCGATTTAAATCAAAACCTAAAGCTGAAGCCAGCTTTTATGGCAAGAGCGGTGAAAGGGGCGCCTATGGCTCTTGATGTGACGGCAAATGTGTTGATTAATGAAAAATTGGAAGCCGGTTTGGGCTACCGTTTAGGCGATGCCATGAGTGCCCTAGTAAATTTTAGGGTAACACCAGATTTAAGAATAGGCTATGCCTACGATTATACCATGAGCAGCTTAAACGAATACAGCTCGGGATCGCACGAAATTTTTGTGCTGTTTGATGTGGACTTATTCGGATTTAAAGGTGGCTACGACCGTTCACCAAGGTTCTTCTAATTTTTAACAACAAGGAAAGATGAAAAAAAATACATACATACTGGCAGGCCTTTTATTAGTTGGTGGAATGGCATGGGCACAAAAAAGCAATTTAAAGCGCGTAAATAAGCTTTTTGAAATGCGAGCCTACAAAGATGCTGCCGAAATTTACGAAACCAAAGAGCGCAATCAAGAAGTGCTTCAAAATTTGGCAGATAGTTATTACTACAATGCCAGTCTTCAAAAAGCAGTTAAAACCTATAGAGAGCTGTTTGTGGAATATGGTGATTCTATCGATATCGATTACCATTTCCGTTTTGGTCAGGCTTTAAAAGGCGTTAAAAACTACAAGGAAGCCGATAAGCATTTAAGCCTATATTACAACAAGCCTGTAAATACAATGGCTTTTATCGAGTCGGTTGAAAAAACGACGCCCCATGTCTTCAATTTAAAGCAAATTGAAAATAAAAACTCCAGTGGTGATTTCGGATTGTCGTTTTTTGGAGATGATAAGGTGGCTTTTGCTTCCGCCAGAAATTCCGACAACCCAGCCTACTCTTGGAATAATTTACCATATTTGGATTTGTATCATGCGACATTAAGCAATGCCAATACTTTGGAAGATATCCAAGCATTTCCGGAGGCGATTAATACCGATTCGCATGAAAGTAATGCGGTGATTACCAAAGATGGAAAAACCATGTATTTCAACCGAACAAACGAAACTCGTAAAAGAACGGATGAAGAGCGTATTGCCCACATCAAAATCTATAAAGCGGAAATGGTTGATGGCGTTTGGACTAACGTAACAGCACTTCCATTTACATCGAACAGTTTTAGTACAGAGCACCCAGCATTGAGCAAAGACGAGAAAACATTGTATTTCGCCAGCGATATGCCCGGAACTTACGGAAGTTTCGATATTTACAAAGTGGCCGTTAACGACGATGGCACTTACGGTGACCCTATAAATTTGGGCGACAAGGTAAATACCAAACACCGCGAGCAATTTCCTTTTATCAGTGAATATAATGTGCTGTATTTTTCATCCATTGGTCATGAAGGTTATGGCGGATTGGATGTGTTCAGGAGCAATATGGTAAATGGTGAGTTCGATAAACCAGTGAACTTGGGCGGTTCGGTAAACAGTAATCTGGACGATTTTGCCTATGTGGTTCGTGAGAAAGACAACATGGGTTATGTGTCTTCAAACCGTACGGGTTACGACCGAATTTTTGGTTTCAAAAGGGAAGAAAATCCGTTGACCAAATATCAAGTGGAAGGTATTGTACAAGACAAAAACAGCCAAGAATTGTTGACAGGTTCCTTGGTAACACTATTTGACGAAAGCGATACCGTAATTCAGGACACCATTGTTGGTGGCGATGCCTACTATATTTTCAAAATAGAGCCGAATAAAAAATATAAGGTTCGTGGAACACGTAAAGCTTACATTCCGCAGGATGTGGAGTTTTCAACTGATAGCAAAGGTAAAATTCAGCATAATATTTACCTGAGTTTAGAATCGTATGCCGATGCAGAAGAGCGTGTAAAAGAAAACGAAAGAGGCGACGTGCAGGTGCAATTGGAAAAAATATTCTTTGATTTCGATAAATCCGATATCCGTGATGATGCTGCTAAAACGTTAAACGTTTTGGTCGATTTAATGAAAAAATACCCGAGCATGGAAGTAGAAGTGTCGGCACACACCGATGCCCGTGGCCCAGACGAGTATAATTTAAATTTGTCGAAACGCCGTGCAGCTTCCACTTTAGAATATTTGGTAAGCCAAGGCATTGAGCGCAACCGTTTAAAAAGCATTGGCTATGGCGAAATGCAACCGCTCAACAAATGCGTAAAAGAAGGTATCTGTGATGATGATGAATACGACATTAACAGACGCTGCGAGTTTACTATTTTAAATTAACGCAAATTTCCGTCTAGGCGGAAATATCATAAAAGAGATTCATAACCAACCTTAATTTTAACCAAATTATTAGTCAAAGCCTTTCCCTGCAGGAAAGGCTTTTTGTTTATATTTGCTTGAGTACATAGCTTTGCTGTTTCTGTGAAGACGGCAATCTATTTTTAAATTAAATTGAAATGTCACCCTGAGCGCAGTCGAAGGGCTTTGTATGAACGAAAACCTAGATCCAACAAACAATCGTTTTTCTCCAGAAGAGTTTGATGTAGAAAAAAAATTAAGACCCCTATCATTTGATGATTTTACAGGTCAGGATCAAGTATTGGAGAATCTTCAAATTTTTGTTCAGGCCGCCAATTTGCGTACCGAAGCTTTAGATCATACCTTGTTTCATGGACCTCCGGGGTTGGGAAAAACCACTTTAGCTCATATTTTGGCAAATGAATTGGACGTGGGAATTAAAGTGACTTCAGGTCCTGTTTTAGATAAGCCGGGAGATTTGGCCGGATTGCTGACCAATTTGGAAGAGCGCGACGTGCTGTTTATTGATGAAATCCACCGATTGAGCCCCATTGTGGAAGAGTATCTGTACTCGGCCATGGAAGACTATAAAATCGATATTATGATTGAAACGGGGCCCAATGCCCGTACGGTACAAATCAATTTAAATCCGTTTACACTAGTTGGAGCTACCACACGTTCTGGACTGTTAACCTCGCCCATGCGTGCCCGTTTTGGAATCCAAAGTAGGCTGCAATATTATAAAACCGATTTATTAACGACGATTATTCAACGTAGTGCCAGTATTTTAAATGTGCCCATTTCGATGGAAGCTGCCGTTGAAATAGCCGGAAGAAGTCGCGGTACACCCCGTATTGCCAATGCTTTGTTACGCCGCGTTAGGGATTTTGCCCAAATAAAAGGCAACGGAAAAATAGACATTAAAATCGCCAAATTCGCGCTGGAAGCTTTAAACGTTGATGCGCATGGATTGGATGAAATGGACAATAAAATCCTATCAACAATCATCGAAAAATTTAAAGGTGGCCCTGTCGGGATTACCACCATTGCTACGGCAGTAAGCGAAAGCCCTGAAACCATTGAAGAAGTTTACGAGCCTTTTTTAATTCAGCAAGGATTCATTATGCGAACCCCGCGTGGTCGAGAAGTGACCGAGCAAGCTTACAAGCACCTTGGTAAAATTAAAGGGCCAACGCAAGGTGGTTTGTTTTGATACTTGTGTCAAGCTGAGCGCAGTCGAAGCCTCAAAAGAAAGGTTTCTAAATAATGTCAGGCTGAGTGCAGTCGAAGCCCAAAAAAATCTAACATTCAATCGATGTATTCTTATTTCGTTTACATACTAAAATGCGCAGATAATTCATATTATACAGGAATAACAGGGAATATAGTTAAAAGGTTTAATGAACATGAATTGGGGTTAGACAAAAATGCCTATACTTATAAAAGAAGACCGCTTTCTTTAGAGTTTCATCAAGAATTTAATGATGTTTTACAAGCCATTTATTTTGAAAAGAAAATAAAAGGTTGGACAAGGGCTAAAAAGCAAGCTTTGATTAAGGGAGATTTCGATATGCTTCAAATACTTTCGGAATGTAGAAATGCTACACATTATAAATACAAAAATTAGCTTAATTAAGCGCTTTGACTGCGCTCAGCGTGACACATGAACTTCAAACAAAAACGTGCAAAATTAATAAAAGAGGAAGCCAAACGCCTCGGTTTTTTGTCTTGTGGCATCAGTAAGGCAGAGTTTTTAGAAGAAGAAGCCCCGCGTTTGGAAAAATGGTTAAACAACAACATGAACGGCAAAATGCAATACATGGAAAACCATTTCGATAAGCGGTTGGATCCAACCAAATTGGTTGAAGGTTCAAAAAGTGTGGTGTCGTTGCTGTTGAATTATTTTCCTTCAGAAACACAGAATTCTAAAAGTTACAAACTCTCCAAGTATGCTTACGGCACAGATTATCATTTTGTGATTAAGGACAAATTAAAAGCGCTTTTGCAGTTCATTCAAGATGAAATAGGGGAGGTGGAAGGGCGTGCCTTCGTCGATTCTGCCCCCGTTCTCGATAAAGCTTGGGCAGCAAAAAGTGGTTTGGGCTGGATTGGCAAACACAGCAATTTACTGACCCAACAAGTCGGTTCGTTTTATTTTATTGCAGAATTGATTATCGATTTAGAACTGGAATACGACACGCCAACAACCGACCACTGTGGAACGTGCACCGCTTGTATTGACGCCTGCCCTACACAAGCTATTGTTGAGCCTTACGTGGTAGATGGCAGCAAGTGCATATCGTACTTAACCATTGAGTTAAAGGAAAACATTCCAAAGGAATTTAACGGGAAAATGGACGACTGGATGTTTGGTTGCGATGTGTGCCAAGACGTTTGTCCGTGGAACCGCTTTTCAAAACCGCATAATGAACCTTTGTTCAATCCGCATCCTGAATTACTATCGATGAGTAAAAAGGATTGGGAAGAAATCACTGAAGACACTTTCAGGAAAGTGTTTCAAAAATCGGCGGTAAAGCGAACTAAATTCGCTGGTTTAACTCGAAACATTAAGTTTTTGAAAGGTTAAAAGTAAAGTGTTTACTTATAAGGAATTTCAAAAACGCCTTTCGATTTCAAGGCGTACATTTTTAGTCTTATTTTAAATACCCAAAATTTATAAGACAGTGCTTTAAACGTTTTTCTGATGTTTTTAAATAATTGCATAACTCTGATTTTTATACTAATATAACGAAAAGTTTACAATTAATTTACATTTAGTTAACATTAAATTTACATTAGGTTTTTGTTTTGGGTGTTTTTATAACTTAAAAGAAAGCCTTTTTATCGTTTTAACCAATAGGGGGAACAAAGGCTTAAAAATCAAGACCTAAAGGGATAGGGCGATTATTTTTTTATTTGGTGGAATCCCTTTTTACCAAAGCCGTGTCTAGTGTGATAACTTCAGGTTCTACGGTTTTATTTTTTTTAGCGGCTTTAATTTCTTTGAATAATTGTTTAAATGCAGCTTTGCCCATTTGGTATCCCGGTTGATCTATGGTGGTAAGTGAAGGAGAAATAACCGAAGCCATAAACCAATTGCTAAACCCAACAATACTAATGTCCTTTGGTATTTTTATGCCTTGTTTGTTAAATTCAGTCATCGCACCAATAGCTACCAAATCGGTGTTGATAAAAATACCATCAACATCATCGTGGTCTTCCAATAGTTTTTTTGCATTGTTTTGCCCCTCTTCAAAACTCATATCGCCACATTCGCATAAATATACCAAAGCCGGGTCAAAAACCATATTGTTGTCTTCTAAAGCTTTCTTGTAACCCAAAAATCTATCGATGGAATTTTGTGGCAGTAGTGAACCCCTAAAATGAGCAATTCGTTTGCAGCCTGTATCAATTAAATGTTGGGTAGCTGTGTAAGCAGCCTTTTGGTCATCAATAATCACTTTAGAGCATTTTACAACCTTGGCTATTTTGTCGAACATTACCAAAGGTTTTTCCTGAGCAATGATATCGTTTAAATGGCTAAAATTAGAGGTTCCATTAGCCAATGATATTATTATGCCGTCTACCCGTTGACTCATCAGCAAATCCAATTGTTTTTTTTCTAATTCATAAGATTCATTAGATTGAAGTATAATCACGAGGTAGCCCTTTTTTTCGGCCTGAGCTATTATGCCTTTAATAACATTCGAGAAGAAGTGGTGTACAATTACAGGAATAATCAAACCAATGGTTTTAGATTCTTTTGTTCTTAAGTTAACTGCAAATGTATTGGGTTTATAGTTGAGTTCTTTTGCTGTTTTCCTTACAAGCTTCTTTGTTTTCTTACTAATGTCTGGATAGTCTTTGAGGGCTTTCGAGACAGCAGTTACAGAAATACCCAATTTTTCAGCAATTTGTTTTAGGGTTACAGCTTCTTTCATTTAGTTGAGTTTTACGATGGCTTGTTTTTCAGTTGTTTGTTTTTTCGCAGCGCTGAAAATGGTATTCCAGTTATAAATTATGGTAAATATAAAAGTTAATTTCTATTATTACTAAAACGATTTAGTTTAAACTAAATCGTTTTAGTTTAGTGGATTGATAAAAAAATCGTGTTTGAAATATATATTTGACAAAATAAACTGATTAAATTTTCAAATAACTAAAAAAGACAAAAATGAACACATTAAAGAACAAAGGGATGTTGTTGATTGTTATGCTTCTATCGGCTGGCAGCGTAATGGCGCAATCAATATCAGGAAACGTAAAAGACGAAGCTGGGGTGCCGTTGCCCGGTGTTAACGTTATTTTAGAAGGAACCTCCAAGGGGTCAGTAACAGATTTTGATGGAAACTATTCCATTGATAATGTTGAAAATGGAACTTACACTTTAGTAGCTTCCTTTTTAGGTTATGCCAAGTTTACACAAAGTGTATCCGTAAGCGGAGCAGATGTTTCAGTTAATGTTACCATGAAGGAAGATACTCAATCTTTAGACCAAGTGGTGGTAACCGGTGTGGTAAATCCGAAATCGAAAATCGAGTCGAGTGTATCGGTTTCTACCATGGATGTTAAACTCATAGAACAGGCTTCTCCGCGTAGTTCAGGTGAGCTTTTTAGAAATATCCCAGGTATTCGTGCAGAATCATCAGGTGGTGAAGGTAATGCCAACTTTAACGTGCGTGGTGTGCCTATTTCTTCGGGTGGTTCAAGGTATTTCCAAATTCAGGAAGATGGTTTGCCTTTAAATTTATTTGGTGATACGTCTTTTGGTAATGCCGATAATTTTTTAAGAATTGATTCTAATATTGGTAGAGTGGAAGCCATTAGAGGTGGTTCAGCCTCTACACAAACTTCAAATGGGCCAGCAGGTATAATCAACATGATTAGCAAAACAGGTTCAACTGAAGGTGGTTCTGTAGGTACAACATTCGGGTTGGATTATCAAACTAGCCGATTGGATTTTGAATATGGTGCACCTTTAGAAAATGGGTTTTCATATCATATGGGTGGGTTCATCAGAACTGGCGAAGGGCCTCGCGAAATTGGTTATCAAGGTAATAAAGGTGGGCAGTTTAAAGCCAACCTTACCAAAAGATTCGATAACGGCTATGTGCGTGTTTACACAAAATTATTGAATGACAGATCGGTAATGTACTTGCCTATGCCTATGTTGTTAAAAGGTAGTAACGACGACCCTACTTACGATAACTTGCCTGGTTTCGATATCACTTCAGATGCTGTACATTCAGCTTATTTACAACAAAGTGCCGGAACCTCGCCTTTTAGCGGAGAAAACCATGTAAACGATGTTAGAAATGGAAACAATCCTATCTCTAAATCTTTGGGTGCAGAATTCTCTTTTAGCTTGCCTAAAGATTGGAAAGTAACTGGTAAAGCAAGATATTCAAGCAATAGCGGTGAGTGGGTATCTCCATTTACTGCGGCTGTTGGAACGGTTTCAGAAATTGAATCTACCGCAAGAGATGCTGTAAATGCAACAGGTTCTTTAGTGTATTCAGATGGAGATAGAGAGGCTTTCAATCCTTCAAATGGTTTAGCGCAAATTATTCACATGTTCGATGTAACGGTTGATGATTTAAGCAATTTCTTTGGCGACGTAAAAGTATCTAAGAAAATAAGTGATAATGTTGGTTTTACTGCTGGTTTATTCACAGCAACCCAAAACACCAAAATTGGATGGCAATGGAGTTCGTTCATTTCTGAAGTACAAGGTGGTGGACAAGCAAGATTAGCAGATTTCGACGGCTTCTCAAGAAACGGACAGTATTCTTACGGAACTCCGGTTTGGGGCAACTGCTGCCAACGTAAATACAACACGGTACATAATGTAAATTCACCTTATGTTGGTGTGGATGCCGATATTACTGAAAAATTAAACTTTGATGGTAGTATCCGTTTTGAAAACGTTCGTGTTAACGGAAACATTCAAGCTGGGCCAACAAGTCAAGGCAACTACGATTACGACGGAAACGGTACTATAGAAGGTATTGAAGAAAGCGTTCCCGTAATTATTGGAAATGCCGGTCAAATTGTTGACGACAAATACAACTTTGTATCATATTCAGCTGGTCTTAACTATAAATTGAACGAAGGTTCGGCGGTGTTCGCACGCTATAGTTCGGGTGCTTCGGGTAGAGCTGCCGATAGAAATAACTACGGCACCGATGGAAAGGCCGATGTTCAGTACGATGAAGTATCTCAATTGGAAGTTGGTTTTAAGAAAAGATTAAACAACGGGGTACTTAACCTTACTGGATTTATGAGTAATACCGACGAAGGTTTAAGTAATGAGTTGAATCGTTCTGTAGGTAACCCATTTAAAGCACTTGGTTTAGAGGCCGAAACAGCATTGGCTTTTGGAGAAAATCTAACATTCAACGGGTCTTTTACTTGGACCAAAGCTGAAATTGACGGTGGAGACAACAAAGGAAACACGCCAAGAAGACAGGCCGATTTGGTTTACAACTTATCACCGTCTTATAACTTCGGTGAAGGTAAGCAGCACGGGGTGGCATTAAGTGTTTTGGGTACAACAAAATCTTATGCTCAGGATGATAACGATTTAGTAATGCCAGGATATGCCTACTTCAACCTAATAGGTAGAGCTGGGTTAACAAAAGGATTGTCATTAGTATTGAGTGTTAACAACCTATTCGATACCGTTGGTATTACAGAGGTTGAGGGTAATGGTGATGGTGCTTTTGGTAATGACCGTTTGGTAAGAGCAAGATCTATTAGTGGTCGCTCATCAACTGTTTCATTACAATATAAATTCTAAAAACAATAAGTTTAGTTTGATTTGTTTGTTAATTTAGGAACTGGTGGTGTGTTGGTAAGTTCCACCAGTTTCTTTTTAAATCCAGTTTAAATGATGAAGTCAATAATTGTTTCAATAGTGTTTTTTACTCTAACTGTTAATTTAAGCTTTGCACAAGAGCAAGGCTCAGGTGCCAAAAATCAGTCAGTACAAAAAGAGTTGAAAAAACTAATTGTTTACGGTAGCGATACCTGCCATTATTGTCTGGATACCAAAGCCTACCTTAAAAAAAACAATATAGCATTTGTTTACTTTGATGTAGATGTGGATTTAAACAAACAAAACGAAATGATATCAAAACTGCAAAAGGCGGGCATTGCACTTGATGCCATATCGTTGCCGATTGTAGATTTAGGACAACAATTGATTATGAATAATGTTGCTGATTTTGAGGGCTTTTTAAAACAACTGAACACAAAAAACTAAAACCATGAAAATAGTTAAGCCAAAATTGTCCTTCTGGCAAATCTTTAATATGAATGTTGGATTTTTGGGCATTCAGTATAGTTTTGGTTTGCAACAAACAGCCGTTAATCCCATTTTTTCATTTCTCGGTGCAGAGCACGACCAACTGCCCTTGCTTAATTTGGCAGGTCCGGTTACAGGGTTGATTGTTCAGCCCATTATTGGAGCCATTTCAGATAAAACCTGGTCTCCAAAATGGGGAAGACGGAAACCTTTCTTTTTAATAGGGGCTTTAATTGGTAGTTTGTGTTTGTTTGCTTTTCCATTCAGTCCGGCGTTATGGTTTGCTGTTGGATTATTGTGGATTCTCGATGTGGGAAACAACATGGCCATGGAACCTTATCGCGCTTTTGTGGGTGATAAACTGCCAAATGAACAACTTAGTTTTGGCTATCAAATGCAGAGTTTATTTGTGGGAGCTGGAATTGTTTTAGCAAATGCTTCAATATTCATTTTTCAAGATTGGTTTGGCGGTGTTGAAGAGGTAACCGAAAATGTGAAATCCATTCCAAAGTGGCTGTATTATTCCTTCTCTATAGGTGCTGTGTTATCCATTTCAACCATTCTTTGGTCAGTATTAAAAACACCGGAAATTCCGCCCTCGGATGACGAACTGAAAGAAATTGAAAAACACAAAGCTTTACCAATTTCCGAAAGAATTAAAACGCCTTTTATGGAAATTGTAAGTGCCATAAAAGATATGCCCAAATTCATGTGGAAACTCTCAGCAGTTTATTTGTTTCAGTGGTACGCCTTGTTTGTATATTGGCAATTTATAGCCCCTATGTTTAAGGAAAGTATGGGGTTCGATAGCTCGCAAGCATTGGCACAAGCGGCAAAAATGAACACGACTTACAATATTTCTACCATTGTTTTTGCCTTGGCATTGGTGCCGTTGGCATTAAAATTTGGCGGAAAAAAAGTGTATGTTTTTAGTTTGTTTATAACCGGACTGGCCATGCTATGCATCCCATATATAAATGACCCTTTATTGGTGGTTTTACCCATGATACTCTTCGGAATTGGTTGGGCGGCGATGATGGGCATTCCGTATTCCATGGTATCTAAAATTGTGCCACAAGAGCGTCGTGGCGTTTACATGGGTATTTTAAACATGATGATTGTGATTCCTATGGGAATACAAACATTAACCTTTGGCCCAATAGTTAAAAACTTATTGAGCAATAGTGCGGTCAACGCCATCCTGTTTGGAGGAGTATTTTTTGTGATTTCAGGAGTTTTGGCGCTAAGGCTTAAGCAACCCGAAATGAATGAAGATGAAACGATTTAGGATGTTTTTAACGTTAGCGGACATTAATTACAGAGATTAAAAATGATTCAGAATAATAAAGAAATAGATATTTTGTGTGTTGGCGAGGTGTTGGTCGATTTTATTGGTCATCAATCTGGAGTGCTAATCAATGAGACACGTGATTATCATAGGTATTTAGGAGGCTCACCAACAAACGTAGCGATGAATTCTGCTCGATTGGGGTTGAATTCGGCATTGGTGGCTACGGTTGGTAACGACGGTTTTGGAGAATACATATTTAAAAGACTGAAAGAGGTTGGTGTGAACACCAGTTTTATCAAAAAAATGGAGAACAAAGCCACTAGCGTCATTTTTGTGTCGCGGTCTGAAGGTACTCCAGATTTTCTTCCTTTTAGGGAAACCGATTATCAGATTGATGAAAGTCAAATTACAGAAGAAACCTTAATAAAAACCAATATTTACCATACTACATGTTTCGCGTTAAGTCGAAAACCGGCACAAGAAACCATTCTTAAAAAAGCCGAAGAAGCAAGTAAACAAGGTTGCACTTTGAGTATTGATGTTAACTATGCCAGAAAGCTCTGGGATAGCCGAGAGGAAGCTTTAAAAGTGATAAAGGCCTATTGTAATTTAAACCCTCTGGTGAAAATTAGTGAAGATGATATGCTCCGTCTTTTTGAAAAGGAGCTTCCGCACGAAGAAATATTTAAATTTTTTCATAATCAAGGTGTCGATACCGTTTGTTTAACCTTGGGAAGCAAAGGTGTAAAGTTGTCGCAAAAAGGAAAAGAAGAGATAGTGAAGCCGGCTGTAAAAATAGAAAAGGTTATGGATGCCACTGGTGCAGGAGATGCCTTTTGGTCTGGTTTTTTATTCGCTTATATTAATAAAAAGTCTGTTGATGAATGTCTTGAAGTGGCTTTAAAACTAGCGGCACTCAAACTTCAAAATGTAGGACGATTGCCAGATAATATCAATATTTTATCAAAACTGTTATGAAAGATGAACAAACAATAATGTCTAGTGGGGTAATGCTCAATGCCTATCCCGATAGTATTGGTGAAAATCTGGGCGATTTAATTGCCATGCTAAAAAAGGCTGAGTTTAAGGATGTGTTTTCGCTGTTTTACGTCTTGCCTACTTTTTTTAATAGTGATTTAGATCGGGGATTCTCAATTATAGATTATAACTTGAATGAAGCATTGGTTTCAGAAAGCGATTTAAAAACTTTAGAAGCGTTAAATATTAAACTAAAGTTTGACATTGTTTTAAACCACTTATCGGTCGCTTCGCCTCAGTTTAAAGATTTGTTGCAGAACGGCGAACAATCAAAATATAAAGATTTCTTCATCAATTGGAATACCTTTTGGGACGGGAACGGTGAAAAAAATCAAGAAGGTGTAGTAGTGCCCAATAAAGAGTTTTTGGATAAACTGTTTATGCGTAAAGCAGGACTACCCATTTTAAAAGTGCCATTTCCTGATGGTACGGAACAACCCTACTGGAACACGTTTTATCAAAAAATAGCGGTGGATGAAGCCTCCAACGAAAAAACATTTTTAGGGCAAATGGATGTTAATGCCAAATCCGAATTGGTTTGGCAATTTTACGAGGAAACCCTGGCTAAATTAAAGCAATATGGTTGCAAAATTTTACGTCTCGATGCTTTTGCCTATCTCCATAAAGAAGTTGGCGAAACTAACTTTTTTAATAAACCGGGAACTTGGCAGTATTTAGAGCGTATAAAACAAATTGCAGATAAACATAATTTGGTACTTCTGCCAGAAATCCATGCAGAATATGGCGCAAAACTCCATGAAGAAGTGGCAGGTGAGGGGTATCCTATTTATGATTTCTTTCTTCCAGGTTTAATGATTCATACTTTGGAAACTGGAAGCAACAAAGCCTTGATTAAATGGGTAAATGAGATAGTTTCTAAAGGCTATAAAACCGTAAATATGTTGGGGTGCCATGATGGTATTCCGGTTCTGGATTTAAAAGGTAAAGAGGTTGATGGTAAATACAATAAAGGTTTGTTGGAAGACGCCGAGATTGAAGCCGTAATGGATAAAGTGATGGAGCGCGGCGGAAGAGTGAAAAATCTCTACGGGCCTTCCGGAGAAAAAATCTCATATTACCAAGTCAATGCTACATTTTTTAGTGCCCTTGGCGAAGATGAGAATAAAATGCTTTTGGCGCGTGCTATCCAAATGTTTATGCCGGGCATTCCGCAAGTTTGGTATTTGGATGTGTTTGCCGGAAAGAACGATTATGAGGCAGCCGATAAAGCAGGAAGTGGTGGTCATAAAGAAATTAACCGATCTACTTTAACCTTGCAGGACGTTGAAGAGGGCTTAAAAACAGATGTGGTACGCTATCAATTGGAGATGATTAGGTTGCGAAATACTTCCAAAGCATTTTTGGGCGAAATGCACATTAAAAATACTTCGGAGAACAAGATTGATATTACTTGGGAAAATGACGGAGAGTCTGTTCGTTTAAAAGCAGACCTTGAGACCTTTGAGTATGAAATTGATAAAAACTAATACCGACAAATTTAAAACAACAAAATTTTAACAGTAGTTAATGTAATTATTTTACTAGATTGGAGTTTTTAAAAAAAAGAAAAGCATGATAACTCCAACCGAGCCAGAAAACGAAAAAGAAAGATTAGAGAATCTTAAATCTTTCAGTATTCTGGATACATTGCCGGAAGAAGATTATGATAATATCACAAAGATTGCAGCAGAGATTTGCAATATGCCTATTGCTCTTATTAGTCTTGTAGATGACAAAAGGCAATGGTTTAAATCTCACCATGGCCTCGAGGCTACGGAAACTCCTAAAGAGTATGCCTTTTGCGCGCATGCCATAAACGACCCAAAAAATGTATTCGTTGTTCAAGATGCAAGAAAAGATGAACGTTTTCATGACAATCCTTTGGTTTCGGGAAATCCAGAGGTGGTGTTTTATGCTGGGGTGCCTCTAACCTCGGAAAATGGGCTGCCATTGGGTACATTATGTGTTATAGATCATAAACCCAATTTGTTAAGCCAAAGTCAAATTCAATCTTTAAGTGCGCTCTCCAATCAAGTGATGAAATTGCTTGAGTTACGAAAAAATAAACACCTGTTAGAAGAGGCTTTAAAAGATTTAGAAGAAAAAAACGAAGCCTTAGAAAAGTTTGCTTATGTTGCGGCTCACGACTTAAAATCACCATTATTGAGTATATCTGGCTTAGCTAATTTGCTGGTTGAAGAATATAAAGTAAAGATCGATAATGAAGGGATGGAAATGTTGGAAATGATTATCCATTCTTCGGAAAATTTGGCAAGTTTGGTAGATGGTTTGTTGCAATACAGTAAAAGCGATAGTGTTTTAAATCAGGAAAAATCAATTATTGGGCTTAAAGAGATGAAAACTGAAATGCTTGAACTGTTCAATTTCGATCATTCGGTGGAGATGACTATAAACTCATCGTTGTCTAGCATAAAGGCTAACAAAACAGCAATAAATCAAATTTTAATCAACCTAGTTGCTAATGCCATCAAATATAATGACAAGGAATTGGCTAAAATAGAAATATCAGTTTCGGAGGCCAGCAAGAAGTATAAGTTTAGTGTTAAAGATAACGGTCCGGGCATAGCACCAGAAAATCAGCAAAAAATATTCAATATTTTTGAAAAACTGAATAGTCAAGATAGGTTTGGCCGAGAAGGTAACGGCATTGGCTTGGCTACCGTTAAAAAGCTGGTTGAAAAATTAGGGGGAGCCATAAAAGTAGATTCAGATTTAGGTAACGGGGCTACATTTAATTTCTCGATCAAGAAATAATCCCCATCTTTTTCAACATCAGCCGTATTGTGAGGACATTAATCCAATCTCGATTTGTTAATTAGTCCAAATACTATTGAAACAATATAAATAATCAATCCGTAAATAGTGGTAATGGAACTTACTTTTAATCCGCCAGCCATCATTTGCTGACTAACTTCACCCATTTGTTCAATGCCTTTAAAGGCACTGTATAGCCCAATTACTTGCCCTAAAATACCCATGGTCAATGCCAATAGGCCAATTTCTTTGGTCCAACTGGGGAATTTCCAAAAGCTAATAATAACAGCCAATAGTAAAATGGTTAAAATAGACATAAATAATGGGCCGCCTTGGTAAAATAAATCTAACATAATTTTTGTATTTAAAGTTATTTTCAAATGTACCTATAAAGGCATTTTTTTGTCGGTGTTAAAAACCCTTGTTGAGGTGTTAAATCCAGTTTTTTGGCTTTCCAATAGTTGTTTCAGCGTCAATTTGTCTCTATTTGTTCTATTTTTATGCCATGTTTAACAAACAGATTTTCCATATAGTTTATTGGTTTGTAGCTTCTATTTTGATCGCGCTTTTGTTGCAAAATTCCATTCCCTTGTTTTGGAACGCTTGGCTCATAGCTCTATTTATTTTAACAGCAGCCTTAATGGTGAAATTTGGTGCTGAAAAAATAAAAAATTTTAAGGGCTATAAAAAGTGGTTACGCTATTTCTTTCTCGCTGTAGCATCGTTATATTGGGCTTATATTGCAATTACTATAGCTTACTGGTATTTTTTGGAATTGAATTCTGAATCTCTGGATAAAGTGATAATCAATCCCGTGTTCCTTTGGATAGTTATGGGCTTTTTTCTGCTTTTAGAAGGGGTGCTTTTTAAGAAAACCAAAAAAGCAAAGCCTGAAGTGGTTTCGATTTATAGCAATAGAAAGAAGACGCTCATTCAAATAAGTAATATAGCCTATATTGAAAGTAGGGGCGATTTTACACTTGTAATTCTTAAAGATGGCAGCCAATTAAAAAACAGTGTGAAAATTTCAGATTGGGAAAATAAACTCGGTCGTTTTTTACGGATTCACAGGTCTTTTTTGGTTAGTCCCAATGATGCTATACTAAAAGGGAATAATATTATTGTAAACGGGCAATGGGAGCTTCCCGTTTCGAGAAGCTACAAGAAAAAAGTTGAGGGTTATTTCATGCAAAAATGAAATTAAAAGACTTTTTGTTAAATAAGTATAATTTCTTGATAAGAAAGTACCACCAAAAAACTAAAAGTTTAAGCCCTCCATTCATCAGGTTTCTTATCTTTGTTCGTTTAGTTAATTAACCGAAAACTATGAGTGAAGAAAGCAAACGCAGAGAGGCTTTAATATATCATGCCAAGCCCGTTCCCGGAAAAATAAAAGTAGTCCCCACGAAAAAATACGCTACACAAAGAGATTTGTCTTTGGCCTATTCGCCAGGGGTGGCAGAGCCTTGTTTGGAAATTGAAAAGGATAAAAACAACGCTTACAAATACACGGCCAAAGGTAATTTGGTGGCCGTAATTTCCAACGGAACGGCTGTTTTAGGCTTAGGAAATATCGGTCCTGAAGCCTCAAAACCCGTAATGGAAGGAAAAGGTCTGTTGTTCAAAATCTTTGCAGATATCGATGTTTTTGATATTGAAGTAGATACAGAAAATGTAGATGAATTTATTGAAACGGTTAAAAATATTGCACCAACTTTCGGTGGAATAAACTTGGAAGACATCAAAGCACCCGGTGCATTTGAAATTGAGCGCCGATTGAAGGAAGAACTCGATATTCCGGTAATGCATGACGACCAACATGGCACAGCCATTATTTCCGCGGCAGCGTTAATCAATGCGTTAGAGTTAACGAAGAAAAATATTGACGAGGTTAAAATCGTAATCAGTGGCGCCGGAGCGGCGGCCATTTCTTGTTCGCGATTGTACCAAGCCTTTGGTGCCAAGCGCGAAAATATGGTGATGTTGGATAGTAAAGGCGTTATTCGTGACGACCGTGAAAACCTTTCAGACGAAAAAGCAGAATTCGCCACACACCGAAAAATCGATACTTTGGAAGAAGCGATGGTTGATTCCGATGTGTTTATCGGTCTATCTATGGCCAATGTGCTATCGCCCGAAATGCTAAAATCTATGGCGAAAGACCCTATCGTTTTTGCCATGGCCAATCCGCATCCCGAGATAAAGTACGATTTGGCTATTGCCACTCGAAAAGATGTGATCATGGCCACAGGGCGTAGCGACCATCCTAACCAAGTGAACAACGTGCTTGGATTTCCGTTTATTTTCCGAGGTGCGTTAGATGTTCGTGCGACCAAAATCAACGAAGAAATGAAAATGGCAGCGGTTGAGGCTTTGGCCAGATTGGCTAAAGAACCTGTGCCAGAACAAGTAAATATCGCTTATGGCGAAACCCGTTTAGCGTTCGGGAAAGATTATATTATTCCGAAGCCATTCGATCCCCGATTAATTGCCGAAGTACCGCCAGCCGTGGCAAAAGCGGCCATGGAAAGTGGTGTTGCCAAATCGCCAATTACCGATTGGGAAGATTATAAAGACACCCTTCGCGAGCGTCTGGGTTCTGATAATAAATTGGTGAGGTTGCTGTTGAACCGCGCCAAATTGAATCCTAAACGTGTGGTTTATGCTGAAGCCGACCAATTGGCTGTAATCAAAGCGGCACAGATTGTTTACGAAGAAGGCGTAGCTATTCCTATTTTGTTGGGACGAGCCGAAACCATTAAAGAATTGATGGCCGAAATAGAGTTTGAGGCCGACGATGTCTTGATCATCGATCCAAAAACGGAAGAAGAAAACGACCGAAAAAATAAATACGCCAAAGTGTATTGGGAACAGCGCAAACGCCGTGGTGTAACCTATTACGCGGCACAGCGATTGATGCGCGAGCGAAACTATTTTGCTGCGATGATGGTTAACGAAGGCGATGCCGATGCTTTGGTTTCGGGCTATTCCAGAAACTATCCTAGTGTGGTTAAGCCCATGTTGGAGTTGATTGGAATGGCTGATGGCGTAAACCGTGTGGCCACCACAAATATGATGATGACCAAGCGTGGCCCGTTGTTTTTGAGTGATACCTCCATCAACATCGATCCTGATGCAAAAGTGCTGACCAAAATTGCACAAATGACTTCGCATGTGGTAAAAATGTTTGGGCTTACTCCGGTTATGGCCATGATTTCATATTCAAACTTTGGGTCGTCAACCAGCGAAAAGGCTTCAAAAGTACGCGATGCGGTGGCCAACCTTCATCGTTATCACCCGGAAATGATTGTAGATGGCGAATTACAAACCGATTTCGCCCTAAACGACGAGATGCTTAAAGAGCGTTTTCCGTTTTCAAAATTGGTGGGCAAAAAAGTGAATACGCTAATTTTTCCAAATTTAGATTCAGCCAACATTACCTATAAATTGTTGAAAGCCTTAAACGAAGCCGAATCCATTGGGCCCATCATGATGGGTATGCGCAAACCCGTGCATATTTTGCAATTGGGAGCCAGTGTTGATGAAATTGTAAACATGACCGCCATCGCTGTTGTAGATGCGCAACACAAGGAGCAGTTGGAAAAGGAAAAGGCAAACGCCAAATAACCCTATTGAAAATAAATTTATTACATTTGGTCGGTTAATGAAGTGCTGTAGATGATAACACATATTCAAGGAAAACTTACTGAAAAAAATCCAACGCATGTAGTTATTGATTGTAATGGAGTGGGGTATATGCTCAATATTTCGCTGCATACCTTTTCGCAAATACCTGATGCCGAGAATTTAAAACTGTTTACGCACCTTCAAGTTAAAGAAGATTCCCATACACTTTATGGTTTTTCATCGCTTGCCGAACGCGAAATTTTCAGGTTGCTGATATCCGTTAGCGGTATCGGCGCCAGTACGGCACGTACCATGTTGTCGTCTTTAACGCCCAAACAGGTGCGCGAGGGTATAGCTGGTGAAGACGTGGCGTTAATCCAGTCCATTAAAGGGATTGGCGCAAAAACGGCGCAGCGTGTTATTATTGATCTTAAAGACAAGGTTTTAAAGATTTATGATATTGATGAAGTTTCGGTTGCAAAAGACAATACCAACAAAGATGAAGCGTTATCTGCTTTAGAAGTGCTCGGTTTTGCCAAAAAGCAAGCAGAGCGTGTGGTCGATAAGATTGTGAAGGCCCAGCCCGATGCCGATGTTGAAACCATTATAAAACAAGCTCTAAAAAATTTATAACTATTTTGAACAGAACTAACCAAAACTCTTATAAACTATATACTTTACTGGCTTGTGTTTTTTGTTTTTCCTTTTGGTCTTGGGGTCAGGAGCCAGCCCAAGATTCTGTTCAAACGGGGTACAACGTAGGCCAAATAAAAATGCCCAACCCCAACAGTGTCGAGTCTAAATACACTTATGATCCCGTAACCGATCGCTACATTTACACTGAAAAAATCGGTGAATTCAATATCAATTATCCGGTCATTTTAACGCCCGATGAATACTATGCCTTGGTTGCAAGAGAAAATTTAAAGGGCTATTACAAAGAAAAAATCGATGCCTTTGATGGCAAAAAAGAAGGTGCCGAAGACGAACGCAAAAACCTGTTGCCCGAATTTTATGTGCAGTCCGATTTTTTTGAAACCATTTTCGGTAGCAATGTCATCGAAGTGGTGCCGCAAGGTTCGGTTGAAATGGATTTGGGCATCCTATTTTCAAAACAAGATAACCCCTCCTTTTCACCACGAAACCGAAGTAATTTTACTTTCGATTTCGATCAGCGTATCAGTTTAAGTTTGTTGGGTAAAGTGGGAACGCGCTTGCAGGTAACGGCAAATTATGACACTCAATCAACTTTCGATTTTCAGAATTTAATTAAGTTGGAATACACCCCAACGGAAGACGATATCATCCAAAAAATTGAAGTGGGTAACGTGAGCATGCCACTCAACAGTTCGCTCATCACGGGGGCACAAAGTCTATTTGGTGTAAAAGCACAACTTCAGTTTGGAAAAACGACTGTAACGGGTGTGTTTTCCGAGCAAAAATCGCAAGGTAATACGGTAGTGGCACAAGGGGGCGGAACGCTGGAAGAATTCGAACTTTTTGTTAGGGATTACGACGAAAACCGTCACTTCTTCCTGTCCCAATATTTTAGGGATACTTACGATGCTTCATTGGCGAATTATCCATTTATAAATAACCGAGGGTTACAGATTACCCGTATTGAAGTTTGGGTAACCAACCGAAGCAACCGTACCGAAAACGTAAGGAATATAGTGGCGTTACAGGATTTGGGTGAAACCGATAAGGTCTATTCAAATGTGAATGTTTTGGCGGGGCCGGGCGCTTTTCCGGATAACGGAAATAATGCATTTGATCCTACCAATATAGCTGGTTCTGCGCCAAACTCACAATTAAACCAAAATATCCGCGACATCTCAACCGCTCAAGCTGGAATCGAGGTAGCCAATACCCGCGAAGGTTTCGATTATGCCAAATTGGAAAATGCCAGAAAACTAACCCAAGGTCAGGAATATACCGTAAACCGCGAATTGGGGTATATTTCTTTAAACCAACGTTTAAATAACGATGAGGTTTTGGCAGTAGCCTTCCAGTATACCGTATCTGGAAATGTATACCAAGTGGGGGAATTTGCCAACGATGGTGTGGATGCTACCGATGTAGAAACCAACGACCAAGGGCAGGTCACTTCGGTGGTCAATTCCAGTTTGGTATTGAAAATGCTAAAAAGTAGTGTAACCAATGTCGATTTGCCCATTTGGGACTTAATGATGAAAAACATCTACGACACGGGCGCTTATAATTTAAGTCAGGAAGATTTTAAACTGAACATTTTTTACAACGAAGCGTCACCGTTGAATTTTATTGCACCCGTTGGCAGTAGTTTTGCTTTGGATATCAACGGAAACCCGGTGAATGGTTCAACACCCGAAGACGATTTAATTGAAAACTCCCCATTGTTAAGAGTGTTCAACCTCGATAAATTGAATTTCAATAACGATCCACAAACCCGTGGCGATGGCTTTTTCGATTTTGTGCCAGGTATTACCGTGATTCCGCAAAACGGAAAAATTGTGTTTACCAGTGCCGAGCCATTCGGGGAATACCTGTTCAATAAGTTGGGAAGGGGTAATTATGAAGATGAAACAACTTACGACGACAACCAACAAAAATACGTTTTCAATACACTATACAACAGTACCAAAACGGCTGCGTTGGAAGATGCCGAAAAAAACAAATTCAAAATAAAAGGCCGTTACAAATCCAGTGGTGGCGATGGTATTCCTATCGGTTCGTTTAACGTGCCGCGAGGTTCGGTGCGTGTTACAGCAGGCGGACGTGTGTTGGTGGAAGGCATAGATTATACAGTGAATTATCAATTGGGGCGCGTTCAAATTTTAGATGAAGCCCTAAAAGCTTCAAACACACCCATTGAAGTGTCTACGGAAAACAATGCGGTTTTCGGTCAGCAAACCCGACGTTTTACAGGTTTCAATGTAGAGCATAAATTCAACGAAAACTTTGTTTTGGGCGGAACCTTGTTAAATCTTAACGAACGACCCATTACGCAAAAGGCGAATTACGGCTCGGAGTCCATTAACAATACCATTTTCGGATTGAATGGAAACTACGCCACCAAAGTGCCGTTCTTAACCCGATTGGCCAATAAGCTCCCGAACATTGATACCGATGTGGAATCGAATTTGTCGCTGCGTGGCGAGTTTGCTTATTTGGCACCTGGTGCGCCTAAAGGCACCAATTTAAACGGTGAAGCCACATCGTATATTGACGATTTTGAAGGTTCGCAAAACGGTATCGATTTAACCTCGCAGCAATCGTGGTTTTTATCGAGTAGACCAATAGATTTAAACGGCGATGGCCAACCCGATGCAGAGGACGACCCCATAATTGAAAACGGATTTAACCGTGCTATGTTAAACTGGTACGTGATCGATCCTATTTTTTACACCAGCCAACGCCCCACAGGAGTTACCGACGACGATCTTTCCGATTTATATACCAGCCGCGTGTTCATCAACGAACTGTTCCCCGACAGGGATATTGTTCAGGGCCAAAACTCGGTGCTCTATACTTTAGATTTGGCATACTACCCCGAAGAACGCGGGCCATATAACTTTGACCCGAATGCGGCCGATGGTATTATTGACGACCCCAGCCAAGCTTGGGCCGGTATTACCAGACAAATCACTTCCACCGATTTCGAACAGCAAAACGTGGAATACATCGATTTTTGGTTGCAAGATCCCTTTCAGGGCAATCCCAACAATCCGGGAGGTAAACTGGTGTTCAACCTCGGTAACATTTCCGAAGATATTATAAAAGACGGCAAAAAGTTATATGAAAATGGTTTGCCAGAAGATGGCGATGTCAGTTTACTTCAACCTACCAGTTGGGGGACGGTAACCCCACAAAACCAAAGTTTAGTCTATGCTTTCGATACTACGGGGCAAGAACGTACCAACCAAGATGTGGGATACGATGGGTATAGCGATAGCCAAGAAGCACCCATATCCGACGATCCAGTTTTAGAGTCAATTTACAGTAATTTCAGGAACTTAGAGGATCCCTCGAACGATAACTACACCTATTTTTTAAATGCCGAAGGCGGTATTTTTGAACGTTATAAAAGATTCAATGGGGTAGATGGAAATTCACCTGACACCTTTTCGAATACCAACCGTGGTGCCAATACCCAACCCGATGTAGAGGATATTAATCGCGACAACACCATGAACACGATTGATAGCTATTTTGAGTATGAATTAGATCTAACCCGGCAAAACCTTCCCACATCTATTGCTGATTTCCAGAATTTGCCAGATTCCAATCCGTTAAAACAATTCTTAAGGGATTATAAAGAACGCCCACGTAATTTTCCTAACGGTGAAAGTGAGAATGTTCGCTGGTACCAGTTTAGAGTTCCTGTTCAAGGAGCGCATGTTAGAGCTGTTGGAGGCATCAATGATTTAAGATCGGTGCGCTTTGCGAGAATCTATTTAAAGGAATTCCAGCAATCTACTGTGTTCCGTTTTGGAACCTTGGATTTGGTACGTAGTGATTGGCGACGCTATACCCAAGCGTTGGATAAGGATGATCCGGAACCCAGCGACCCACAAACCGACTTTTCGGTGGGTGTTATCGGTACGATTGAAAACGAAGGTAGTTATGAGTCGCCTCCGGGAATTAGACCTGAAGAGTTGTTTAACAACAATACGGTGGTACGCCAAAACGAGCAATCGTTGGTCACCAAAGTTTGTAATTTGGAAACCGAAGATGCCCGTGCGGTGTTTAAAAACATCAATGTGGATATGCGCCAGTACAAACGCATTAGGATGTTTATGCATGCTGAAGATGGCGATGATTCTGGAACAGGGAGCTTGGGTGATGGTGATTTAGTTGGTTTCATTAGGATGGGTAACGATTTAACTGAAAACTACTATCAAATAGAAATTCCGTTATTGGTAACAGGCGCAAGCACCAATGAACTTTGGCCTACCGAAAACGAAATCAATATCCCGATTGAAATTTTAGGAAAAGTAAAAGCCGAAGGTATTTCTAATATGACCTTGGCTAACGAAGATCCTACTTTTTATGATATTGTAAATGGCGAATTGGTTTTGGCTACCAATCCGTTTAGCGGCCATGTTATTGGTCAGCATCGTGTGGGAATAAAAGGAAATCCTAGTTTTGGAGATATCAGGACTTTAATGGTTGGGGTGAAGAATGTGTCGAACGACAACAACCTTTGTTCTGAAGTATGGTTTAATGAATTGCGTCTTTCCGATTTGGAAAACGAAGGCGGTTGGGCTGCAGTGATGAGCATGGACAGCAACATTGCCGATTTTGCCAACGTAAGTGCCACTGCCCGACAAAGCACTTCTGGTTTTGGCGCTTTAGAGCAAGGGCCAAGCCAGCGTAGTTTGGAGGATGTGAAGCAATACGACGTGGTAACCAATATTAATGTGGGGCAACTGTTGCCAAAAAAATGGGGCATACAAGTACCGTTCAATTATGGACAAAGCGAAGAATTGATTACCCCAAAATACGATGAATTTTATAAAGATTTAACTTTAGAGTCGCGATTGGAAGCGGCCAATAATAACGCTGAACGCGAACGGATCAAAAAACAATCGGAAGATTATACCAAACGCCAAAGCATCAATTTTATTGGTGTTAGAAAAAATAGAACGACCGATAAAAAACCGCGCTTTTACGATGTGGAAAATGTAACGCTAAACTACTCGTACAACAAAGTAGAGCACCGGGATTTCGAAATTGAAAATTCGGTAAACAAAACCTTAAGGGTGGGGGCCAACTATGCGCATAATTTCAATCCGGTGAAGGTGGAGCCGTTTAAAAATAACGATTCGCTTTTCAGAAATAAATATTGGAAGATTATCAAGGATTTCAACCTGAATTTAATGCCATCGAGTTTTACAGTGAATACCGATATCAACAGGCAATTCAATAAACAAAAATTTAGGGAAGTCGATTTAACCGGTGATAATATCGGTATTGAGGAACTTTTCCGAAGAAATTATACTTTCGATTTTCAATACACCATCAATTACAATTTAACCGACGCGCTTCAGTTTAATTTTACTGCGGCAAACAATAATATTGTTAGGAATTACTTTGTAGATAACGATTTAATCCGTGGCGAACAGGACGAAGAGTTGGATGTTTGGGACGGCTTACTGGATGTGGGCGACCCCAACAGGCAAACCCAAAACTTGGGGGTCACCTATCAATTGCCCATCAACAAAATCCCAACGTTCAGTTTTGTTGATGCGACGTATCAATACACGGGCAGTTTTCAATGGCAAAAAGGATCGGATTTATTTGGAAACGTAGAGCTGGACGGGCAGACTTACGATTTGGGGAATACCATCCAAAACTCCAATGTGCATAATATCAATGCTTCGTTGGACATGACCCGTTTTTACAAATACATCGGGTTGGTAAAAAAACCAGTGCGAAGGGTAAGGCAAAGAACCAATACACCGGGTGGCCCTCCGGGAGCCAATGCTGAAAACAACAAAGCACCCCGACCTAAAAACCAATCGATGACCAAAATATTAAATGCGGGCGTCGATATTTTAACGACTGTAAAGAGGCTACAAGTCAATTATTCTGAAAATAACGGTACCTTCTTGCCGGGCTATACACAAACACCTGGTTTTATTGGGACATTGAAACCAACGGTTGGCTATACTTTTGGTAGCCAAAGCGATGTGCGTTATTTGGCAGCAAGACGCGGTTGGTTAACGGCATTCCCAGAATTTAACCAGCAATTTACGGCGACCAATACCAAGCAATTGGATTTATCGGCGAGCCTCCAGCCCGTGAATGATTTGCAGATAGACTTAGTTGGAAACCGAGCATATTACGAAAACTATGCGGAAAATTACAACGTAGTCAATGGGGTTTACAATCCGTTAACGCCAAATACCTTTGGGAATTTCAATATTTCAACGGTATTGATAAAAACGGCTTTCAGTAAAAGTGATGAGCAGCAATCTGCAGCTTTCGATGAGTTTAGGGCTAACCGATTGAAAGTAGCCGAGCGTTTAGCAGAAGAGTTTTACGGTACAACGAGCTATGAAAGAAATACTGAGGACGGCTTCCCGTTAGGTTTTGGTAAAAGCAGCCAGAAAGTATTGTTGCCAGCGTTTTTGGCCGCCTATTCGGGGCAGGATGCTAATAAGGTGAAAACATCGGCGTTTAGGGATGTGCCCATCCCCAATTGGGATTTGAAATATACGGGTTTTATGAAATTCGAATGGTTTAAAAAGCGTTTTAAGCGTTTTTCGTTAACACATGGTTACCGTTCTACTTACACCATCAATCAGTTTACCACCAACCTGAATTTGAATTTAGATCCGGATGATAACGAACAACCCGTTGCCGAAACGCCATATTCTAGTCAGCCACAGGAAGCATTGAATCAAGCCGGCGATTTTAAAAATGCCCGTTTGTTCAGTAACATCAACCTTACCGAAATGTTCAGTCCGTTGATGCGATTGGATTTCGAAATGAAAAATTCAGTTAAAATTTTGGCCGAAATTAGAAAGGACAGATTACTGTCTTTAAGTTTCGACAACAATTTAATGACCGAAGTGCAAGGGAATGAATATATTGTTGGTTTGGGTTACCGCATCAAAGACCTGCGCATCCGCTCTAAACTGGCGGGCCCACAACGTCGTATTGTGAGCGATTTGAATATGAAAGCCGACATTTCGGTGCGCGATAACAAAACCATTATTCGTTACCTCGATTTAGAAAACAACCAAATTACATCGGGGCAAACCATTTGGGGCTTGAAATATTCCGCCGATTACGCCTTTAGTAAAAACCTAACCGGCATCTTTTATTTCGATTATACGTTTTCAGAATATGCCATTTCAACCGCATTTCCGCAAACTACTATCCGATCAGGGCTAACCTTGAGGTATAATTTTGGTAATTAAGACGCTTAAAATTTGAATTTTACAGGCGAATAAATACATTTGCCGAAATAATTTAATAGATAAATAAATGAACATCCCTTCAGAATTAAAGTATACTAAAGATCACGAGTGGGTATCCATTCAAGGTGATATTGCTACCATTGGTATTACCGATTTTGCACAGAGCGAATTGGGCGATATTGTTTATGTTGAGGTTGAAACTTTGGATGAAACCTTAGATGCCGAAGAAATATTCGGAACCGTTGAAGCCGTAAAAACGGTATCTGATTTGTTTTTGCCACTTTCGGGCGAAGTTCTCGAGTTTAACGAGTTGTTGGAAGACGAACCCGAAAAAGTAAATACCGATCCTTATGGCGATGGCTGGATGATTAAGGTGAAAATTTCGGATGCTGAAGAAATAAACGGATTGATGTCTGCCGACGACTATAAAGCCTTGATTGGTGCTTAAAAAACTAATACTTCTGGCAACCATACTGTACACTTCGGCCTTGACCTTGGTGTGCTTAATTCGGCTGAATAACTTGCCAGATGTTGGCGTCTCTTTTGGCGATAAAATCTTTCACTTTTTGGCTTATAGCGTTTTAACTCTACTCTGGTTTGGTACTTTTACGTATTATTCTAACGCAGGGCGTTCAAAAGCTATACTTTATGCACTTGTTTTTTCTGTGTTTTTTGGTATAATTATTGAGGTATTACAAGATACCATCACAGATTTTAGAAGTTTGGATGTTTACGACATGATAGCCAATAGTCTCGGCGCATTGTTAACTGCTGGCACTCTGTGGCTAAAGAAAACTTTACAAGTTAAAAACCAATAAAGCCTTGCTTTTTTGGGAAATAAATAGTTAAATTAGCAATCTTGATAAACGAATAAATTATGGAACCTAAAAAAAATCCTAAAGCAAATGTTGGGCGAAACAGTTCGCTGTACTTCGCCATTGGTTTAGCACTTATGTTATTCCTTACCAATTACGCCATCAACTATAAAACTTACGATAAAGAAGAAATAGACGTAGGTATGGTGGTTATGGAAGAGGAGATTGAAGAAGAAATTCCATTAACAGAACAAATACAAACACCACCGCCACCACCGCCACCACCAGCAGCTCCCGAGGTTATCGAGATTGTTGAAGATGAGGTTGAGGTTGAGGAAACCGTAATCGAATCGACAGAGGTCGATCAAGAAACCGAAATTGTTGAGGTAGAAGAGGTAGAAGTCGTAGAGGTAGAGGAAGATATCGACGTGCCATTTTCAGTAATTGAAAACGTGCCGGTTTTCCCAGGTTGTGAAAAAGGAAACAACCAACAGAAAAGAGACTGTATGTCTGAACAGATCCAAAAATTTGTACAAAAGAAATTTAATACAGATTTGGCCAGTGATTTAGGTTTATCGGGAAGACAACGTATCAACGTAATCTTTAAAATTGATAAAACAGGTAGCGTAACGGGCATCCGTTCCAGAGCACCACACCCTGCTTTAGAAAAAGAAGCAGCGAGAGTAATCAATTTATTGCCAAAGATGAAACCTGGAAAACAAAGAGGTAAGCCGGTAAACGTACCATATTCGTTACCGATTATCTTTCAAGTTCAAGATTAAATTAACACTTGAAATAAATTATAAAAAAACCTTGAAGTACGCTTCAAGGTTTTTTTTGTGCCTTATTGTTAGGTTTTGTTATTAAATCACAAAAGTGACGCCATGTGGAATCAAAGCAAGCCGAAGTTGTTGCTGAGCGTAGTCGAAGCATAAAACCCCGTTGCAGAATTGTAACGGGGTTTCGTTTTTGGTATGCTTATTGTGACTTTAGCATATTATTAACATTTTAAACTATAATTATTATGAGAAATCAAAAGATCGCTCACAAACCCATTCGGCAAAATGGGGAAGTCGAGAAAAAGCCACAAAAGCACGACACAAATTTACAAAAAAACTCCACCCTTTATTTTCAGGTGGGGCTTATTGTTTGTTTGCTGGCCGCCTACGGGTTGCTTGAAATGAAGTTTGAAACACACGAGCCTAATGTTATAGCCGATGCTATTATTCCAGATGCGCCCACAGAAATTGCTGTTCGGGAATTCAGGGTTTATGAAGAACCTAAGCCAGAGCCAAAAACCAATCCTAAACCAGAAGTCAAATTAATTGATAAAATAAAGGAGGTGGATAACGACCATGAAATTGTAAAAGAATTGGAGGTGGTTACCAGCGAACAGAACACATCGTCTGATAAGCCTATCGACCCTGGTAAAATAACCCTGTTGGATAAGCCAGAAGACGAGAACGTACCTATTGCATTTATTCAAAATGTACCTATTTATCCGGGTTGCGAAAAATCAAAAAACAACGATGAACGCCGAAAATGCATGTCCGATAAAATAACCAAACTCATCCAAAGAAAATTTGAAGGTAGCGATATAGCTTCCGATTATGGCTTGGCTGGAAAGCAACGCATTTATGTGAAATTCACTATTGATAAAACAGGACAAGTCGATGATATCGAAACTAAGGCTCCAAACTCTGAGTTGGGCAATGAGGCCGAGCGCGTTATAAACCTGATACCCAAAATGACCCCAGGAAGGCAAAACAATAAAAACGTAGGTGTGATTTATAATTTGCCAATTATTTTTCAAGTGCAATAAGTAATTAACTTGAAATATGGATAAGAAATTTTCGTCAGTTTGAGTCTCACTCCAAAGCGTGATGTATCGAAAACAAGGAAATTTATATCAATGATACACTTCTCGATAGTTCTGCTGAGCGCAGCCGAAGTACAAAATTCTTATGGAATTTTACTCGAAGTGACGGCATAGAGCCTTAAATGTTGTTCACCTTAAAAGAGGTTCAGAAAATAAGCTTTTTTTGAACCTCTTTTTGGGTTTTAAACTCATGATAAGAGACTGTCTAAAAAGACGTCATTCGAATCCCGATAACTTCCGATAGCTATTGGAACGGGATGAAGGAATCTTTAAAATCAAGTTGCTCGTCATGAGATGGCTTCATTTCGACTGCGCTCAGTGCAAGCTGATTTCTCGCAATGGTGTTGATTTATCACCTTTTAGACAGCTTCTTTAGTAAGTTTCGCCATCAAACGATCTAAAAAAATATAGTATCTTTCAGCCCTAAATCAACGCTTTACCAAACGCATGCGGTTATTTATTGTTCCCATTCTACTTTTTGTTTTTCAATTCGGCAACGCCCAAATCCAATCTGTAAACGAAAAACCGCCTGTTTTTCCAGAATGCGATGGCGTGCCTATTGCTAATTTGCAGGATTGTTTCGATAAGCAAGTTTTCAATCATATTCTCAATCATTTTAAAGTCCCTGAGGAAGTTACAAATGAAGATTACAAAGGCGAAGTGTCGGTGCTTTTTGAGGTTGATACCCTTGGGCAATTTCAAGTGGTTTATACCAATGCAGTTTATCAGTCCTTAAAGGATGAGGCTAAACGTGTTTTTGAAACGATGCCAAAAGTTACGCCCGCAACATACAACGGCCGAAATACTTTTACCCAATATTCGGTGGCGATTAAAATTCCGTTGCAAAACCAATATGTAAAGCGGCAGTCGGTTTCAAATGAAAATAAAATCGATGAGAAAGCTATGGCTGCCAAACGCGAATTCGATAGCGTCAATGCCAGTTTAAAAACTTTTGAAAGCCCCAAGTTCGGAAGTCAGCTTAATATTCCGTTTACACATAGTGACTATGCGCGTTTCGACCGCGGCATGAATTTGGTGGGCACCAATAGCCATACGGCATCAAAGCCTTTTGTTTATGAAGACGTTTCAAAGTATTATGATTTTAAGGCCGAACAAGAACGGTTGAAAAAAGAAGCTGGAACTTGGGTGAGCAAAAAACTGTGGAATGAACATTTGGTGCAATTACAGGGAAAGGATTATTGGTTTACTATTGACCCCATTTTCGATTTGCAATTGGGAAGCGATGCTGAAATCGGTTCGACTTACAATAACACCCGAGGACTTTTAGTGCAGGGCGGACTGGGTAAAAAATTGAACTTTTACACTACCGTTTTTGAAAGCCAAGGCCGATTTGCCGATTACGTGAACCGCTATGCTGAAAGCTTAAAAGCTTGGGGTCCCGATCCGGCCATTATTCCCGGGCGTGGCATTGCCAAGCGTTTTAAAACCGACAGTTACGATTATCCCGTGGCCGAAGCATACCTGTCGTACGCGCCAACCGATTTTATGAATGTGCAGTTTGGGCATGGTAAAAATTTTATCGGTGATGGCTATCGGTCGTTGTTATTGAGCGATGTGGCGAGTCCGCATCCCTTTTTAAAACTGAACACCAAATTCTGGAAAATAAAATACACCAACACTTGGTTGTGGCTAAAAGATGTACGTGACGAAGCAGTGGCTGACAAAGCCTTTTTAACCAAATACATGGCCAACCATTATTTAAGTTGGAATGTGTCGAAACGCTTAAACATCGGCTTGTTCGAATCGGTGTTGTGGACCAATTCCAACAACCGTGGGTTTGATGTGAATTATTTAAATCCCATTGTGTTTTACCGCGCCATAGAATTTGAAACAGGACAAGGTGCCGGAAATGCGCTTTTGGGGGCCACAGCAAAATATAAATTCAGTGACGAGGTGAATGCCTACGGACAATTCATTTTAGATGAATTTTCGTTGGGCGATATTAAAGGCGGTGAAAGAAGTTGGAAAAACAAATACGGCTACCAACTTGGGGTGAAATATTATAATGCCTTTAAAGTGGACAATTTATTGTTGCAAGTGGAATACAACCGTATTAGGCCGTTTACCTATTCGCATAACACCATTGTACTGAACTACGGGCACAACAACCAAAGCATGGCGCATTTGTGGGGCGCCAATTTTAGCGAATTGATTTTAATTGGCCGTTACCGTTACCAGCGTTGGTATGGCGATGCCAAGTTTATTTTCGGTATGCGCGGACTCGATTTTAACAATGGCACCGACAATTTTAGTTACGGTGGTGATATTTACCGCGATTATAACGACCGCCCTTTCGATACGGGCGTTGAAGTGGGCCAGGGTATTAAAACCAATAGTTTTTACGCCAATCTGCAAGCTGGTTATTTGGTGAATCCCGCCTCGAACCTTAAGATTTTTACCGATATCACCGTGCGGAATTTTAACCCCGAAGCCACCACGGCAACCACGTTTGAAAATAATACCGTGTGGTTTAACTTTGGATTGCGCACCGACTTGTTTAATTGGTATTTTGATAATTAATAGCCATTTGTCATTCCCGCGCCTGTGCTGAGCGTAGACGAAGTGAAGGCGGGAATCTTTTAAATTGGAGTTCATGTCACCCTGAACTGTCAGGCTGAGCGTAGTCGAAGCCTTGTTTCAGGGTTGCACCATTTCATGGAAAAAGGAATTTTTTGTTAGTACAACGAAAAGGGGTGATTGTATCGAGCTTGTCGAATGGTATACTAAAATCGATAAATCTCATTTTTGACAGAAATTATTTGAAGTAAACAAGGAGTCTTTTTAGGTTTTGTCATTAAAAAAATTAACTTTACCAGATAAAGTAATATAAAACTTACCATTTCAGAAAGTTTTATGGAATATTTAAATAATGTTAAGCTTAATGGCTTTTAGTGTAGAAATATGATAATATTTGAAGATGATTTTCAGAAAGTAAATTGGGGACCCGATGAAGCAAAGGGCGACCGGCAGTTAAAAAAATATTTTGTTAGAATCCCTGAGTATGAAGGGATAAAAAATGGAGATTATAGATATATCATTGGAAGAAAAGGAACTGGAAAAACTGCTATAATTGAACAAATAGCCAATGAAGCGAACTCAGAATATAATTCGTTTGTAAAATATTTGTCTTTAAGAAATTTCCCAATACAAACACTCAGAGAATTAAAAGACAGGTCACTTGGAAACAAATCTCAGTTCGTGCCGATATGGACTTTTTTAATACTTACTGAGCTTGGCAAACTAATAATTAAAGATAATAGTATAAACTCATGTGAGTCTGTAAATAGGTTAAATCAATTTTTTAAAATAAATTTCCCCTCTGATTTAGGTTTTACAGAGACGCTTAAAAATTTAAAGTCAAACGAAAATAAGGTTGCAATTATAACTAAATGGTTGGGATATGAAAGAAAAATGGGGTCTTCCGATGAAATGATGACAAGTGTGCATTATCAAAAAGCATCGGAAATCTTAATGAGAATGATAAAGGATACTAGGTCAGACTGTTCTTTTTTTCTTTTATTTGATGAACTCGATGAAGGGTATTCTGCTAATGATAAAAACCTAAATCTTTTATTACTTTCATTGTTTAGAGCGGTCGAAAATACTTTTTTGGACTTAAAGGATAATTTAAAAATACGTCCTGTTTTGGCACTTAGATCTGATATATTTAATAATCTTGAGGACAATGATTTAAACAAACTTGACGACTATATTATAAATTTAAAATGGACGAAAGAATTTTATGCTAGTTATTCCTTGTATGATTTAATTAATGCTCGAATAAATGCTTCTATCAATGTAAGGTATCCAGAAAAGGCTTGGGAGCAGATAACTATCAACGATGATAGAAATATTCCTAGAAAAATAAATAATTTATGGGAGTTTATCTATAACAGAACTTTTGAAAGGCCTCGTGATATTATCAAATTCATGAAATACTGTAAAAGACAAAACCCTAATGGGAAATTAGACTTCAATGTAGTAAAAAAAGCCGAGGTTGAATTTTCAGAATGGTTTTTTAGAGAGTTTAGAGACGAAATCCAAAGTCATCTTCCAGTTTGGCAAGAGGCTTCTCAGGCATTCATTAAACTAAATAAAGGTATTTTAACTTTTGATGAAATTAAAAAAGAATTTGAAAACGATTCGGTAATCATAAATTATCTTAAAAGTAACAATAAGAGTCACGAAGATTTATTGGAAATTCTTTTCGATTTTGGTCTGATAGGTACGTTAAGTGAGTCGAAGAGGTGGTTTTTCAAATATAAAGATGACGACCTTCCTTTTAATCACAATCAAAAAATGATTGTGCATTTTGGGTTTACTAGAAAGTTTAGGATGAAAGTGTACTGAAAAGGCTAATGTTACTTTAGTAGAGTTTTATGCTTTTTCAATTTCACCACCAAAACCATTGCCCAAAACGCTTTTAAAGAGTATCTTTGCACTCGCCATTTAAAAGTGGTTAAGAATTTAGGCCATTGAGTAACTCAAAATCTTCATTAGCAAACCCTTCTGTAATTTCAGATTTTAAGGAAATCACGAAAATGCGTTTGGCATTGAGTGTGGTGTTTTCGTCGCTTGCGGGGTATTTGTTGGGTGTAGAAACTGTTGACGTTAAAACTTTGATTTTACTAGCCTTTGGCGGTTATTTTATGGTAGGCGCTTCCAACGCCTTCAACCAAATTATAGAAAAAGATTTGGACGCCTTAATGAGCCGCACCAAAAACCGACCCATCCCTTCGGGGCGCATGTCGGTAACCACAGCATTTATCATTGCCAGTATTTTCACGGTGGCCGGTGTGGTTATTTTATACACGATTAACAAGCAAACGGCCATGTTTGGGGCTATTTCCATTTTTTTATACACTTGTGTGTACACGCCTTTAAAAACCAAAACGCCTTTGGCTGTGTTTGTTGGGGCTATTCCGGGAGCCATTCCGTTTATGTTGGGTTGGGTAGCCGCAACCGACGATTTTGGTATCGAACCGGGCACATTGTTCGCACTGCAATTCTTTTGGCAATTCCCGCACTTTTGGGCCATTGGTTGGTTTTTGTACGACGATTATAAAAAAGGCGGATTTTACATGCTGCCTACGGGTAAACAGGATAAAGGCACAGCGGTACAAACCATTATGTACACGGTCTGGACTATTTTGGTGTCCATCATCCCAGTATTTGGGTTTACGGGACGGTTGGAGCTGTCCATCGTAGCGATGTTGCTGGTGTTGGCCGCAGGGTTGTGGATGCTTTATTACGCCATAAGGTTATTCAGAATCATGACCGAAAAAGCCGCTAAGCAGCTCATGTTGGTAAGTGTGTCGTACATCACTTTGGTTCAAATTATATATGTTATAGATAAATTTATTCGATAAATTATGGATTTAACGCAAGGCACTCAAGAAGAAAAACACGCCAGAGCCAAAAAAATGATGCTTTGGTTTGGTATTATTTCGCTCATCATGTCGTTTATGGGCTGGACCAGTGCTTTCATTGTGAGCAGTTCGCGTCCCGATTGGTTAAAGGATTTTGTGTTGCCCAACGCTTTTGTGATTAGTACAGTAGTTATTGTGTTGAGCAGCATCACCTTTCTTTTGGCGAAAAAAGCCTTAAAAAGCAACAACCAAAAAGCCGCAACACTTTGGTTATGGGCTACTTTGGCTTTGGGCATAGTGTTTATTTTTAATCAGTTTTCGGGTTTTCAGCAAATCATAGATTTAGGTTATAATTTTACGGGCCCAACCAGTAACGTTACTATGTCTTACATTTATTTGATAGCAGTAGTGCACATATTGCACGTTATTGCTGGCATGGTGTGTCTATTGGTGGTAATTTATAATCATTATAAACAAAAGTATCAGCCAACAAAAATGCTAGGCTTCGAACTGGCTGCCACTTTTTGGCATTTTATTGATATTCTCTGGGTCTATCTCTTTTTGTTTTTATATTTCGTTAGATAAATAAATTGATTATTTTTGTGCAACTTTTAAACAACAACCAATAAATATGAGTACAGCAGTAGCAGAAGGCAAAACTTGGAGTGGAGGTAACGAGCCACTAAAAGCAAGTTACGGTAAAATGATGATGTGGTTTTTCATCGTTTCTGATGCCTTAACCTTTTCTGGCTTTTTAGCGGCCTACGGTTTTTCAAGATTTAAGTTTATAAGCGAGTGGCCTATTGCCGACGAAGTATTTACACACGTTCCGTTTTTGCACGGACAAGAGTTACCGATGATTTATGTGGCGTTCATGACGTTCATTTTGATTATGTCGTCTGTAACCATGGTATTGGCTGTTGATGCCGGACATCATTTAAACAAAGCAAAAGTAACCCTTTACATGTTCTTGACCATTATTGGAGGTTTAATCTTCGTGGGGTCGCAAGCATGGGAATGGGCAACATTTATAAAAGGCGATTACGGTGCCGTACAAACCAAAGGGGGAAACATACTTCAGTTTGTTGATACCGATGGGCACCGAGTGGCATTAAGAGATTTCGTGGTTGCCGGACATACTGATAGAGCAGCGCACGAACGCAAAAACGGATTATGGTTTGTGGATGAAGCACCACTGCCTCCATTTACTGTGGAAGAAGTAGTAAAAGGATTGGAAAGCCATGAGAATGTTTTGGTAAGAACCCAATTGCTTAATGAGCACGGCGAGAAAACAGTACTTTCAAGAGAAGAGTCTTTAAAGCAAATTAAAGAAAACGGAAAGTTGGTTGTTGAAGGCGCTAACCTTCATGTGAACGAATATGGTTCGCCATTGTTTGCCGATTTCTTTTTCTTCATTACAGGATTCCACGGGTTCCACGTATTTTCGGGTGTAGTAATCAATATTATCATTTTCTTCAATGTGGTGTTGGGTACTTACGAAAGACGCAAGAGCTACGAAATGGTTGAAAAGGTTGGTCTGTACTGGCACTTTGTAGATTTAGTTTGGGTATTTGTATTTACATTCTTCTACCTGGTATAATAAAGAAAAACTTAAAAAATGGCACACGAACATAAATTAGAAATATTTAGAGGTTTAGTAAAGTTTAAATCCAATACCCAAAAAATTTGGGGTGTACTTATATTTTTATCTATTGTGACGGCGATAGAGGTTGTATTGGGTATTTACAAACCAGAATGGTCTATGGCCCAAGTTTTGGGAATGAAATTACTGAACTGGATTTTCATTATTTTAACCATAGTTAAGGCGTACTACATTACTTGGGATTTCATGCACATGCGCGATGAAACCAAAGGATTGAGACGCGCGGTAGTTTGGACTACCATTTTCTTGATACTTTACTTAATATTCATCTTATTGCAAGAAGGTGGATACGTATTTAAAGTATATGACGAAGGCTTTATAAAAAGAGATTTTTAAGCAGGTTTCGGCTTAAGAGTCTATTGGAATTTAAGTGTTAAATAAAGTAATAAAGGCGGTTTTTCAACCGCCTTTTTCTATTTTTGCAGCGCATTTTTAGCTGCGAAAACCTCAGTGTTTTATGGATTACAAAAAAGTGAGTCGGTACGTTGTTTTAGGGATTTTATTTTTTCTTCCCGTAACGTTTTTATTGATGCTTTATCCGGCAACACATAACTACACGCCACTCGATATTGTTAATGATTCCGTAGCCGATTTAGAGGGGTTTACTTCAACTTCCGAAGAAGATATTGTTTTAAAAGACCATATTACCGTTTTGGGATTTGTCGGCAACAATCCTATGGAAAATGCCACCAGTGCATCAAACCTCAAAGAATTGGTGTACGATAAGTTTAAAGGCTTTAAACGCTTTCAAATGGTGCTTGTGGCGCCCGTTGGAACAGAAGAAGCCGTAAGCCAGCTAAAAACGGAAATCAGCTCATACGAAGATTTAAGGTTTTGGCATTTTGTGTTCGGCGAACCTTCCGAAATTGAACAACTATTCGCCAGTTTAAAAAGTGAAGAACCCCTTCAGGAGGATTTATCGACCAATCATGTGTTTATCATCGATAAAGATTTAAGCCAACGAGGTAGAATAGATGACCGGGCAGACAATGAATTGAAAAAAGACAAACCCGTTTATGGTTTAAATAGCTACGATTGCATTGAAGTAGCCGAAATAAAGAATAAAATGAGCGAAGACATGCGTATTTTGTTTACCGAATATAGGCAAAAACGAAAGGGAGAATTCAACTCCGATACGCGTCGCGCTAACGATTTAAACAGCAACGATGAAAAATAATAATTATTCGTACATAAGCATCGCTTTTATCATTTTGGTTTTTGGGATTATTTTTGTTCCTAGAATTGTTGATAGAATTTCAGAAGGCGATATCAACCGAAAAGAAAGTCGCAGTGACTATGCCAATGAAAACAAATCGACCGATTCCGGGTTGGCATTTATCGAAATTAACGGCGAAGCCAAAAAAGTACCAGCCTTTTCATTTACTGACCAAAACGGAAACAACATCACCAATAAAGATTATGAAGGCAAAGTGTATGTGATTGAGTTTTTCTTTACCACATGCCCAACCATTTGCCCCAGAATGAACCGTAACTTGGTTCAAATTCAAAATACGTTCAATGGTTTTGAAAATTTTGGAGTGGCATCATTCACCATCAATCCCAAATATGATACCCCCGAAGTTTTGAAAAATTACGCCGAGCAATACGGCATTACCAACCCAAACTGGCATTTAATGACGGGCGATCAAGATGCGATTTATAAATTGGCTAACGAAGGCTTTAATCTTTATACAGCCGAAGAAGAAAGTGCTGCAGGTGGATTTGAACATTCGGGTAATTTTGCCTTGATTGATAAAAACGGTTTCATCCGTTCAAGAAAAGATGATTTTGGAAACCCCATTATCTATTACAGAGGAATTGTTTCCGAAGAAGAAAAAGTAGACGACGACGGTGCACCAGAAGAAATCAGTGCCCTTAAAGAAGACATAAAAAAGTTGCTTAATGAATAATTGCCCACAAGTGGTCGCTGAGCGTAGTCGAAGCGAAGCTATTCTTTGACTGGGTAATAATTATATAATTTCTAGAAATGAGTAAAGAAGTTCCTGTTTTAAACGAAAAAAAGTACAACAAGTTAATCGTAGTATTATCGGTTTTAATCCCTGTAGTGGTCGCTGTGCTATTTGGTGTTAAAATTCCAAACGTAGAGCCTTTAAGTTTTTTACCGCCCATTTATGCCACCATTAACGGTTTTACGGCCGTGCTGTTGGTTATTGCATTTATAGCGATTAAAAACAAAAAAATAAAGCTGCACGAAAATGTAATGAAAACGGCCATAGGCTGTTCGGTAGCGTTTTTGGTGATGTACGTAGCCTATCACATGACCAGCGATTCCACCAAGTTTGGAGGCGAAGGGGCCATAAAATACATTTATTATTTTGTGTTGATTACGCATATTTTATTGTCGATTATCATCATCCCGTTCGTGTTGATTACTTACGTTCGCGCCATTACGAATAATATTGAAAAGCATAAAAAAATAGCCAAGATTACGTTTCCGTTGTGGTTGTATGTGGCGATTTCGGGCGTAATTGTTTATATTATGATTTCACCGTATTATTAATGTGATGAATAATCTATGAGAAATTTTCGTCAGTTTGAGTGAATTTCACGATTGAAATGAGTGAAATTTGTATCGAAAACAAGAAAATACATAATAAAAATGCACTTCTCGATACAAAATTCTTGTAGAATTTTACTCGAAGTGACGCATCAACTTAAACATTATTCAGTTGAACATATCCCTGTTAAACACAGGGTCTCATTAAACTCAAAATGAAAAACAAATTCTTCTTTTTTCTCTTTTCATTGCTCTTGTTCCTAGAGACAAACGCACAGTGCGCCATGTGCCGTGCCGTATTGGAGAGCGAAGAAAGCCAAACCGCAGCCGAAGGCATTAACGATGGCATCGTGTACCTTATGGCTATCCCTTATATTTTGGTGGCCGGCATAGCTTATGCTATTTATCGTAAATTCAATACGTTAAAAAAATAATAAAAAGTTTTATTTGCTTAATTTGTAACATTTCTTTGTGTGGGTAGTCTAACGTTTTAGGCTATCAAAATCCTAAAATCCATCAAAGTTATGTTGAAAATTCACCAGCTTCACAAGTCCTATCCCATAGGAGATTCCAGTTTACATGTTTTAAAAGGCATAGACCTTAATATTGAAGAAGGCGAAATGGTGGCCATTATGGGCTCTTCGGGCTCAGGAAAATCTACCTTGCTGAATATTATCGGGATGTTGGACGAAGCCGATTCGGGTGAGTATATTTTAGATGGACTGCCCATTAAAGACCTAACCGAAAAAAAGGCAGCCGTTTACCGCAATAAATTTTTAGGGTTTATTTTTCAGTCTTTCAATTTGATAAATTATAAAAACGCTTTGGAAAACGTGGCGCTTCCGCTGTATTACCAAGGCATGAACAGAAAGGAACGTCAAGAAAAAGCGATGTTCCATTTGGAAAAAGTAGGACTGGCCAATTGGGCCGAACATTTGCCAAAAGAGCTTTCCGGAGGGCAAAAACAACGTGTGGCCATTGCCCGTGCTTTGGCGGCCAATCCCAAATTATTGCTTGCCGATGAGCCTACCGGTGCTCTCGACACCAAAACCTCGCATGAAATTATGGAGTTTATCCAGCAATTGAACGATGAAGGAAAAACCATTTTAATGGTTACCCACGAAGAAGACATTGCCAATATGTGCAAACGTATTGTAAGGCTTCGCGACGGAGTAATCATGGAAGACAAAAAAATAAATCAGGTAAGAGCTGGTCAATATGTTTGATTTAGATCTTTGGAGGGAAATATTTCAAAGTATCAATAAAAACCGAACTCGGAGTTTGCTTTCGGGCTTTACGGTAGCCTTTGCCATTTTGCTTTTCGCTATTCTTTTTGGTATTGCCAACGGTTTGCAAAATACTTTTGCAGAAGCCTTCGGGACAGATGCCAATAATTCCATCGTTATTTTTCCAGGACGCACCACCAAGGCGCACGATGGGCTTCAGGCGGGGCGGCAAATCCAATTTAAAAATGAAGACCACGATTTTGTTTTGGATGAGTTTGGTGAAAAAGTACAGTATATAACCAGTAAAGTCAACCGAAATGTAACTGCCACTTTTAAAGGCGAGAAGAACGGTTACGAAATGCGGGCCGTGCATCCCGAATACATGTTTATTGAAAACAATGTAGTGAGCGAAGGCCGCTACCTCAATCAAAACGATTTAAACAATAAAACCAAAGTGGCCGTAATCGGCAATGTGGTTAACGACGAACTGTTTTTAAAGGAAACCGCCATTGGAAAGTACATCAGCTTAAACGGCATTTCTTTTAAAGTAGTGGGCGTTTTTACAGATGATGAAGGCGACAACGAAGAACGGGTTATTTATGTACCACTAACCACCGCCCAGTTTCTATACGGTAATAACGATTTTATCGATTTTATGCACTTAACGTACAATCCAGAAATGAATAGCGACCAAGCTTTAGCCTTCGGAAATGATATCACCAAAAAATTAAAAGAACGTTTTTCTGTGGCGAGAAGCGACCAACGGGCCATTAGGGTGCACAATATGGCACAGGGCACCAAACAGGTTGATATGATGACCTTTGGGCTTACTGTAATCATTTTGGTGATTGGTTTCGGAACTTTAATCGCTGGTGTAGTGGGCATCAGTAACATCATGATTTTTATTGTAAAGGAGCGTACCAAAGAAATCGGCATTCGTAAAGCTTTAGGGGCGTCACCGCGTTCCATTGTGTCCATTATATTATTGGAATCCATAATCATTACAGCAATCGCGGGCTACGTTGGTTTGCTAATCGGTGTTGGCGTTTTGGAATGGGTAGCCCCGTATCTGGAACAATATTTTATAAAAGACCCCAGTGTGAGCAATAGGCTGGTGGTGGGAGCAACCATCGTGCTTATTATAGCGGGTGCCATTGCGGGTTATATTCCTGCTAAACATGCTTCAAAAATTAAACCCATTGTAGCCTTAAGAAACGATTAGCGATGTTTAGATTTTTATTCGATAGAGATACATGGCAGGAAGTTTTCGATAGCTTCAACAAAAACAAACTGCGGTCGGTTTTGACCATGGTGGGCGTTTGGTGGGGTATATTATTGCTTATTGGTTTATTGGGGTCGGCGCGGGGCTTGGAAAACGCATTCAACCGTTTGTTTGGCGATTTTGCTACCAACAGCGTTTTCGTTATGGGGAGCTCAACGGGAAAGCCATTTAAGGGCTTTCAGGAGGGTAGAAGGGTGCAATTAACATTAACCGATATTGAAAAAGTAGAGGCCAACGTGGAAGGGATAGAATTTGTGGTGCCGAGAAATATGAACCAAGGTTTGGTGGTTCGGAATTTCCTCTCGGGAACTTTCAACGTAATGGGCGATTATCCGGTGCTCGACAAGGTTCAAAAAAAGAAATTGGTACATGGACGGTTTATCAACCAAAGTGATATTGACGACCATAAAAAGGTGGCGGTCATTTCCGAAAGCATCTACAAACAGCTTTTTGAAAAAGACGAAAACCCTATTGGACAATACATTCAAATAAATAACATCAATTATATGGTGGTGGGCATGTACGATCAGGGCAATGTTAATTTTGGCCCCAGTGAAGACATCCACATTCCGTTTACCACCTTTCAGCAGGTGTATAACCAAGGTGAAAAAATCGGGTTTTTAATGATTACTGGAAAACCAGAGTACGATATCCAACAAATAGAAAATGATGCCATTTTGATGCTGAAAACCTTAAACCATGTGCACCCCGAAGATAAACGGGCGTTCAGAAGTTTTAATATGGGGAAGGAATTTGCAAAAGTAACGGGTTTTTTAACGGGTATGCAGTTTTTAACTTGGTTTGTGGGTTTGGCTACTTTGGTGGCTGGGGTTTTTGCCATCGGGAATATTTTATTGATTACGGTAAAAGAGCGCACAAAAGAAATTGGAGTCCGTCGCGCCTTGGGCGCCACACCCTTTGAAATAAAACGACAAATAGTGGTCGAAGCCGTGTTTTTAACATTGGTAGCCGGGGTTATTGGAATTATTACCGGAGGCTGGATACTCATTGCATTAGACTACTTTTTTGGTCAAGGCGACGAGGCGGCCATCGTGAACGCATCGGTATCGATTTCGGTGGTATTTGTTGCACTGGTTATATTGGTCATCTTAGGAACATTAATCGGGCTTATCCCGGCATTTAAGGCCACCAGTGTAAAACCTATTGAAGCATTAAGAGAAGAATAAACAATCAAAAAAATGAATAAAACAGTAAGAATCATTTTAGTTTTAGTGGGCATTATAGCCTTGGCATTTGTGCTAAAATATTTTAAGGACGCCAATTCTAAAGACATTGTTGATTATAAGGTTGAAGAGCCCTTTTACACGTCGATAAACACTAAAGCTGTGGCCACGGGGAAATTAAACCCCGAGGAAGAAGTGGAGCTAAAACCGCAAATTTCTGGTATTGTCGATAAAATTGTGGTAGAGGAAGGCGATGTGGTAAAAAAAGGCGATTTAATCGCCACGATTAGGGTGGTGCCCAACGAGCAAAGTTTGGTGAGTGCCAAAAGCCGGATTGCATCTTCAAAATTGTCGTTCGATAATGCCAAGACTTTGTATAATCGTAACAAAGCCCTTTTTGAAAAAGGCGTGATTTCTCAGCAGGATTTTGAAAACAGCGAGCTATCCTACAACCAAGCCAAGGAAACTTTAGCCCAAGCTCAGAACGATTATCAAATTATAAAACAGGGGTCCATTTCGGGAGGTAGTTCGGCAAACACCAATATTGTGGCGCAAATTCAAGGGACTATTTTGGAGATTCCGGTTCGTGAGGGCGATCAGGTGATTCAAAGTAATAATTTCAATGCTGGCACCACCATTGCAACCATTGCCGATATGAGCAAAATGATTTTTGAAGGCAAAGTAGATGAAGCCGAGGTAGGCAAACTAAAAGAAGGCAAAGAAATCAAAGTGGTTTTGGGCGCGATAAAAGACAAAGATTTTCCAGCTACATTAACGTTCGTAGCTCCCAAGGGGATTGAAGAAAATGGGGCTGTACAGTTTACCATAAAAGCCGACGTGAAAATCGATACGGTTACCAATATCAGGGCGGGATATAGTGCCAATGCCGAAATCGACCTTGAAGCCAAAGATAGCGTACTGGCTATTCGCGAAGCCTTGCTGCAATACAACCGTATTACCGAAAAACCCTTTGTGGAAGTGCTCGATGGCGATAATAAATTCAAAAAGGAAGATGTGGAATTGGGCATTTCAGACGGCATCAATGTAGAAATTAAGGAAGGTGTGAAGGAAGGCGATAAAATAAAAGTTTGGAATAAAGCATCCGATGATAATAACGACGATGAAGACAAAAAAGAATCCGAAGATGATTAAAAACAAATACCACAAAATAAGCCTCTGTTTTACGCTGTTTTTTGTTTCACTGGTTTCATTTTCGCAACAAAAAAAGTGGACGCTGCAAGAGTGTGTAAACCATGCCTTGGAGCATAACATCACTATTCAACAAAGTGAAAATACCTTGCTGAGCAACGACCAAGATATTCTGGCGGCAAGAGGTCAGTTTTTACCGTCGGTAAGTGGTAGCATGGGCCAGCGCATGAGTATTGGTTCGGGTTTCGACCCTGTTACCAACCAGCGTATCAACAACCAAACCACGCATTCGTTCAATTATAATTTAAGTGTTAGCCAGAATGTGTTCAACGGATTTAGAACGTTGAACCAATACAAGCAGTCGCAACTCACTAAAGAAACCAATGCATTGGAACTTAGCCGAATTAAGGACGATGTGTCCCTTAATGTGGTAAATGCCTATTTGAATGTAGCGTTCAACAAAGAAAATTTGCAGACAGCCAAGGCGCAGTATGAATTCAGCAGCAAACAATTGCAACAAGTAAAGGATTTGGTTGATGCCGGAGTGCAGCCTCAAGCCAATATTTACGATGCTGAAGCCACTTTAAGTCGCGACGCGCAGCAAGTGACGCTGGCCGAAAATAGTTATACCCTGGCGTTGTTGACGCTGTCGCAATTATTGCAAGTGCCGTTTGAAGGGTTTGCCGTTGAAATTATTACTGTAGATAGTCCTTCGGAAAACCTATTGTACAAAGAAGTGACTCCCGTTTTAAATCACGCTTTAGAAAACCGTAGCGAAATTAAAGTAGCCGAAAAAGGGGTTGAAAGTGCCGAATTGAGCACTGAAATTTCAAAATCGGGGTATTATCCGTCGGTAAGTTTTGGTTATGGTTTTGGTTCGGTTTGGAGTGAATCCAAAAACGACTTAATAAAACAAGCTTTTTTCAGGGAGCTCGATTTATTCAAAGGGCATAACTTCAACTTAAATGTAAATATTCCCATCTTCTCGAGGTATCAAAATAAAACAGCCGTGGCCAAGTCAAAAATTCAGGAAGAAAACAGTAAACTGAGCTTGCAGCGCGCCAAACTCGATTTAGAAGCCAATATCCAACAGGCCTTTACCGATGCCCAAGCGGCTTTTAAGGCTTTCGATGCCGCGAAAAAATCGTTGGAATCGCAAAAACTGGCATTCAATAATTCCAAAGAACGCTACGATATTGGGGTGATGACGGCGTATGAGCTGGAGCAGGCCAGGGTTCAGTTGATAAATGCCGAGTCGTCTTTAATAAATGCTAAGTACGATTTTGTTTTTAAAACAAAAGTTTTAGACTTTTACGCCGGAAAATCTTTATTCGATTAAAAGTGAGCACGTATATACTTAATATTGAAACCGCAACCACCAATTGTTCGGTGTCGCTTTCAAAAAACGGGGAAACCATTGTTTTAAAAGAAGACAACGATAAAGGCTACTCGCATGCCGAACGGTTGCACGTTTACATCGACCACGTTTTGAATGAAGCTAAAATTGGTGCAAAAGATTTGTCGGCCGTTGCCATCAGTAAAGGCCCAGGGTCTTACACGGGTTTGCGTATTGGCGTTTCGGCCGCCAAAGGACTGTGTTTTGCATTGAACAAACCGCTTATTTCGGTGCCGACTTTAGAAGCTTTGGCGCATAAAGTGAAGGCTGAAGAAGGCATTATCGTGCCCATGCTCGACGCGCGTCGCTTGGAAGTATATTCGGCTATTTTTAACCACCATCACGAACAAATTCGGGAAACCCAAGCACAGATTTTGGATGAAAACGCTTTTGCGGAAGCGCTAAACAACGGAAAGGTGCATTTTGTGGGCAATGGAGTTGAAAAGACTAAAACCTTAATTGAACATAGCAACGCTGTTTTTATTGAAGGCGAATTGCCATCGGCCAATGAAATGGGCAAATTGGCTTATGAAAAATTCAAACAAAACGACACCGAAGATGTGGCCTACTTTGAGCCTTTTTATTTGAAGGATTTTGTAGCACTGAAGTCAAAAAAATAAGCCCCGTTACAAATCTGTAACAGGGCATTGTATTTAAATATTAAAAAAGCTTTTAGCCTTGTTTTTGTATTTCCACTTGATGTGGGTAAGGAATTTCGATTCCAGCAGCATCAAATGCTTCTTTTGTGCGCTCAATAATATCAAACTTTACGGCCCAATAATCTTCTTTGTTTACCCAAACGCGTGTAAAGAAGTTAATCGAGCTGTCGGCCAATTCAGATACGTTAATTGCAGGGGCAGGCTCTTGTAAAATAGCTGGGTTGGAATTTATTACGCTAAGAATAACCTCTTTGGTTTTTTTGATGTCAGAGTCATAACCCACACCAAAAGTAAAGTCGACACGGCGTGTGGCTTCAGTACTGTAATTGGTAATATTTCCGTTAGAAAGACTTCCGTTAGGGATGATGATTTCCTTGTTGTCTGGCGTGGTTAATTTGGTGGTGAATATTTCAATTTCTTTCACGGTTCCAGATTCACCTTGAGCCTGAATAAAGTCGCCAATTTTAAACGGTTTGAAAATCATAATCAATACTCCGCCAGCGAAGTTGCCTAAAGATCCCTGCAGTGCCATACCAATAGCTAAACCGGCAGCAGCTAAAATAGCAGCGAACGAAGTGGTTTCAACACCTACGGTACCTAAAACCACAATGATTAATATGATTTTTAAAGACCAGCTTAAAAGATTCATTAGGAATTTTTGAAGACTTTCTTCATATTCCCTTTTGGCCATAACTTTATTGGTAGCTTTTAAAATCTTTTTTATAACCCAAGCCCCAACTATCCAAATAACGATAGCGCCGAGCACCTTTAAGCCGTACTCAACTATTAAATCAATCCATTTTTCTGTGTCTACGTTTTCTAAATCCATAAATTTTATTAGTTAATTTGTGATACAAAATTATATCTATAAAAAAGGTTTAAGTGTTTTAATATGTGAAAAGATAGTTAAATTTTCACAAAAGAAAACTAGCCAAGGCTATCATAGCAGGGGCCGCTTGAATGTAAAACAACTTTGTTTGCTTTGTGGAATAAGCCCCATAAATCCCTGCAATTATTACACAAATCAAGAAAAAAATAGCCGTTTTAATATCTTTCGTGAAAAGGGAAAACAACAAACCAGCAGCCAAAAACCCATTATAAAGCCCTTGGTTGGAAGCAAGTACTTTGGTGTCTTCTGCAAATTGTTTTGATTTTAAGCCAAATGCATTTATACCTTTAGGTTTGGTCCAGAGAAACATTTCTAAAATTAAAAAATAGCAATGCTCTAAGGCTACAATGATGATTAATATAGTTGTTACTATGCCCATGCTCGTTTGATTCGAATGGCTTTTTTCAAAGTTAACTAAAAAACAAAGCATAAAAAAAGCGTTCTCAAAAAGAACGCTTCCTTTTAAAAGTCTTTTGAAAATTTATCCGTTGATGGCTTCAACCATTTCAACTTTGCCGGGCAACATTTGCTTTAACATGTTCTCAATACCGCTTTTTAGGGTGAGGGTTGACGATGGGCAACCGCTACAAGCCCCTTGAAGCAATACGCTTACGTTTTTAGTGTCCTCATCGTACGAAATAAACTGAATGTTTCCCCCATCGCTGGCTACGGCGGGTTTTACATACTCCTCAAGAATGTTAACAATTTCTTTTGAGGTATCATCCAGATTGTCAAAACGGTGGTCTAGCTGCTCGGTCGATTTTTCCAATTTTTGTGCCGCATCCGGAGCCACTATTTCTTGTCCTTTTTCAATATAATCTTTGATGAATTCACGCAATTGGATAGTGATTTCCTGCCATTCGGTGATATCGTATTTGGTTATCGACACGTAGTTTTCGTCAAAAAACACGCTTTTTACGAATGGGAAATGAAATAATTGTGTGGCCAGAGGTGATAGTTTAGCTTCTTCAATAGAAGTAAACTCAAACATTGTGTTCACAATTTTTTTGTTGGCCACAAATTTCATAACCGCTGGGTTGGGGGTGCTTTCGGCATAAACGGTTACCGGTATTTTTTTAGGGGCAGCTTGCTCTTCAACCACAATGCCACCGTCATTTAAGTATGCCTCAATTTGTTGGGCTACTTCGTCTTGCACATCGCCCCATTCCACAATATTGTAGCGTTCAACGGCTATAAAGTTACTGCTGATATATACTTTTTTTACAAAGGGTAAATAGAATAGTTGCTGAGCCAAAGGCGAGTGCTTCGCTTCGTCGATATTATTGAACTCAAAGCTTTGGTGCTTGGTTACAAATTGATTTATTTCGAATTTTACAATAGCATCATTTGATGTTTTTTGTACGGAAACCTGATAATCTTTCATTTTAGCTAATTTTTTACAAAAATACTAAAAGAAAACGTTAGATATCATATATTTGAGTTTTGTTGTATGCTGAAATAGCATAACAATTATAATAAGAGCGCAGTTTGTAAATGTAATATTTTAACAGTAAATGCGTTTTGTAAACCCAAGCCTACTTGGTGTATTGATTATGAAACTGATAACTTTTATTTTGTCGGTAATGCTTGTGCTAAGCTCCAAATTGGCCACTTCACAAGAAGCTTTGCCTATTTATACTGATTATTTAACGGATAATTATTATTTAATCCATCCGTCTATGGCCGGTATTGCCAATTGCTCTAAAGTGAGGCTAACAGGTAGGCAACAATGGTTTGGCCAAGACGATGCACCAAAACTTTTAACATTGAGTATGAATGGCAGGTTAGGCGAGTCGCAGTCCGGTATTGGTGGTATTGTGTTTGCCGACGAAAATGGATATCACTCTCAAAAAGGCGCTTATGTTACCTATGCACATCATTTAATGTTTTCTAGAACAGAGGCCGATCTAAACATGCTATCGTTTGGCTTAAGTGCCGGTTTTATTCAATACCAATTGGACGAAACGTCTTTTTTAAACGATGCACCCATTCCGGACCCTGCAATTGATGGCATTGTGCAAAACGAAACCAATTTTAATGTCGATTTTGGGTTTTCGTACCATTATCTCGATTTTTATGCGCATGCCACGGTAAAAAATCTTTTGAATAATTCTGGGGTCAATAGAGATGTTGAAATCACCAGCAACTTAAGACGCTATTTATTATCCACAGGTTATGTTTTTAACAAATATGGAAGCAGTTGGAGTTTCGAGCCTTCAGTGATGTTGCAGTACAGAGATGCTACGGAAGAGGCTGCCATAGATGTTAATATAAAGGCATACAAGGAAATGGAATTTGGCAAACTTTGGGGCGGTCTTTCATACCGAAACAGTTTTGATGGTGCCGAATTTTCCACAGGAAATGGCGTTGATAGCCAAAGATTGCAACAAATTACTCCAATTTTGGGCATAGACTACAATAATTTTATGTTTGCCTACACCTATACTTACCAAACCAATTCGGTGGTGTTTACCAATGGCGGGTTCCACCAATTAACACTCGGGTATAACTTTAACTGTAGAAGAAAAGCTTACGATTGCCTTTGCCCAGCGGTAAATTAAAACACACTATTTAAATCCTTTTCATAATTACAATTAAAAAACCCAACCAAGGTTTTGTAACAATTTTGGCGTTAGCTAGTCTTGTTTACATCGACTAAGCCAATAATTTGTAATTTTGCTTTACAAGAATTATAACTCTATGGATATTAATACTAATATCGAATCGCCTTTGCTGTTAAAGGTTAGCTTCAATAAATTGCTGGAGCAATACGAAATTTTGGCAGAGGGCGAAGATGAGTTCATTGCAGCAAAAGCCAAGCGCATTTTAAAAAGTGTTGAGGGCTACCCTGAACTGCGCGAAGGTTTTAGTGAAGTGAATATTTTAAAGGAACGCGCCAAAGAAATAGGGATTGTGCTTCAAGATACCTTCAATCCGTTGTTGACCAACAACGAAATTAAAACGGCTTCGGTACCCTTGCACAATTTAATTTTTAATTCTTCTGAACGGTTCAAAAATATTATAAAATCGGCGGGCGATGATTTTGAGCTCACAATAAAAAATATGCCCGACGATCATACCTACATCATAGCGTGCACCATCATTTTAAATTTCCATTATGGCTGTAAGCTTAATTTTAAACGTCCTTTCTTTTATGAAATACCCGATGCCAATGGCGTAATGCGGTATTACAAGATTTTGTACAATGGCGATTTTTGCGAAATTTTACGAACTGAAAAAGCTCCTGAGCTAACGGATGCAGACATTGAAGAGTTACTCGATAATTTCCATAACATCGCAATGTGGAAAGAAAAATTTCCGCCGCAGAGCTATGTGTTTAAAGGGTTTGTTATTTCAAATATTTTTGATGTCACCGACGACCAGTCCATTTCCAACATCAAATCAAGTTTAATTGTTGGTGGAAAACGTAAAGACGAGACCTTCATGGAAGGGTTTCAGGAAATTTTCCGTTCCCTTCTGGGTATAAAAGATCTTAGGGCTGGTTTTTCAATTTTCAACAAAGAGGAAGGTACTTTTGAATGTGTTCATGGTGCGGGTATGCATAGTTTTTTGTTGGGCGAAAAGAAGGAAGAAAAGTGCTTAGAAGTATTGTGCAATTGGTCTTACACCAGTTTGCTTAAAGATAAAAAAACAATAGCTGTTTCTAATGTAGACCATATTTTTAATAATGTGGAAGGGCATCCGCCGCACATTACCCGCTTACACAACCAGGGTATAAAAAGTGCCATTTTTGCACCTATTGCCAATGAGGAAGGTGTTATGGGGCTTCTGGAAATCGTCTCGGGGCAACCCACGGTGCTAAACAGCGTTAATGCCAATAGGCTGGTAGATGTTATGCCGTTTATTGTTTCGGCGGTAGAGCGCTCTAGGGCCGAGGAGCAAAATGCTATTGAAGCCGTAATCCAACAGGAATGCACGTCTATTCACCAAAGTGTGTATTGGAAATTTGTGGCTGCGGCACGCCAATTTTTAAAGAATAAAATGGAATATGGAAGCAAAGCCACTTTCGAGCAAATTGTATTTGATGACATTTATCCGCTATTTGGGCAAATTGATGTAAAAGGGTCGTCCGATGCCCGAAATTTAGCCACACAAAAAGATTTGTTACTGCAACTATCGTTGGTCGAAAAAATTGTTGCACAGATTAATGAAGATGAGCCATTGCCTATTTATGAAGAAATATTATTTCAGGTAAACAATTACACCGAAGAGCTGAAAACCAATTTTAAGGTAGATAGCGAGCACAATATTGTGTCTTTTTTGCGGAAAGATATTGAGCCATTATTTCAGTTTCAACTGAAAAAGCAAAACCATTTAAAAAATGATATAGAGGATTATTTTGGTAAGGTAGATAAAGATTTAAATCTTGTTTATTATTACCGAAAAAATTATGATGATACCATCATGCTTATAAATAAAAACATGGCCGCTGTGCTGGATGAGAAGCAGAAAGGCGCCCAAGCCATGTACCCGCATTATTTTGAACGCTACAAAACAGATGGAGTAGAACATAACATGTACATAGGCGAAGCCATTACAAAAGCAGACAGTTTTAACCCCATTTATTTGTATAATTTACGGCTTTGGCAATTGCAGGTAATGTGCGAAATGGAAAACGAATATTACAGCAACCAGCATTTGTACCCAATAAGACTTGATGTGGCTTCTATGATTTTGGTGTTTAACCAACCTCTATCCATTAGGTTTAGAATGGACGAAAAACAATTTGATGTTGATGGTACCTACAATGCCCGTTACGAAGTAGTTAAAAAACGTGTAGATAAGGCTTTTATAAAAGATACCGAAGAGCGCATTACCCAAAACGGAAAAATCTCTATAGTTTACTCGCAAAAAGAGGACGAGGAAGAATATATGAGGTACATTAAATTCCTGCAAAGTAAACAGGTTTTGGATGAAGATGTTGAGGTTTTAGAGCTTGAAGACCTTCAAGGGGTCACAGGGCTTAAAGCCTTGCGCGTGGGCATTTTGTACCACGGGAAAGATGAAGACGATAAAACCTTCTACACTTATGATGACCTTATGAAAGAAATTAAAGCCTAAACACAGGATAATCCAAGTAATCCTGTGTTTTGGGGGCAATGTTTTGCGAGGTTAAAGGCGGCTCTTCTGGTAAAACATCCTTTAAATCCGTGCCATTTCTTTTTAGTGCTACACCAAAGGCTATTACCGAAATAATCATCCCAGCCATGAAAATGGTATAGGTTATCCGCAATATTCTATATTTTCTTTCCAATACTTTTCCTAAAAAATAGAGGTCTTTGGTAAGGGAATTGTAAACGTAATTTTTGTCCTTTAAAAGTTCGCTAACGGCCCATTCGTATTCCTTGAGTTCCATTTTGTGGAAATTACCAAAAAAAGTAAGGTTAACATCTTTGTTGGCAACATCTTCTTTGGTGAACTCGCCACTGGTAACGTTCGGTCTGGTAGCAATAATAGACAATACCATAGAAATAACACAAGATAATGTAAAAATGGCTGTGGGGTAAATTAAATACGGATTGGTATCCAGTTTAGAAATTAAATTGGCCAATACCAACGAAATAATAATAGCGTTTACCGATAGTAAAATGTTGGCTTTGGTATCGGCTATATCGCTTAACTTAATGTGGTTTCTTAAAGCTACCCTATAAAATGTTTGGATGCCGCGTTCGGGGCTTTCATTTTTATATTGGGCCTTATACTTGGCCTTTATTTCCTCCTTTTTGAGCTTTTGCTTTTGCTTTTTCTTGGCCTTAATCAATTTGGCGAGGTTGCTTTCCTTTTGTTTTTGCCAGTTTTTTAAAGCATAATCGGTATAAAACTCATGTTTTTTGGTAAGTACTTTAATGTTTTCGTCCCGCCATTCAGAAGGAGAATACGCTTGGATGCCTTGTAATTCTAATTCTTTTCGTAAAAATTCACTGGCTTCGGCAAAATATTTCTTCCCAAAATGCGACGAGTCGGCATCCCTTATTATTTTTCCTAAGTCCGTTTCTGGTGCGTTCTTAAATTTTGTCGACATAATACAGGCATTCACTGCTTCAATTAGCTCATCGCTGGCCCCGTTGTCTTTTAAAAAAGTAGTGGCTATTTTTACACTTTCCTCTTCATGTCCATCACGCTTTTTAGTGTAGCCGGTGTCGTGCAATAATGCGGCAAGTTCTAATATTTCGGCGTCTTCTTTGCTTATGTCTGTGTTTTCAATAATTTCGCGCAGACTTCTTAAAACACGTTCGGTATGCGTGTGGTTGTGGTATAAATAAGAATTGTCTAATTCATTTTTAAATAAATCAAAAACAAATTTTTCTGCTTTCTCAATTAGTTTTGACATAAATGGAATGGATTTTTCATCACAAATTACTAAAATTTAAATATATTATGAGTGCTTTATCTATAAAGATTTTAACGGTAAGAAATCGATGAAAAATTCGACTTATCCATAGATATAGCTTCAAAAAGTTAATTAACGAAAAAAGAAATCAAAAAGTATGCTCACTTGGAAAGATATTATAAACTTTTCCGTTAACGGAAACCCCAAGCCCGATAGGCGGGTTGAAAAGTCGGAAGCTGAATGGCAGAAACAGCTCACCCCAGAACAGTTTAGAATCACTAGGCAGAAAGGAACGGAGCGCCCACATAGCGGAGCGCTTTGCTCGGCTTATGAAGCTGGTCAGTACAATTGTGTGTGTTGCGATACGCCGCTTTTCGATTCAACCATAAAGTTTAATTCCGGAACGGGTTGGCCCAGTTTTACCCAGCCCATAAAAGAAAACGCCATTAAATACGAAAAAGATAGCTCTTTTGGTATGGTTAGGGTTGAGGTGATGTGCAATACCTGCGATGCCCATTTAGGGCACGTTTTTCCCGATGGCCCAGAACCCAGTGGGTTACGCTATTGTATTAATTCAGAATCGATGACATTAAAAAAAGAAAAAGTAAATGACAGATAAAAATATGCAAGTAGCCACTGTAGGAGGTGGTTGTTTTTGGTGCACCGAAGCCGTTTTTCAGGAAATAAAAGGTGTAGAAAAAGTGGTTTCTGGTTATTCGGGTGGTAACGCTCCAGGGCACCCTACTTATAGAGAGGTATGCTCTGGATTAACAGGCCATGCCGAGGTGGTTCAAATTACTTTTGATGCCAACCAAATTTCGTATGAAGATGTTTTGGTTATTTTTATGACTACGCATGATCCAACCACATTAAACCGACAAGGTGGCGATGTGGGCACACAATACCGTTCGGTGATTTATTATCATGATAATGAACAAAAGGAAATAGCCGAAAAGGTTTTAAAACAAGTGGCTCCCTATTACAGCGACCCCATTGTTACCGAAATAGCACCGCTAAAAATATTTTACAAAGCCGAAGACTACCATCAGGATTATTACCGAAACAATACCACTCAAGGGTTTTGCAGTTTTGTAATTACACCCAAACTGGCAAAGCTGAGAAAGCTTCATGCCGATAAACTAAAATAAATGCAGCTAAAAATAAAAGACCGATTTAACGTTGAATTGCCATCAGATCCTATTTTGGAAAACAACCGAAGGCAGGTGAAATCGGCGTGCTTTTCGTTTGTAACACCCAAGAAAACATCCAATCCAGAACTGATTCATGTATCGCCAGATATGCTTGAAAATTTGGGGATAACAGCCAAAGAAGCCAAAAGCAAATTGTTTCTGGATTTGGTTACGGGAAACCAAGTGTATCCTAACACCAAGCCGTACGCCATGTGCTATGGAGGCCATCAGTTTGGCAACTGGGCGGGGCAATTGGGTGATGGTAGAGCCATAAATTTATTTGAGTTAGAGCATAAAAATAAGCATTGGGTGGTTCAATTGAAGGGTGCTGGCGAAACGCCGTATTCGCGTACCGCTGATGGTTTAGCGGTTTTGCGTTCGTCCATCCGCGAGTATCTGTGCAGTGAAGCGATGTTTCATTTGGGAGTGCCAACCACACGGGCCTTATCTTTGGCCTTAACGGGCGATAAAGTGCTTCGCGATGTGATGTACAACGGTAATCCTGCGTACGAGCCAGGAGCCATCGTATCTCGAGTGGCACCTAGTTTTTTGCGTTTCGGAAATTATCAAATTTTTGCTGCACGTCAGGAACACGATATGCTCAAAACCTTGGTCGATTTTACTATAAAACATCATTTTTCGCATTTGGGAGCGCCTTCAAAAAGCACATATATTACGTTTTTTAAGGAAGTCACAAATCTTACCCTCGATATGATTGTCCACTGGCAACGTGTGGGCTTTGTGCATGGCGTGATGAATACCGATAATATGTCCATTTTGGGCCTCACTATCGATTATGGGCCTTATGGCTGGTTGGAAGGCTTCGATTATGGTTGGACGCCCAACACTACCGATAGGCAGCACAAACGTTACCGCTACGGCAACCAACCTAATATTGGACTTTGGAATTTATACCAGCTTGCCAATGCCCTATATCCATTGGTGGAGGAGGCAGAACCTTTTCAAAATATTTTAGATGGTTACAAAACGGAGTTCGAAACCAAATCCTTAAACATGATGCGATCCAAATTAGGCTTGGAAAATGAAGATGCTTTTGATGTTTCGTTAATCCAGGAGTTGGAAGACAACTTGCTGCCCGCAGAAACCGATATGACCATTTTCTTTAGAAACTTAAGTGGTTTTACAGCCGAAAAAGCTCCCAACGGATTCGAGCTTATCAAACAAGCCTTTTATAATCTCGATGAGCTTTCCGAAGACATTGAAGAAATGTGGCGAAAATGGTTTGAGCGCTATGCCGATAGATTGGGACAAGAACAACTTTCTGATGATGAAAGAAAAGAAAGGATGAATGCGGTTAATCCTAAATATGTACTGAGGAATTACATGGCGCAACTCGCCATAGACGATGCCGAAAAAGGCGATTATGAATTAGTGGATGAGTTGTTTCAGCTTTTAAAACAACCCTATGCCGAGCAGCCTGAATACGAAAAATGGTTTGCCAAGCGCCCTGAATGGGCCAGGCACAAAGTGGGCTGTTCCATGCTGTCGTGCAGTTCGTAAATGGGGTTGCTGGATAAAATAAAAGCCTTGCCTGTTGGCTATTCTGAAGTTGAATACGGCAACAAAAAATACGGCGTTACCCGATCGGATTTTAACAACGGAAAAAGTTTTAAGGTTTTTGCTAAAGCGTTGGGCGGAACAGATGTTATCAGCTTAAATTATTACATTACAAAGCAGTCGGAATTATTAAAGCCCTGTGAAATGCCCGATAAAAAAGTAATCCATTTTTTAAACCATTATAAACGTATTGAAAATTCATAAAATTGGACTTGGTGGCGGTTGCCATTGGTGTACCGAAGCGGTTTTTCAATCGTTAGTGGGCATTTATAAAGTGGAGCAAGGCTATGTGGCTTCCCATGGTGATGAAGCATCGTGGTCTGAAGCTGTTATCGTTCATTTTAATCCTAGCGAGATACCGCTTAGTGCATTGCTGGAAATTCATTTGCAAACCCATAAAAGTACTTCAAACCATTCCATGCGCCAAAAATACCGGTCGGCCATTTATACCTTTTCAGAACAGCAAACTAAGGTCTCAAAACAAATTTTAAGTGAACTTCAATCGTTATTTAAAAACCAATTGGTAACACAGGTTTTACCATTTCAAAGCTTTAAGCCGTCACGCGAACAAATTCGAGATTACTACTATAAAAATCCGAAAAAACCATTCTGCGAAAATTTTATATCGCCCAAGCTAAGGTTGTTGCTAAAAAAACACTCAGCTTTGGTAAACACAAAAAAACTAAACCACCTAAGTTGAACCATCAATCTTTGTTAAAAACGAAGGCTTCTTGATTTTACATTTTCTTTTGGAGCAATTATTTATCTAAATGCAATATCTTTAGGAATCAAAAGCCTTTAATTTCGCTTTTAGAAAGAATTAAATATGAAGATACTTAAATATTTTTCAGTTTTAGCCGTGCTTGTTGCCATCAGTGCTTGTGCCACATATAAGCCCCAATATTCCGATAAAAACCACAAAGAGGTATCGTTTCCAGATAAAGAAATAGACCGAACATTTTACTTGATTGGCGATGCTGGAATTTCGCCATCAGGAGGTATGTCTGGTGCCTTAACGGCATTCAATAAGCATATTGAAGGAAAGGCAACCAAAAACGATTTTGCACTTTTTTTGGGCGACAATATCTATCCTTCAGGATTGCCTCCAAAAGGAGGTAAAGGGCGTATCGCCGCCGAAAATGCCCTAAACGGACAAATAAAATCGGTGTCAAATTTTAAGGGTGAAGTGCTCTTTATTCCCGGAAACCACGATTGGTATTCCAATGGCTTAGAAGGTTTGAAAAGGCAGGAAAAATATATTGAGGATGCATTGGGCAAAAACACCTTTCAGCCAGAAAATGGTTGTCCGTTAGAGAGTATCGATGTGGGTGAAACCATCCAATTGATTATTATAGACACGCAATGGTATCTCGAAAACTGGAACAGCCACCCCACGGTAAATGATGAGTGCGAGATAAAAACCAGAGAACGATTTTTGTTAGAGCTGGAGGGCGAATTAAAAAAAGCACAAAACAAAACCATTGTATTTGCCATGCACCACCCCATGTACACCAACGGTACACACGGCGGAAAGTATGCGTTTAAAAAACATTTATACCCCTTCCAGAAAAAAATACCGTTGCCCGGAATTGCTTCCTTTATAACCCAAATTAGAACCCAAGGCGGAGTGTCCATTCAAGACCGTTATAATGAACGCTACCACGAATTAATGAACCGTTTGGAAACCATGGCTATTGGTGTGGAAAACTTGGTGTTTGTATCGGGGCACGAACATACCTTGCAGTATATCGAAAATCAAGGTGTGGCTGAAAATGAGAGTATCAAACAAATTGTATCGGGATCTGGCGCCAAAGAGTCGTATGCAGAATTGAGTGATAATGGTTTATTTTCGTATGGAAAGCAAGGTTTTGCTGAGTTTACCGTGTTTAAGGATGGTAGTAGTTGGGTGCGTTTTTTCGGGGAAGAAAATGGCGAGCCTAAATTACTGTTCACCAAAGAGGTGTATCCGCCAACAGAAACGTATGATGTTTCTAAATTGCCAGAATCGTTTCCGCCAGTTGTTGAAGTGTCTGTTTATTCAAAAGAAGAAACCGATGTGTCTGGATTTTTTAAATCGGTTTGGGGCGACCACTATCGTGATGTGTACAGTACAAAAATACAAGCACAGGTCGCTACTCTAGATACCCTTTATGGGGGGCTGGAAGTAGTTCGCAAAGGAGGTGGTCACCAAACACGCTCCCTCCGCTTAAAAACAAAGGATGGCCGGGAGCTGAATATGCGGGCATTGCGTAAAAGTGCCACCCAATACTTGCAAACCGTGCTGTTTAAAGATACTTATGTGCAAGATGATTTTGAGCAGACACAAGTAGAACAGCTTATTTTGGATTTTTATACCGCGGCGCACCCGTACGCTTTTATGGTGGTTCCTGATCTATCGGATGCTGCAAAAATATACCATACCAACCCCAAACTGTATTTTATTCCCAAGCATAAGCACTTAGGGGAGTTTAATGCGGAGTATGGCGGTGAACTGTACATGATAGAGGAACGTCCGGAAGAAAACTATTCACACGAAAAGAACTTTGGTTATGCCGATGATATTGAAAGTACCCACGATATCATTGAAAAAATTCGCGAAGACGAAGAGCATAAAATAGACGAAAATGCCTTTATAAGGGCGCGGTTGTTCGATATGTTGATTGGCGATTGGGATAGGCACCAGGACCAATGGCGATGGGCTCAGTTCGATATGGAAAATGGAGACCACTACTACAGGCCTATTCCCAGAGACCGCGACCAAGTATTTTCAAATTTTGACGGGGCACTGCTGGATGTGATGCGCATCATCTCGGGATCAACCAAACAGTTACAGGTATATGACGATGAACTTAAACATATAAAGTGGATGAACAGTGCTGGAATAAAACTAGACCGGGTACTGATTCAGCAAGCCGGAAAGGAGACTTGGCTTGAGCATGCAAAATTCATACAGGACAATGTTACCGACGATGTGATTGACCGTGCTTTTTCAAAAGTGCCAAAAGAAGTGCAGGACAAAACACTGCAGGAAATAAAAGAAAACCTAAAAGGCCGCCGAGGCAATCTTCAAGACATTGCAACGCGCTATTATAATTACTTAAACGAATTGGTGGTTTTAACAGGGACCGATAAAGACGACTATATTGAGGTTGCCCGAATTGGAGATAAAGAAACGCATGTGAAAATTTCCCGGATTATTGACGGAAAAAAGGATAAGGTAATGGTAGACCGTACCTTTAATAAAGATGTTACCAAAGAAATATGGATTTACGGACTGGACGATAAAGATGTTTTTGAAGTTACAGGAAAGGCCAATAATTTAATCTTTATCCGATTGATTGGTGGACAGGAAAACGATACTTATATCATTAAAAACGGAAGACGCATTAAGGTTTACGACCACGAAAGCAAGAAAAACACCATAAAAGAAAATAAAGGAGCAAGCATTAGGCTTACCGATGTGTATAAACTCAACCTTTTCGATTTCAATAAAAACATTACCAAAACCAGCCTAATTACACCGGCAGTTGGTTTTAATCCGGATGATGGCTTTTCGGTAGGGGTATCGTATTCGTTAACCACAAAAGGGTTTCAGCGTAATCCGTTTTCGCAGCAACACCGATTTAAAGGAGGGTATTATTTCGCTACAAGTGGATTTTCCTTGAACTACGATGGTGAATTCGCAAATATTATGAACGATTGGAATCTGCATATCGGTGGGCAGTTTACTTCAGAAAATTTTACCAACAACTTTTTTGGCTATGGAAACGAAACGCCAAATAACGACGATGAACTCGATTTAGATTACAACCGGGTGAAAACAAGTATTTATGCCGTGAAAGCGGGGATTCTTAAAAAGGGAAATTTTGGTAGCGATTACGGCATAAGAACGGTTTTTGAAGGTGTTGAAATAGAAAATACAGAAGGCAGATTTATAACCGATGAATTTGTGCCAGCCGATAATACCGCATTTTATGAGCGCCGTTATTTTGGAGGGCTTGAAGCGCAATTTAATTATGAGAGTTTTGACGATAAAATAAACCCCAAAAAAGGCATGACCTTCCATTTGCAGTTGGGGGGTAAAACCGAGTTTAAGGATACCAAAAACACCTATGGCTACCTCAATTCAGATTTAGGATTTTACAATGCCTTGACCACAAACAAAAAATTGGTTTTAAAAACCGATGTGCGAACCCAAGTGCGGGTGGGCGACGACTTGGTGTTTTATCAAGCGGCCAATATTGGTGGCAACAATGGTTTGCGAGGATTTAGAACCGAACGTTTTACAGGTAAGAACGCACTTGTGGGAAGTGCCGATTTACGTTATAGTTTTCCAGCTTTTAAAACCAGAACATTGCCTTTGCAAATTGGTGTATTTGGTGGTGCCGATGTGGGCCGTGTATGGCTAAGGGGCGACTTTTCAGATAAATGGCACAACGATTATGGAGGTGGTTTTTGGGTAACGGCAGCCGAAAGCCTATCAGGAACATTTAACTTTTTTAATAGTGTGGAAGGCTTAAGGTTTTCGTTTGGTTTTGGGTTGAATTTTTAAACTATAAAAAGCGAGCCTTGTTATGAAAGCATACTTCTATAAAATTTTTAAATACATCGTTAGGTTAGAAAGCAGAATTGCATTTTACCCTACCATTATTAGTGTGTTTGGAGTTTTGTTTGCTTTTTTGATGTATTATCTCGAAGGGCTCAACCTTTCAAATTATCTAAAAGAGCATACGCCGTGGTTGGTTATTAAAAATATTGAAACGGCGCGGGTTATTTTAACCACCTTTGTGGCAGGACTTGTTTCCATTATGGTGTTCAGTTTTTCCATGGTGATGCTTTTACTCAATCAAGCTTCAAGTAGTTATTCGCCCAGAGTGTTGCCAGGTTTAATTTCCAACCGGAGGCATCAAGTTATTCTAGGCGTTTTCAATTCGTGTTTGCTGTATTGTATATTTACCCTTATAGCACTCGACTCGACGGATAGTGACCAGTACCAAATACCCGGTTTTTCAGTGTTGCTGTCCATCGTATTTATGGCGTTTTGTTTGGGGGCGTTTATCTATTTTATTCATTCCATATCACAAGAAATTCAGATTAATAATATCATGAGGGCCATTTTTTTAAAGGCAAAACACAGGCTTGAAAGTATAATGGAATCTGAAAAGGAAATACCCGAAAGTTTTCCCGACACAAGTAATTGGTATGTTTTAAAATCGTCGCGCTCTGGGTATGTTGAGGATGTTGGTTTAACAGCAATATACAATGTGCTGGAAGATGACCAATTGAAAGCTGAGGTTTTGGTTTACAAAGGCGAATATGTTTTAGAGGGCATGCCGCTGTTAAAGGTAAGCCAAGAGGTTGATGAAGAACAGCAAGATAAATTATTGTCCACATTCAGTTATTCAAGAAGCGAGCTTATTGAAGATAATTACGTTTTGGCCTTTAAGCATATTACCGAAATTATCGTTAAAGCGATGTCGCCGGGTATAAACGACCCAGGGACGGCCTTAAACGGTATTGATTATTTGATGGATTTGTTTTTGTTGCGTATGAAAAAGCAAGACAAAAGCTTTTATTTCAACGAAAAAGATGAAGCTGTTATATTTATAAAAACCCTCGATTTTAAATTACTGGTGTATAATGTTATGTCGTCGTTGCGAACATATTGCAAAGAAGATGTTGTTATTGTTCAAAAATTAATTAAAATGTTGGGGCATTTATACCGTGGTAAGGGTTGTGCCCACTCCAGTTACAAAGAGCATGTGCGTAAGGAATTGGAAAATATGTACGAAGATGCCAAACATGCCATTAAAAACCCTGTAGATATTGAAATAATTTCAAGCCAAGTAAACGAAGTGCTTCAGTCTGCTTAATGTGTTTTATTTCAGGCTAAACGTGTACAAATTGCCACCTTCGCTTTTATTTTTTTCATCGGTAATGTAAACGGTATGGTCGTTTTTAAAACAAATGCCTTCCTTTTGCGAGCTGTGCTCAAATTTAAGTTCTTCTACGTTGCCTTTAAAAAATTTGTCGCCTTCAAAATCGGTGATTTTCCATAGTTTGTCGTGGTTTAATAAGACTATGGTTTTACCGTTTTCACTAATATCGGCCGAGGTTATTTTGTGGTGCTTGCCCTCCAGATTAAAATCGGTGACCAATTCAGCAGTATGTTTGCCAATGGTGTTGGGCACTTTTATTAGAATGCTCGATTTGTTCTCTTTACTGAAAATATAAAAGTGTCCGTTCAATAGAAAAAAAGCCTCAAAATCTTCGGGTTTTACCTTTTTGGGCAAATCGAAATCGATGCGCTCGGCGTTGGTTTCGCCTTTTTCAAAACCTGAAACTTTATAAATGGTAAAATGGTCGCGCTTTTTACTGTTGTTCCCAAAATCGCCTATGTATAGGTTTCCGTAGGCATCAGAAGTTAAATCTTCCCAATCCCTGTTTTTTGCATTAGCAATTTTAATGCGTTTCTTCATTTTGCCATCGGTATTAAAACCGAAAATATAATTGTCGTTTCCGGCATCTTCTATCGTCCAAAGTAAATCTGAACCCGATACCATTTCAACAGCCGAAGCTTCTTCCAGACCCAAGGGCAAATCGGCAATAACATTCAGTTTTCCAGTATCGCATGAAGTAAACATAACCAAAAGCGCCCAAAGTTTGGGGAGTTGATAAATCATAAAAGTTTTAATTTTAAACCAAAATACCCACTTTAGGCCCAACAGGAAAATTTAAAATCTTAAACTATTTGTAAAACTTGCCGAAAACACTGGTGTAATTTATTAGATTTATACGATTAAAAAGCCAAAAGAAATATGACTACAGTTGATGATTTACTGAATTTGCTCACTTTGGAAAAAGTAACCGAAAACGAATTTACCGGCGAAAGTAAAACCGTTGGAAGCCCCATTGTTTTTGGGGGGCAGGTATTGGCCCAAGCCGTTCATGCGGCCAGCCGAACCATAGCCAATGGCCGAATATTGCACTCTATGCATGCCTATTTTTTGGAGCCCGGCGATTTGGGTCAGCGCATTACGTACAATGTGAGCAAAGTGAGGGATGGTGGCAGTTTTTCAGTACGACGGGTTACTGCTCACCAAAAGGATTCGACTATTTTTATTCTTTCAGCGTCGTTTCATAAAAAAGAGGATGGATACAATCACCAAATTGATATGAAACCAGACTTAAAACAGCCTGAAAATTTGCTGAGTTGGACCGATATTTTGCATCAATACGGTGATTTTTTGCCCAAAAGTTTAAAATCGTTTTTTGAAATTGAACGTCCAATAGATTTTAAACCAACCTATATTCCCAACCCGATGCAGCCTAAAGATTTGCCGCCTTATACCGATGTGTGGTTTAAGTTAAAGGGCGATGTTAGTGGTTTGGATTTATCGAAAAAACAGCAGATTTTAACCTATATATCCGACTATAATATTTTGGTTTCGGCACTAAACCCGCATGCCAGCAAAGCGCACTGGGGGAATACACAAACCGCTAGTTTAGACCACTCGATGTGGTATTTTCGCGATTTCGATTTTAGTGACTGGTTACTTTTTTCTATGGAATCACCCAGTACTTCAAACGCAAGGGGCTTTGCCAGAGGGAACATTTTTACGCGCGACGGAACATTAATTGCTTCGGTAGCCCAAGAGGGTTTGATGCGGCCAAAAAATAAAAAATGAGTTTAGACTTTTTTGAAATAGGCCACCGCGGAGCGGCAGGATACATAGCCGAAAACACGGTAGAGTCGGTAAAAAAAGCCATGGAATTGGGGGCAACAGGCATTGAAGTGGATGTGCATGTGTGCGCTTCGGGCGAATTGGTGGTTTTTCACGATTTTACTTTAGATCGCGTTACCAACGGTACGGGCGAAATTGCCAAAAAAACACTTTCAGAATTAAAACAATTGAAGGTTTTAGGAGAGTTTGAAATACCAACTTTAGAAGAGGTGGTTTTGGCTTTGGATGGTGTTCCTTTGTTGAACATTGAGTTGAAAGGACAAAACACGGCAAAGCCTGTTGCCCGATTCGTGGAGCGCCACGTTGAAAAAAAAGGTTGGGCTTGGCGCGATTTTCTGGTGTCCAGCTTTCAGAAAAGTTTATTGGAACAGGTGTATGCCACCCATCTACCCATTATGTTAGGCGTGTTAACCGATACTGATTTGGAGGAAGCCCTTGGCTTTGCACAACGAATCCAAGCGGTTTCCGTTCATCCGGATTATACCATGCTCACACAGGAACATGTAAAAAATATACAGTCAAATAACATGCAAGTAATCACCTATACGATTAACGATAAAGTCCATATTGAACGGCTGAAAGCTTATGGGGTAGATGGCATTATTTCTGACTTTCCAGATAGATTATGATTAAAAAAGATGTGATAATAATTGGCGGTGGCGCCGCAGGTTTTTTTGCAGCCATTAATATAGCTGAGCGGCACCCCTATTTAAAAGTGGCCATTTTAGAACGAGGTAAAGAAGGCTTGGCAAAGGTGAAGGTATCAGGAGGTGGACGTTGCAATGTAACGCACGCCGAGTTTATTCCGCAGGAATTGATTAAAAACTACCCGCGAGGCGAAAAGGAACTATTGGGGCCGTTCCATCAATTTATGACGGGCGATACCATCGAATGGTTCGAAAAGCGGGGCGTGGAATTGAAAATAGAAGACGATGGAAGGATGTTTCCGGTGTCGAATTCATCGCAAACCATTATCGATTGCTTTTTAAATGAAGCTGAAAAACATGGTGTCGAGGTGCTTTATAGTCAGCCCGTAAAATCAATAGCCAAGCCCGAACAGCTTTTTCAAATAGAAACTTCAGAAGATATGTTTTTGGCCGAAAAACTTCTGGTCGCCACAGGCAGTAATCCAAAAATATGGAAACTATTGGAGGGTCTGGGGCATACCATTTCCCAGCCCGTGCCGTCGTTGTTTACATTCAATATTAAAGACGAACGTATTTCCGGTATTCCGGGGGTGGTGGCACCACATGTCGAAATAAAAGTTTTAGACACTCATTTGTGGAGTGAAGGGCCGTTGCTGGTTACGCATTGGGGCTTGAGTGCGCCGTCCATTTTAAAGCTTTCTGCATTTGGTGCGATTGAACTGGCCGAGCGTGATTATAAATTCCAAATGGAGATTAATTTCATTCGTCAATCTTTTGAAAGGTGTTTGGAGCAACTTAAAAGTGCAAAACACGATTTGGCAAAAAAAACGGTCTATAAATCCACACAATTCGATTTGCCTAAACGACTTTGGCATCAATTGGTTTTGGCTTCAGATATTTCTGCTGAAACCCGTTGGGCCGATTTGAACAAAGCCCAGTTGGAAAACTTGGCCAAACAACTAACCGAAGCCGTTTTTAGCGTTAATGGAAAAAGTACGTTTAAGGAAGAATTTGTAACTGCGGGAGGCGTAGATTTAAAAGAAATTAATTTTAAAACCTTCGAAAGTAAAAAAATAGAAAACCTCTTTTTTGCTGGTGAAGTGCTGAACATAGATGCGGTTACAGGCGGGTTCAATTTTCAAAATGCCTGGACAGGGGCGTATATTGTTGCTAATAGTATAGCTTAATAGGTTGCACCTCCCTCAATCCCTCCTTGTTAGGAGGGAAACTGTTGCTTGAAAAATAATCAGGAGCCTGAGTTTTCCCTCTAAAAAGAGGGGGAGTAAAGGGTGTTGTCAAAGATAAATTCGCGTTAAAAAAACTAAATATGAATATCTACATCGCATTATTAAGGGGCATAAACGTTGGCGGACAAAAGAAAGTGCCCATGGTCGAATTATGCGAATTACTTTTACGGGCTGGGTTTAAAAACGTTAAAACTTATATTCAAAGTGGTAATGTTATTTTTCAGTCTTCTGAAGAAAATATCCAAAAATTAGAACATGAAATCCGTTCTGCAATTTTAAAACATTTTGGTTTTGAGGTGCCGGTTTTAGTAAAAACTCCAACCGACTTTCAGAATATTTTAAAGAATTGTCCGTTTCCTGATGAACAGAAGGTAAACAGTTACTTTGTCTTGTTGTTTTCAAAACCAAGAGAGGAAGCTGTGGAGGCAGTTAAAAGCATATCCTATCCCAATGAAACTTTTGTTATTACCGATGCCTGCGTGTATTTACATTGCGCAACGGGTTACGGTAAAGCAAAACTGAACAATAATGTTTTAGAACGCAAACTAAAAACCACGGCAACCGCCAGAAACTACAAAACCATGATAAAATTATTGGCTTTAGCTTCAGGTGAATGAAAAAAGCTGTCGGGAATTACTATTTTTGCCAAAATTGGTCGCTAAAAATTTATCATGACAGAACGCCATTTTATTCCAAAACCTTATTCGGCAAATGTTGAATCCGGTACTTTTTCTTGGTCGTCGCCCAGTAACATCGCATTGGTGAAATATTGGGGAAAAAAGAAAAACCAAATTCCCGAAAACCCATCCATCAGCTTTACATTAAACCAATGTAAAACCATTACAAAGCTCAGTTTTTCAAAAAAAGATCTTTCGACTGCGCTTAAGGCGACGGATGATTTTTCGTTTGAAGTGTTTTTAGATGGACAGAAAAGTGACGCCTTCAAACCGAAAATCCAAACCTTTTTCGAGCGTGTTGAGGTGTATTTACCATTTTTAAAATCCTATCATTTTAAAATTGAAACCGAAAACACTTTTCCGCACAGTTCGGGTATAGCCTCGTCGGCATCGGGAATGAGTGCCTTGGCCTTGTGTTTAATGAGTGTTGAACAGCGGTTGCTGGGCGGAGTCGAAGCCAGCGGTATAGAGATGACTGATGATTATTTCAATAAAAAAGCCTCCTTTTTAGCACGATTGGGTTCAGGCAGTGCCTGCCGAAGCCTTGAAGGACCGCTGGTGGTTTGGGGTGAACACGGTTCTGTAGAAGGGAGCAGCGACTTGTTCGGTGTAAAGTATCCTTACAAAGTGCACGATCATTTTAAAAATTATCAAGACACGATTTTGTTGGTTGATAAAGGCGAAAAGCAGGTAAGTAGTACGGTGGGACATAATTTAATGCACGGACATCCGTTTGCACAAGAGCGTTTTAAACAAGCCAATAAAAATATTTCGGAAATAAAAAGTATTTTAGAAACGGGAGACCTGGATGCTTTTGTAAAACTGGTTGAAAGTGAGGCGTTAACCTTACACGCCATGATGATGACCAGCATGCCTTACTTTATTTTAATGAAGCCTAATACGCTACAAATCATCAATAAAATTTGGGCGTACAGAAACGAAACAGGCTCGAAGGTATGTTTTACTTTGGATGCTGGAGCTAACGTACACGTGCTTTATCCGGAAAATGAAGCTGAAAATGTTTTGAAATTCATTAAAAATGAATTAGTTGCGTATTGCCAAAATGGTCATTATATTTGCGACGTTATTGGTTTGGGGGCCGAAAACATTTTGTAGAATCGAATATTTTTTGTTTAAAAAAATGTTATATTTGTTAAACGCATCGCTCTGAAAACCATATAGTTTATGAAAGGACCTCTATTTTATTCGAAAATTTTACTCTTTGGTGAGTACGGCATCATTAAAGATTCCAAAGGGCTATCCATTCCTTATAATTTCTATAACGGAGCGTTAAAGAATGACGGTAATGCTTCAGAAGCAGCCTTAAAATCCAACGAAAGTTTAAAACGATTTGCAGCTTACCTTCAGGATATTGACGAAAATTTGGTGCGTTTTGATTTTGAAAGGCTTACTGAAGATGTTGACGCAGGCATGTATTTTGATTCGTCCATTCCCCAAGGTTACGGTGTAGGGAGCAGCGGTGCTTTAGTGGCCGCTATTTATGATCAATATGCTTTTGATAAAATTACGGTTCTCGAAAACTTAACCCGCGAAAAACTGTTAAAATTAAAGTCGATTTTTTCAGCCATGGAATCCTTTTTCCATGGAAAATCGTCTGGTTTAGATCCTTTAAACAGTTATTTGAGCATCCCTATTTTGATCAATTCAAAAGATAATATTGAAGCCACTGGCATCCCGGCGCAGCAAAGTGATGGTAAAGGGGCCGTGTTTTTGATAGATAGCGGGATTATTGGCGAAACAGCGCCGATGGTAAGCTTGTTTATGGAAAACATGAAGCAGGAAGGTTTTAGAAATATGCTTAAAAACCAATTTATTAAACATACCGATGCCTGTGTGGATGATTTTTTAAAGGGCGATATTAAGTCGTTATTCAAAAACACCAAACAATTGTCCAAAATCGTGCTAAACCATTTCAAACCTATGATTCCACAGCAGTTTCATGAGCTTTGGAAAAAAGGAATTGACACCAACGCCTACTATTTAAAGCTTTGCGGCTCAGGAGGCGGCGGCTATATTTTAGGATTTGCCGAAGATTTTGAAAAGGCCAAAAAAGCACTTGCCGCACACAAACTGGAAGTGGTTTACAATTTCTAATTGGATTCTTTCACTCCGAGAACGTTTGGTTTAGGGCGTTCTGAGGAGTCTCATCTTATTTTTATCTTATGTTAAGCAGACGGCAGAAACACATCCTTCTTAAGTTTTTCAGCATGTTTTCTGTTATTCGCGGCTATAATATTTTAATCATAGTTATTGCCCAATACTTGGCATCCATTTATATTTTGGCGCACGATTTGCCCTTGCACCAAGTACTTTTTGATGTTAACCTGTTTATGTTGGTTTTGGCTTCGGCCGCGACCATTGCTGGCGGATACATTATCAATAATTTTTACGATTCCGAAAAGGATTTAATCAACCGTCCCATAAAAAGCCGATTGGATAGGTTGGTGAGCCAAAACACCAAACTGTCCTTTTATTTTGTGCTCAATTTTTTAGCAGTGGTCATGGCCAGTTACGTGTCGTTTAAAGCCGTGGTGTTTTTTGCTATTTATATTTTCGCCATTTGGTTTTATTCACATAAGCTTAAAAAAATGCCCTTTGTGGGCAATTTAGTTTCAGCAATACTTACTATTACACCGTTTTTCGCTATTTTCATGTATTACAAAAACTTCGAAACCGTCATTTTTGTACATGCACTGTTTCTGTTTTTGCTCATTTCCATGCGCGAACTCACCAAAGATTTAGAAAATATAACTGGCGATTTGGCTCAAGACTACAAAACCATACCCGTGGTTTATGGCGAAAAGGTTTCAAAAATCATGCTCACGGTATTGTCGGTTTTAACTCTGGTGCCCACGTATTTGCTGTTATACCGTTACGATGTGGGGTACATGTATTGGTACTTCTATTTGAGTATAGTACTCTTGTTGTTTTTTTTGCTGATTCTTTGGCGGTCGCAAACAAAAACCCATTATTTGATTCTGCATAATATTTTAAAATTTATTATCGTAGTGGGCGTGTTTTCCATTGTGTTGATAAAAGTAAGTGTGGTTTTAAACCGAATTTAAAAGGCGAAGGAAGTATTTCCGAAGAAAAACAAAACCATGGTGATAAATACACAATCGCAATATTAGCTTTATCTTTGTACAAAATTAAATAATATGAACAGACATCAAGGGGGCAAAGGAAAAGGAAAGCCATCGGGGCGAGGAAGCGGTAACAAGCGTTTTACCAGTTATGCCAGAGGAAATGCGCCTATTAAAAAGTCGAACGCCAATCAGAAAAAATCGGGCAATCCCGATGAAATCCGATTGAATAAATACGTTGCCAATGCGGGCATTTGCTCACGCCGAGAGGCCGATGTGCATATCGCTACAGGTTTGGTAACCGTAAACGGAAAAGTGGTTACTGAAATGGGCTATAAAGTAAAACCGGATGACGAAGTGCGTTACGACGGTTCAAGAATCAGCCCAGAGAAAAAAGCCTATGTGTTGTTGAACAAACCCAAAGGGTTTGCAACAACCACTAGTGAAACCAAAGGACGGACGGTAATGGATTTGGTGGCCAATGCTACCAATTCAAAAATAAAGCCTATTGGGCGTTTGGGGAGAAACTCGAAAGGTTTGCTGTTGTTTACTAACGACGATGCAGTGGTTAAAAAATTCACCAATTCCAAAAACGGTGTGGCGCGTTTGTTTCATATTGAATTGGATAAAAACCTAAAACACGACGATTTCAAAAAAATCCAAAGTGGATTTAAAATTGAAGGCGAACTTATTGAAGTTGAAGAAATCAGTTATATCGATGGGGCTTCAAAACGTGAATTGGGGCTTAAAATTAAAAACACAGGAAACACCATTATCCGGACCATATTTGAATATTTCAGCTACGATATCGTGAGTTTAGATTGTGTGGCTATTGGCCACTTAACCAAAAAGGATATTCCCCGCGGCCACTGGAAACATTTAACCGAGCAAGAGGTGAATACCTTAAAAATGCTTTAATTTAACATGAATAATGGAAGTGAAGCAAAAAGTAATTTTGACGTTATTTCTCGTATTGGCTTTTGTTTTTCATAAGCTTTCGGGGTCGCTCATTTCTAAAAGCCTTAAGAATAGATTGCAGGTTGAAAGCCCAGAATTAGTTAAATCTACAGGTTGGTTTTTTCGAATTGACAAAATTTTAATTCCTGTTTGGGGAATTTTGACTTTTATTTTGATTGTATTTATTTGGCTTAAATAAAACTGTTCGAATTTATCTCTTGCTATTCAATTCAAATAAAAACCCTAACACAACTATAACAGTATTTAACAAAGGGGTTAGGAGAAAATTTTTATTTTTGGAACAGTAATTGTAATTTCTAAGGTAAAACAATAAATGTGGCTTTAGAAAGTTACATTACATAAGTTCCAAATACCATGAAAAAAGCACTACTTATATTAATCACTTTTGTTACGACCCAGTTTCTGGCGGCCCAACCAGAACCGGCATTTGGCGATGGCGAATGGTTTAAATTCAGGATGAGTTACAGCAATTGGCTAAAGGCAGGAAATGCTACTTTGCTGGTAAAAGATTCAAAACTTAACGACAAAGACGTTTACCATGTAGTTGGCAAAGGCTGGACAACCGGTATGATCAAATGGTTTTTTAAAGTAAAAGATAGGTACGAAACCTATTTCGACAAAGAAACCATAATGCCCTACAAATTTATAAGGGATATCGATGAAGGCGGATACACAAAAAATCTGGAAATCCATTTCGATCAGAAAAATAATAAAGCACACATAAACGACAAGAAACACAACGTACAAAAGGTTGTAGACACCAAACCAAATGTACAGGATTTGTTGTCGGCATTTTACTATCTGCGAAATACCATGGATACTCGAAATATAAAAGTAGGCGACGAGGCAAAGGTTGAAATGTTTTTTGATGAAGAAAGCTACGGTTTTAAGTTAATCTATTTAGGTGAAGAAACCATCAATACCGATTTTGGCGAGGTTGAATCTTTAAAATTCAGACCTTATGTAATGGCTGGTCGTGTGTTTAAGGAAGAAGAAAGTTTAACACTTTGGGTGTCGAAAGACAAAAATAAAATACCTTTACGTGTTAAGGCCGATTTAGCAGTGGGGTCACTAAGAGCCGATCTTGAAGCTTTTAAAGGTTTAAAACATCCCTTTAAGATTGTCGTTAACAATTAACTCATTTTGAGCACCAACATAAACAAAAAACTAAAAGAAAAATATGAGGCTATCGACCAAGATGTTGAGGCCCATTTAGAGGGTTTGTTGCATAGCAAGCCTATTAATTATTGGGATTATATACAAACCGATGCTCTGTTGAATCTTCAGGTGCAACGTACCGTTTTTCCAGACGAGAAGGTATTTATCATGTACCATCAAATCTCAGAACTGCTATTCAAAATGATTCTGAGTGAAATTGAACAAGTCGCAAAAGCTGATCCTATTAGTGCCGAGGTTTTTACTGATAAAATCATGCGCATCAGTCGGTATTTTGATGTGCTTACGTCATCGTTCAGTATTATGAAAGATGGTATGGACATCGAGCAGTACAATCAATTCAGAACGACATTGATTCCTGCAAGCGGGTTCCAAAGCGCGCAATACCGAAAAATTGAATTTGCATCAACAGAACTCATCAACCTTATCGACAAACGCTTTAGAGATACCATAGACCGAAATTCGTCTTATGAGCACGCTTTCGAGCATCTGTATTGGCAAGCCGCCGGCAAAGATTACAAAACAGGCAAAAAAACCTATACATTATCGGCGTTTGAAGACCGATATAAAGAGGAATTTATTAGATTTACAAAATTTTATCAATTTAATAATTTGTGGACCAAGTTTAAAACCCTTCCCAAAGCTTCACAAGCCAATAAAGATTTGATAAAAGCCATGCGCCATTATGATTATACCGTAAACATAAAATGGGTAATGGCACATTATAATACGGCAAATCATTATTTGAACATTGGAGGGCAAACGGCAGAAGCCACAGGAGGAAGTGAGTGGGTGAAGTACATGCACCCAAAATATCAAAAAAGAATATTTTTTCCAGATTTATGGACAGAGAACGAGAAAGACACGTGGGGAACAGATATTTAATCATGCTATTGGCCGTTACAGCATTTTTTATTGGCTGTAAAGAAGAAGAAAAAGCACAAGCTGAAATACCGGAAGCGATTGTAGAAGAAGAAGTTGAAGAAATCACAGAGTTTGGTTTTAAGCTCGATGATTACATTGTTAAAAGAGATACGGTAAAGGCTGGGGAAAGCTTTGGTGAAATCTTGGAGCGAAACAATGTGGGCTATCCCAAAATTTTCCATATTGCTGAAAAAACTAAAGAGGTTTACAATATAGCTCGGTTTTTTCAAAAAGGTAAACCCTATGCGATTTTGTGCGCCAAAGACTCCCTTGAAACTCCAAAAAGTTTTATTTATCAGCCTAGTTTAGAAGAATATGTAGTGATAAATTTTGCCGATTCTATCCATGCTTATGCCGATAGAAAGCCCATTAAATATGTTGAAAAAACGGTTACAGGGGTTATAAACAGTAGTATTTCGGTAACATTGGATGAGAAAGGTGTAAGTCCGGTTTTGACTAATAAACTGGCTGATGAAATTTATGCCTGGACCATCGATTTTAGGCGATTGCAACCAGGTGACCGTTTTAAGGTCATTTATACCGATAAGTATATTGACGATAGTATTTACACAGGAATCCATAACGTAAAAGCGGCCTATTTCGAGCATAACAGTGAGCCTTTTTATGCCTTTAGATTTATGACCGATAGCGTAAAAGGTATTGTTGATTATTTTAACGAAGATGCGAAAAACTTACGTCGCGCCTTTTTAAAGGCACCTGTTAAATTCAGTAGGATTTCTTCACGCTACAATTTAAAACGCCGCATCGCGGTTTATGGTTTTAAGGTGCGTCCGCACAAAGGCACCGATTTTGCCGCACCTGTTGGAACGCCTATTATGGCAACGGCCAATGGTACGGTTACCAAATCCGAACGCCGAGGTGGTAATGGAAATTACGTAAAAATACGTCATAATGCCACTTACGAAACCCAATACCTCCATATGAGCAGAAGGAAAGCCAAAGTGGGCGATTTTGTAAAACAAGGCGACGTTATTGGCTGGGTTGGTATGACGGGAAACACTGGTGGGCCACACGTATGTTACCGTTTCTGGGTGAATGGCAAACAGGTGGATCCTTTCAAACAAAAGCTTCCCGAGGCCAAACCTATTTCAGATAGCTTAAAAGTAAAGTACTTAGATTTTATTGCCCCCATAAAATATCAATTGGATAATCTGTACTTTAAACCAGAAATAAAAGAAGAACAACCAAAACAACCCATAATAACACAAGCAAATTCATAATTATGGCATTACCAACTATCAACCCAACAACCACCGAGGCTTGGAAAAAATTACAAGCACATTTTGAAGACGTTAAAGGGCTTCATATGAAAGATTTATTTGCGAAAGAAACCAATCGTGCAAATAATTTCACCGTTAAATGGGACGACTTTTATGTGGATTATTCAAAAAACAGAATTACCGAAGATACTTTAAAACTTTTACTGCAATTGGCAGACGATGTGAAGTTGAAGGAGGCCATAAAAAGTCAGTTTTCAGGAGAAACCATAAATAAAACCGAAGGGCGAGCGGTATTGCACGCAGCACTTAGAGCGCCTAAAACGGCCAACTTTAAGGTAGATGGTGTAGATGTAATGCCCGAGATTTATGAAGTAAAGGAAAAGATTAAAAACTTCACCAATGAAGTGGTAAATGGTGAAAGAAAAGGCCATACCGGAAAAGCGTTTACCGATGTGGTTAATATTGGTATTGGTGGTTCTGATTTGGGGCCGGCGATGGTGGTTGATGCCTTACAGTATTATAAAAATAATTTAAATACACATTTTGTAAGTAATGTGGATGGCGACCATGTAAATGAAGTCATCAAAAAATTAAACCCCGAAACCACGCTATTCGTTATCGTTTCAAAAACGTTTACAACACAGGAAACGCTTTCAAACGCTAATACCATAAAAGAGTGGTTTTTAAAATCGGCTTCAGAAGAAGCGATTGCCAAACATTTTGTGGCGGTATCCACCAATATTAAAAACGTAAAGGCATTTGGTATTGACGAGAACAATATTTTCCCGATGTGGGATTGGGTTGGCGGCCGTTTTTCACTTTGGAGCGCTGTTGGCTTAAGTATTAGTTTGGCCGTTGGTTACGATAATTTTGATAGCTTGCTAACTGGTGCCCATAAAATGGACGAGCATTTTAGGAAAGAAGATTTTTCAAAAAATATCCCCGTTATTCTAGCATTAATTAGTGTTTGGTACAACAACTTTTTTGAAGCAGAAAGCGAAGCTATTATTCCATATTCTCAATATTTAAATCAGTTTGCTACGTATTTGCAACAGGGTATTATGGAAAGTAACGGAAAAAGTGTGGACAGAAATGGTAAACCAATCGATTACCAAACTGGAACCATTATTTGGGGTGAGCCTGGTACCAATGCCCAGCACGCCTTTTTCCAGTTGATTCACCAAGGCACAAAGTTAATTCCGGCTGATTTTATCGGTTTTGCCGAATCGCTGCACGGCAACCAGGATCACCAAGATAAATTGATGTCGAATTTTTTGGCGCAAACCGAAGCACTGCTGAATGGCAAAACTGAAAAACAAGTTATTGCAGAGAGCACGCAGTCTAACGTCATAGCTTTCAAAGTGTTTCAAGGAAATAAACCCACAAATACGATATTTATCAACAAATTGACCCCAGAAAGCTTAGGTAAATTAATAGCGATGTACGAACATAAAATATTTGTACAAGGTATTGTTTGGAATATTTTTAGTTACGACCAATTTGGGGTAGAATTAGGAAAGCAATTAGCAAACAAAATTTTACAGGAATTTAACAATAGCGCAACAAGCGAGCATGATTCGTCAACCCAAAATTTATTGAATTATTATAAGGGCAAGCGATAGTTTTTTTGATAAAAAATAGCAGAAGCCTTAAAACGGTGCGAATGTTTCAAATATTCGCACCGTTTTTTTATGAACAAATTTAAGGTTTTTTAACAATGCCATAATCTTAGTACCCTGATAATGCGTATTTTTGCAACGACTAATTTCAAATAATTAATTATGAAAAAAACTACACATTTTTTAATGTACACTGTAGTACTATTGTTTTCTACAGTTTTAATGGCGCAAAGTACCGTTACGGGTACGGTTTACGAAGCAGGGACTAATATCCCGCTTCCTGGGGCCAATGTTATCGAAAAAGGAACTTCAAATGGTACAACAACCGATTTTAACGGTGGCTTTACTCTAGAGACTAAAGCTTCTTCTGGACAGATTGTAATTTCTTTTGTGGGGTATAGCTCAAAAACGGTAAAGTTTAACGGCAATACAACACTAGGTATGGTTAACTTGACTGCCGACAATTCTTTGGAAGAAATTGTAATTACGGCTTCGGGTGTTATCGATTTAGCCGAAGACAGAAAAACTCCAGTTGCAGTTTCTACCATCAAGGCGAATGAGATTAGACAAAAAGCAGCAAACTGGGATTTGCCAGAACTTTTAAAATCTTCACCTTCCGTCCAAAATATTAAGGCTGGAGGATTTGGAGATGGTGCCATGTTTTTACGTGGTTTCGACCAAACCAATACAGCATTTTTGCTCAACGGACAGCCTATTAATGGCATGGAAGATGGGAAAATGTACTGGTCTAACTGGAGTGGTGTTTTAGATGTGGCCAATGCGGTACAAGTTCAAAGAGGTTTAGGGGCCTCAAAGTTGGCAATTTCGTCAGTGGGTGGTACAGTAAATATCGTTACGAAAACCATCGATAGAAAAGAAGGAGGCTTTTTACAACAGCTTATAGCAAATGATAATTACACTAAAACAACGGCCTATTATTCAACTGGAGTTAATGAAAAAGGATGGTCGTTTTCGGCTATGTTAGGACATTGGCAAGGCGATGGTTATGTAGATTATACAGATGGGCAAGGCCAAACTTACTTCCTTTCTGTAGGTTATCAGCCAAACGATAACAATACATTGAACTTTTTGGTGACTGGAGCACCACAGTGGCATGCTGTAGCTGGAAGTGGAAGTATTGGCTCTTTCATAGAAAACGGAAGACGATACAACTCTTGGAATTTCTCTGGGGTGGATAGCCCCAATACTTTAAATGGAGGTAATAATGTTTACCCTGGTGGCCGAAACATTTACCATAAACCTGTAGCTAACCTAACTTGGGATTTAACCATAAACGATAAATCGAGCTTATCTACCGTCCTATACGGCTCAATGGGTAGAGGCAGTTTTGCACAATCTATTACTTCTGGTGGCGATGTGCTTTACGCCAGGGGCTCTAACAATAACCACAATTGGTATGGTTTGGTGGCCAACTACAACAACGAGTTGTCTGAAAACTTAAACTTTAATGTTGGTGCTGATGCCCGTTTTTATAACGGCATCCATTTTAGAGATGTAAGAGAACTTATAGCGGTGGAATCAGTAAGTGCGTCTTCTGGTTATAGCGGTGATTATGAACTTACAAGAGAAGGAGGCATCAACCCTTGGACGGTGTTTTTCAACCCAAATACAGACCATTCGCAAAGGTTTGGTTACGATTACGAAGAGCAAATCAACTATGCCGGTGTGTTTGGGCAGTTGGAGTATGCCAATGATTATTTTTCAGCATTTTTCCAGGGAGCTGTTTCTACGCAATCTCATGTTAGAACCGAATTTTTAAATGTACAGCAGGAAGGCGTTTCTGAAGAATCAGATAAAGTGAACAATCCTGGGTTTAATTTAAAAGCTGGTCTGGCCTATACCTTGGCAGAAAACCATAAGGTGTTCGCTAATGCCGGGCACTATTCGCGTCAACCGTTCCACGATGTGCTTTTTAGAGACAACAGGGGCGGTAACGAGTATTTAATGCCAGAGGTAGAAAATGAAAAAATTACTGGTTTTGAAGCCGGTTACCAATTAGGAGGTCGTGCTTTTTCTGCAAATCTTAACCTTTACCACACCACTTGGGATAACAGAACATTACTTAATGACAACGGGGAACAAGAGGAAGACTATATTGGTTTCCAAACCCAAGGTGTTAAACAGGTGCATATGGGTGTAGAATTGGAAGTGTTTACCAGACCATGTGATAAACTAAGTTTAAATGGATTTGTTTCACTGGGTGATTGGAAATTTAAAGGCAATGGTAGCCAAAGATCTTTTGACCAAGATGGAGATGAAATAGGTTCTGCCATGGTTGTGGAGATTGATGGTTTTAATGTTGGTGGAGCAGCCCAATTTACAGCTGGTGTTAATGCTGATTATGAAATATTACCGAGATTGAGTGTTGATGGAGCATGGAATATGTACGACAATTTCTATTCTACAGGATCCTTGACAGAAGAAACGTTAGAGTTGCCTTCATACGATACGGTTGACGCCGGATTGAGCTACAAAATGCTTGTGGGCGAGCAAAAACAAAATTCATTGCAATTCAGATTAAACATTAATAACGTTTTTGATGAAGTGTATTTGGAATCCGTAAATGGAAACTTAGCAGCTTCGGCTAATCCAGCAGAAAATTATAAAGGTGTGAATATTAACAATACCGGTAGATTTGGCTACGGGAGAACCTGGAACCTAAGTATGCGTTTCAATTTCTAAAGTTGAATAGAAACCTAAGAATACAATCCAAAAAAAACCGCTTCATATTGAAGCGGTTTTTTTAGCTTTAATCATTACATTTGTTATGTTAAAAAACCAAGATAATTATGTACGAAATTGTATTAAAACTCCATTCCTATTGGGCTTATTTAGTATTATTAGTTTTAGTGATTGCTACATTTAATGCTATCATTAAAACCTTTGGAGACAAAGAATATGAGGCCAACGACTTCAGAAAATCATTGTTTACTTTAATTGTTTCGCACATTCAATTGTTGATAGGTTTGGTGCTGTATTTTGTGTCGCCACGTTTACAATTGTTCAGTGAATTGGGCATGGGTGGTGTCATGAAAGATGCCGCAAACCGTTTGTATTTGGTAGAACACCCATTTGTAAATATTGTGGCGGTTGCCTTAATAACCATCGGTTATTCCAAGCACAAAAAGAAACTCACTTCAAAAGCTAAACTTAAAACCATTGCGGTTTTTTACAGTATCGCACTTATATTATTGCTATCGAGAATTCCATGGAATACATGGTTGGGATAAAACATTAAAAACAAAATTTGTATAATCTAGGCCTCTCAGGTTTTTGTTTCGGCTCCGTTCGGCAAGTAACCTGACAGGTCTTTTTTATTGCTCTTTTATCAAAAATACATACACGGGGAAATGGTCACTAAAACCATTGCTAAAACCACCATCGCCCCAACTTCTGAAGGGATAGCCTTTGTAAGGACCATTGTTCTCGATTAAGTAGCTTTTGTTGAAGATGCCCGCTTTATAAAACCGAAGTGTTGAATAATCTTTTTCCAAAAAAGGTTTGGTAAGCATAATTTGGTCGAAGAGGCTCCAATTGTCGCGATAGGCCGTGGTGCCCAATCCGTTTTTATAAAAATCCATATACGGATTGTAAATCCCTTTCAAGGCCACTTTTTTAGGTCTATTTTTGGCATTTAAAATGTCTTTTATGCTTTTGTTGTTGGGGTTGTCGTTCAAGTCGCCCATCGATAAAATTTTGGCATAAGGGTCAATCACTTGTAACGAATCGATTAAATATTTGTTCATTTTTGCCGCTGCGATGCGTTTGGGTTCGCTTTTTGCCTCACCGCCACGCCGAGATGGCCAATGGTTTACGATTATGTGGATGGGGTCACCTTCCAATATACCGCTCACTAAAAGTTGGTCGCGGGTATAATCCCTTTTTTGATTGTCGTTATCGTAAATTTTCAGTTCGTGCGTGCTGGTGTGCGTGGGGCTAAAAGCCTTTTTTTGGTATAATAAGGCGACGTCGATTCCCCGAATATCGGGGGCTTCAAAATGAATAATCCCGTAATCGTTGCCAACCAAAAGTGAATCGTTCACCAAATCTTCCAAAACCTTTTTATTTTCAACCTCACAAACCCCGATAATACTGGGTGCATTTCCCGTAAAATCACGACCAATATCAGCAATGACCCGAGCCATATTCCTGATTTTTTGTTTGTAAGCCACCTGCCTGCTCGTTTTTAATTCCATAATGGGGCTGTACTCATCAAATTTATTCGGATCGTTAATGGTATCGAACAAATTTTCAAGATTGTAAAAGGCAACGGTATGGATTTTATATGTTCTTTCCTGAGAGTAGATTTTGGAAAAGAAACCAAAGCAAACCACCAACAAACTGATTTTTATAAAGCTAACGGAAAAACTGAACATACTTTTTATGATACAAATCTTAATCCAAATTTACGGGTTTGTTATAAAAATGTTGTAAATTTCTTCACAAAGTGTTTCTTTTTTCATCTTTTTTGCTTGAATTTAACATGAACAGAACATTACTTGTATTTCTATTTGTCTTGTTTTCAATTGTTGCTTATCCGCAGCAAACATTAATAAAAGGTAGTGTGGTCGATGCAAATTCTTATGCGCCCATTGAAGATGTTACCGTAACCATTGAAGAAACCAGCCAGTTTGTTTTAACCACTATTTCAGGTGAGTTTGTTTTTAAGGAAAATGTACCATTGGGCGAACAGGTTTTAAAAATCTCCAAAACAGGCTACCTCACCAATCGCTACCCCATTGTAGTGAATGAAGGCGAAATGGTGAATATCTCCGATATGATTTTAGAACGGAACACGGCCTATGCCGCCGATTTATTCACCATTACTTTGTCAGACGATGAGCTCAACGACGATACCAGCGGCGCCGATAATATTTCGGGACTTTTAGCCTCATCACTCGATGTGTTTCAACGCACGGCAGCATTTGAGTTTAGTTCTTCGTTTTTCAGGATGCGCGGACTCGATTCCAACAACGGCACCCTGCTCATCAACGGTATAGAAATGAATAAAACCTACAATGGTAGGCCACAGTGGAGTAATTGGGGTGGTATAAACGATGTACTGAGGAATCAGGAATTGGCCTTGGGCCTCAGACCATCAAGTTACACATTTGGCGGTGTTTTGGGAGCTACAAATATAAACGTTAGGGCGTCACAGGCACGACCGGGCGGGCGCATCACTTATTCGTCTTCCAATCGCAGTTATACCAACAGGCTTATGGCTACCTATGCTTCGGGCATGTTGAAAAATAATTGGGCATACACGGTGTCGATGGGCAGGCGATGGGGCAACGAAGGCTTTCAGGATGCCACTTTGTACAGTGCCAATTCATTTTTCGCTTCCGCGGAAAAGCGATTCAACCAAAACCACAGTTTGAATTTCACGGCTATTTACACCCCAAACCGACGCGGAAAGTCGTCACCCAACACCCAAGAAGTTTACGGTTTAAAAGGGATAAGGTATAACGAATATTGGGGCTGGCAGAATGGCGAAAAGCGGAATTCCAGAATCAAGGAAATCCACGAACCCATCGTCATGCTAAACCATTATTGGAAGTTGAATGCAAAAACGAATTTGAATACCAACATAGCCTATCAATTCGGGAAAATGGGCAACAGCCGACTGGATTACAACGGCACCGATTTGGTGGATGGTTTTCCGCAAGGCGGTGGCGCCAACCCAAGCCCAACCTATTATCAAAAATTGCCCAGTTATTTTGAGCGTAATTTTCCCGATGATTTGCAATATGCTTATATGGCTTTAAAGGATTTTGAAAATGATGGACAAATCGATTGGAACACGATGTACGAGGCCAACATGGCCAATGCCCAAAATGGCGGAAACGCAATTTACGCCTTGTACGAAGATCGGGTGGACGACAAACAACTCACAATCAATTCTATTTTAACTAAAGACATTAACGACCATATTATTTTGAACGCTGGTGTAAACTACAAACATTTAAAATCCGAAAATTTCGCTGAGGTTTTGGATTTGTTGGGCGCTCCCACTTATCTCGATATTGATGGCTTTGCTACCGAAATAGATGCTGCCCAAAACGATTTACTCAATCGCAATCGATTGGTTTCCGAAGGCGATAAATTTAAATACCATTACAACATTTCTGCCAATGAAATCAGTGCCTTTGCCCAAGCACAATTCACTTATAAAAAAATCGATTTTTATGGCGCGTTAAGTTTGAAAAGCGTGCAATATCAACGGGAGGGTATTTATCAAAACGGAGGCTTTCCCGATAGTTCTCTCGGAATGGGGAAACAACTGAGTTTTATGGGGTTTGGCGGAAAAGGCGGGCTGACCTATAAATTGTCGGGCAAGCACGTGTTTAATATTAATGCTGGATATTTGTCCCGTCCACCGTCCATTCAAAACACCTTTTCCAATTCCAGAGAAAATCATAACGTGGTACCGAATATTTCCGAGGAAAAAATCATGTCGGTTGACGGCAGTTACATCTTCCGTTCGCCTATAGTCAAAGCAAAACTAACGGGCTATTACACCAAAATAGTCGATGCCAGCGAAATATCCTTCTATTTTGCCGATGGCATTGGTGGCGACAATGCGGTGTTTGTTCAAGAAATTTTGCAGGGCATCGAGAAAAGGTATTTTGGAGGAGAATTGGGGGTTGAAGCTCAAGTGACATCGACCATAAAATTGAAAGGCGCTGCGGCCGTTGGGCAATTTACCTATGATAACAATCCGAATCTATACCTGTCTACCGAGCCAGATGATGAAGCGCTTGAAGCGGGTTTTGTAAATGGGTTTAAGGATTTCGGAACATCCAATTTAAAAAATTACCGACTCGCTTCCGGACCGCAAAATGCCTATTCGGTGGGTTTTGAGTACCGCGACCCCGATTATTGGTGGTTCGGGGCTACTGCCAATTTTTTCAGTAATACTTTTATTGATGTGAGTCCGTTAACGCGTTCGTCCAATTTCAATACCGATTTTGATGGCAATGTGTTCAATGATTACGACGAAGCATTGGCAAGAGAACTGCTGAAACAGGAGCGCTTTGATGATTATATGGTGGTGAATTTGGTAGGCGGAAAGTCGTGGAAAATCGGACAATATTATGTGGGGCTTTTTGCCAGCGTGAACAATCTGCTGGATGAAGTGTACAAAACAGGTGGTTTTGAGCAAGGCAGAAACGCCAATTACCGCGAGTTGCGAAACGATAAGGCTTTGGCAACTCCTGTTTTCGGACCGAAATATTGGTACGGCCGGGGCACGACCTATTTTTTGAATTTGAATTTGAGATTTTAAGCCGATAATCGCCATTTGGAAAATAGAAAATGGGTTTTAAACGAATGAAAAAGAAACGTCATTACGAAGGAAGAATGACTGAAGTAATCAGTTTAATTAGAGCACGATTTATTGAGATTCCCACGCTGCGCTCGGAATGACGGTAAAAAATAAGATAGATTCTTTGTGAATAAAAAAACAAAACATTGAAACCGAAAAAATAGACACATGAAAAAAATTAAATCCCTTTCAGGACTTTTCGCTCTGCTATTTCTTGTGGCTTCCTGCGTTCAGGACGACGATTTTGCCGTACCCGATATTTCAATAACCGAGCCCGAAATTCCGCAAGCGCAAATCACCACGTTTAAGGCTGTAAAAAGCTTGTATGAACAAGCTGTAAATAACGGAAACAGTTTGGGGGTTTTTGACGATGAAACCGATTTGTATATTGAAGGTTATGTGGTATCATCCGATAGGTCTGGAAACTTTTTTGAAGAACTCATCATTCAAAATAAAACTGACGATAGCAGTCCCGATAACGACCCCAGATTGGGTTTTCGGGTGAGCATTAACGTGAGCAGTCTGTCGGATACTTTTCAATTCGGACAAAAAGTATATGTAAAACTAAACGGATTGGCCATTGGTGAGGAAAATGGCGTGATTACCATTGGGAAGGAAGATGGTGTAAACGTGGGGCAAATCCAGGCGGCCGAATACAAAAACATCATTTTAAGAAGTAACGAAATAGCTGAAATCGCTCCAAAAACCGTGGGACTAGCCAATCTGACCGATATGGATCAAAACACCCTAATACAATTAGATGATATGCAACTCAATCGGTTTGAAATGGGAGCGACCTATGCCAGCGAATCGTTTGATGAATTTGATGGTTTCCGGTTGTTGGAAAGCTGCGCGTCGGGCATTTCCATTAGGATGCAAACGAGTACCTTTGCCGATTTTAAAGCCTTGATTGTACCACAAGGGAAAGGCAGTGTCACGGGGATTTTTAGTCGTGATTTTGGCGACGATTTCAATGTGTTAATTTTAAACAGTTCGGCCGATATTGATTTTGGTAACAGCGAGCGTTGTGACCCCTTGGAGTTGTCTTGCGGAATTTCACAAACCTTAGGCGCAAACAATTTGTTTTTTGAAGATTTTGAGCCCCAACGCAATAACCGCCCCATTGAGATTGATGGTTGGGTCAATTATATTGAGGCGGGTACCCAGGCTTGGGAAGGCTATTCGTCAACATCATCCAATGCGTCTTTGGGGCGTTCGGCACGGTTTCAATCGGCTAGTTCGGGCGATGTGAGCAATATCGGTTGGCTCATTACCCCAGCTATTAATTTGGATGCTCATCTAGGGGTAACCGTTAGGTTTAAAACTTCAAATAGTTTGGCTGATAGCAGCTATATGGAAGTGCTCTTTTCACAAGATTGGGATGGCGACGAAGCTACGATAACCTCGGCCACTTGGGGGGTACTCGCAGATGCCTATGTGGTAAAGGATACCGATAGTTTTGCCGAGTGGTTCAATTCTGGAACGGTAGATTTGTCCTGTGCCTCTGGAACAATCTATATTGCCTTTAAATACACGGGCAGCGGACAGGATAGTTTTGATGGCGTTTACGAACTCGACGAAATTAGTGTGGATTATGTAGAATGAGTTCTTAAAAGAATATATTTGCCAAAAAAAGAGATGACCACTTTCGACGCGCTGTTCTACCACGTTTTTCAGCATTATAAACATAGAAAAAGTAAAAAGGCCAATAGTATTGCCGTGTTTTATATTACCTTTTTACAATGCAGTTTACTTTTGGTGTTGGGTGTGTTTTTTGCAGGTTTTTTCAGGAGCATGCATTTCGATACCATGTCGGCCAGTAAAGTATGGACGCTTTTCGCTTTGGCCGTGATTTTTATTCATTTTAAAAATTGGATGAAGTATGGGGGTAGAAAACGAAAAGTACTCAATGCCAAAATGCTTAAAAACAAAAAACTGAATTACAGTATTTGGCTGCTGTGGTTTTTGCCTATAGCCATTTTAGGTTTGGCTTTTGTGTTGCTGCAAGCGGTTTGATTTCTGTTGTCATTCCGAGCGAAGCGTGGGAATCTGTTATATGTATGCTGGGATTTTTAATGAAAAGATTGCCACACTTCGACTGCGCTCAGTGCAGGCTGAATCCTCGCAAAAACATTAAGATTACTTCCTAAAAATGGCATACACCGGAAAATGGTCGCTATATCCGCCTTTGTACTTTGGCCCAACGTAAGTTCTAAACGGTTTGCCTTTGTGCCTTCCTTTATTCAGTTTTAAAAAATCGATATCGAAAATTTCGGCTTTATCAAAACTTAGGGTGTTTGGGGTCGCTTCAAAAAAGTTGGTGGTAAACATAATCTGGTCGAACAAATTCCATTTAAAATTATGGGTAGTTGTGCCTCTGGAGTAGGTGTGCAAAATCTCCATGGGGTTGTACAGATTGCCTTGATTTACGAGGTGTTTAATACTGTTGCAGGAGGGGTCGTCGTTAAAATCGCCGATAATTACGATTTTGGCATTTTCATCATCTGCTTTTAGTCGGTTTATAATTTCAATAACCTTATCGGCAGCTGCAATGCGTTTAAATTCGGTTTCTTTGGCACCTTCACGACGGGACGACCAATGGTTTACAATGACGTGGATTTTTTCATCGTCCAGTAAACCCGAAACCAGTAAAATATCGCGTGTGTAATCGGGCAGGCCCACTTCATTGACCAAAGGCACGCTAAAGGTTTCAGAACGCAGCAATTTAAACACGTCGGCATCATAAATTAAGGCTGTGTCGATGCCACGCTCGTCGGGCGAATTATAATGCACATAGCTATAATTATAATCTTCCAAATGTTTGGCATTCAATAAATCTTCAATGACTTTGGCATTTTCAACTTCAGCCACACCCACAATGGCGGGGTGTTTTCCGGTTTCTTGTCGGCCGATATTCGAAATGGCAAAACTCAGTTTCCTAAGTTTATTGTCGTAGCGTTTTGGCGTCCATTTCCGTTTAGCGGTTGGTAGAAAATCTTGGTCGTTAATAAGATGGTCGTCATTAACATCAAACAGATTTTCGAGGTTGTAAAACCCGATGGTTTGTAAATCGTCGCGAACGGGAATGCCTTCAAAATTGTAATCCATAGGCCAAAAATAGACTTTAAATTATAAAAGAAGTCTTTGAATAACCCAAAATATAAGGTGAGTTTAAGGTCAGAAGAAATTTTAACCCGCAGCAACCTTGAAGTTGTGCGGACTTAAAATTTTTGACAACGAAGAAATCATCCATAGTTTTGGGGTTGAAATGTTTTTTCACTTTCAGCACATTTATTCAGTGACTTCTAAAAAAGAAAATGCGGTTAAATGTGTAACTTTGCATACATTGTAGAAAAGAGATTTATGGGTTTAGAAAAGGCAGTTTTAATAGGAATTGTAACTAAAGAACAAGACGAAGATAAATTAAAGGAGTATCTGGACGAGCTGGAGTTTTTAACCTTTACAGCTGGCGGCGATGCCATTAAGCGGTTTACGCAAAAAATGGATATGCCCAATCCCAAAACCTTTATCGGTACGGGTAAAATGGAGGAAGTCCGTCAGTTTATAAAGGATAACGATATCGATACCGCTATTTTTGATGATGAACTATCGGCAGCACAAGAGCGTAACATCAGTAAGATTTTGAACGTAAAAGTGCTGGATAGAACGAATTTGATATTGGATATTTTCGCCCAACGCGCCCAAACGAGTTATGCCCGTACCCAAGTGGAATTGGCGCAATGCGAATATTTGTTGCCACGATTACGAGGGATGTGGACGCACCTTGAGCGCCAAAAAGGGGGTATTGGAATGCGCGGGCCCGGGGAAACCGAAATAGAAACGGATAGACGTATTGTACGCGATAAAATAGCCTTGCTGAAGAAGCGTATTGAAACCATCGATAAGCAAATGGCCGTGCAGCGCGGGAACCGTGGTAAAATGGTGCGTGTGGCTTTGGTGGGGTATACCAACGTAGGGAAATCGACCTTAATGAACGTGATTAGTAAAAGTGAGGTGTTTGCCGAAAACAAACTGTTTGCTACCCTCGATACTACGGTACGCAAAGTGGTGATTCAAAACCTGCCCTTTTTGTTGAGTGATACGGTAGGGTTCATCAGAAAGTTGCCCACCCAATTGGTAGAGAGTTTTAAAAGTACCTTGGACGAAGTTCGCGAAGCCGATTTGCTATTGCACGTGGTAGATATTTCGCACCCCAATTTTGAAGAACATATCGATTCGGTAAACAAAATTTTAGGCGAAATTGATAGCAGCGATAAGCCCACCATCATGGTGTTCAATAAAATTGATGCCTACGAGCCCGAACCTATCGATGAAGACGATTTGGAAACCGAACGCAGTGAAAAGCACTATACCCTTGCCGAGTGGAAAAAAACCTGGATGAACAAAGTGGGGAACAATGCTTTGTTTATTTCGGCGTTAAATAAACAGAATTTAGAAGATTTTAAAAAGCGGGTGTACGATGAGGTTAGGGAAATTCACGTCACGCGTTTTCCATACAACCACTTTTTGTACCCCGATTATGAGGAGGAAAGTTAGTGTGTGGTGATACAAAATAAACCGTTCTGAACATAAAATTTAGTTGTAACGTCAGTTCGAGTGATTTTGAGTGGTTGCTGAGCTTGTCAAAGTATAACAAAAAATCGTATCGAGAACTCTTTGGTCATTAAAATTCTAATTCTCGATAAAAATTTTTCTCATTGCAGTCGAAAAATTCACTCGAATTGACGGGTTACCTTAGAACACATTGTGCTAATTTTTTGTTGTCGAGGCGGCCTTTAAGTAAGTCATGTCATTGCGAGAAATCTTATTTCGAAGCAATCTCACAATCAGTAACTTGATTTTTAAAGATTCCTTCACGTTGTTCGGAATGACGACTGTTTAGACGGCTTCCTTAAAACTATTGTAATTGAAAACAAATACATTGCATTCCAAATGAAAAGCATCCCAAACCTACTTAAAAACAAATGGATTAAAAGGTCGCTCATTTTGGCCATTGCGGTTGTTGGTTTTTTCATCGTGTTGTATTTCAGTATTTATTTGGGCGCCTTCGGAAAAATTCCCACCCAAGAAGAATTGAGTTCCATTAAGCAGGAAGAAGCCACCGAAGTGCTGGATAAAAATGGCAAACTAATTGGTAAATACTTTGTTTACGACCGGCAGCCGTTGGAATTCCAAGACTTTCCAAAGCACCTCATTGAAGCGTTGATTGCCACAGAAGACGTTCGGTTTTACGAACACGATGGCATCGATAACGTGAGTTTACTACGGGTGTTTTTCAAAAGTATTTTGTTGCAGGATAAGTCTTCGGGGGGTGGCAGTACCATTACCTTGCAATTGGCCAAAAATTTATTCGGACGGAAAGATTATGCGTTTTTAAGCTTGGTCATCAACAAGTTTAAGGAAGCCATTATAGCCAAGCGAATTGAAGCTATTTATTCCAAAAACGATATTTTAACCCTTTATTTTAACACGGTACCGTTTTCCGACAATACTTACGGTGTTGAGAGCGCCTCACAAAAGTTCTTTAATAAAACCACAGCAGAATTAACGGTTCCCGAAGCCGCGACCTTGGTGGGCACGCTCAAGGCGAACCACTATTTTAATCCGCGGTTGAATGTACAGCGCAGCCAAGAGCGACGTAATGTGGTGCTCAACCAAATGTATAAATACGATTATATTTCGGAAGATTCATTGAATGCCTATCAAGCGGATACACTCGTGTTAAACTACCGTTCCTTTAATCACGATTTGGGCGTGGCGCCCTATTTTCGGGAGCAAGTAAAAAAGGAACTGGCCGCTGTTCTGGATTCCATAAAAAAGCCCAACGGCGAGGCTTACGATTTGTACAAAGACGGACTGGTAGTCCATACGACGTTAGATTACGATATGCAGGTTTTGGCCGAGGAAGCCATGAAAGAGCACATGGCGAAATTGCAAGCCGATTTTGAAACCTCCTACGGAAAAGGTGCTCCATGGAATAGCAACGAACGCCTCATCAACGCGGCGATGAAAAATCTGCCCATTTACAAAAAGTTAAAAGCGCAGGGGCTTTCCGAAGAAACCATACAGGATTCGTTGGCTCAAAAACGACCTGTGGAATTGTTCAGTTGGGCGGGCGATACCGTAAAAAGCATCACGCTAAAAGACAGTTTGCGGCATTACCTCAAATTTTTAAACACGGGCATATTGGGCATCGAACCCAGCACGGGGGCCATTCGCACTTATATTGGCGGCATCGATTATCGCTTTTTTAAGTACGACCACGTATCGCAAAGCGAAAGGCAGGTGGGCTCTACCTTTAAGCCTTTTGTTTATACGGCTGCCATAGAGGACGGTATGAAACCATGTACTTATTTTTCATTGGCGGAGGTCACTTATACCAACTATGATAATTGGACGCCCAGCAATTCGGGTGGTGAAGACGAAGATCCGCATATCAACTATACTTTAGAAAAAGCCCTCAGCCAATCGGTGAACACTATTGCTGTAAAGGTTTTGGATAAGGTGGGCATTACCAAAGTACACGAACAGGTTAAAAAACTGGGCATTGAAAAAGAACTGCCCAATGAGCCCTCGTTGGCTTTGGGCGTGGCCGAAATCAACCTTAAAAATCTAACGGGAGCTTATGCCAGTTATGTTAATGACTCTAAGGCGGTAAGGCCTTACAGCATAACCAAAATTGAAGATCGGCACGGCAAGGTCATTGCCGAATTCAAACCTAAAGTGAACTCCAACGAAGCGTTTAGCGATTACACCCGCGAAGTGATGTTGGAAATCATGAAGGAAACCGTAAACAGCGGCACGGCGGCACGCTTGCGAAGCAGCTACGGATTAAGTAACGTTATCGCCGGGAAAACGGGTACCACACAGAACAATAAAGACGGCTGGTTTGTGGGCATTACGCCCCAATTGGTCACCGTAACTTGGGTGGGCAACGATAACCACAGCATTGGTTTTAAAACCACGGGGCTAGGGCAGGGGGCCAACTCGGCATTGCCCATTTTTGCGAAGTTTTACCAAAAACTGAATGCCGATAGCCAGTTTAAGGCCATTACCAATGCCCAATTTAAAACCCCTTCGGAAGCTGTTTTGGAAGACCTAAACTGCGAACCCGAAAAACGTGATGGTTTTTTTAAACGTTTGTTTGGCGGAAAGAAAAAGAAGCGGAGGTTTGAGTAGCTGAATATTAAGTTTTTTGTCATTTCGAAGGAAGTGAGGGACGAACGATGAGAAATCTCATAATTATGGGATTCCTCCTCGTTCCTCGTTCGGAATGACAGTCGAGTTAAGTTTTACAAATTTTATGCTTTTATCTGAAAGTTCAATTTAATAAATGAGCCATTGTCATTTTTATACACCTTGCCGTACCCCATTTTAGAGCCCGATGGGTTGTCAAGTCTAGAAGCATTTTTTAAATATTGCTTAAACTTATTAAAATCTATTAAGTGATAACAAAGCATTTCAGTGTTTTGCTTAATAATAATTATGCCGCCAACTATATCATATTTTCCTGACCATACCGATTTTGAAGTCATCCCCAGTGCTGCCTCAACTAAAAAGTTAACCAAACGATATTCGTAAAACCTGTGCCCTTGGCTTAGGTCATAGTTCATAGGGTTGTCTTTGTTTATTTTTTCTATGACCTCATTCATTCGTACAACACTACTAACAAATTTATCCTTTACGATGTGGGCGATTATTTCGGGCAAATCACTATCTATAACTTGCAAGTTTAGTTTGAAAGTATCATCATCAAAAGAATCAAAATCAACAGAATATCCCAGTTCAGATAATTTAGCCATTCGCTTAATGTATTTGTGCCCTGATGTAATTGAGTTTACAAGTGCCAAATCGTCATCAGAAATAGGTTGATTGTATTTGTCGGTTATTTTATAGGTGATGTTGGTGGTTTTGTTTGCATTAAAAAGGATTGGGTTATCTCCTAATGAAGATTTTATTTTCTCGACTAACTTTTCCTTACTAGTGAAAGTTGCTTTAGAAACTGAAAACTCTTTTTCTCTATTTGATATAACTATACCGTTGTTTACTAGAAAGTATGGATATATTGAAGAGCTCATTTTTTAAAAATCACATTGTAATGGTAATCCAAAAATTCCATTAATGGCACAAATCTTTCTGGCTTTTGAACATCAATATTTTGATATTTCATGAAAAATTCTTGGACAGCTTTTTCATTAGAATAATCATCAAAATAATTAGAAACTAAAACTTTAAAACCTGGAGTAACAGTTATGAATCCGTCGTTAAATGCTTTATCGTGAATGGAGTTTAAACATAATCCGTTGCGTGGATTTGTTCTGTTTTCTTTGTCTTTAGACCATGGTTTAATATGGCTTGCAACCAGAAAATCAGGAATGGATAGTCCCGTAATACAACATTTTAAATTATATGAAGATAAAATTGTGCTTCTGAAAAAGCTTTGATTTACTCTGGCTTTTACCGTTGTTTCTCGTTCTTTTCCTTCAGGAAAGTTTTCTAGTTCAATGTCTTCTATCTTTTTGTTTTGAAACTTAGCAATCAGTTCTTCGCTTTCAAAAGCTAATTTCTCCCAATTACCGTTAAATTCATTCCAAATTTCTTCTTCAAGTTTACTTCCATTGACTAGTCCTGTAATGCCTTGTTTTTTTAGCTCGGGGTCGAGTCTGCCGAAATTTCCAATTTTCATGTTTAAGGCAGAAGGCGAGCGACCAATAATATTAGCATATTTTATAATTGTTGGATGCGTTTTACTACTAGCTTTAAAAGGTATTTTGCAATAGACATTAAATGCAACTATGGTTTCTTCTCGTGTCCAATTTGTTTTCGCCATTCTTCGGTTTAGCTTTTTAACGAATATAGCCGGAAAAGTTTACAAATTCAAATGATGAAATTAATAATGAACAAAAAACGCCCCTTGCAAGCAGAAGGCGTTTTTAAGAGTTAGTCTGTATTCTAAAACTATTTTTAGAATTTATAAGATACACCCACGGTGTAATAGGTTTGTAATTTGTTATCGACATCATCAAAGCCAGTAGCTGTTGGTGGGTCTTGCGCCAAAGCATAGTTTAAGGCTTCCTGTTTGTTGCTACGCAAACCAAAATCGAAACCAACACCAATCATTTTCCAAAGGGTATAGCTAAACGAGTTGGTCCAAGTAAAGTTCGAAAGGTCGCTAGACTTATAACTCTGGAAGGTCGAGAAATTGGTTTTAAAGTTAACGGCACCAATTTGGCGGGTATAATCGGCCACGATTTTAGCACCCAACGACGAATCGAAAACGGCATCGTTATCGGCAAAAACAATGTTGTAGTTTAAGGGGTGGATTACTACGATGAGGTTGGTAATGGGCGTCCAAGTGGCACCGATACCAAGATCTAAATAGCCAGGATCGTTAAAGTTATCCAATAAAGTAGTGCGGTACTCCATCAAACCAGAAGCCGCTAAAGTTTTGGTGATGTTTCTACCGTAAAGTGACGATAGGTTGAATACATCGGTAGTGGGGTTGAAGCTGTCGTCATCATTCGGGTTATCTTTGTCATCCAACTTTACCCAATTCAGGTTGGTGGTTAACGAGTTTCGCCAGAAAAATTTATCTTCAATTAAATTGGCAAAGGCATTTAGTGTAAAACCAATATTTCCCGACGCGTTGTTTGGCGTACCTTGGGCGTACCAATTGTTAAAGTTTGAAAGGCTACCACCAATGGTACCGAAAGCACCGGTTCTCCAACCTGGCAGGGCGTCAATTTTTGCCTGAATGGCCTTAACTTCTTTTTGAGCAGCATTGGCCTCGGCTTGCTTTTCCGCTTTTTGCGCTTGTAACTCTTCCTTGGTTTGGGCGTTGGCCGAAACCATTCCAATAAAACATAGAAATAATAAGATTCTTTTCATTTTCAAATTAGTGTTTAAGGTTTAAGTAAATTAATGGCTATTGGGGTTTAGACCCCATTTTTAGGGAGAAGTCACATATCGTTTTCTCGAAATGACTTTTTTACTTCTTTTTATATAGCGGCACCGAAGAACAGGCCTCGCCATACATAATCGATTTGGCCACGGGTTTGAGTTTAGTGGCCAGCATGATATAGGCATTTTCAGGAACGGGCTTTTTGGAGCATCCTTTTATGATAAGCGGTTTACCCTCGAATTCTGAAACGTCTAAATTTTGTATGATATCTTGGTAAATGGCGGTTTCCAATTGCTCCAAATTGCCTATGACTACTTTTTTGGCAAAAGGCTCCAAATGAATGCTGATGAGCATGTAGGCCCACCCCGGAATAATAGCATCAGAAGTACAGGTGAGCGCCACATAACTGTCTTGGTATTGCGACCAATCGTGTTCGCTTACTTGATTTCTGAAGTCTTTTTCGCGGAGCACGAAGCCTTCAAAGAGCCAATCTTTGATATCGAAAAGCACACGTTGCCCTTTGGGATAGTAATCCTCAAGGTTTACGGTAACCAGTTTACTGTTCGCTACGCGGTTGATGATTTCGTCTGCCATGTGGTATTTGGGATAAAATGTATGTTTTCGTCATGCTGAATTTATTTCAGCATCTCATCCTGTCTGTAAACTATTGTTTAATGATAGGGTTCCTGAAACAGCACTTCGACTCCAGTTTATCTTGAGCGAAGTCGAAAGGCTCAGTGTGACAAGCAATTTTAAATACAATAACTATTTTTGTCTAAAATAGACGTTCAATTATAGAAAATCTTCGCGAATGGGGTTGAAGCTGTCAATTAACCGTACGTTTTCCGTTAAGGTTTGTACCGAATGGTTTAGGTTCGATTCAATTTTAAACATATCGCCTTCGTTTAAAAGGTATTCGCGGTCTTCCACAAAGAGTTTTAACGAACCACTGGCCACATAAGTAATCTGCTCGTGTGGGTGGTTATGCGGTGGGTCGGGTTGCGCCATGGGCCCGTTGGTAAAATCGATTACCGTTACCATTAAATCATTTAAGTGAACCACCTTGCGGTTTAAATTGGGGTTTAAGGCTTCAAAACCTTCGTTGCTTTTTACTACTTCTTTAGACATATTTGTTGTTTAGTTGTTTTTGAATTTGAATGGTCACTTCGACTCCGCTCAGTGACTGTGCTTAAATGATGAATTCTTTTTCATTAAAGCATGCCTAATTCCAGTTTGGCTTCTTCGCTCATCAATTCCTGTGTCCATGGCGGATCGAAAGTAATCTCTACCTCGGCACTGTTTACGGCGTCGAGTGATTTTACTTTTTCCTCTACTTCCAAAGGCAATGTTTCGGCCACGGGACAGTTAGGCGTGGTCAGGGTCATTAAGATTTTTACATCGTAATCTTCGTTAACAAATACGTCGTAAATCAATCCGAGTTCGTAAATGTCAACAGGAATTTCGGGATCGTAAATGGTTTTTAATACGTTTACGATTTTTTCTCCCAATTCGGCTGTGTCTATGGTTGTTTCGCTCATAATTATATTTTTATAAAGCTATTTCAATTGTGTTTGGTATGCAATGGCATACATTTTTAGTTGCTTCACCATACTTACCAATCCGTTGGCGCGCGTTGGTGATAAATGTTCCTTTAGTCCAATTTTATCGATAAAATCGGTATCGGCATCAATAATATCTTTTGGGCGCTGATTTGAAAACACACGGATTAAAATAGCAATAATACCTTTCGTGATGATGGCATCACTATCGGCGGTAAATTCTACTTTATCGTCCTTCATTTCGGCGTGTACCCAAACTTTACTTTGGCAGCCTTTAATAATATTATTGTCGGTTTTATATTGGTCGTCGATAAGGGGTAATTCTTTCCCTAAATCGATCATATATTGGTAACGCTCTTCCCAGTCTTCAAACATGGAAAATTCGTCTATTATTTCATTTTGGATTTCTTCAATACTCACAATCAGTAAATTTTATGCTAAAATACAACAACAAAAGTTGCTATTCAATGTTTTTGCAAATTGATAACATTTCTAGTTTTTTTAAGAAGCAGAGCTTGAGCATTATGGGATTTCTCGTCGCTCATTCTTCGCTCTGTCGAAATGACACAGGAGTCTAGTCTTACTGCCGAGTTAAGACAGCATCATTTTTGCTTTCTTTACGCCCTCTACCAAAGCATCAATTTCTTCTTTGGTGTTGTAAAAGGCAAACGAAGCGCGCACGGTACCTGGGATCTTATAAAAATCCATGATAGGTTGGGCGCAATGGTGTCCGGTACGGACGGCAATGCCCATTTTATCTAGAATGGTGCCCACATCGTACGGATGGATGCCATCCAAATTAAATGAAATTACCGAGGTTTTGTGTTTTGATGTCCCGTAAATTTTTAAGCCTTCAATTTCCAAAAGCTTTTTAGTAGCGTATTGCAGGAGTTCGTTTTCGTAATTGGCAATGGCATCGAAACCAATTTGGTTCATATAATCGATGGCCGTTCCAAAAACAATGCCTCCGCAAATATTGGGCGTTCCAGCTTCGAATTTATGTGGTAAATCGGCATAAGTGGTTTTTTCGAAAGTCACTTCAGCAATCATTTCTCCGCCCCCTTGGTAGGGTGGTAGTTTTTTAAGCCATTCCTCTTTGCCGTAAAGCATTCCTACTCCGGTTGGGCCACACATTTTATGGGCAGACGCCACATAAAAATCAACATCAAGTTTTTGTACGTCGGGTTTGATATGCGGACACGATTGTGCACCATCAATTAGAACGGCTGCGCCAACAGCGTGTGCTTTTTCAATGATGTATTCAATGGGGTTGATTGTTCCCAAGGCGTTGGAAATGTGGTTAACGAAAACAAGTTTTGTGTTTTCGGAAAGCAGTTTGTCGAATTCATCCATCAACAATTCGCCTTCCTCGTTCATGGGGATGACTTTCAAAATAGCACCCGTGCAATCGCAAAGCATTTGCCATGGTACGATATTACTGTGATGCTCTAAGGCCGAAACGATAATCTCGTCGTCCTTTTTTAGCAAAGCAGAAAACCCGTTAGCGACTAAATTAATGCCATGGGTAGTGCCCGAGGTGAAAATAATTTCGTGTGTAAACTGGGCATTGAAATGGGCTCTTATTTTTTCGCGAGATTGTTCGTAAAGGTCGGTGGCCTCTTGGCTCAATGTATGCACGCCACGGTGAATGTTAGCGTTGTAGTTTGAGTAATAATCTGCAATGGCATCGATAACCTGCTTTGGGGTTTGCGATGTGGCAGCATTATCAAAATAAACCAAAGGCTTCCCGTTTACTTTGCGTGAAAGTATGGGGAAGTCTTTTCGGATGTCTTGTACGTTGAACATGGCTGATGGGTTAGCCCCGATAGTAGCGGCATCCTTTTTTGCCACTAAAGCAAAAAAGATATAGCGGATAGCGGGATTAGCTTCAAAAAATTTTAAAGATCGAAACCAATATTTACGCCCAATTTGTTGGCGATAATTTTGGTGATGCGTTGCTTGATTTCAGGAATTTTAACCGAGCTTAATACATCGTTGCTGAAAGCGAACATTAAAAGACCCTTGGCTTCTTTTTCTGGAATACCGCGCGAACGCATGTAAAAGAGTGCGCTTTCGTCTAACTGACCGATGGTACAACCGTGCGAACATTTTACGTCGTCGGCAAAAATTTCCAATTGTGGTTTGGTGTTAATGGTTGCTTTGTCGCTGATTAATATATTGTTATTGGCCTGGAACGCATTGGTTTTTTGGGCCTCTTTTTCAACAATCACTTTGCCGTTGAATACGCCAGTAGCATTTTCATCAAAAATACCTTTGTAATCTTGGTGGCTTTCGCAGTTAGGCTCGATATGGTGCACCAAAGTGTTGTGATCCACATGCTGTTTGTTGCCAATAATGGTCACACCTTTTAGGGTAGAGTCGATGTGTTCACCGTTTTGGAAAAAATTAAGGTTGTTGCGCGTTAATTTTCCACCGAAACTGAAGGTGTGCACCGAAACGTGACTTTGTAGTTTTTGGTTGATATAAGTATTGTCTATCAACGAAGCATTGTCGTTATCGTTTTGGATTTTATAGTAATCGACAATGGCGCGTTTGTTAGCGAATATTTCGGTAACGCTATTGGTTAATACAGAATTGTCGGTTAAACTTTGGTGACGCTCAATAATTTGAACATGTGAATTCTCATCCACAACAATCAGGTTGCGAGGTTGCAGCATGGTAGCCGCTTCATTTCCAGTTGAAAAATGGATGATTTGAATGGGTTTTTCAACCAGTTTGTTCTTCGGAATATGAATATAGGCTCCTTCTTGTGAGAAGGCTGTATTCAATGAAGTTAAGCTGTCTTTTGTGGCGGCTTTATTGAAATAGTTTTCAATCACCAATCGGTATTTTGGTTTTGAAAGCGCCGAAGACATCAAACAAACATCGATTCCTTCGTGTGTGGTTTGCGACAGGTGCGACGAATATTTACCATCAATAAAAACGATTTTATAACTGTCGATATCGTGGATAAAATACTTTCTAACCTCACTGTATTCCAAAGCTTTTTCCCGTTTTGGGAACACACTGTAATCTTCCTTTAATATTTTATTTAAAGACGTGTATTTCCAAGCTTCTTCCTTTTTTGTGGGGAAGCCTTTTTCTTCAAATATTTTTATGGCATCGCTTCTAAGGCCATGAACATAGGCGTCTACATCCACCTCGTTTTCAAAGGCCATAAATGATGATACTAATTTGTCTTTTAATTCCATTGTTCTTCTGTTTAAGGTTTCAAGTTTCATGTTTGGGGTTTCAGGTTTTCAGATACCACCGTTAGCTTTTATTTAAACTTGTTTCCTTTAAAATCTTTATTATTTAGGTATGAAATGAAAGCTGCAATTCTTTTGCTTAACTTTTCATACGCATCAACTAATATGTTTAACTTTTCTTCTGAAATATATTCAGAATCAAAAACTCTATATAATTGAGATCTGGCTTCTCCCGCAGAGCCTTTGGCAATCGACAAAAATTGCCTAAACTCTAAGTTTCCATCTCTTTCAAAACCTTCGGCAATATTGTCCATTACAGAACCGGCCGAAGCTTTTATTTGGTCTTTTAATCTAAAATCGGTTTTTAAGTCTGTTTCATTGGCAATAACTTTAATTTGATTGAATAGCCTTCTGGCTTCTTGCCAAATTTCTAAATCTTCAAACCGTGTTATGGTTGCCATAAACTTGAAACAAAAAACTTTAAACCCAAGAATTGGCTAAACCAATTCTTGCTTTATCCAATCGTAACCTTTTTCCTCTAGCTCATGGGCCAGTTCTTTAGGTCCAGATTTTACGATTTTTCCGTTGTGCAATACATGTACAAAATCGGGTACGATATAATCTAATAAACGTTGGTAGTGCGTAATCACTACTACGGCGTTGTCTTTGCTTTTTAGTTTGTTAACACCATTGGCTACAATACGAAGGGCATCGATATCCAAACCAGAATCGGTTTCGTCAAGAATAGCCAATTTAGGCTCTAACATAGCCATTTGGAAAATTTCATTACGTTTTTTCTCTCCTCCCGAAAAGCCTTCGTTTAATGAACGTGATAAGAACTTGCGGTCTATTTCCAGAAGTTCTGATTTTTCACGGATGAGTTTAAGCATGTCCTTAGCGGGCATTTCTTCCAAACCTTTGGCCTTACGGGTTTCGTTAATGGCCGTTTTCATGAAGTTGGTTACCGATACGCCCGGGATTTCAACAGGATACTGAAATGATAAAAATATACCTTTATGTGCACGTTCTTCGGCAGCGAGCTCATCAATTTCTTCACCTAAAAACTCGATACTGCCTTCTGATACTTCATACTCTTCCTTTCCGGCAATTACCGAAGCCAAAGTACTTTTTCCGGATCCGTTAGGGCCCATTATGGCGTGTACTTCTCCTGCTTTAACTTCTAGGTTTATACCTTTAAGAATGCTCTTGTCCTCAACACTTGCGTGTAAATTATTAATTTTTAACATAACTACTCTTGTCCTAGTTTTATAACGTTACTATCTTTTGCTTCGGGTTTGTAAACATTTAAAATTTCTTTTACTTCCACTCTAAATGGCCACCCTTCTTCGTTTTCTGGTTTTGCCGAAATTTTACCCCTAATCTCAACAGGAACCATATCTGTATCTTCAGATTTGTATGGTTTCACTTGCTTGTCGAGCTCGTGCATATTTTTGTCGATGACCACCCCGTAAATTTCTGCATGGGTTTGCAAAACGGCGGCATCGGCATAATAAATAAAATCGCCTTTTAATAAAGTAAGGCCGTCACTTTGTTTGGCAGTTCTTTCTGAATTTTCTAAGGAAATTGATTCTTCGGTAGTCTCAGCTTTTTTTTCGTTTTTGCAGCTTAAAAAAACGGTTAGAATCAATACGATTGAAAATATGTTTTTCATATAAAGTTCAGTTTCAATTAAAAGATTCCTGCTTTTGCAGGAATTAGAATTATCCAACACTGCCTTCTAAACTAATTTCCAATAATTTTTGTGCTTCTACGGCAAATTCCATAGGCAACTTGTTCAATACCTCTTTGCTAAAACCGTTTACAATCAAAGCGATGGCTTTTTCGGTGTCGATACCACGTTGGTTGCAGTAAAAAATTTGGTCTTCACCAATTTTACTGGTTGTGGCCTCGTGCTCGATTTTAGCAGATTTATTTTTGGCTTCGATATATGGGAAGGTGTGTGCTCCACATTCATTACCCATCAATAAACTATCGCATTGCGAAAAGTTACGGGCGTTTTCGGCTCTGGGATTGATTTGAACCAGTCCGCGGTAACTGTTTTGCGATTTTCCGGCCGAAATACCTTTTGAAATAATGGTCGATTTAGTGTTTTTACCTAAATGAATCATTTTGGTACCCGTATCGGCTTGTTGGTAATTGTTGGTCACGGCAATGGAATAAAACTCACCCACTGAGTTGTCTCCTTTCAATACGCAGCTTGGATATTTCCAAGTTACGGCAGAACCAGTTTCCACCTGCGTCCAAGAGATTTTTGAGTTTTTCTCGCACAATCCACGTTTGGTTACAAAGTTGAAAACACCACCTTTTCCTTCGGCATTTCCAGGGAACCAGTTTTGTACGGTACTGTATTTTATTTCGGCATCTTCTAAAGCGATAAGCTCAACCACAGCGGCGTGTAATTGGTTCTCGTCGCGGCTTGGTGCGGTACAGCCTTCCAAATAACTTACGTAACTGCCTTCGTCGGCAATCACGAGAGTACGCTCAAACTGACCGGTTCCGGCTTGGTTGATTCTGAAGTACGTTGATAGTTCCATCGGGCATTTTACACCTTTTGGAATGTAACAGAATGAACCGTCACTAAAAACGGCCGAGTTTAAAGCCGCATAAAAGTTGTCGGTTTTCGGTACTACCGTGCCAATATATTTTTTTACAAGCTCTGGGTGCTCTTGGATGGCCTCAGAAATACTCATAAAAATAATGCCTTGCTCGGCCAATGTCTTTTTGAAAGTCGTGGCTACCGAAACAGAATCCACTACTACGTCCATAGCCACGCCGGCTAATTTTTTCTGCTCGTCCAAAGAAATACCCAGTTTGTTGAAGGTTTCCAAAAGTTCTGGATCTACCTCGTCAATACTGTTGTATTTTGGTTTTTTGTTAGGTGCAGAATAATACGAAATGGCCTGAAAATCGGGTTTTTCGTATTTAACGTTCGCCCACTCGGGTTCTTCCATGCTTTGCCAAACACGAAAGGCCTCCAAGCGCCATTCGGTCATCCATTCGGGTTCTTCCTTTTTTTTGGAAATAGCCCGAACAATATCTTCATTTAAACCATTAGGAAAGGTATCCGACTCTATATCGGTGTAAAACCCATACTCGTATTCCTTGGTTTTTAATTCTTCTCTTAAATCGTCTTCAGTATATTTACTCATGTTTTTCTTTTTTTGAGCCTTCCCTTGGGGAAGGTTTGGATGGGCTTTTACAGCGAAAATGATTCGCCACAGCCACAAGTGCGGTTGGCATTGGGGTTGTTAAATACAAAACCTGTCCCGTTCAATCCGCCGGAATATTCTAAAGTAGTCCCAATGAGGTATAAAAAGCTTTTTTTATCAACAATAATTTTAACGCCGTTGTCTTCAAAAACTTTATCGCCTTCTTGTTGTTCTTTGTCAAATTTCAAATCGTATGATAATCCAGAACAACCCCCACTTTTAACGCCCACGCGAATGTAATCGGTAGCAGCATTGTAGCCGTCGTCAGCCATTAGCTCAATCACTTTCTTTTTAGCTGTTTCAGAAACTTTTATCATAATAAAATAGATTAGCTCTAAATAGAGTGCAAATATACAATATAAGTCATGGATTACCATAGAACCTAACATTATATTAGTATATGCTTTTATAGTTTTTAGTTATTGATTGTTAAAGGCCGAATTGTTTATGAATTCGTGATCAGAAAGCGAAAGAAGAAAGGATTTTAAATCGGTCTTGTCTTTTTCCGATAGGCCTACACCGCCTTGGGCGACTTTTTTCATGAGCGGGTCGATGGTGGATGAGTTTTTTAAACCTTCAGAATAATGGTCGATAACTTCGTCAATCGTAGCAAAACGACCATCGTGCATGTAAGGGGCGGTAAACGCTAAATTTCGGAGCGAAGGGGTTTTGAATTTGCCGTTGTCGGCAGGGTCTCCGGTTACGGCACCTAAACCTAAGTCGGAAAAGTTTTCGTCGAGACCGTTGTTGTGGAAGATGTTATCCGTCCAAAGCGGATTTTTATCGCTGCCATGGCAATGGAAACAATCGCCCCGGTTTTCATCCATAAACACATTGAAACCGTTAAGTTCTTCGGGAGTCAGTTCGGCTTCGCCCAAAAGGTGCCTGTCGAATTTAGAATTTGAAGAAATCAACGTGCGCTCAAATTGCGCAATGGCTTTGGCAACTAAATTAGAGTCGATGGTTGAAGTGCCAAAAGCTTTTTCGAACAAATCGGGATATTCTGGGTGTTGTTGTAATTCGGCTTCCAGTTGAGTCCAATTGCTGGCCATTTCGGTTGGGTCGCTAACGGGCTCGAAAACTTGGTGTTCCAAACTGAAAACGCTGCCGTCCCAAAAGAATTTTTCCTCGTAATTCCATGCTAGGTTGAAAAGCGGCATCGAATTTCTGTTGCCCAAAGAGCCATTGATGCCGTCGCTGAACCTTTTGGGGTCGGTAAAGGCATTTTTGGGGTTGTGGCAATTGGCACAAGCCTGAGAATTGTCGCCCGACAAAATAGGGTCGAAAAACAATTTTTTGCCAAGGGCAATGCCTTCTTCTGTTTGTGGGTTGTTTGTGGGGGTAATGGGGTTTAAAATATTGTTTTCGAATAAAGGTGGAATTTGCAGCGGACTAGGCGTGGGCACGTAGGTTTCTACATTTTCATTTGAGCAGGAATGGCAAATGAAAATAACCATTAATTTTATGAGAAGTGTCCTTGTTTTCACAGTTGAGTTTTGTGATGTGACCCCTGAAATACTGAAATAAATTCAGCATAGTCAAGTTTAGGGTGACATTGCTCGTTTTTATTTAGTTTTTTAGTATTGTCGTTATGCTGAACTTGTTTCAGTATCCCATATCACGGTTCATCTAAAATATTATAATTTGACTCTAAAATAGCATTTCGCTTCGACTTCGCTCAGCGATCACGACTGCGCTCTGAATGACAAAATAGGTCTGTATTAATTCACCGATTTTAAACTAAATGCATTCTGACCATTTTCAAACATCATAATTTGGGCGTTAAAATTGGGCATCAGCATGTTGTTGAGTTCGTTTAAATTCCAGGCGTTGGGGTTTTTAAACCATTCGGCAATATTCATTTCAATATTAAAAGTGGTGCTGTCGGTAATGTTAGCTGCGTCTAAATCCACTTCAAAAAAAGTATCCTCAAAAACAGGTGTGGATCCAGTGTTGTCAACCGCTCTAATAGCGTGGTAGGCATAACCTGTTTCGTTTGTAATATTGTCAATAAACTTGCCTTCCAATTGCATGTAATGGTAACCGCCGCCCAGCATTTCAGGTACGTTCCATGAGGTCGAATTGAGGTCGGGGTAATTGTTATAGTTGTCCTCGTTGTTAAACCCAAAAGTGAATGAAACCTTCGAGTAGTGGCCTGTTGGAATGGTGGAATTGGGCGTAAAACTTAAATTTGAATTATTGGTAACGTCAATCAAGTAGTACCCATCAAAAACATAGGTTTCGCCAGTTGTTTTTTCAAAAGTGATGTTCGAAATCAAATAGCGCAATTTTTCAATGCTCAGTTGTTCGCCATTTTCGTTGGTGAATTTAATAGTGTTGAAATCGGAGTTGGTGACCTCCTCACCATCCCAAGCATGGCTGAAATTAAAAGCGATGTTGGCCTGAAAAACTTTGTCGTCTGCATCTTCGTGACAGGAACATATTATAATTGATAACAGTAAAAATAGGGGCTTTATGTATTTCATATTGCTTGTTTATTTGATCCCAAAAAGGAGTAAATCGGTAAATCCTTTATTTTTGTTAATGTCTAAATCTGAACTGCTGGATTCGCCAACAACAATAATATTTCCGTTGTTCAATTCAACAGCATCGTAAGCAAAATCGATCTGAGAGCCACCAATCGATTTTTGCCACTGTAAATGGCCGCTGCTGTTTATTTTTATCACCCAGGCATCGTTTTGCCCGTTGTTGTTCGAGGTGTCGCCATCGGTACTTCGTGAGCTTCCTGAAATTAAAAAACCGCCATCGGTAGTTTTATAAACCGAGCGCCCCACATCAAAATTGGAGCCGCCAAAGGAGTGTTCCCAAATCAGTTCCCCGGAAGGTGATATTTTTATCATCCATAAATCGGCAGCACCATTATTTAAGGTAACGTCGATGTTGTTGCTTCTAGTATCGCCAACAATAATATAATTGCCATCATTGGATGGTGTAACGCCGTACGCTTCATCAATTTGTGTACCGCCAAATGATTTTTCCCAAAGCAAAGTGCCGCTTTCTGATATTTTTACTACCCAAAAATCGTAAGTTCCTTTGTTGTTAGTAATGTCCACATCGTCACTGTCTGACGAGCCTACAATGAGGTAGCCGTTATCTTCTGTTTGGATAACGTCGTAAGGTATATCGGTAAAGGTGCCACCGTAATATTGGCTCCATTCTTTTTCTCCGGAAGCATTGAGTTTTATCGCCCAATAGTCTCCGCCGGCATGTTGTTTAGCGGCCGATTTGCTATTGCCTTGGCCTTCGGAAGCCGTAACGTCCAAAACGCCGATTAGTAAAAATCCGCTGTCGTTGGTTTGAATGATGGAAATGCCAATATCCGCACCCAAAAAACCAAACGATTTTTGCCATAAAATAGCACCGTTGGAATCTGTTTTTAACATCCAAAAATCGTTCGCTCCAAAGTTTTCCGAAACATCACCATCGTTACTTTGGCTATAGCCTATTAGTGCAAAACCGCCATCGATGGTTTGAATGAGGTCGTTGCCCCTGTCGTCACCACTTCCACCGTAGGTTTTTTGCCATTGCAGGGTGTTGTTTTGGTCAAATTTCAGCAGCCAATAATCAAACGATTCATTGTTTTTTTCGTTTATATCGCCGTCCATGCTTTGCGTATGACCTAAAATAGCATAGCCGCCATCGTTGGTTTTAACAACGGCTTTGGCCAAATCATTTTTTGATCCACCAAAGGTTGTTATAAAATCGATGGTTGGTTCGGTCGGAGCGGTATGGTTATTTTCCGATTTAGAACAGCCGGAAACAGAAAATGCAACCAAAGAACAAATAATTAATCGGACTTTCACAAAAAGGGAAAACATAAATTAAGTACCACTTTTTCTAACTATAAACAAGCCTCTATTGATATCGCTGATGATAATGTTGCCGCTAGGGAAATAGGGGTAAACGCTCCATGCGCCATCAAAACTCGTGGTGTTGTGCTCTGGGTGTGTGTCGAAATAACCCATTTCAGAAATGTTTTTTGAGTTGATATCTGAAATATCGAGAATTCTCATGCCAGCAGAGTAACTGGCTTGTATGTATCTATTGCCCAAAACATAGCCGTTGTGGTCTATCGCGGCCGAGGGTCCTAAATAATCCATATGGTGCTTTGGGTTGTCCAGATCTGTAAAGTCGAAAACCACGGTTCGGGTATTAGTACCAAAGTTGACTTCGTCGAGTTCGTCGCCCAAAATAAAATATTTCATATCTTCTGTAAACCAACCTTGGTGCGTGTAGCCTACATTATTGTAGCTGATAGTTGAAAGCAAAACAGGGTTGGCTTTGCTCGTTACATCAACAATCACGACTTCGGTCTCGTTGCTGCTAATTAAAATTTCCTTGCCGTTGTGTTCTGTGTCCGGACCATTGTAGGTTACGGCTTGAGCATCATGTGAATAGCCAAAATAACCGCCAGCATCGATGGGACTCAAAGGGTTCTTTACATCAATAAACAGTGGGCCGCCCGCATAGGTTTCCAGTCTGCTAGTACCCACAGCATAGGCGTAACCCGTACTTTCATTGATGACTATATTGTGTGCGCTGCCAAAACCAGTATAGGTTTTATCGGCTGTAAAAGTTTGTGGCGGGTTGGCAACATTTCTTAATCTGGTTAAATTGAATATTTGCATACCGTGATTATTGGCGCCATCGGCTACAATAAAAGCATGGTTGTTGTAAACCTTTATGTCGCGCCATGGGCTGCTGATTGTGTTTGTAGGTAATTTGCCGATTACCACAGGTGCATTGGGGGTTGATATATCTACGAAAGCTACGCCAGTTGTGCCGCAAAATAAGGCGTATTCCTTTTGGGTTGAAGGATCCGTCCACCCCCAGCAATCGCTTCCTTGGGTAGTGGTGTTGCCAAGTTCGTTAAGTGGAACGAAGCCCATTAAATCGTAATCTTTGCAGGGATAAATGCCGGCAAACCCATTTTCACAAAAGGCTTTGGGAACTAAGTTGAATTCGTCGCAGATGTCTCCAATACCATCGCCGTCGGCGTCTTCTTGGTCGGTGTTTGGTTCAAAAGGACAATTGTCAACATTATCAGCAACGCCATCGTTATCTGTGTCAACCGATTCAATAATGTCTTCAATGGGTTCAATCTTGCAAGAATGCATTGCAACCATCAGTAAACATGCAAATATTAGTAGGCAACTGGCTTTGAGGTTTTTCATATCAGCTTTTTGTATTAAGAACTAAATCGGTTTAGTTTTAGTATAAAAATAGTAAAAACAAAATTAGCTTCTTATTTTTGCACTATGATAGAAGATAAAAACCAGCAGCGTACACCCTTAAGTGAATTTGGGGAGTTTGGACTTATTGACCACCTGACTAAAAATTTTAAAATTCAGCAGAAATCGACCGTAAAAAGTATTGGAGACGATGCGGCAGTTTTGAATTTTAAAAACAAAAATATTGTTGTTACTACAGATATGTTGGTGGAAGGCGTACATTTCGATTTAAGTTACGTGCCTTTAAAGCATTTGGGTTACAAGGCGGTTATCGTAAACCTTTCGGATGTGTATGCCATGAATGCTAGGGCCACACAGGTAACGGTTTCTGTTGCAGTGTCGAACCGATTTCCTGTTGAAGCTTTGGAAGAATTATACGCCGGAATTGAAACGGCCGCCTCAATTTACAATATTGATGTGGTTGGTGGCGATACCACGTCTTCTACCACCGGATTGCTGATTTCGGTAACGGCTATTGGTGAGGTTGAAACAAGCCATGAAACGTATAGAAGCGGAGCGAAACCAAATGATTTGCTGGTAGTTTCAGGTGATTTGGGTGGTGCTTATATGGGGCTTCAGGTTTTAGAACGTGAAAAAGAAGTGTATAAAGTAAACCCGCAAAACCAACCCGATCTATCGCTTTATACTTATATTATTGAAAGGCAATTGAAGCCCGAGGCCAGAAAAGATATAGTAAAGCTGTTGGAAGATTTAAAAGTGAAACCAACATCGATGATTGATGTGAGCGATGGTTTGTCTTCTGAAATTATACATTTGTGCAAAAACAGTAAAGTGGGGTGCGATTTGTACGAAGAGAAAATTCCGCTGGATCCCCAGGTCATTTCAACTTGCGAGGAGTTTAATATTGATAGTACAACAGTAGCCCTTAATGGCGGGGAAGATTACGAATTGTTGTTTACCATTTCGCAGGACGACTACCCGAAAATAAAAGCCAATCCGCATTTAACGGTTATAGGGCACATGAAAGAAGCCAAAGAGGGTATGCATTTAGTGACTCGGGCAGATACCCGGATACCAATAAAAGCCCAAGGTTGGAAAAATTTTAATGCTTAAACACTAACAGATAGTCTTGTTTGAAAGAGGTCTGTTTGTTTACGGCTCTTAAAAGTCGCCTTTTGTGTACGCGTTCCAAAACTTCGTTGATTTCCTTGAATTTAGGAGTGAGTTCGGTTAACCGACCGTTGCTATTTGTAGTAAACTCTTTTTTACAATGTTTACATTGGTATTCGGTAACATGGTAGGTGACTTTTTTTGTCACTTTAATGTCATGTCCGAACACTTTACAGTGGATGCTTCTCATTTTGCGCTATTAATTAAATTTTAGAGAGAGCATGTAAATTATTAAAAAGCGGCGAAAAGAAGATTAATGGTCGTTAATAGATCGACGAAACGAATGTTTTTCTCTTTAAACGTTCGGTTCTGGAATGGTGAATGCGTTCTAAAATGGCATTAATCTCTTTAAATTTAGGGGTTAACTCGATTAAATTTCCATTACTGTTGGTGGTCAATTCCTTTTTACAATGTCTGCATGTGTACTCCTTAACGTGGTAGGTTACTTTTTTAGTGACTTGATAATCGTGCCCAAAAAGATTGCAGTACATTCTTGGGATCAGCAAGGGTTTGTTAGTAGATTTTTTCATGATTTAGGTTTTTAGGGGCCTTAAATCTAAAAATAAAAATTTAATATATCGACAAAAAGCTAAATATTTTCGATGAAATACGTTAAATTTCGTAAGAATTCATCTTTGTTTTCGATGTAGCTCATGTGTCCATCAGGAAATTCTACTACATTTACTTCGGTGTTTTGGGTTTGTGCGATTAACGAATTGTAATCTAAAACGGGATCTTTTTTTCCTAAAACCATCATTTTTTTAAATGGGGTAAAATGAAGAAGGGCTTCACGGTCGGCCCTTATTTTCATGCCTTCAAGAGCGGCAACAATACCTTGTAACGGTGTTTGTTGGGCTTCTTTGGTAATCTGCTTAATGGTGTCGGCGAAAAGTGTTCTGTTTTTAGGGCGGAACAAATTGGCAATGGCCATCCGGATAAACGTTTTGTGGTTTTGTTTTACAGCTAAAATAGCTCGGTCTCTGTTTTGTTTTTTTTCTTCGGAATCGGCACGTGCCGTTGAGTTCATTAAACAAAGACCTCTTAAGGCATCCGGATTTTTTTCTGCGAAAGCGAGTGCAACATATCCGCCCATAGAATGCCCGATAAAAGTAGATTTACGGATTTTTAATTTTTTGAGCACGGCTTCAACGGCTTCGGCCATCAATTCCATAGTGTGTACATAGCCTAAGCAGCCTGTTTTTCCGTGGCCTAAAAGGTCAATGCAGATCACCCGGTTTTTTTTCGAAAGTTCTGGAATAAACGGCTCCCACATATTGGCGTTCTCTAAAAAGCCATGCAATAAAACGATAGCCTTTCCTTTTCCTTGGTCGGTGTAAAAAATGTTAGTGCCCTTGTGTTCTAAAATCATATTGAAATTATCTTTTGCAAAGATAAAATCATGCTTTTTAAAAAACTAGGCTTTCACCTTTTTAATGGCTGTAAACGCCTTGTCGACAAATTCATCTTCCACTAAAATGGTAAACTCGTTGGTGGTTGAAAGCACTTCGTAAAGCACGACGCCTTCCCAGGCCAAACGTTTAAAAAAGTGATAATAAAGTCCGGCAATTTTCGAGTTGTCTTGCGGGAGGTTGATGCTAATGGCCGAAAGTCCGTCCTGTACCGCCAAAAACCGTTCATTCTTTAAGGAGTCTTTTACAAAGTCGTTTAAGCTGCTGGAAACAATAATGTTGCTTTCGTGAATACCACGGGTAAAGGTGTAAAAGAGTTTAGATTCCTGATTGATTCGTTCCAATATTTTGGCGTGATTATCAATTATGGTGTCTGAATTCTTAACCGTAAAATCAGTCAGATTCGAACGCACGGTAATGTCGCCCAAATTCTGAATCACACGTTTCATTTTAACTGAATTGGAAAGTGCAACGGGCGGATTGTAACGTCTAAGCGCCATCATAATAGCGCCGGGTTTTACGTCCTTTTTTAGCATTTTGCTAATAGGTTCGGTGAGCTCGATGGCGAGAGCGCTAAAATTGATAATGTTCCGCGAAAGGGCTTCTTCCAAATAGGGTTGTGCTATTAAAATGTCTTCAACACAATTAGATACCGTTTTCATAATGAAATCAGTGTTAAATATTTAACATTATGTGTAAAAATAAACATTTTTTTTAATAAATAGCGTTAGTATGCAAATGAATTATAATTTTGCGCTTCAAAATGATGAAAATGAAACATCTATGATGAAGAGTCGTTTTCAAAAATAATGATTTTATAGATGTTATATGCCTGTGCTGAGCGCAGTCGAAGCATGGCGTTGAAAAACAATAGAAATAAACACATGAAAGTATTAAAGTTTGGAGGTACATCGGTTGGCTCGGTTCAAAACATGGCCAACGTAAAAAATATCATCAACGATGGTGATAAAAAGATTGTAGTGCTTTCTGCCATGTCGGGCACTACCAATCAATTGGTGGCTATTGCCGAAGAGATAAAGAATGGCAATGTTAACGAGGCTGTTACAAGAATTAACGATCTTGAAAAGCACTATGCGACTACCATTGATAGTTTGCTGGTTAAAGCCGATTTAAATGAAGATGTAAAAGGTTATGTGGCCAAAGTGTTCGCTTTTTTAAATGAATGTACTGGTACGGCTTATTCAGAAGATTTAGAAAATCAAATTGTAGCCCAGGGGGAGTTGCTTTCAACTTATATGTTCAACAGTTTTTTAAATCAGGAAGGTGTAAGTTCAACCTTGTTGCCCGCCTTAGATTTTATGCGAATAGATGCTTTTAAAGAACCTAATTTGGATGATATAAAGGAGCGATTGAATGTAGTGTATAATAATGCCGAAGACGCCCAAATTTATATTACGCAAGGTTTTATCTGTTTGGATGACATCGATAATATTTCAAACCTTCAACGTGGAGGTAGCGATTATACGGCCACAATTATTGGCGCTGCGATAAAAGCGGAAGAAGTGCAAATTTGGACCGATATAGATGGTATGCATAACAACGATCCGCGTTATGTGGAAAATACCCACCCTATTTCCAATTTATCGTTTGATGAGGCTGCCGAGTTGGCTTATTTCGGAGCGAAGATTTTACATCCACAAACCGTAACTCCGGTAAGGGCAGACCATATCCCGGTGCGTTTAAAAAACACTATGGATCCGGAAGCCCATGGCACTTTAATTTCCAATGCGACTTCAGAAAATGGTATCAAGGCTATAGCGGCCAAGGACGGTATTACGGCCATTAAAATCAAGTCGGCGCGCATGTTGCAAGCTCATGGTTTCCTGAAGAAAGTATTTGAGATTTTTGAGGTGCACAAAACCTCAATCGATATGATTACCACTTCGGAGGTGGCGGTTTCATTAACTATTGATGATGATAGAAATTTAGATAAGATTCTTGTTGAACTGGATAAAATTGCCACTATCGAGGTCGATAAGAACCAAAGTATTGTGTGTTTGGTTGGGCATTCGGTAGTAAACCATCAGGATACTTATAAATTGTTCCAGATTTTACAGGATGTAAAAATTAGGATGATTTCTTACGGTGGAAGCAAAAACAATATTTCGTTGCTAATCGATTCGAAAGACAAAATAAATACGCTACAAAAACTAAACGATTATTTATTTGAATTAGTCACTCTGTAAATCACATATTAGTATTTTAGCGAAAAAGAGCCGTTTCTTTTTAGAAACGGCTCTTTTAGTTTTTTTATGTATTCATTAAATCTTCAATTTCCTCCACTTCAATAGGAATGTTTTTCATTAAATTAATGGGTTCGCCCGTTTTTTGAACAACCACATCGTCTTCCAACCTGATGCCGAAACCTTCATCCGGAATATAAATGCCAGGCTCTACCGTAAACACCATGTTAGGTTCAATGGGGTCGGTAATAATACCATAGTCGTGGGTGTCGAGCCCAATATGATGGGAGGTACCGTGCATAAAATACTTTTTATACGCGGGCCAATCGGGATTTTCGTTTTGCACATCAGCTTTGTCAAGCAGGCCTAAATTTAGTAATTCGCTGGTCATCAGTTTGCCTACTTCAATGTGGTAGTCCGTTAAAACAGTTCCCGGAACCAACATTTTTGTGGCTTCATTTTTTACTTTTAAAACGGCATTGTAAACGTCTTTTTGTCTTTTAGAATAACGTCCTGAAGCTGGAATAGTTCGACTCAAGTCGCTTGAGTAGTTAGCGTATTCGGCAGCCGTGTCGAACAAAATTAAATCGCCTTCCTTGCATTGCTGGTTGTTTTCTATGTAGTGCAACACGTTGGCATTATTGCCTGATGCAATTATGGGCGTGTAGGCAAAACCTTTGGAGCGGTTTCGTAAAAACTCGTGCATCAATTCGGCCTCAATCTCATATTCCCAAACACCGGGTTTTACAAAGCCCAAAACTCTTCGGAACCCTTTTTCGGTAATGTCACAAGCTTTTTGGATCAGTTCAATTTCAATATCCTCTTTTACTGAGCGCAATTTTTGTAAAATCGGGTTGCTCTTGGCAACACTGTGCGCCGGAAATTTGGCTTTTAGCCATTTGGTAAAGCGGTCTTCGCGGGTTTCAACCTCTACGTTGGCACGATAGTGTTCGTTGGTATTTATGTAAACGGTGTCGCATTGGGTCATGATTTCAAACAGGATTTTTTCCATGTCCTGTAGCCAATACACCGTTTTAATGCCACTGGTTTCAAAGGCTTTTTCTTTGGTGAGCTTTTCGCCTTCCCAAATGGCAATGTGTTCATTGGTTTCTTTCAGGAATAAAATTTCTCTGTGTTTTTCTTTTGGGCAATCTGGAAAAATAACCAAAATGCTCTCCTCTTGATCTACGCCGCTTAGGTAGAAAATATCGCGATGCTGTTGAAACGGCATGGTACTATCGGCACTAATGGGGTAGATGTCGTTAGAATTGAAAATAGCCAAACTCTTTGGCTTCATTAGTTTAGAGAATTTTTCTCTGTTTTTTATAAAAAGTGATTTCTCTATTGGGGAGTATTTCATTAAAACTGATTTTTGCGTGTTATTTGTGCTTTAAATGTAGCAAAATTAAGCAAAACCTCGCCATATTTCATTATATTTGGTAAAGTGGAATTGCAAAGTCTATTTTCAAAATATAAAACCTTATGAGAAAAAAAATACTATTGAAGTTTTTTTTGGCCTTAGCCTTGATGCTTTCATTTGGGGGCGTCGTCTTTGCCCAAGGCATGCTCATGAAAGTACCACTTGAAAGGCAGGTGGAAAATTCAAGTCTGGTTGTTGAAGGTCGAGTAGTGTCGCAAAAATCAGTTTGGAATGCCGACAGGAATAGAATCCTGACTTTAAATACCATTGAAATTTACAAAGTGTTTAAAGGAAAGTCAAGCTTTCAAATAGAGGTTGTCACTCCCGGAGGAACTGTTGAAGGAATTACGCAAACTGTAGTTCCTAGCTTAAGTTTAAGTAAAGAGGATGTTGGCGTGTTTACGTTGTATGATAGCAACATTGGGTTGGAGCAAAAAACAGATTCGAGCTTAAAAAAGTACAAGCCTTATAGTTCTTTACAAGGGTTTTATAGGTATGATTTGAGGAGTAATACGGCCAATAATCCATTTGTTAGAAATAAGAAGATTTCTTCTGGTTTGTATGAGCAAATTATGAATATTACTGGTCAAGCCTATACGGAATTGATTTCGTTTGATGTAAACGAACAATCTCTTGCAATGAAAAGTAAAAGTAATAAAGCGTTGGCGCCAAATATATCTGGGTTCAGTCCTGCATCTGTAACAGCGGGAAATGGCGACCCTTTAACCATTGCTGGTAGTGGTTTTGGAACAGTTCAGGGCACCGTGGAATTTAAAAATGCCGACGATGGTGGGGATACTTATATTGCTGCTCTAGATTCCCAAGTGCTATCATGGGCGGATGATGAAATTGTGGTAGAAGTACCGTCAAGAGCAGGTACAGGGTCTATCAGAGTAACAGATAATGGTGGAGCTTCGATGGTTTCGACTGGTGATGATCTATTGGTTTCATTTTCACTCAGGAATAATACTGGTTCTGGTAATGCTGTTTTGATTCAGCATATGGGCATTGACGGTGAAACCAGTATGACTTGGCAGATGAATACAGACTTTGATGCTAATACTCCAGCAAAGGGAGCCTTTTTAAGAGCGTTTGATACTTGGCGATGTGAAACCGGGATTAACTGGCTTATTGGTTCAACAACGTCTGTCAATGTAGGGGTTCAGGATGATATTAATGTTATTGTTTTTGATGATAATGAACCGTTGGATGATGGGGTTTTGGGTGAATGCCGAACAACTTCTGGAAGTTGTGGGGATGTAAGGGATGTCGTTACCGAGCTGGATATTGTGTTCAATAGTGATATTGATGACCCTGAAACGGAACTAGTGGAAAGCTGGTATTTTGGTACAGATTTACCCGAGTTTGAACAATACGATTTTGAAAGTGTAGCCTTGCACGAATTGGGGCATGGACATCAATTGGGGCATGTGATAAACACGAATGATGTAATGCATTACGCCATTTCTAATAGTGAAACCCAACGTTTTTTGAGTGGCAGCAATGAAACTGCTGCGGGTATCATTCAAAATTATAGCACAACAACACAAATATGTGGGCAAATGTTGATGGAGGACTATTCAGGAAGCTGTTCTCTTGGTGTGGCCACCAAAGAGGTGTTGACAAATGAAATTAATATTTACCCTAACCCGGTAAGGGATGTCCTTTATGTAGAAAACGGATCGGCTTTAAGTCTGGATAAGGTGGTGCTTTTTGATATTGGAGGAAGAGCCATTTTAAATATCGATATGGCCAATGCGCCAAGAGTAAAAACTATAAATATTGGGCAAATTTCTAAAGGCATCTATTTCATGAACATATTTTCGGGAAGTACGGTTGTAGGGAAAAAAGTGGTTGTAGAATAGTGATAAATACAAAGAAACAATAATTAAATTCAGGAATGAATGTAAAAAAGCACCTCACAAGGTGCTTTTTTACAGGGCAAAACATTACTTTAAAACCATTCTAAATAGAAAAAACAGTGTGTACTTATTTGTCTAAAATGCGTTCCTGATATACATTTGCAATAAATAACTAACTTTATTATAATGAGCGGATTTTTTAAATCTTCGATAGGAAGAAAAGTAGCCATGGCACTTTCTGCATTCTTCCTTATGTTTTTCTTGCTTCAGCATTTTGCAATTAATATTTTATCGGTTTTTAGTCCTGAATTGTTCAACGAAGCCTCCCATTTTATGGGAACCAATGCTTTAGTTCAGTTTGCATTGCAACCGGTTTTAATTTTTGGTGTGGTATTCCATTTTGTAATGGGATTCATTTTAGAAATTAAAAACAAACAGGCCAGACAAGTTGCTTATGTGAAGAACAATGGTGCGGCCAACTCAACTTGGTTTAGCAGAAACATGATTTGGAGTGGTGTTGTCATTTTGGCGTTCATCGTTTTACATTTTATTGATTTTTGGTTTCCAGAAATCAATACCAAGTTCATTAAAGGCGATTGGTCTGGAACCATGGCAGGTGTAGATGGGTACCGTTACTACGAAGAATTAACGCATAAGTTTGTAAGTCCAATTCGTGTTGGCGCTTATGTGCTGGCATTTGTATTCTTAGCAATGCACTTAATGCACGGATTTACCTCGGCATTCCAATCTATGGGTTCTACCGCAGGTCGTAAAAAAACATTACAAAATATAGGTAAGGCATACGCTATCATAATTCCCTTAGGATTTATATTTATTGCTCTATATCATTACTTAAACCATTAATATTTTTAACAATGGCTTTAGATTCAAAAGTACCAAAGGGTCCAATTCAAAATAAGTGGACAGACTATAAAAACCATATCAATCTTGTGAACCCAGCCAATAAGCGTCATATCGATGTTATTGTTGTAGGAACGGGTTTAGCAGGAGGTTCGGCTGCAGCAACTTTAGCGGAGCTGGGTTATAACGTAAAAGCATTTGCTTATCAAGATTCACCACGTCGTGCACACTCTATCGCTGCACAGGGTGGAATCAACGCCGCGAAAAACTATCAAGGTGATGGCGACTCCACATATAGATTATTTTATGACACCGTAAAAGGTGGCGATTATCGTTCGCGCGAAGCAAACGTTTACCGTTTGGCCGAGGTGTCGGCAAACATTATCGACCAATGTGTGGCGCAAGGGGTCCCTTTTGCTCGTGATTACGGCGGGTTATTGGATAACCGTTCGTTTGGTGGGGTTTTGGTATCCAGAACATTTTACGCTAAAGGCCAAACCGGACAGCAATTATTATTGGGAGCGTATTCAGCTATGAACCGCCAAATTGCCCGTGGTAAAATTGAAATGTTCAACCGCCACGAAATGCTCGATGTGGTAAAAGTTGATGGTAAAGCCAGAGGAATTATTGCTCGTAATTTGGTTACCGGTGAAATTGAAAGACATTCAGCTCACGCTGTGGTGGTAGCTTCAGGAGGTTATGGAAACGTGTATTTCCTTTCAACAAACGCCATGGGAAGTAACGTTACAGCGGCTTGGAAAATCCATAAAAAAGGGGCATATTTTGCAAACCCTTGTTATACTCAAATTCATCCAACCTGTATTCCGCGTTCTGGTGATTACCAATCCAAATTAACATTAATGTCGGAATCGTTGCGTAACGACGGACGTATTTGGGTGCCTAAAAACATGGATGATGTTATTGCCATCCGTGAAGGAAAGAAAAAACCAACTGATTTATCGGAAGAAGAGAGAGATTACTACTTAGAGCGCCGTTACCCTGCATTTGGTAACTTGGTGCCTCGCGATGTAGCCTCTCGTGCCGCCAAAGAGCGTTGTGATGCCGGTTATGGTGTTAATGCCACTGGCGAAGCAGTGTATTTAGATTTTGCTTCGGCCATTGAGCGCTACGGAAAAGAGCAGGCTAAAATTCAGAATATTACCAACCCTTCAAAAGAAAAAATCACTGAGTTAGGTGAAAAAATCGTTGAGGCTAAATACGGAAACTTATTCCAAATGTATGAGAAAATCGTTGATGAAAATCCATACAAAACGCCAATGATGATTTACCCTGCGACGCACTACACTATGGGTGGTGTTTGGGTAGATTATAACTTAATGACTACCATCCCTGGCTGCTACTGTATCGGGGAGGCCAACTTCTCCGATCACGGTGCCAACCGATTAGGAGCTTCAGCGTTAATGCAAGGTTTGGCCGATGGTTATTTTGTGTTGCCATACACCATTGGTGATTACTTGGCTAACGATATCCGTACAGGAAAAATCCCAACTGACACCAAAGAATTTGATGAAGCTGAAAAAGCTGTAAAAGATAGAATAGATTTCTTCGTAAATAACAACGGAACTAAATCTGTTGACCACTTCCACAAACGTTTAGGAAAAGTAATGTGGGACAAAGTTGGTATGGCACGTAATGAAAAAGGGTTGAAAGAGGCTATGGCCGAAATCAAACAAATTCGTGAAGAATTCTGGAAAGACGTAAAAGTGCCTGGAAGTGCCAACGAAATGAACCCAGAATTAGAAAAAGCTGGTCGTGTGGCCGATTTCTTGGAGCTGGGTGAGCTGTTCGCTAAAGATGCCTTAATGCGAGAGGAATCGTGTGGAGGCCACTTCCGTGAAGAGTCAGTAGAATTGGATGGCGAGCAAAAAGGCGAGGCAAAACGTAACGACGAAGAATTTGCTTTCGTTGCCGCTTGGGAATACAAAGGTGAACCAGCCGACGCCGTGCTTCACAAAGAACAATTAGAATTTAAGGATATTGAACTAAAACAACGTTCATACAAATAAAATTGACATTATGAATTTAACACTTAGAATTTGGAGACAAAAAGACTCAAATGCAAAGGGTCAAATGGTCGATTATAAAGTAACGGATATTTCTGAGCATATGTCATTTTTAGAAATGATGGATGTGTTGAACGAGCAGTTGGTAAACTCTGGCGAAGAACCTGTAGCCTTCGATCACGATTGCCGCGAGGGGATTTGTGGAATGTGCTCCATGTACATTAACGGTGAAGCCCACGGACCGGATAGAGGCGTAACTACTTGCCAGTTGCACATGCGTATGTTTAAGGATGGCGATACCATTACCATCGAACCATTTAGAGCCACTGCTTTCCCGGTAATTAAAGATTTAGTGGTTGATAGAACATCGTTTGAGCGTATCCAACAAGCCGGCGGGTATATTTCAGTAAATACTTCAGGAAATACCCAAGACGCCAACGCTATTCCTATCTCAAAACATGCTGCCGATGAAGCTATGGATGCCGCAACATGTATTGGTTGTGGAGCCTGTGTAGCAAGTTGTAAAAACTCTAGTGCCATGTTGTTTGTAGGTGCTAAAGTATCACAATACGCCTTATTGCCACAAGGGCAGGTTGAGGCTGCAGACCGTGTAAAAAACATGGTGGCGCAAATGGATTTGGAAGGTTTTGGAAACTGTACCAATACAGGAGCCTGTGAAGTTGAATGTCCAAAAGGCATTTCATTGGATAACATAGCAAGAATGAACCGCGAATTAATGAAGGCATCAATGTCGTAATTTACGCTGTTCATCGTAAAAATATAAAACCCAGGCTTATGGCTTGGGTTTTTTTATTAGCTTTAGTGAAGTTTTTATAAGGATGAACAGAAACGCCATTTTTTTATTACTATTTGTGTTGTTGTGCGGATCTGTCCATTCGCAAGGGGTGGTGTTGCCCAACCAAAAACAAGTTTTTTTCAACAGCGAGGCACTTTTAAAACACCTTCAATCTTTGTCGTCTGATGCTTTTGAAGGCCGTCGTACGGGAACCAACGGTGCTCTTAAAGCCCAAAAATACATTGTCAATCAGTTTTATAGTTTAAAGGTATCACCACTAATTGAAGGTTATCTGCAGTCCTTTTTCTTTATTCATAAAAGGAACGAATACAACGCCGCGAATGTTTTGGGACTTGTAAAAGGAAGCGAATTTCCAGATAAGTATATCGTGATTAGTGCCCATTACGATCACGAAGGCATCAAACGGGGCGAGATTTATAATGGTGCTGATGATAACGCTTCGGGCGTTAGTGCACTTTTTAGCTTTGCCGAATATTTTAAAAATAACTCGCCTAAACATTCCGTGATTTTAGCTGCTTTTGATGGCGAGGAATTAGGGCTTCAAGGCTCTAAATATTTTGTGAACCATCCCGTGGTTCCTTTAAAAAATGTTATTCTTAACATCAATATGGATATGATTAGCCGAAGCGATAACAACGAACTTTTTGTGGTTGGGACTTCAGAAAACAAACGTTTGAAGCATTTGGTTGAAACCACAGATGTTCCAAAATCGTTAAATCTTGTTTTGGGTCACGATGGCTACGATGGGCGAGAGGATTGGACCTTTGCTTCAGATCATACTAATTTCTATAAAAAGCGTATCCCGTTTTTGTATTTTGGGGTTGAAGACCATAAAGATTACCACGAGCCCACTGATGATTTTGAAAATATCCACCCCCAATTTTACATGGATGCTGTAAAAGCCATTATTTCTGTGTTTGAAAAAATTGATGGTTCAAGTTATCAATGAAGTAAATAGATGATTTCAGTTTTGACTACTTCACAGCAATGACGTCATGACGAGGACGAAGTACGTGGCCATCTCATTATAAAGAAATTTATGCGCAATTAAATTCCTTATATAGTTTTACTTCTCGATATACCACGCGTTGACATGAAACTTGAAGTGACGTACTAAGTTAATCAATTTTACCATTAAAAATAAGCTTTCAGCTGTACCGATCCTGTATGGATGGTTTTGCTGGTTTCGGTCTTTCTTCCAAAGTAGCTCAAATTCAAATCTAAAAAATCAGTCAGTTTTTTTTGTGCCAATAAGCTCCATGTAAAGTTTTTTCCGGGTTGTAAACCTTCAAGAATTTGGTAGGCTACCGGTGTATTCACGTTGCCATTGTAATTGTTCGAAATGTAATTCAGTTCGCCGTTAATGGCACTTTTTTGACTACTGGCCAAACTGAACGATAGGCCGTATTTTTGCTGTTTTAGTGCTTCTTCATTGCCAATAGTATTGGTCTTGCTGGCATATTGATAAAACACATCGAAACTGGAATTGTCGTTAAACAAGTACGATAGTTTAGGGTTGAATCGGGTTTCGTCAAAATTGTAATTCTTGCTGGCGAAATTCTCGCTGATGCTTTCATTGGTTTCAAATGCCGTAAGCATATTAATAAGCCAATTAACCGCAATTTTATGGTTGAAATTAATTTGATGGCTCGTTAGGCTATTTTCAATAAATCCCACTGAAAGCACGTTTCTAGTGGTGTTATCCAAAAAAGTGTATGATGTGGTGTAACGCTGTTTTCCGCGGTTAAAGAACAGTACGTTTCTAAAATTAAGCTGAAGCCCCAATTGGTCGTCTTCGTTATTATTGAAAGGATTGAGATTAAAACTGTTGCCTTCCCGTTTTATTTTTCGGTCGATTAAATAACTGGTTTGGTTGTAAAAGTGCGACCAGAATTTTTTCGATTTGTTTTTTGAAGCCGACCATTGTGCGGGGTTAAAGGTCAACGTTTGGCTCAATCGGTTTTGGTGGGTTTTTATGAAAATGCGGTTGGGCAGCAATACGCGAATGTATTTCCCTTGGTCCTGAAATTGGGCAATTTCAAACTCTTCAAGCTCCTGAATACCGTTTTCGTTGTAATCGTTCCATGTGTAGGCGCCTTGCCCGGCTTCAACTTCAACATAAGTGAATTCCTGCTGTGGCAATGTGCCCGAATTGGTTTCAAAAATAGTATTCCAATTAATGATTTGGTTGAACAGTTTTTGGTTGAATTGTAATCTGGAATTTATGGATTTTTCATTTAAAATAGGTTCATCGCTTGTGCTGAGCGGAGCCGAAGCATCGTTCTTTAATGTTCGGTAATTGGCATAAAGCGATAAGTTGGTGTTTTTATTTTGAACTAACCTCGAATTCAAATAAAAGGTGTTCGAAGTGTTCACTTTTTGCAGTTGGTTGTTGCGGATGCTATCGTTCACTCTATTTTTATAACCCACTTCGGCAAAAACTTGGGTGCTGTCGCCCACGCCAAAAAACACGTCGTACGATTTGAATCTTTGGCTCAGTTCAGTAAGGTTTTGGGTGGCTTTTTCGCGTTGTTCGTTATCTTCAATAGAAAGTTTTGTGCCCAGCCAACTCTTTTTCATTTGATACACAATACGGTTGTGCGAACGTAAAAATGTGGAGGTGTTTACCGTGGAATTTGCATTTAAAAAACTGGAATACGATGTGATATTGAATCTGTTTAAATTCAAATTAATGTTGGCGACGTGGCGGTTTCCGTTAAATCCATCCGAAAAATTTAAGTGTTCAAACTGATAGTTTGCAAAACCCTTTTGATGATGGTATAATTTTAAACCCGAATAGGCCAAAGTTTGATGTCCCAAACCAAAACCGATGCCGTTTATGTTGTTGGTGTCCAAATTCCAGTCGCGGTTAAATTCGGGGTTGTAGAGCCCTTCAATGTTTCGGTAGTTTTTTTGAATAAAATCAGTATCCACAAAAGCATCCAAATTCCAAAGGCTATCGGTTTCTATGATGGATTGATTGGCGGTGATTTTTCCAGCGAATCCATTGTTGTTTTCATCGTCTAAGTTCGAAAATAGGTTCAAATCGTTTTTACTGGCTGCCAATTCAAAACCAATATCCGTTTTTTCAGAAGGTGTATATTGTCCGTTCAATACGGCAATTTGCAGCTTTGTTGGGGCTAACAGTTGCACAATGGGAGCGTAGTTGCCTTGGTTGGTTCCGGCATATTCAAAAATATTGTTTATGGCATTGGTGTTGCTTAAAATGTAATCGCCTTGGTTTTCGCCCACAAAAGAGAAGGTAACCCGGTACAATTCATCTTCGGGGTTGTTCGAAAATACAAATATTTCGTTGCCATCAACCAACTCTTTTTTGTATAAAATCCGGTTGTCGTTTTGGTTTTCCCTAATTTCCGAAGGCGCTACCATTTGCGAACGGTCGTCGCCGGCATTACTCAATATTTCAATTTGGGCTTCCGAAAGATTTTGCTGCAAAGGTTGGTTTTTGGCATCGTTTTCAGAATACACCGAAACGCCAATTTTCAATTTTTCGGTTTCGTGCCGTGTGCCACCGTAAGCCACAAAACGGGAATAGTTTCGTTCGCTGAATTGATAGTCGACGGTAATGCGCATTTCCGAAGTTATGGGAAAAGTAGAGTTGAAAATAATTTCACCGGCATTATAATCAATAATGTAATCTTCGTTTTCGCCGCGTTTAAGCGGCGTGCCGTTAACGTAAACCGTTTCGCTTCCGGAAACAATTAATACAAACAACTCGCCATTTTGCCCCTGTAATTTGTACGGCCCTTGGTTGCCTTCCTGAGCTGTGAACTGGCTAGTGGTGAACTGCCCACGCACCAGAGCCCCGGCAGCAAAAATGTTGGTTTGGGCATCATCGTCGCCCAAATTTAGATTGAAATTCAGTCCCTGTACCCGTTTAGAAAAATTAGCAAAATATGAGTTGGTGTTGGTTAAGTCGATATCGCCCGCCCGAACGTTCCAACGCTCGCTGAACAGTTCAATAAAAACTTGGTCGAATTCATCCAAACGTTGGCTGTATCCGCTTTCCTGTAATGGAATATTGGCATCTTGAATGGAGGCCCGAAGCGACACTTTTTCGTTCAGCTTGCCTGTAATTTGTAAATCTAGTTCGCTGTTCAATACCGAATTTTGATTGTTGCCAATGGTTACGCCACGCGAAATGCTTCCCGAGGTGGTCAATCCGTCAAAAGGTACATAGTTTTTGGAAACGTTCGATTCCTGAAATTTATACAAAGTTTGGCTGTTGTTGGTGTTTTCAACAATAATATTTTCATCCAACAACTGATAGGTTTTGGTAAGAAACTCAGGGAATTTCAAATAATGGATGATAACGGAGTCGGTTTCAACACTCTTTTTGAAGCTTAAAATGGCTTTTGAAAAATCAATCGAATAGAACGAGGAATCAATAAGGGTGCTGTCTTTTTTCCGCACCGAAAACCAATGGGGGTTTATGCTAACGCTATCGATTTTAATGGTGTCGTTGGTGGGCACTTTCACCGTTCTGTAATTGCTGTTTTGGTTCTGCGAAAATCCGCAAAAGCCCCATAGCACTGCCAGAATATAAATTATGCCCTTCATTTGGTATTTAAACTGATAAACGCTTGAAATATTTTGTTGATAGCTTCGTTAAAACTCATGTTGCCTAAACTAGTGTAAAAGTAGCGTATTATTTATTTTAGCGGAAATATCTTGAAAAGACCTGCTGGATATTCAAAACCTGATGGGTCTGGAAACTGAACAAATTAAAATTCAACAGTTTGAAAATTATATCCTATAACGTAAATGGCATTCGTGCCGCACTAAATAAAGGTTTTATAGATTGGCTAAAAGCAGCAAACCCAGATGTGGTGTGCCTGCAGGAAATAAAGGCCATGAAAGAGCAATTGGATTTAAGCGTTTTTGAAGAGGCTGGATACAATTACCATTATTGGTTCAGTGCCCAAAAAAAAGGATACAGCGGTGTGGCTATTTTGAGTAAGATAAAACCCAATCATGTGGAATACGGTACCGGAATAGAATCGATGGATTATGAAGGACGAAATTTAAGAGCCGATTTTGATGGGTTTTCTGTAATGAGCCTGTATTTGCCATCGGGAACCAACGATGCACGTCTTGGGCATAAATTGGAATATATGGATATGTTTCAGGAATACATCGATAACCTAAAAGAGCAGATTCCAAATCTGATTATCTGTGGCGATTATAATATTTGCCACGAAGAAATTGATATCCACAACCCCAAAGGATTGAGTAAAGTTTCTGGATTTTTGCCGGTAGAACGCAAGTGGATTGGAAGTTTTATCAACAGCGGGTTTATCGATTCGTTTCGGTATGTAAACCCTGAACTGCAACAATACAGCTGGTGGAGCTACCGCGCCAACGCCCGTGCCAATAATAAAGGTTGGCGATTGGATTATGCCATGGTGGCACAACCTTTGCAAGAAAACATAAAACGCGCCGTTATATTAAGCGAAGCGGTACATAGCGACCATTGTCCTATTCTGCTGGAAATTGAAAATTAATGTGTTAACAACAAACAAATCGAACCAATGATTAAAAAAACGTTATTCGCTGCACTTAGTTTAGTGCTTTTGGCCTCTTGTGTGTCTCCAAAAGTGTATAAGGATTTGGAGGCTATGTATGCCGACCTTAAACAAGAAAACAAAAATCTTGCCCGAGAAAATTACAAACTGTCTAAAGCCAATACGGCTGCTGAAAATGAACTGAAGCAGTTAAAAGCGGCCTACGATGAAGCCATTGCACAGCGTGATAATTTACAGGCAGAGTACAACGCCACCAAAGCAAGCTTGGATAATTTAAAGGATTCTTACGAGGCTTTGGAGAAAAACAGCTCAAGGGCGATTGCTGAAAACTCACAGAAAAACAGAGAGTTACTGGCTCAGCTTGAAGCCAAAGAACAAGCATTGGAAGCCGAAAATGCCCGTTTGGAAAAAATGAAAAGAGAATTGCAAGACCGCTCTAACCGAGTGGCTGAACTTGAAAAATTGATTGCCGATAAAGATGCAGCAATGACGGCTTTGAAAAATGCCATTTCAAGTGCATTGACCGATTTTGAGGGCAAGGGATTAACCGTAGAGCAACGCGATGGAAAAGTATACGTGTCTATGGAAAACAAACTGTTGTTCAGTTCAGGGAGTTGGGCAGTAGGCACCGAAGGTAGAAGAGCCGTAGAGCAATTGGGTTCTGTTTTGGC
>JAUIKY010000084.1 GCA_030430535.1 Bacteroidia bacterium
CCACATATTTTTTAACCACATGCGAAAACTTAATAGCCAACGATGGTTCGCTTTTAATTTCGTCGCAACAAATTTTTGAAAAAAAGCTCACCGAGCTCCCTGAAAATTTTGTGGTTTTTGCCACCACTAGCCAAATTGTTGAAAATATTAGTGAAGGGCTGCGCGGCATCAAATTGAAAAATAAGCAAAAGATACCTACCAACATTACAACCATAAAACACTTTAAATCTGGCGAGGAAAAAGACTTTTTAAGCTATGGCAGTAGTGCTAAAAACCTTTACCTGCTCCTTTTAGAAGACTTATAACCGCTTAACAAAGTGGAAAAAAAGGCAACGATCAGTACAAACCAAAATCGTAAAAACAACAAACCAGCTGTTACAAAAACTACTAAACTAAATGAAAGAAATTCTTGTAAGATCACTTTCAGGTATTCTATATGTTTCACTACTAATAACATGTTTGTTTTTTGAAAACGCCCTTATTGCCCTCTTTTTTGTTTTTGGGTTAGTTTGCCTCAGCGAGTTCACAAAACTCATTCAGTTAAAAAAAACTATCGCTTATATTATTTTTATTGCGCTTTACGGCATATTTGGCTTCTGGCAGGTGGTGTGGAATTCTGAATTGGGGCTTAACGAAGCCACTCAAATCCTTATGGTACTTTCCATTTTTGTAGAGCTGTTCTTAATCAAGGATTTGTTTTCCGAAAAAACCATTCCACTGTTCAGTTCAAAACGCTATTTGCTCACTACCTTTTACCTATCGAGCGCCTTTGTTTTCTTAATATTAATTGCTAACTTTTATGAAGCCTATAATGCAAGTATTTTATTGGGCTGCTTTATTTTGGTTTGGGTAAACGATTCCTTCGCTTTTTTAGTGGGAAAAAATTTTGGCAGGCAAAAGCTTTTCGAAAAAATCTCGCCTAAAAAAACGGTTGAAGGCTTTTTAGGCGGTTTATTTTTCGCTTGTGTGGCAAGCTATTTTATTGCTACCTTTACAGGCACATTAAGCTTTACCAGTTGGCTTGGTTTAAGTATTATTGTTAGTGTTTTTGGCACTTTGGGCGATTTAATTGAGTCGAAGTTTAAGCGACAGGCCAAAGTAAAAGACAGTGGTGTTATTATGCCGGGCCACGGCGGATTGCTCGATAGGCTGGACAGCATTATTTTTGCTGCCCCTTTTATTTATTTATTTTTAAGAATTATACACTATGTTTCATAAAGAAGGCCATAAAATTATATTTGTAACGCTTGTTATTGTTGTTGCCGGAGTTTTGTTGGCCGATAGTTACATAAGCACCGGTTGGCTGCGCACAATCGTTATGGTTGTTTTAATTGGCTTTTTAATTGCCATTCTCCAGTTTTTTAGAAACCCGAAACGAAAAACATTGCCAAACGACAAACAAGTGGTGTCGCCCGTTGACGGTAAAGTGGTGGTAATTGAAGAAGTTTTTGAAAAAGAATACTTTAAGGAAAAACGCTTACAGGTAAGCATATTTATGTCGCCCATAAACGTCCACGTTACACGTTACCCTGTTGGCGGCAACGTTATTTTCAGCAAATACCACCCCGGAAAATACTTGGTAGCCTGGCACCCTAAGGCCAGCGAAGAAAACGAACGTACCACCGTTGTAGTAGAGAACCAAACTTTTGGAAAAGTACTGCACCGCCAAATTGCGGGCGCTTTGGCCAAACGTATTGTAAACTATGCTAACTTTAACGATAAGGTGGCACAGGGCAGTGAATCTGGATTTATAAAATTTGGTTCGCGCGTAGATGTATTTTTACCCCTAAATACCAAAATTAACGTAAGTTTAAACCAAAAAGTTCGAGGAGGAGAAACCATTATCGCCACAAAATAATGGGCAAAAGCAAGCTAGATATCGCCTTTCAGGAAGCCGTAGACCAGGTGAACGCCCACAAGGAGCCCTTTCCTGCCGATACCCTTTTAAAGCTCTACGCCTACTACAAAAAAGCCACCAACGATTATGGACGCCCACGAAGCAAAAAGCCCATAATTAACGCCTTTAAAACCAACGCCCTCTTCCAAGCCCGCGACCTATCTGAAAAAGATGCCAAAAAAAAATACATCGAATTGGTTAACGATTACTTTTTGTATAGGAAGTAACACTTCCTTTAAACTTGACTTTGTAAATATTTTCAGCTATATTCGTTTACATGTGCTGAACTTGATTCAGCTATGACCGATAAAAGTCATTAAAAAGACATATATTCTTTAAGTTAGATGTAATCAAACACATATGATAAAAGATTTCCTAATTTCTTTTAAAGAAAATTTTAAAGAAAAAACTCGCAATCCCTTTTTAGGAACCTATCTCATTGTTTGGGTTATTAGAAATTGGCTACTTATTTATGCTTTGTTCAATTTTGATAAAGAACATAATTTAGACTTTAAGGTTAATTTTATCAAAACTTATTATTCTGAAAATAATTTTATTTTAAACCTTTTAACAAACATTTTATGGTCGTTTGCGGTTCTGATTTTAACTTATATTTTATTAAACGCATCAAGATTAATAATTAATCTATCAGAAAAACAAATAACACCATGGATATATAAAATCACTGATAATAAAACAATAGTCTTAAAAGATGATTATGATAGATTGAAACAAGAAAAAAACCTAATCGAAAACAAACTAGAAAGTGAGCGAGAGAATAGAGTAAAACTTTTGAATGAAATAGATAGATTGGAAAGCCGCATTGATGAATTATTACTTAATAATGTAGAAAGCCAAAATGAAACTACATCAGAAAAAGAAAATAATTCAAATGGCAATATTGACACCTATATCCAAAGGTTAAAAGATAGAAAGTACACTGATAAATTTACTGAATTTGCTTTACAGATAGAGAAAAACAGTCCTTGGACTCCTAAAAACAACGAGCCTGAACATATTAAATATTTTTTTAAAATTGGACTAGTAGAAGTTCTGCAATCTGACCAAGTTGACATTAGGTATAAACTATCAAATAACGGAAAAAAAGTTTTTGATATTTTGAGGTTAGAAGAACATTAACAACCCAACCTAAAACTGTATGATCCAAACTAATGCTCGTCTTCAACAAGTGCTATTGAATATAAAAAAAAAGCACTCGTTATAAACGAGCGCTTTTCTATAAGTGTCTTTTTTATATCTACCCCAAACTAGCCAAACTAGCCTTTAGGGTTTCAATTTTGGCTAAGGCATCGGCTTCTTTTTTCTTTTCGGCGTTTACCACTTGCTCGGGGGCTCCGGCGACAAAACGCTCGTTTGAGAGTTTCTTTTGCACCGATTTTAAAAAGCCCTCGGTGTAATTGAGTTCTTCGGTAAGCTTTTTAATTTCAGCTTCCACGTCGATTGCACCTGCCATTGGGATAAAATATTCGTTGGATTTCACCCTAAAAGTCAAAGCGCCTTCAATGGCTTCATTAACATAATCAACCGCTTCCAGATTGCCTAATTTAGTAATAACCCCATCAAAAGTTTTGTTGGTGTTTTCGTTATTGATTACCGAAAAGCCAATCGCTTCCTTAAAGGCGATGTTTTTTTGTTTTCTGATGTTTCTAATGCCTGAAATTACTTCCGAAGCAAAATCGAATTCCGCTATCAACGTTTGGTTGATGGTTTTCCTTTCTGGCCACTGGGCTACTATCAAGGCTTCCTCGGGCGTTCTTTCTGCAATATACTGCCATATTTCTTCGGTAAGGAATGGCATAAAAGGGTGTAATATTTTCAGGTTGTTTTCAAAAGCTTCGATAACCGCTTTATAGGTTTGGGCATCGATGGGCTTTTGGTAAGCAGGCTTAATGATTTCCAACAACCACGACGAAAAATCGTCCATAATCAATTTGTAAGTGGTCATCAAGGCATCGCTTAAACGGTATTTGCTAAAGTGGTCTTCAATTTCGGCCAAAGCCTTTTGGAACTTGGCTTCGTACCACTCCAAACCTACTTTAGCAGTTTCGGGTTGTGGAATATTTTCGTCAACTTCCCAACCTTGAATCAGTCTAAAGGCATTCCAAATTTTATTGGCAAAACCTTTTCCTTGTTGGCACAGAGCCTCATCGAACAATAAATCGTTGCCTGCGGCACTACTCAACAATAAGCCCACGCGCACCCCATCGGCACCGTATTCTTCAATCAATTTTAAAGCATCGGGCGAGTTCCCTAAGGATTTACTCATTTTTCGGCGTTGCTTATCACGCACCAAACCGGTTAAATACACATTGGTAAACGGCTTTTCGCCTTTATATTCGTACCCAGCAATAATCATTCGGGCCACCCAGAAGAATAAAATATCCGGACCGGTAACCAAATCATTGGTGGGGTAATAGTATTTTATATCGTCGTTTTCGGGATGGTTAATGCCATCAAAAACGCTCATGGGCCACAACCATGACGAGAACCATGTGTCCAACGCATCGGGGTCTTGGATTAAATCTTCTTTCGTTACACTTCGACTACGCTCAGTGTCCGAGGCCAACTTTTCATTAGCGAGCACAACAGCATCATCAATGTTTTCGGCCACCACAAAATCTTCTTTACCATCACCGTAATAATAGGCTGGAATTTGTTGACCCCACATCAATTGACGTGAAATATTCCAATCGCGGATATTTTCCATCCAGTGTTTGTATGTATTCTCAAACTTTTTAGGGAACAACTTTATATCTTCGGTTTTCAACACCGCATCAATGGCTGGTTTTACTAGCTCCTCCATTTTAAGAAACCATTGGTCGCTTAATCGTGGTTCGATTACAGCTTTGGTTCTTTCAGAAGTCCCAACTTTATTAACATGCGTTTCGGTTTTTACCAACTGTCCGTTGGCTTCCAACTCGGCCACGATTTCCTTTCGCACCACAAACCGGTCTTTACCCTCGTAATGCAGTCCGTTGCTATTTAACGAAGCATCATCGTTAAAAATATCGACCACTTCCAATTGGTGCCTATCGCCTAAAACCTTGTCATTTTCGTCATGCGCCGGGGTTACCTTTAAACATCCGGTACCGAATTCCACATCTACATAGTCATCTTCAATAATTGGTATCACTCTTCCGCAAATGGGAACAATGGCTTTTTTACCTTTTAAGTGTGTAAAACGTTCATCGTTCGGATTGATACAAATAGCCGTATCTCCAAAAATGGTTTCAGGTCGTGTAGTGGCGATGGTTAAAGTATCGTCACTACCTTCAATTTTGTACTTTAAATAGTAAAGACTACCCTGTTTTTCTTCGTAAATCACCTCTTCATCCGAAAGGGTTGTTTTAGCCTCAGGGTCCCAGTTTACCATGCGGTAACCACGATAAA
>JAUIKY010000042.1 GCA_030430535.1 Bacteroidia bacterium
ACTGGAAACTGCTGAACAGTTTCTCCTGGTAGTTCTTTTTGCCTTGCATCCCTAAAAATAAGAACTTTCAGGCAAATCTGAAAATTTTAAACTATATTTGAGTCTTGTGCAACAGGCACAACGTGTAAGCGCAATAACGGTGGAATTTTCTACCGAAAATTCTCGTGTTTTTGCTGTCTTGGTGGCGTCAGCAGAAAATACTCGCGTATTTTCCCTTTACTGACGCTTACACAAACACGTTATGTGCAAGCTGAAGAAAAACTATGAGGAAAATTTCAAATCTTGATTTAAAAGAACAATTCACTAATGAGTTTCTAAGAAGTGGAGGATTAGAAGCAATCCGAGATGTCGAATTACTTAATGATTTGATAAACTACAATCGAAATGATTTAAGTACTGTGACACCTAGATTAAATGCCTTTATGCTATCAATTCTTGGGAGTCATATGACACCGCAATATTTTTCCAATGAGCATATCTCTGATTATGATTCTTTCTTGCAAAAAAGTTATCTTTTCGACCAAGAACAAATAGATACAGAAGCTCACTTCGATAAAGTTTATGAAGAATTAAAAAACAAAACTGATATGCTTTTCAGAGGTCAAAGAGAAGCAAGGTGGCGTTTATATAGTACTCTGCAAAGATTTTGGATTTGGGACAAATTAAATGAAAGTGGAACAGGATATTTAGAGTTTTTACAAAAAATAATTTCTAGTGGAAAATCGGAACATACTAAAGTAATTGAGGAAATTTTAGAAGAGAACCATATTGATGTAATTAATGATATTGCCGTTCTAGGTTTCTTACAGCATCACGGAACACCAACACCACTTTTAGATTGGACTTATAGTTTTCAAAACGCATTGTTTTTTGGAACAGATGGTATCGAACCAAATCCTGGAATGAAAGAAATTGATAATTATTTTAGTGTTTACTCTATTCAAGAAAACGATTTTGGACAAGGAGGAATGCGTAAGATTATCAGTGATAGTTTAAAAAGTGTTGGAGATGAATTGAAATTAGCGTTTATGGAAAAAATTGCTGAGGATAAAGATGAATTAAAAAAAATGAAAGAACATTTTGAAGAACGAAGTTTCTTTGATGAAAAAAGAATTAAAGGTTCTGGACTAATCAGCCATATGACTAAAATTGAAAACCTTATTAATATTCCAGTTACTTACTTTAGCGATAATGAATCTGATTCTCAACTGATATTTTCACTTACGAATAGTAACAATATAAAAAATCAAAAAGGAGTGTTCACTTGGAATGCTGACCCATCAAAACCACTAGAGATGAAAGGGAACGAACAGTACAATGAATCTCGATTGGAAAATGACCCAGAAGATTATAGATTTAGTGGCTGCTATAATATCAATAAAAAGTTAGTTCCATACATTTTAGAAAAACTCAAGAAAGACGGTATTACGAGAGATTTCATTTATCCAGATTCTGATTTGAATACTTGGAACATTTATGAAAACAGTAAAAAAGCCAGCACATAACAACGGTAACCTTTGCACACCCCTATAATTTCCCAAAAAATGATTGTATCTTTGATACTATCAAATGATAGTATCAAAGATGAAGCCGCCTTACGAAATAACATCTAGCATTTTAAAATTAGTAACTTCTATTTCGGAAAAAATTGGAGAAGTAAACGCCAACTTTTTAAACCGGCCTTCACCAAAATTAAGAAAACAGAACAGAGTAAAAACCATTCATTCTTCTTTAAAAATAGAAGGAAATACGCTAACAGAAGAGCAGATTACAGCGCTTTTGGAAAATAAAAGGGTTATCGGCCCCAAAAAAGATGTTATTGAAGTTTTGAATGCCATAAAAATTTATGAGCATTTGGAACGATACGACCCATCAAGTGAAAAATCCTTTTTGCAAGCCCACCAACAGTTAATGGAAGGATTGGTTGAAAATGCCGGAAAATACAGAACCCAAAGTGTTGGTATAGTAAAAGCCTCGAAAGTGGAGCATTTGGCACCTCCACACGCGAACGTCCCGTATTTGATGAAAAACCTATTTGAATACTTGAAAACTTCGGACGACATTGAACTGATAAAAAGCTGTGTTTTTCATTACGAAATGGAGTTTATCCATCCGTTTTTGGATGGAAATGGCAGAATGGGAAGATTATGGCAAACTCTAATTTTAATGGAAAAATATCCCATTTTTGAGTTTTTGCCCTTTGAAACGTTAATAAGCAACAACCAAGAGCAATACTACAACGCATTGGCTAAAAGTGATAAATCGGGAGAATCAACGGTATTTATAGAATACATGCTAAACGTTATAGACTTATCGATAGGCGAACTTCTAAAATTTAACAACAGAACCTGGAACGAAAAAGATAGGCTGGAATATTTTGTTTCATTGAACAAAACTGAATTTACAAGAAAGGATTACATGGATGTTTTTAAAGACATTTCATCAGCTACGGCCAGCAGGGATTTAAAAAAAGGCACAGAAATCCATCTGTTTGAAAAAATCGGAGAAAAGAATAAAACAAAATACCGAATAAATTAATTGGGCAAAACGAATCACCCCTTCACATCCAAAGCATCGCGAAGTGCATTACCAATGAGCATAAAAGCCATTACCAAACTCATAATGCACAGCCCGGGGATGATTGCCAAATAGGGTTTTCCTAAAATAATATAGTTGTAGTGGTCTTTAATCATCGCGCCCCAACTGGCCATGGGCGGTTGTGCGCCAATACCCAGAAAGCTGAGTCCGCTTTCAATTAAAATGGCGGCTGCGAAATTGGCTGCCGAAATCACGATTACCGGCGCCATGATATTGGGCAAAATATGTTTGGTGATGATGCGAAAATCGGTGTAGCCCAAAGCTCGGGCTGCGGTGACATATTGCATTTCCTTGGTACTGATTATTTGTCCGCGTACCACACGTGCCACCTCTACCCACATGGTCAAACCCACGGCAATAAATACCTGCCAAAAGCCTTTGCCCAAAGCCAAAGTAATGGCAATGACCAAAAGCAAAGTCGGGATGGACCAAGTGACGTTGATTATCCACATGATAACGGCATCTACTTTTCCGCCGAAATAGCCAGCCAAACTGCCCATCAAAATACCAATAACCAACGAAATGAACACCGCCACAAACCCAATAAAAAACGATATTCTGGCCCCCACCAAAACCCGACTCAACAAATCGCGACCGTACTTATCTGTACCGAACAGAAAGGTTTTTTCGGCTATAAAAGCCTCAGCATCCCGATTTGGAAAAGCGGATAATTCAATGGTTTTTTCTGCCCCTTCCAAGCCATCGGCGGCATATTCGGTATAGATTAATGTTTCGTTTTCAATTCGATAATCTGAAATAGGGATTTCGTTAGAGACATTTTTCTTTCCAAAGAACAGTTTATCGAACCACGACTGCTCGCCTTCCAACTTTGATGGAATGGTCAACATGGTTACCGCAAACCCTGGTTTTTGGGAATGGATGGATAGGTGCATTTGGTTGGCGTACTGCGAATCGTCTGGCGCAAATACATAAGCAAATACCGAAACAAACCCCACTAAAATGATAAAAAAGAAACTAAAAACGCCCCAAAAGTTCTTTTTAAACTTTTGGAGCGCTAAGTGTTTCAACGAATTGGATTGACCCATAAATTATCGGGCTTTAGAGCCTATTTAATTTTTTACGTTGGCTTTTGTGGCCGCCATATTTTTAAGAGGGTACGACATTTTTAAATCTTCAAGCACGTTTAAAGCCTCCTCGATATAAACGTCTTGACTAAGACTTTCATGCCAGCGTTCACGTTTTTCCTTTAAATCGGTAGTATCTTGCGTAAACAGTTGTTTTTCAAAGCTAGTGGAATCAAAATTTAAATGGTTTTGATAGTTTGAAATAGCATCAAACTTTTTTGCTTCTGCTTCGTTGGCTTCAATCTGCGCTCTGTAAGTTTTGTAATTTAAAGAATATACCGTTTCGTCAATTTTACTTTTTACCCATTTGGCATTTTCCTCGATCAGCTTTAACTGGGCATTGTTTTCCATACGCAATTTGCTCTTTTCAACCGTGGCATCGTAATCGAAATAATTTTCCCATGGCTTGTATGTAGCCGCATCAATTTCATCGTAAGGCAGTGGGTTGTCCTTATCCTTCTCTCCCACTTCAATAAAACTGAAACGCCCGGGCACTTTCACATCACTTTTTACACCTTCCAACTGTACCGACCCACCGTTAATTCTGTAATATTTTTGGGTAGTCAATGCCAAAGCCCCTAAATCGCCACTGGTATTGTTTCGTAGCATATTGTTCAAATTAATCACATTTTGAACGGTGCCTTTACCATAGGTTTGCTTGCTGCCAATAATGATAGCACGCTTATAATCCTGCATTGCGGCAGCCATAATTTCGGAAGCTGACGCCGATATTTCGTTCACTAAAATAACCAATGGCCCATCCCAAGTTATAGACTTATCGCGATCTTCCAGAACCTCCTTGGCCTTACCTGTTGAACGCACCTGTACAATAGGGCCGTCCTCGATAAACAATCCAGCCATATCGACCACCGTTGGCAGCGAACCACCACCGTTATTTCTTAAATCCAGCACCAAGCCTTCCATGCCTTCGGCTTTTAATCGCTCTATTTCTTCCTTAACGTCTTTTGCTGCGTTGACATTTTTGTAGTCTTTAAAATCGACGTAAAAAGCTGGTAAATTGATGACCCCAAACTTTTGTCCTTCTTTTTCAACGATTGAGGATTTGGCATAAGTTTCCACCAGTTCTACCACGTCGCGAGTAATAGTGATATCTTTTATCGTGCCATCCACTTTTTTAATAGTAAGCGTCACCTTAGTGCCTTTAGGCCCTTTTATGTATTTAATGGCGTCGCTAATACGCATCCCCACAATACTTACCGGAAACTCTTCGTCTTCCTGCTTTACTTTTAGAATCACATCTTCCACATCGAGTTGCTTGCTTCGCCAAGCTGGCCCGCCGGAAATCAATTCCACAACTTTAATGTAATCCATTCGTTTTTGCAATCTGGCTCCAATACCCTCCAGTTTTCCAGACATACGTTGATCGAAATCCTCTTTGTTTCTAGGAGCCAAATAGTAGGTGTGCGGATCGAACTCTTCCACAATGGTATTTACATAAATGGCAAACCAATCTTCGCGTTTCAAATCGTCCAAACTGTCGTTGAAATAAATGTCTATGGAATTTAAGGTCGCTTCCCTGGCCTCTTTTTCAATTTCGGCTTCGGTTTTCATAACATAGCTTGGGTCCTTTTCCTTTGCCTGTTTTTCCTGCTTCATCAAATCGTCGTAGTTAGAAAGCGTAGAAAATTTAAGTTGCTTCCTCCAACGATCTTTCATTTCCTTTCTGTTTTTAACAAAAGTGCTTTTATCGTAATCGGTATCGAATTCCTCGTCAATGGTATAGTCAAAAGGTTGCGACAGTACTTCCCTATAAATTTCCTTGGCTTCGGCAATGCGTTTTATCAAACGCTCGTGTACCACATTGAAAAAAGTGATATCCGTAGCCTTCAACTGGTCGTCAATATTCAGCTTAAATTTTTCGAAATCCTTATAATCCGATTCATAAAAATACCGTTTTACCGGATCAACCACTTCTATATAATCTTTGAACAGCTCCTCGGAAAACGCATCATCAAACTCCAAAGGATCGAAATGCCCCTGTTCTAAAACAAAGGTGATAATTTGAACCAACAACTTGTCTTTATCCGGATTGCTAAACTTTTTGGTAGTAAAACTGCAAGAGGCGAAAGCCAATAAGAGCAAGAGCAACAATACTTTATAATTCCTTTTCATAATATTTCTCATCTAATCATTTTTTATTGCTTCTAATAAGCACGACATATTTTTTCACTAAAATAAAGAAAAAACTGTGCCAATATGGGTTATGCCCGCTAATTTTTTGTTAAAGGCAGGAAATTGAATATTTACTGAGTAAATTATGTATTTTAGCGATGATTTATTGAAAATAATTCATGACAAAAAAACCGCTTATTTTAGTAACAAACGATGACGGCATTAGTGCGCCGGGGGTACGAACACTCATTAGCGTAATGAACACCATTGGCGATGTGGTAGTGGTAGCTCCAGACAGTGCCCAAAGTGGCATGGGCCATGCCATAACTTTAAATTCCACACTTTTTGCCGAGGAAATCCATTTGGACGATGGCCCACAAAAAGAGTACAGCTGCTCTGGCACGCCCGCCGATTGTGTAAAAATAGCCATTAGGGAAATTTTGGGCCGAACGCCAGATCTTTGTGTTTCGGGCATTAACCACGGCTCCAATTCGTCCATTAATGTTATTTATTCGGGGACTATGAGTGCCGCTATTGAAGCCGGTATTGAAGGCATTCCCGCTATTGGTTTTTCGTTGCTCGATTATGGTTGGAATGCCAATTTTGAAGCTTCAAAACCGTACGTAAAAACCATTGCCCAGCAGGTTTTAAAACACGGTTTGCCTAATGGCGTGGTGCTTAATGTGAATATTCCGAATGTTTCAAAAGAAAACATAAAAGGCATTAAAATTTGTAGACAGGCCAAAGCCAATTGGGTGGAAGAATTCGACAAGCGAAAAACGCCGCAGGGCAAAGATTACTATTGGCTCACTGGAAAGTTTGTCAATTTAGATGGTGGCGAGGACACAGACGAATGGGCATTGGAAAACGGCTATATTTCGGTAGTGCCATCACAGTTCGATTTAACGGCGCATCATTTTATCAAAGAGCTGAATTCATGGGAATTAAAATAAAATAATGGATAAGAAATTTTCGTTAGTTTGAGTCGATTTCACGATTAAAATGAGTGAAATTTGTATCGAAAACAAGAAAATTTATAGCCAAAATATGCTTCTCGATAGTTCTGCTGAACAAAGCCGAAGCACAAAATTCTTATAGAATTTTACTCGAAGTGATGTATACAGCCTTAAACATTATTCAGATTAAAATAATAACTTAATGAAGAAAGATATTTTTATAGGCATGTTTGTAGGGCTGATTGCCAACGCCATCGGCCTATTTTTAACAGCAACATTTTTAGGAAAGGGCGACGATTTCACTACTGTAATCAAAGCTGCTGCCGCAGAAGGCTTTTTAGGAAAACTGATTAGTTTAGGCGCGGTTTTAAACCTCATCGCCTTTTTTATTTTTATAAAAAAACGACAAGATTATCGCGCTAGAGGGGTATTGCTTATCACTGTATTTATTGCGGTTTTTACGTTTGTCTTTAAATTGTTTCAGTAAACAAAAAATAACGCCAGGCCATATGAAATACTACATTATAGCAGGAGAAGCATCGGGCGATTTACACGGCTCCAACCTTATGAAAGCCCTGCTGAAGCTAGATACCAAAGCCGATATTAGGTTTTGGGGTGGCGATTTAATGGCCGAGGCCGGCGGTACTTTAGTGAAACACTACAAAGAACGGGCTTTTATGGGTTTTGTTGAAGTGATTACCAACCTCAACAAAATATTTAAAGATATTTCTTTTTGCAAAAGCGATATTGAAACTTTCAATCCTGATGTGATTGTTTTTATTGACAATTCCGGATTCAACTTACGTATTGCCAAATGGGCGAAGGCAGCTGGTTTTAGAACGAATTACTACATTTCGCCACAAGTTTGGGCCTCGCGTGCCAGCCGAGTAAAGGCCATAAAACGCGATATCGATGCCATGTACGTTATCTTGCCGTTTGTGGAGCCTTTTTATAAGAAATATGATTACGACGTTTCCTTTGTGGGGCATCCATTAATTGATGCCATTGCTAACCGTGAGCAAGTAGGCGAATTCAAATTTAGGGAACAGCACCAATTGGGCAACAAACCCATTATTGCACTGTTGCCCGGTAGCCGAAAACAGGAAATCACAAAAATGCTATCGGTTATGCTCAGTTTGGTGGATCAATATCCCGATTACCAATTTGTCATTGCGGGAGCGCCCAGCCAAGAGTTCAGTTTTTATAAAACGTTTATAAAATCTACCGATGTTAAATTCATCGATAATAAAACTTACGATTTGCTCAGTATTTCAACAGCGGCATTAGTTACCTCCGGCACGGCCACTTTAGAAACGGCTCTGTTTAAAGTTCCCCAAGTGGTATGCTATAAAGGCAGTGCTATTTCTTATCAAATCGCTAAGCGCATAATAACCCTTAAGTTTATTTCGTTAGTGAATTTGGTAATGGACCGCGAAGTGGTAACCGAACTGATCCAAAACCATTTCAACGAAAAACGATTAAAAACCGAATTGGATAAAATTTTAGATACCGAGAACCGAAAGAAAATCTTTTTGGATTACTACGAACTGGAAAAAAAACTGGGTGGTCGCGGCGCCAGTGAAAAAACAGCAAAATTAATTTACGAATCTTTAAAACCTTGATGTTTAGTGTCCCGAATCGCTTTAATACTTGTTTTAACCATTAGTTTCAGCAGTTGCAAATCTTTAAAAAGAACCACAAGCAGCAGCGTTGGAAACACAGAAATAATCACTAAAAAGAATACCGACGAACCCACTGTTTTCAATACTGAAAACCTCAACGCGGTTGAACCTACCACGCCCGAAGTAAGCTACTCTAGCGCCGACCACATTATCAATTACGCCATGCAATTTGAAGGCGTAAGTTACAAATGGGGCGGCACCACTGAAGCAGGCATGGATTGCTCGGGTCTGGTTTATGAATCGTTTAAAAGCTACGATATTATTTTGCCCCGCTCATCAAAAGACATGGCCAAACGTGGCGAAAAAGTAGCCTTAAAGGATGTGCACCACGGCGACTTGCTCTTTTTTAAAACCGGGAACCGTCGAAATTCTATTAATCATGTAGGTCTAATTGTGGCCATTCAAAACAACGATATTGAGTTTATCCACTCCACGAGCAGCAGAGGCGTGATTATCTCTCGACTAAATGAAAGCTATTGGCTGAATGCTTTTCATGAAGCACGGCGCATTTTGTAGCGGATATTTTTTATCTTAGGAGTAATGAAACTCCTCAATTTCACTATAATAAAACTGACCGCCTGCCTCATTTTGGGGATTGTTATTGGCTATTATTTTGAGATTTCCGTTTTCAATTCCATAGTCTTAACCTCTGTTTTACTTGGCGTTTTAGCAATCTCTTTTTTTATCGCCAAAAAACAATTTAGAAAAACCGTTTGGTTTGGAATTGCGGCATTTTTAAGCATGACTTCCATAGGGGTATTAACCACCAGCCTGCATAACCAAAAACATTTCAGCAACCATTACTCGCATTATATTTCTACGGAAAACAGCCATTTAAACACCGCCACCTTTAGGATTCGGGAAGTTTTGAAACCCAACCGCTATTACCAGAAATATGTTGTTGACATTTTAAAGATAGAGGGCCAAAACACATCCGGAAAATGCTTGTTAAGCATTCCAAAGGATTCACTCGCCTTAACTTTAAAAATCGATGCCGTTTTTATAACCAAGACTGTGTTTCAAGATGTTTATAAACCTCTAAACCCGCATCAATTCAACTACAAAAACTACCTCGAAAAAAAATACATTTATCACCAATTAACTCTTAATGAGAATGAACTTTTTGAAGTTAATTCAAATACAACTACGCTATTGGGCTACGCTGATGCTATTCGAAGCCACATCAATAAAAAATTAAAACCGTTCGAATTCAATCCAGATGAACTCGCTATCATTAACGCCCTTTTGCTTGGACAACGACAAGACATCAGTGAAGCCGTTTACAACAGCTATGCCAATGCCGGCGTAATCCATATTTTGGCCGTTTCCGGATTGCACGTTGGTATTATTTTATTGATTTTCAACTTCGTCTTAAAACCTTTAGAGCAATTAAAACACGGCAAATTGATTAAAACTGTCCTGCTCGTCGCACTACTGTGGAGTTTCGCCTTGATTGCCGGATTGTCGGCCTCAGTGACGCGTGCCGTAACCATGTTCAGTATTTTGGCCATTGCCATAAACTTGAAACGTCCCACGAATACCTACAATACCTTGGCGATTTCCATGTTCGTGATTTTGCTTTTTAAGCCCCTCTTTATTTTCGATGTGGGCTTTCAATTAAGCTATTTGGCGGTTTTTGCCATCGTTTCCATCGACCCGCATCTATACAAACTTTGGCAACCCAAATATTGGTTAACCGATAAGCTATGGCATACTTTAACCATAACCATTTCGGCGCAATTTGGCATCCTGCCGTTAAGCCTTTACTATTTTCACCAATTTCCGGGGTTGTTTTTTGTTTCCAACTTAATTATTGTTCCAGGGCTAGGAATTCTTCTTGGCTTGGGGATAATTCTTATTTTATTGGCCGTACTGAATATACTCCCGCCATTTTTTGCTGATTTTTTCGGATGGATTATCAGTTTGATGAACACCGTTGTAGATTGGGTAGCACAGCAGGAATCTTTTTTATTCCAGAATATTCCATTTGGCATTTGGCATGTTTTGGCCTTTTACGTTTTAATTATGGCTGCTTTCAAGTTCTTTTTCAGAAGGCATGTTGCCAACCTAAAATTCGTTTTAATCGGTATACTTTGCATTCAGGCTGCCTTTATTTATACGGAATTCAACAAACCCACAAACGAATTGGTGGTTTTTCATAAAAGCAGACATAGTCTTTTGGGGAATACCACTACCAATAAAATTTTTGTAGCGGAAGATTTAGATAGTATTTCTGGATTGAAAATCAACAGTATTGCTGATTACTCGGTCGGGAATTTTATAAAGACCATTGAAACAGATTCGCTTCGACCAGTTTATACTTTGAACGGAAAAATCCTTTTGGTGGTAGACAGCTTGGGAGTTTACAATGTGAAGGGCTTTAAGCCCGATTATGTTTTGCTGCGACAATCGCCCAAAATCAACCTAAATCGTTTGATTGATTCTATAAAACCGAAACAAATTATTGCTGACGGCAGCAACTACAAAAGCTATATCAAGCACTGGGAACAGATCTGTAAAAAAAGAAAGCTCCCTTTTCACTTTACGGGCAAAAACGGAGCTTTTACAATTAAGTATTGATTTTATTAACCTTTAAATTCAGGTTTAAAAGCCGTGTAGTAGGCATTAAAATCCTCTTGCGATTTAATGTTTTTATGGTCGTCTTTCTTAAACATTTTTAAATAAAGCTCCAATTTTGGTGGCGTTTGGTATCCACGAATGGGCGCAATAACATCGGCATTTTCATCTAAAAACACGATGGTGGGATAGGCACTGATTTGAAAATATCGTGCCAATTCGTGGGCCGAATTTCTTCTATTGGCCTTTGCTGGGTCGTAATTGGGGTTGGTAAACGATTTGTCTTTGTAATTCACCACGGCGTTACCTTCGGCATTGAATTTTACGGCATAATAGTGCTCGTTTACATAATCGGCCACCTCTTTATTTTGAAAGGTGTTTTTGTCCAACATTTTACAAGGCCCGCACCAATTGGTGTACATATCGACCATAATTTTTTTTGGATTTTTCTTTTGGAGCGCTAAAGCCTCGTCAAAACTCACCCAGTTTATTTTTTGCGCTGTGGCGTTCAAACCTACAAAGCCCATAGCCACAATTAAAAGTAATATCTTTTTCATAGTTCCATTTGTTGCAAAAGTTGTTCCGAACTTACAAAAAATGCTCCAAGCAGGAGCATTTTGATTTATTTTTAACTTATTTTTTCGTTTAACGGACGCCGTGCATGAGTTTTTTAAGCAATGGATTCAGAATGAAAACAACCAATCCCGCTAATGCAGGTACAATAGTAAAGATTAAGAAAAACGTTGATAGACTGTATTCTTTGGTGATGTTTTCAATTTGTCCGCCAACAACGGCAGCCAATTTATTTCCGATGGCAATTGCCAAATACCACATACCAAACATAAACGCTATCATTCTAGCAGGCACCAATTTACTCACATACGACAAGCCAACTGGTGACAAGCACAATTCGCCCAAAGTATGGAACAGATAGGCTAATATTAACCAAATCATACTTACTTTCATACCTCCTGAAATACCATGGCTCCCCCAAGCCAACAAGCCAAAACCAATGGCCATGATAATTAAACCAAGTGCATACTTGGTTGCTGCCGAAGGATTGTATTTACTCTCCCACCATTTGGAAAAGAACGAAGCAAAAACAATAATGAAAAACGAATTTAATATACTAAACCAAGACACGGTGATTTCAGAAACATCGGCTGTAAATTCGCGTGCCAACATCCATACAACCAGTCCCCACATACCTAAAAAGCACAATACCAATACGATGTTTGAAAATGGTATTTTACTGAATGTTTTTTTCCAAAGCACAAAAAGCACGTAGGTGATGATAAGCAAGGGGATTATCGTAAGCAAGGCGTTCACTATATTGAAAGCCAATGCTGAGTCGCCTTCCAAAACCCTATTTACATTATCACGGGCAAACAGCACCAAAGACGATGCCCCTTGCTCGAAAGACAACCAAAAGAATACGGTGAAAAACGCAAAAATGATAAAAGCTACCATCCTGTCTCTTACAACCGCAGTATAACGCAAAATCCTTCCTATTACAAGAAAAAGAAATACAGCCAAAGCAAACAATACTGCCACATATTGCCCTTCTAAATTTGAAGTCTGTAAAGCAGAAAAAATATCTATTCCAGCAATTTTAGACATCGGGTCGTTTATGGCATAGCCCAAACCAATTACCGAACAGATAACGATTAAAACCTTATCTAGTAAGGTAAACGGGTTTGTTCTCTGCGTATCATTTTCATCTTTTATTTTAGAAATGGCATTATTGGCATCTTGCACATCTTCTACCAAGTGTACTTTGGATGGCTTGTCTCCTATTGCACCAAACAACTTTCCTCCAAACCAGAATTGGAGAGTGCCCAACAACATGAAAACCCCGGCAAGACCGAAACCGTAAGCCCAACCAATTTTTTCCGCCAAGTAACCGCAAAGCATCATCCCGAAAAATGCACCAGCATTAACCCCCATGTAAAAAATGGTGTAAGCACCATCTTTCTTTTCGGGATTGTTTTTATACATCTCTGAAATGATAGATGTAATATTAGGCTTAAAAAATCCTGTACCAATTACCAATAAACCAAGACCGATATACAATGACACCTCTGTTTCTAGAGCCATTGAGGCGTGGCCTAAGGTCATAATTAAAGCACCTATTACCACCGCCATTCGGTAGCCCGTTAGCTTATCGGCAATAATTCCTCCAACAATTGGGGTGATGTATAACAGCATGGCATAAGTTCCAAAAAGGGCTCCGGCATTTTCAGCCGACCAACCCCACCCCGGATTGGCTCCTACAACTGTAAATGTTAAAAAATTCACTAAAAGCACACGCATTCCATAGAAAGAAAAGCGCTCCCACATTTCGGTAAAAAATAGGACAAATAAACCTGCAGGATGTCCAATAACCTTGTCTTTAAACAGGTTTTCAATATCGGTATTAACGGTCATAGTAGATTGAGTTAGTTTATCTCTGGGTCGGCTAGTTCGTAATTTTCCTGCTCCAACATCTCTCTTTCATTGTCTTCCGCTCCATGGGTTAACGTTTCTAATTTTTTTCTAAAAATCATAACTAGGAATCCAAAAACAACACAAAAAACAGCTATCCCCGTAAAAATGGTAAACTCCCCGAGGCTTTCTGAAGCCTCACCAAGCAAACCGGCTAATTTATTTCCGAAGCCTGTCATTGCAAAATAAACCCCCATCATTAGTGATGCGTACTTTAAAGGCGCTAATTTGGTAATGTACGACAATGCCACTGGCGAGATACACAGTTCGCCAACGGTATGAAATAAATAAGCCAAAACCAACCAATACATAGCGGACGAACCCGAGCTCTCAAATTGCGCTGAAGCTGCCGACATAAAAAAGAATCCCGTTCCCATGATGATTAATCCTATAATCATTTTAAACAATGAAGTGGAAAGTTTTCCTTTTAATTTACGCTTGGCCCAGTATGCTGCAACAGAAGTACCCAAAAAGATAATGAACATGGCATTTAAAGATTGAAACCACGATGCAGGAACTTCCCAGCCCAACAGCATTCTATTGGTGTTTTCCATGGCATAAATATTCATCAACCCTCCGGCTTGTTCAAAAGACCCCCAGAAAACGATTACCAACAAAAATGAGATAAACAACACGACAACACGGTCTTTTTCTATTTTGGTTAACGGCCTTTTCATTGCAGCTTTTTCTTCTTCGTCCTCTGAACTTCCTGTAAAGTTACCGACATACTTTAAATGTTTCTGACCAATTACGTATTGGATTAAACCTAAAGCCATTCCTATTCCAGCCAGACCAAAACCGTAGTGCCACCCATGCACTTCACCAACGTAACCCACAATTAAACTTGACAAAAACGCACCAACATTGATGCCTATGTAGAAAATAGTGAAGCCCTTATCCCTTCTTATATCTCCTTGTTTGTACAAACCACCTACCATCGTTGAAATATTCGGCTTTAGCATACCCACACCTGCGATTATTAAGCCTAAGCCCGAATAAAATGCCCACATTTCCTCTATGGCCAAAATACTGTGCCCAGCCACCAAAAGAATTCCACCATAAAGCACCGATTTTTTCTGCCCGAAAAACTTATCGGCTATCCAGCCACCGGGAATAGAAGCCACATAAACCAGCATGGTATACCAACCATAAAGCGCAAGTGCTTCACCGTTGGACCACCCCAACCCTGGGTTTTCACCTTGGGCTTGGGCAACCAAATAAAGCACCAATATTGCTCGCATGCCATAGTATGAAAAACGTTCCCACATTTCGGTAAAAAACAAAACATACAACCCCACTGGGTGCCCAAATAATTCTTTCTGTTTAATCGTAGTAGTATTTGCCATAAATTTATCTTTTTTTATCCTTTAATCTTTACTTTCTCCAGTTCTTTCTCCTCTTCCTTGTTAATTTTATCCCCTAATGTTTCATGGATAAAATGGGTCATTTTTTTATACAAATGAAGTCTGGTATTGCCACCATAAATACCATGGTTTTTATCGGGGTATACGGCCCAATCAAATTGTTTATCGGCCTGAATCAAGGCTTCGGCCAATCGCATGGTATTCTGTAAATGCACGTTATCATCTCCCGAACCATGTACCAAAAGGAAGTCGCCCTTAAGTTTATCCACATGGTTTATGGGTGAGTTTTCGTCATATCCCGTGGGGTTCTCCTGTGGCGTGGTCATATAACGTTCGGTATAAATAGTGTCATAAAAGCGCCAGCTGCTCACTGGTGCTACGGCAATGGCCATTTTAAACACATCATTACCTTTAAATAAAGCGTTACTGCTCATAAATCCGCCATAGCTCCAGCCCCAAATGCCTATTCTGGTTTTGTCGACATAAGGCAAATCGCCCAGCTGTTTGGCTGCCGCTATTTGGTCTTCAACTTCGTATTTACCCAATTCTTTTTGGGTCACTTTTTTAAATTTCGCGCCTTTAAACCCAGTCCCTCTACCATCCACACAAGCAATAATATAACCTTGTTGTGCCAAATGCTGAAACCAATAATCGTTCGCCGTATTCCAGTGGTTGACTACTTCTTGAGATCCTGGTCCAGAATATTGGTACATCAATAGCGGATACTGTTTGTTTTCATTAAAATCGGCTGGCTTTATCATCCACATATTGAGCTCGTTGCCGTTTACGCTAATGGTACTGAATTCCTTTTCTGAGGTTTTATAATCGGATAGCTTTTGCGAAAGCTCGTCATTATCCTTGATGCTTTTTATAACATTTCCGGATGATGCGCTATTTAAAGTATATTCCGGTGGTGTGGTAGCACTCGAAAACGTATTGATGAAATATGAAAAATCGGCACTGAAGGCCGCACTGTTCGTGCCTTCACTTTTGGTCAATCGCTCTTTATTCCTTCCGTTCAGTTTAATGGAATACACATCGCGGTTAATCGAACCATTTTCAGTAGATTGATAAAAAATGGTATTGTTATCGGCATCGTAGCCGTAATAGTCGGTCACTTCCCAATTCCCTTTGGTCACTTGGTTAATGAGCGCTCCGTTTTCATTATAATGGTAAATGTGATTAAAACCATCTTTTTCGCTGGTCCAAAGAAAACTGTTGTCCTTTAAAAAGGTTAAATTGTCTGTTACATCAACATAAGCCTCATCGGTTTCGGCCAATACCAATTTTGACTTATTTGTTTTGGCATCAATAAACCAAAGATCCAATTCGTTCTGGTGTCGGTTTATGTATTGCGCACTCAATACATTGGGCTTTTTGGTCCATTTTATCCTTGGGATATAAAAATCGGTGTAATTTTTGTCCACTTTTACATCGCTGATTTTTCCTCTTTCGAAATCGAAAATATGAAGCGACACTTTTGAATTGGCTTCACCCGCCTTGGGGTATTTAAACACTTGCTGGGTTTGGTATAGCTCGGAGCCGTAAACATCCATTGAGAATTCGGGCACTTCGGTTTCATCAAAACGGATAAAGGCTATTTTGTTACTATCGGTATTCCAATCGAACGCGCGGACAAAGGCAAATTCTTCTTCGTAAACCCAATCGGTAATCCCGTTGATGATTTCATTCTTTTTTCCGTCGGAAGTGATTTGAGTGGTTTCCCCATTATTCAAATCAAAAACAAATAAATTGTTCTGTTTTACATAAGCCACCTTTGTTCCATCAGGCGAAAAAGTGGGTTCTTGGATTTTATCTTCGTCAATTAAAGTCAAGCCACCCGACTTCACATCATAAACAAAATAATTCCCTATAGCCGACCTTCTGTAAATGGCTTCTTCATTGGTAGCTAAAATCACCTTTCCTTCATCTTTACTGAAGGTGTAATCGGTAAAATATGGGATAGCATCAAGGTTGGCCGAGCTCACCAAAGTTTTCACTTTTTTAAGTGTTTTGTAATCGTAAATATCAATGGAAGTACTGCGCGTAACCCTATCGAAATTTAAAACCGAATATTGTTTGCCATTAGCCATGGAGTGCAATACGTCCATATATTGGGTTCTAAAAGCGCCATATTTCCAAATGTCTTCAAGGGTAATTTCTTTGGTTTGCGCTGAAAATATTGAAGTTACAAACAGGCAAACGTAAAATGAAAATTTTAGGTGTTTCATTAAAAAAAATATTTTTTTCATAAAAGAAGCCCAATTTTACTAAAAATTATGCAAAACACACAAACATTAACACTTAAATAACGTGGTTTTTAATACACGGTTCCATTTTCATGCCAAGAGTGGTATCTTTGCACAGTTAATTTAAAAAATTATGAGCAAACCCATTGCAGGCTTTTCAAAATTGTCCAAATCGAAAAAAATCGATTGGATTGTGAACACCTATTTTCCCAATGCCAATGATGCCAAAAGCATTTTAAAACAATATTGGAACAGTAACGAAAAACTGCAACAGCTGCACGATGAATTTATTGAAAACACTATTACCAATTACTATTTGCCTTTGGGTGTGGCGCCAAATTTTTTAATAAACGGTAAACTTTACACCATTCCCATGGCCATCGAGGAAAGCTCGGTAGTGGCTGCGGCCAGTAAAGCAGCCAAATTTTGGTTGGACCGTGGTGGATTTAAAACCAAAGTGATTTCAACCACTAAAATTGGCCAAGTACATTTTATGTACAATGGCGATTTTAAAAAGCTTCAACAGTTTTTCACCCATATAAAACCTAAGTTTTTTGAGGATACCGAAGCCATTACCAAAAACATGAGAAAACGTGGTGGTGGCATTTTGGATATTGAATTGCGCGACAAAACGAATGATATTCCCGACTATTACCAATTGCACGTATCGTTTGAAACATTAAATGCTATGGGGGCGAATTTTATCAATTCATGTTTGGAGCAGTTTGCAAAAACGCTTAAAGAACAAGCCCTGAATTTTGATTTGTTTTCTGAGGAAGAAAAACAGATTGAGGTAGTAATGAGTATTTTGTCCAATTACGTGCCCGACTGTTTGGTGCGTGCCGAAGTGAGCTGTAAGGTTGAAGATTTGGCACAAAACCACTCTATATCTGGGGAAGCTTTTGCCCGTAAATTTGTGCAGGCCGTAAACATTGCCGAAGTGGAGCCTTACCGCGCGGTAACCCACAACAAAGGGATTATGAATGGTATTGACGCCGTTGTTTTGGCCACTGGAAACGATTTTAGGGCTATTGAAGCGGGGGTTCATGCTTATGCTTCACGTAATGGCAAGTACAGTAGTTTGAGCCACGCAAAAGTAGAAAATGGCATATTTACTTTCTGGATGGAGATCCCATTGGCATTGGGTACCGTGGGCGGATTGACCGGATTGCACCCATTGGTAAAACTGGCCTTAGAACTCTTGCACAAACCTTCTGCCGAAGAGTTGATGCAAATTGTTGCCGTTGCCGGATTGGCACAAAACTTTGCAGCCGTGAGTTCATTGACTACAACAGGAATTCAACAAGGTCACATGAAAATGCATTTGATGAATATTTTAAATCAGTTTGAAGCTACCGATAGCGAAAAAAAGACCCTTACCGAATATTTTAAAGATAACACGGTGACGCACAGCGCCGTTACCGAAGCGATAAAATCACTGCGAGCTAGTGACTAAAAAACACACATACCACAGCAACGGAAAGCTACTACTTACCGGAGAATATGTAGTGCTTGATGGGGCGCTATCGTTGGCTGTGCCGACAAAATTTGGACAATCATTGGAGGTGGAAGCTATTGATGACCCCCAAATTATTTGGAAGAGTTTGGACGAAAACGGTACGGTTTGGTATGAGGACGAGTTTAAAATTGATGAAATCAACACGTCGCTCAGTGCTGGTAATGACGTTTCAAAACGACTCGTTCAAATTTTAAACGCTGCCAAAACACTTAATCCTGAGTTTTTAAACCTACACACAGGATATAAAATCACCACAATATTAGATTTCCCAAGACATTGGGGCCTAGGCACATCTTCCACATTAATAAACAACCTAGCACAATGGGCCGGTGTTGATGCTTACCAACTTTTGGAAAACACCTTTGGTGGCAGTGGTTACGATATTGCTTGCGCGCAAAACAACCAATCCATTACCTATCAATTGGTTAATGGAAAACCCGTGGTTAATCAGGTCGATTTTAACCCATCGTTTAAAAAGCATTTATATTTTGTTTATTTAAACCAAAAACAGAATAGCCGTGAGGGTATAAAACACTACCACGCCAATAAAGGGAATTCTACCGTGTTAATTACAGATTTGAACAGAATCACCAAAAAAATGCTTTCGGTTGAAAACCTTGAAGATTTTGAAGTCCTGCTCTATTCGCATGAAAACATCATTAGTAAGATAACCAACCAAACTACTGTAAAACGTTTACTTTTTAATGATTTTGAAGGTGCTATAAAAAGCCTTGGTGCTTGGGGTGGCGATTTTGTTTTGGTAACTTCAAAAAGCAATCCGACAAACTATTTCAAGGAAAAAGGGTTTGATACGGTTATCCCTTATGCCGATATGGTTTTGTGAATGAACTTTTTCTACTTAAATCATTTATATCCTTTAAATCTGGTTGATTCTAAACGGAATGAGATGTCTCGTCGTTCGTACCTCTCTCTGTCGACATGACAAGTCGATAAAATTTTGATTTTTAAGATTTATTTTCGGATTCAGGTTAAAACAAAAAGCTCCGCGATGCGGAGCTTTTTGTTGATATACTAATATTATTTTTTAACTACTTTCTACTGAATTTGAATCTTAACTCGGTTATCTTCAATATCGGCAGCTTCTTTTAATGCATTATAAACTTTAGAGTTTGCAGCACTTGACTTTTGAATTTCAACTCGATTAGCAGCAGCTTGGTAGTTATCCAACTCTACTGCCGGCGTCTTTTTCACCACTTCAATCATATAAACACCGTTTGCACCGTCAATCAACTTTGATGTTTCACCTTCTTCCAAACCAAAAGCAGCACCTACTACTAATGGCTCACGGCCAGCACCCGAAATGGTTGGGCTTTTCATGTTAACGCCATTGGCTGTTCTTACAGTTGTTTTTTCAGCGGCAGCTAAGTCTTCTAAAGTGGTAGCCGAAACACGGTCTCTAATAATTTCAGCTTTCTTTTCCTTTTTCAAAATAGGCAACACTCTGGCCGTAGCATCTTCAACCGACATCAACCCCGCTTTGTGCTTGGCTACCAATTGTGCGATAACGTATCCGCCTGGCACATTGAAACGCTTGATATCACCGGTTTCAGAATCTTCGTTAAAGGCCCAACGCACAATAGGACGTTGGTTACCAACACCAGGAATGCTTTCATCTAAAGCCTTGATGCTGTTTACAGGACGAACCGTATAGTTCTTTTCTTTGGCAACAGCTTCAAAATCACCTTTTCCGGCTTCAATTTCGAAGTTAGAGGCATCTCTAAATACTTTGTTGCTTGTAGTTTCAGAAGGCTCAATAGCTCTAGCAATTGTACCTACTTGTATTGCTTTCTTCTTATCTTTTTGCCCTTCAATTTCAATAATGTGGAAACCGAAAATGGTTTTTACAACTCCTAAATCTCCTGTTTTTCCTTCGAATTCAAAATCATTAAATTCTGGAACCATCGTGTTGTATGGGTGCCAATCGTAACGACCGCCATTGTTCACACTACCTTGATCTGAAGAAAACTCAGTAACAAAATCTTCAAATTTAGAGCGGTCTCTTTTTAGCACGGCCAATAAGCTATCGGCTGTAGTTTTAGCTTCGGCTTCGGTTTGTGTTACATCAGGTTGGGCACTTTGCGCACCGATAAAAGGAATTAAAATGTGACGCACTTTAGCCGAATCTGGAATTTGCTTAACCGCCACCACTTTTGACACTTTAAAGTATCCATCGTGTTTGTAAGGGCCATAAACCTCACCTTCATTTAGGTTGTAAATATCATCAGCAAACTCGGTTGGCAAACTTGATTTGAACACGAAACGGTCGTCAAACTTAATATCCGATGACGCAATCGCATTGATATATTCTTCATTATCCTTAACTTTTGAAAAAGCTACAATAGTATCTTTTCTTCCTCTCTCATCAACTAACCTTCCGTTAATGTAAGTTTGCAACTCTGCTTTTATGGCAGCTTCATCTTCAACGGAAGCGGTTTCTTCAAATTTCACGTATCGAATATCTCTTGATGCCTCTACTTCAAATTGTTTTTTGTTTTCTTTAATATAGCTTGAAATATCAGATTTTGATACCTGTACCGTACTATCTGGAATAGTACTGTATGCTACCTGCACATATTTAATATCTACTTTGTTGCCTTCCAGTTTGTGCTCTAACTCGCCTTCGGCCAATGTGCCCGTTAACCCTGCCTTAACCATGTTAAAATAGTTTTGGTTCAAGGCGTTTAACGACAATTGCTTTTCGTAGTTGATCCAGCTTTGGTAACCAGCGGCACTGGTTTCCTTTAGGTTGGCAATGTACTCGTTCAATTTATTTTCGTCGAACATTCCTGCTTCATTTAAAAACTCAGGACTTGACGACAAAGCTGTTTTTAATAAATCGCGGATTTGGTCTTTTTCAACCGTAATACCCAACTCTTCAAACTGCGTTTCCATAACGGCTTGGCGTACTTCCTGCTCCCAAACACGGTTCATTACTTGGGTGCTGGTAGCATTTGGTCCGGCTTGACGTTGGGCGGCTTCTACTTTTTGTAAAAAGTCTTCGCGGGTAATGTCTTTTCCGTTGATAGTAGCTACAACGTTTTGTGATTTCGATGTAAGGGCATCACTGTTTCGAAACAAATCTGCCAATACAAAAGAAAATAGCGCCAACGCTATGATTAATATTAAGAATAGTGAACGTTGTCTTATCTTATTTAAAACTGCCATTTGTAAATTAAATTTAATTCCCCAAAGCTGGGATTTGTTGTTAAGTTGGTGTCAATTATGCTATAACCGACAAAAATATCGTGCGCGAAAATACCATTTTCTATTTAATAATAAAAGGGATATTTATTTATTGTGAAGTTAAAAAAGTGGCAGCAGACCAGACAATGTCTCTTTTTTAATCGTCGTCCTGCACTTTCAGTTCCACCAAATCGATTTTAGTGTTCGAAACAGCCAAAATAGTAAACTGGAATTTATCGATTTTAACCACCTCGTTTTGTGCGGGAATTTCTTGGGTGTGGTTCACTATCAACCCGCCAAGGGTTTCGTAATTTTCGCTTTCGGGAAGATTGACTTTATAGGCTTCATTGATGTAATCCACCTCCAATCTGGCCGAAAAATTATAGGTATCGTCATCCAATTTTTCCTCAATGGAATCATCGGAATCGTGTTCGTCTTCAATTTCACCAAACAATTCCTCGATAATATCCTCAACCGTCATAATACCCGAAGTACCACCGTATTCGTCTAACACAACGGCAATGCTACGGCGTTTTTTGGTAAGCACACTCAGCACATCTTTAATAAGTACCGTTTCGGGAACAAACTCCACCGGGGTGAGCATCTCCTTTATGGTTTGGGCTTTTTTGAACAATTCAAACGAATGCACGTAGCCTAAAATATCGTCAATCGTATCTTTGTAAACCAATATTTTGGTGCGCCCCGTTTCGGTAAAAAGGGTGTTTAGGTTTTTTACGGAATCGTTGATTTCAACAGCAATGATTTCGGTACGTGGAATCATGACCTCGCGGGCCTTTACTTCGGAAAACTCCAAAGCATTTTGAAAAATCTGTATCTCGCTATCCACATCGTCGTGCTCTTCAACCGATTCCATCTGCTCACTAATGTAGTTTCCCAATTCCACTTTTGTAAATGCCAATTGAATTTGGTCGCCTTCGGTCTTAAAAAAGGTTTTCAGAATGATATCGGATATCCAAATGATAAATTCAGAAATCAGAGTGAAAATCACATAAAAAAAGTACGCCGGAATCGCTAGTGCCTTTATTAAGGTGTTGGCATAAATTTGAAAAAACACTTTGGGCAAGAATTCTGCAGTAATCAAAATCACCAACGTGGAAAGCACGGTTTGCGAAAGCAAGCTTAAATCGGTGAGTAAATAGTTTAAAAACCCACTGTTTGTGGGCAACATCGACTGAAACCAATTCACCAAAACATCGCCCATAAAAAAACCGTAAACTACTAGTGCGATGTTGTTGCCAATAAGCATGGTGGTAATGAACTTTGATGGCCTAGCGGTAAGTTTCCTCAACACTTTGGCCAACAAGCCATCCTGTTTTTTTTCGATTTCAATGTGGATTTTGTTGGAAGACACATAAGCGATTTCCATCCCCGAGAAAAAGGCCGACAGGATAAGCGACACTATAATTATGATGACATAAATGCTCATTTATTTTGAACCGTCTTTATTCTCATATTTTTTCCTGAAGCGTCTTCTAAAGAAAAATATGAACACTGCCAATCCAGCTAAAGCTAACGATACATAGGCACCGTGCGTACCATCGTTCCATTTTGAAATGGCATCATATAGGAACAGTACGGCAAAAACCAGATAGGCGTATTGAAAAATCTTAGATAATTTCATTGAGATTTATTTTGGTATAAAGATAAATAAAATTGGTTGCCTTATGTAAACTTGTTCAATTTTAAGTGGGTTATGGGATTTCTCACTATGTTCGAAATTGACAACTTACAATGAAAAATGACAAAGCAAAAAAAGAATCAGAGCCTACTATTCCTCTAGTGTAATGATGCCCGTTACCTCAAGCACTTCGGCATTTGTAAATTTTGAATTGGAATCGAAGCCGTTGCCTTTAATAAGATCCTGCTCGGTTTGGAACTCTACAGGGTAGTTGGTAAACAGCCATTCTTTTTTTTGGTCGTAGTAAAGCTGATCGGTTTTTAAAATACTACCGTCGTGTGTGGTAATCACCACGTTTTTGCGCATATCTATTAAATCGGTATTACCGTAAACCATCGCATGATCGGCCACAACAGTACTTTTTTTATTGTCTTTATCGTAAACGTAAAGAGTAACGCCATCAACAAATTTATAAAAAGGGAAATCGCGGTTGGTATAATCCAACATTTTGGTACTAATTAAGTTGGCCGTAACTCTCCCAGAATCGGTATATTTTACATTCATGTTGTAATCTACGCCAATGGGTTCGTTTTCTGAAATGCCTATTTTTTGTACCTGATCTAAGTTATTATTACATGAAAAAAACATAGCCACAATACAGATTGTGACTATGTTTAGTATATTATTTAAAACTTTTGTATTCATTAAATACTTGGCACTTTCACCGATCTTCCAATCCAGCAGCCTATGCTGATGGTTTCGCCAGATCTACCAGAACTAAACACGTCTGATTTAGAAGGCGCTTTGGCCTCGTAGTTCGCCGCAGATTGTGCTGCCGCTTTTGATAAGGTTGGGTCAACTCGTGATGCTTTTTTGGCTTCATCAGCTGCTAACCAATACACAGCTCTTTTATCGAATGTAGTTTCACCACAGTTGTTGGCACTAGCTGCATACATCGCCGCAATAGCTAAATATGGACGACCGTTGGACGGGTTAAGCTTCAAAGCTTGGTTGTAATAGTTTCTTGCTTTACCGTAACTACCTCTAGCTTTAAGTTTTGTAGCAATTCTGTAGTATAATTTCGATTTTTTGAAACCATCCGTTTCTAAGCTAATGGCTTGCTCGAAGAAATCAATCGCTTCATTGGTTTTTCCTTCTTTATCCTTTAATAATCCTAAGTAGTATGCTGAGTTTGCCGACGGGCTTAAATCGTGGTAAGCGTTTACTAACTTAAAGAACAACGGATCGTCAGTACATTCTTTTTGCGACATTTGCCCCGCAGCTCTTTGTAACCAAACCGCGTTGTCTTTGTTCGCTTCAAAATCTCTAGTGAAAATTGGAATCAAGTTTTCACAGTTTGCTCTTGGCCCTAATTTACCATCAACACTTTCAGAAATTTGATCGTAAGCCTTTAAGTAGCTTTCGTAATATCTTTTATAACTTTTTTCTCTGCTAGTGTAACTTGCCCCGGTTGAATCTTTTTCAATAAGTTCGTTTAACTTTTCAGAGTAGTTTTTTACCTCTACCTCAATTTTATCAACAATATCGTCGTATTTGCTGAACAATTCGGCTGCTGGTTTTTTGTTGGCATCGTACAAATCAACCATTAAAGAGAAATAAGTATAGATACTTTTTGGGTTTGTAAAGGTTTCTTTGTCCAATTTATAGGCATTATCAAAACACTCGTAAAGCTCTTCTTTGGTTTTGCCCAGCTCTTTTTGGTTATCGTACATTAACTGGCACGCTTTTGCAGCATATTCACCCTTTGGGGTTTTGCTCGCGAAATGCTCCGCTCTTTGTTCCCACATTTTTAAAAGGTCGTTGATAAACGCTACCTTTTCGGCTCCTGTAGAATTATCAATTTTATGCTCTAAAATTTTCTCACCATCAACATAAATGGCATTGTTGAATTTTGGGCATTTGTTTCTTACGGCCATCCAAGGTTCGTAAGCGGCATCATAATTTTTTGCTTTGGTATATTCGTGGAAAATGGAAAGCTTGGTCATGCATTCTTCATCTTGCTGTGCAAAACCCAAGTTCAATCCAACAAACAAAAGTGCTAGTAATGTAATTTTAGTTTTCATGGTAATAATTTTGTTCTTTTAATCATATTTTCTTTTCTGGAACCATCGATCGTTCAAAGATAAACTTAATTGGAAATTAATAAAATTCTCTTGTATTAAATTGCCGTTTGTTGTTCCTCTTTTCCCGAATTCGACCCCTAAATTGGCGTTAGACAGCAATCTGGCGTCTCCCACTGGCAATCCTACTCCAAAAGATATGCCAAACTCTTTTATGGATTGATTATTGATGTTCAACCCGGTTTCTTCACTTCTTAAACCTGCACGGTAAACAATGCGCTTCCAATAACTATCAAACGAACCGTAATCGGGAATATAGAATCCTCCTAATGAGAACGAATAAGCATCCTCATATGTTGTTGAGCTGGTTGAATATAGTTGGTTTGAAAAACGACTTGTTTTCTGGAACGTTGTTTCGGCACCCACAAACCATTTTCTGGGTTTTCCGATACCGGCACCAAAGGCCAACTTAGAAGGCATTACCAAATCGGTTTCCTTTAATCCCATAGCTTCCAAATCGGTTTGAACCCTATTGACCACAATCTCCTGACCGGAGGAGCTCACACTTACTGTTGAGATGGACCTTTCGTTTTTTGAAGTCAAATTACTCTCTGGCGTAAATGTTGCACTCGTAACCAATTCCAAATCATTTTTAAGCATCGTTTTGTACGATACGCCCAAATTAATATTCAATCCGCTTAAATCCGATCGGTTGCGCTCACTCGATTGGTATTGCACGGGCACGCCATTATCGTACTGATAGGTTAAAACACTGTTTTGAATGTTTCCGAAGTTATAGTGCACATCGATTCCCGCTGTTACGCCTTTGGCAATTTGATACCCGAAACCTAAAAACACTTTATTAACGCCGCCTTCGCCCTGAAACTTGTTTTCTATATCGCCACTTCCATTTAATGACTCCAATTTATAGCCTACCGAAGTATAGGGCAACAAACCAAAACCAAATCCGAACTTGCCTAATGGCACAGACATGGCCAAATAATCGAAAGTAGTTGATGAGGCTTCGGCTGTACCCGAATCGCTTTTTAAATCACGGCTGGAATAGGTACCACCAACGGTAAACTTAACCGGACGGCTTTCCCCTCCAAACGGATAAATGCCCACATTATCGCCTGCGTAAGACGATGGATTTCGTAAATTAACGTGAATACTATCGGTATAGATGCTCAACCCACCCATACTGCGGTTTTCAACAGTTCCCTTAAATTTAAGGTTACCTATACCGTAAAAAGAATAAGGTGAAGCCGTACCTTCTTGCCCGTAACTGTAAATTGAAAATACTAAAACAAAAACTAATACAAGTTTTTTAATCATTCGTTCGAGTTAAATTGTAAAATATAGTTTAATCCCTCTAAAAGAAAATTAGGATTGGCAAATATGCTACTTTTTAATTGCTTAGACAAAAAATTAGTGTCGCCTCCTGTTAAAATAACTGTTAAATCTGGATATTTAAGGCGATATGCTTGTACCGCTCCGTCTATTTCATTTAAAATGCCGTGTACCACACCAGAGTGAATGGATTGCTGGGTAGAGCCCCCAATAATATGCTTTGGCTGCTCTGTATCCAATAACGGTAAATTGGCCGTTAAATTATTCAAGGCTTCATAACGCATGCGCAAACCGGGCGAAATGGCTCCACCTAAATATTGATTTTCTGAGTTTATAAAATCGTAAGTGATGCAAGTTCCGGCATCGATAATCAGCACATTGCGCGATGGGAATTGCCCTACTGCTGCACACACCAATGCAATCCTATCTACACCCAAGGTTTTTGGAGTTTGGTAAAGATTAGTAAATGGCAAGTTGGTTTCTGAATTTAAAGCCAGTACCTTGAAATGCTTGGCTATTTGCTCGGCATCATTATGGTTGAGCTTACCCACGGAAGACACAATAGCACGTTTAATTGACGGAAAGCTTTGCTTTAATTCCTTTATTTCGTCTAACACCGTTTCTAATTCAACCCTCTTTTTGAGCTTTAGCGTTTCACCCTGAAAAACGGCCAACTTTACAAACGAATTGCCTACATCTATAATTAAGTTCATTTTTAATCTAAAAATCGCTAAATTTACAAAACAACGGACAATTTTTAGGCTTATTCATTTTTTATTACACTAAACTTGAAGGCGTTACCGAAAGCCGTGCTAAAAAATAGATTTTTTGAGATATTTTTTTCCGATTTATTTTGCGGAAAAGCAAAAATGATTTTATATTTGCAACCGCTTTGCGAGGTACCTTAGCTCAGTTGGTAGAGCAAAGGACTGAAAATCCTTGTGTCCCTGGTTCGATTCCTGGAGGTACCACAAAAAAATCCCAAAACAAATGTTTTGGGATTTTTTGTTTTTTACAGCTTACTAGAGCTTAATACAAAACCACTTGTTTCTTTAAAATCTTATTTCCAGAAGACAACCTTAAAACATAAACACCCGCCGGAATAGCTTCAACCGTTATTCCGTTCCTGCCAAATTTTAGATTATGGGACTCTTTTACAATTTGTCCGATAGAATTGATTAACTGGGCTTGGAAAACTTCTTCTCTCTCTTTATTTAACTTAACAAACAAAGTGTGCTCAACAGGGTTTGGCCAAACTTTAATTCCTCCTGAAAATTCATTTTCATCAATAGTAAGGGGTTCTTCGTACGTAAACCTTAAAATAGAACCTGGGTTATGTAAATCTGAAACGACATTCATACCGGACTCATCTGACGTGTTACCCGATGAATCCGTAATGATATAAATTGATTTACCGTCTGGCGACACGACTATATCACGATAGCGGTTTTGTGTGTAAAAGTGTTGGGTAATATCGTTCTCATATACGGCTGTACCATTCTCATTCAAATTCAATTTGTAAATACGTCCTCTTTTTAAACTCGTTACGAGTAGCGAATTTTGCCATGCACCAATGGCATCGCTTTCATAAATAGTCATGCCTGAGGGTGCTATATTAGCACGACACATCCAAGAATTGGTGCAATTTGGGTCTTTTGGCGTTGTAGAGACAAACAAAGACATGATTGGATCTTGATAATTTGATGGGGCAAACGACGTTTCGTTCCCGGCATCGCAAATAGCACCGTCATGAAGATTGTCTCTTAAACCAGCCACATACGGCCATCCATAATTTTGTCCTGAGTTTATAATATTCACTTCATCATCTGAACTTGGACCGTGCTCACTAGAATATAATATACCATTATTTCCCAAAACAAGTCCTTGTGGGTTTCGGTGTCCGTACGAATAAATATGACTTCTTACGCCATCCAATAAAGGGTTGTCATCCGGAATTGAACCATCGGTATTTAGTCTTAAAATTTTACCTGGGTATTTCGACCAATTTTCCGAATCAATCTCTTGTTGCGTTGGTAAAAATTGCGCTAAATTACTCGAGCAATCTCTATTTCCTTGGTCTCCTATAGTATAATACAATTTACCATCAGCTCCAAAAATCAATTTACCAGAATTATGATCATCACTAGCTGGTAGGTTTTCGATTAACACCTCTGGAGAAGACAAAGAACCATCATCACCATTGGCATTATAGGTATAACGCACTAACTTTTGCTTTATATTACTCCCATTACTACCTACTGTATATGACAAATAAATATACGGACTTCCAGAAACGAAATTGGCATCAAACGCCATACCTAGCAAACCATCCTGCCCACCTGTTGAGAAAGCGTCTGAGATAGTTATTAGCTCATCTCTATTCCCGGTAGATACATCAACCCTAACCACCGTGCCATCATTCTTTTCTGTAATCCATAAATAACCATCTGGACCAAAATTTAAATCCAAAGGTGTATCTAGCAAATTATTTGGCCCTATCTGGCTCATTGAAAAGGTTACTTCCTGAGCATTGCTAATTCCAAAAAATGAAAATAATACTATAAAAACGAGAAAACGTATCATATTAAAATGAATAAATTAAAAAATCCTAAACGAGTGCAAAATATAAACTACACTTCAAAAATCTTATAATTTATTCATTAAAACAAAAACATCTATCCTGTACCCACCTGTTGTTGAAGATAAAATTACTTATAGTATGTACAAAAAAAAGACCCTCCACTTAAAAAAGTGAAGGGTCCTGAAAAAGGCAACGACCTACTCTCCCGCGTATGCAGTACCATCGGCGCTAACGGGCTTAACTACTCTGTTCGGAATGGTAAGAGGTGAGC
>JAUIKY010000004.1 GCA_030430535.1 Bacteroidia bacterium
TCGATTTTTATATAACGGCCATAGGGGACAATGCGTTGTTGGAAAATCAAGGGAACAATACTTTTAAAAATAGAGGCCGGGAGTTGAGCGTTTATAATACGGGATGGGCTTGGGATGTGAATTTTTCGGATTTCGATTTAGATCGCGATGAGGATTTGTTTGTATTGAACGGATTTGAATACGGAAGTTCGGGCGCTTATAAAAATACTTACTACGAAAATTGGCTCAATAAGAACGAAACAAGGTTGGTGGAGGCTTCCGATAAAGTAAAGTTGGGAGAAGAAACCATAAGCGTTACGCAAGCTGTTTTCGATTATGATAATGATGGCGATTTGGATTTGTTTGTGTCGAACAACGTTGGACCATCATTTTTTTACGAAAATAAAACTACCGATTTTGTTCAGCCGCAAAACGATTTGCATTGGCTAAAAGTAAAGTTAGAAGGCACAGTATCCAATCGCGATGCCATAGGCACAAAACTGACCATAAAAACCACAAGCGGTACTTTAGTGCGCTATTACTCGGGCAAAGGCTTTTTGTCGCAACATGCAGTGCCTGTGCATTTTGGTTTGGGGGCTGATACCGAAATACTTGAGTTGAGCATTACTTGGCCATCGGGCATTAAGGAAACTTATAGTGGTATTGCAGCAAATACTACCATTTTAGCTAAAGAAAACAATGGTTTTCAAACTTTAGAAGTGCAACCGAGCATCAAACCTTATGGGTGTACAGACCAAAATTCCTGTAACTATAATCCGTATGCTACTGTTAGTACAGGAGTGTGTAATTATCTAAAAGCGGGAAAAATTACGGGAACTGTTAAATCCCATAAAAATAGTGTGGAATCTTATCGTTATCCGCTTGAATCGGGTTATCAGTTAGATTGGCGAATTACCGGTGGCGAGATATTGGAAAATCAGAACACAGGAATCATTATAGTAAAGTGGGGATCGGGAAGTAGCGGAAAAATAACATTAATAGTTTCAAACGAAAGATGTATTTCAAAGCCAGTGGAATTGTTGGTAAGTTTGTTGGATGAAGAAATCAATTTCAAAGAACAATCCGTAGCCCGACTTTGGAATGAAACCTTGTTGTCATTAATAAGAAAAGATTATGCACGCCCTACCGTACACGCACGCAATTTATTCCATACGGGTATAGCAATGTACGATGCTTGGGCTATTTATAACGAAACAGCTTCGCCATATTTGCTGGGCAACACGGTTCATGGGTTTACCAGTACTTTTGAAGGGTTTAGTACTTCAGAAAACGAAACGGAAGCCCTAAAGAAAACGGTTAGCTATGCCGTTTATAGGCTTTTATCCGAACGGTTTCGGCATGCGCCTAATCCATCGTTGTCACAAAACATTTTGGATGAAGCAATGAATGATTTGGGGTATGATATCGCTATTACAGATGAAGATTATACCTCTGGAAATCCCATCGCTTTAGGAAATTATATAGCGGCGCAGGTTATTGCTTATGGGCTTCAGGATGGTTCCAACGAAGCCAACCTATATTCCAATAAGCATTACCAACCAGTAAACGCTCCTTTAAGTTTGTCATACCCAGAGAGTATCGAGAATATAAACCCCGATAGATGGCAACCTTTGAGTTTTAACAGCTTTATCGATCAGAGCGGCAACGTTATTGGAGGCGCAACGCCAAGCTTTTTGAGTCCGGAATGGGGCAATGTGTTGCCCTTTTCATTAGATGATGAAGATAAAACCACTTACATGAGAAATGGTGAAAGTTATCAAGTGTACTACGATCCAGGGGCGCCTCCGGAGAGTAATAGTGAAGATTATAAATGGAATTTTTCATTGGTCTCTAAATGGGGTGCGCATTTAGATCCGCACGATGGTGTGCTCTGGGACATCTCCCCAAAATCAATGGGAGGGATATCGATAAATCAACTTCCCGAAGGATATGCTGATTATAAAAATTTTTATAATGAATTTGAAGGTGGCGATATTGGTGGGGGGTATTCCAAAAACCCAATAACCCAATTGCCTTATAAAGAGCAAATCGTGCCAAGAGGCGATTATGCGAGGGTGTTGGCTGAGTTTTGGGCGGATGGGCCAGATTCAGAAACCCCACCCGGGCATTGGTTTACTATTCTCAATTACGTAAACGACCATGAATTATTCAGGAAAAAATTTAATGGTAAAGGAAATGTTCTAACCGATTTGGAGTGGGATGTGAAAGCATACTTTGTTATGGGCGGCGCTATGCATGATGCCGCTATAACGGCGTGGGGCATTAAAGGATGGTACGATTACATTCGTCCCATTTCAGCGATTCGATATATGTGTGCTAAAGGGCAATGTTCGGACGTGTCTAAACCTAATTACGACCCTATGGGGATTCATCTTCAAGAGGGCTATGTAGAATTAATAAATGAAGGCGACCCTTTGGCCGGAGAGGAAAATGAACATGTCGGTAAAATTAAACTCTATTCTTGGAAAGGGCACGATTATATTGAAGACCCCGATACCGATGAAGCAGGTGTGGGCTGGATACTGGCAGAAAATTGGTGGCCGTACCAGCGCCCCACTTTTGTAACCCCTCCTTTTGCGGGTTATGTTTCAGGTCATTCTACTTACTCGCGGGCTGCTGCCGAAGTTATGACCCTACTCACGGGTAGTGAATTTTTTCCTGGCGGAATGGGGGAGTTTATAGCGAAGAAGAATGAGTTTTTGGTTTTTGAGGAAGGGCCATCGGTAGATGTGGTATTGCAATGGGCTAGTTACCGAGACGCGTCAGATCAATGTAGTTTGTCCAGAATTTGGGGCGGGATACATCCGCCGGCCGATGATATTAATGGACGAATTATTGGAGAAAAAATCGGAAAAAAAGCCTTCAGTTACTCGGTTGAATATTTTGATGGCAAGCAAAATGAGAATAAGATTGCCAATGGAAATATTGACATATATCCAAACCCTGTTGCCAATAAACTATATGTGACCAATACCACTTCAGTCGATTCATTTTATTTGTTCGATATCAATGGGAGGTTGATGCAGATACTTTCAAAAGTATTTAACGAAAGCAACAAGACCACAATACTACACTTTTCGGAGTCAATAGTGCCAGGAATGTATATTCTAAAAACGGGAAACCATTCAATAAAAATTATAAAAGAGTGAGTTTGATTAGGTTATAAATATTGAGTTTAAGAACAAGTAATCATTTGTTTTGCTATCTCTCTACTTCCCGATTTATTCTCATCGACGATTTTCTTTTTATGAGTTCTGGAGTTAAAACAACATGCTTTTCAGATTTCATTTTTTCATTGGAACTAATTTCATCTAAGAAGATTTGGGCAGAAATTTTTCCTAATTCCAATGGCGATTGATTTACCGATGTTATTGAAAGTTCCATGAATTTAGAAAACGGCTCGTTACTAAAACCAACCACACAAATATCGTCAGGAACTTTCAAACCCTGAGCTTTTATTTCCTGTATAGCCCCTAGCGCAAGAAAATCGTGTGCTGCGAAAATAGCATCAGGCGGAGTTTTACTTTTTAGGATTTTTTTAGTTGTTTTTCGGCCATCTTCAACCGTGTATGGCGCATTTATTACCAACTCTGGATCAAATTTTATACCGTGGTCTTCCAAAGCTTGTTTGTATCCTAAATAGCGGTTTTTAAATATTTCGAGTTGGTGGTTATTGGTAAAATGGGCGATGTGTTTGCAGCCTTGCTCAATTAAGTGGGTTGTGGCCAAATAACCGCCTTTAAAATCGTCAACGGTAACCGAACTGACCCCTTTTATGTTCTTTTTTCTGTCGAAGAAAACAAAGGGGATGTTTTTGTTTGCCAAGTCACTAAACACTTCAGTGTTATCGGTTTTAGAGTTGGAAATGGACATAAAAATGCCATCAACTTGTATTTTTAACAACGAATTAATGGTTTCAACTTCCAAGTGCGCTTTGTCATAAGTTTGACAAATAATAACGTGATATCCTTTAGGATTTAGGGCTTCCTGGATGCCCCGAATGGCCGAACCAAAAAAATCAGTATCGATCCACGGTACTATAACACCAACATTATAGCTTTTACCGCTTTTTAGTGCTTTAGCAAAAATATTCCCTCGGTAGCCCATTTCTTGGGCCGTTTTGTTAACCAAATCGTAGGTAGATTTGCTCACCTTATCTGGGCCGTTCAATGCCCTAGAAACCGTAGCTGAAGAAATATTTAGCTTTTCGGCAATGTCATATATGGTTGTTTTTTTGGTCATTAAATTTTTTTTACGAAAAACGATTAAAAATACTTAAGGTTTTTATTGAAATTATCCTGTTGTATCATGCCTATGTCTTTAAAAGAATAAGATGAAAGTTTAAAAACCCTGTAAAATATTAATGCCAATTTACGATTAATAAATGATGTAGGGAATAAAGCTCATTGTTGATAATGAATCATTATGCAGTAAAACTAAGGATTTTTTTAATGGGCGTAGCTCTTACTTGTGAAAAAACTTAACAAGGCTTGTTCTTTGTGCTCTTAAGTAAGAGTTATTTTAGATTTTTAAATACTTCTGTTAAGTAGTAGACCTTATTCTTAAACTTTGTCTAAATTTGCTTTTTTGAAAATTTCAAAAGGCAATCAAAAAAACATTCTAAACATGAATTTATTTGACTTAAAAGATAAAGTAGCCTTAGTTACTGGTGGTGGTGGTGTGCTTGGTGGCAGTATGGCAGAGTATTTGCTGGCCAACGGAGCAACGGTTATTATTTTGCACTACAAAGAAAAAACGGTGCAGGAAACGGTCGAGCGAATGTCGGCCATTAGCAATAAAGTTGACGGCTATGTTTGCAATGTAGTGGAAGAAGAGAGCACCCAACAAACCTGTGATGCCATTATGGAAAAGTATGGCAGAATAGACATTTTAATCAATGCCGCTGGCGGAAACATGCCCGGAGCTACCATTGGACCCGACCAATCATTTTTTGATATCAACATGGACGACTTTAAAAAGGTGGTCGATTTAAACTTGTTTGGTAGCATTATCCCGTCCGTTATCTTCGGAAAGGAAATGGCAAAAAATAAAAAAGGCATTATCATTAATATTTCGTCTATGGCTTCTGAGCGTGCCATTACCCGCGTTGCCGGATATTCGGCATCAAAAGCAGCGATAGATAATTACACCCGTTGGCTGGCTGTAGAGTTGGCCACCAAGTACGGCGACGGCCTACGCGTAAATGCCATTGCGCCAGGGTTTTTTATAGGAAACCAAAACAGAAAACTGTTGTTGAATGACGATGGCAGCTACACCGATAGGGGCAATACGATTATAAAAAATACCCCGATGAAGCGTTTTGGCAATGCCGACGAGTTACATGGTGCGCTACACTATTTATGTAGTGATGCCTCAAAATTTGTAACGGGTGTTGTTATTCCCGTAGATGGTGGTTTCAGTGCCTTTAGCGGTGTTTGATTTTTATTTTAATAAGAAATTATGAAAGAAACATTTAGGTGGTTCGGGGTTTCAGACTCCGTAAAATTATCCGATATAAAACAGGCAGGCGCCACGGGCGTGGTAACCGCGCTGCACCATGTAGCTAACGGTGAAGTGTGGGAAGTGGAAGAAATCCAAAAGATGAAAGATGCCATTGAAGCCGCTGGTTTGGAGTGGACGTTCATCGAGAGCATCCCCATTCACGAAAACATAAAATTGAGAAAGGGCGATTACCTGCAACGCATAGAAAATTACAAGCAAAGTTTAAGAAACGTGGCTTCCTGCGGAATAAAAAATGTGTGTTATAATTTTATGCCAGTGCTGGACTGGACGCGCACGCAACTGTTCTGGAGGTTGGAAGACGGCAGTACAGCACTGCGATTCGATAAGGTTGAAATGGCGGTTTTTGAAAAGTTTATCATGCAGCGCGAGGGCGTTGAAGCAGCCTATTCTCCTGAAATTTTGGCTTTAGCCGAAAAGCGTTTTGCGGAAATGACTTCGGAAGAAAAACAACAACTTGAAGACAATGTTTTAAAAGGACTACCCGGCACGGTGGACGATTTGACCATTCCTGTGTTCAAGGAAATGATAGCCCAATACGATAACCTGACGCATGCCGATTTAAAGGCGAACCTATCATTTTTCTTAAATGAAGTGATTCCGGTTTGTGAAGAGAATGGCATTGTGATGGCTATCCACCCAGACGATCCGCCAATGGACATTATGGGGCTTCCAAGGATTATAAAATCGGAAGCCGATCTGGACGATTTGGTGAACTTTATTGACAGTCCTTCAAACGGAATAACTTTTTGTACGGGCTCGCTCGGTGCCAATGCCGATAACGATTTGCCAAAAATGATACGCAAATTTGCCGATAGGATTCACTTTCTACATTTGAGGAACGTAAAGCGTGAGCCCGATGGTAGTTTTTTTGAGGATAACCATTTGGAGGGCTCGTCTGATATGTACGAAGTGGTAAAGGCCGTTCTAGAAGTTGAAAAGCAACGGAACATCCAACTGCCCATGCGTCCCGACCACGGCCACCAAATGCTCAACGATTTAGAGAACAATAAGGCCTATGCGGGTTACACTGCTATTGGCCGATTGCGTGGTTTGGCCGAAATACGAGGCCTGGCTCTTGGGATTTCAAGAAGCGTATAAAAATGTTAAGAAAAAAGACCAATCAAAAAGCCCCAACAATTGTTGGGGCTTTTCTTCGCTATTAACTAATCCTTTTTTATTTAAGAAAAAGGATTCTTTTAAAGCAACTAAATGCTGTTGCTTTAAATTGTGACTAGATGTTACTCTAGCCTTTTTCCATATTTAAAACTTCTTCAGTAAGAGGTTCTTCCTGTTTGGCAACACGATTTTTAAATAACCACATTTTCAATTTCACTGAAAGGAAAAACAAAACGGGCACTATTATTAGTGTTAAGAATGTAGCAATAAGCAATCCGTAAATTACCGTCCATGCTAACGGACCCCAAAATACTACATTATCTCCACCCATGTAAATATTCGGGTTAAAATCTTTAAATAGCGAAAAGAAGTTGATGTTCAAACCAATAGCCAATGGAATTAACCCTAGTATAGTGGTTATGGCTGTAAGCAATACCGGACGCAAACGTGCTTTTCCTGCTTTTACAATGCTTTCAAATAGATCTTCGTTGGTTAAATATTGGTCGTCGTCCAAATCTCTAAGCGCTTTTTTTCGGTCAATCAACAGTTGTGCGTAATCGAGTAGCACCACCCCGTTATTTACCACGATTCCAGCAAGTGAAATAATACCCACCATGGTCATCATAATAACGAAGGCTTTTCCGGTGATAACCAATCCGCCAAACACACCAATAAAACTCAGGAAAATAGCCAACATAATTATAGCGGGTTTTGAAACGGAGTTGAACTGAAAAATCAAAATAAAGAAAATCAACCCAAGACCAGTAAAAAACGCTCCCATTAAAAAGGCCATTTGTTTGTTCTGCTCCTCAATCTGTCCGGTGTAATCAATTTTGATGCCTTCGGGAAGACCTTCGTAACTTTTCATTTCGTTTTGAATCTGGTTTACAATGGCTCCGGCATCCGTGTAACCCGGTGCCAATGCCGAATACACCGTTACCACTCGCTTGGTGTCTTTGTGCTTAATGGCACTGAACCCTGAAGTGTTTTCGTATTTTGAAACTGCCGAAAGTGGAATCTCCTTCAACTGCCCGGTGTTGTCCCTAAAAGTGATATTCTGGTTGAACAGTGCACTGGTGTTGTATCGGTTGTCTTGATTAAAACGCACGTAAATGTCGTAATCATCACCACCTTCTTTGTAAATTCCGGCTTTAGCTCCAAAAATGGAGTTCCGTAATTGCTGTCCCACTTGTGCGGCACTTACTCCTAATTCTCCTGCTTTTTTTCTATCTACCGAAACTTGCATCGATGGTTTGTCTTTATTCACATCAATTTTAAGCTCGTCAATTCCCGGGATATTTTTGGTATTGATAAACTCACGCATGTTTTCGGCCACGGCAATCAATTCGTTGTAATCGTCACCTTCAATTTCAATATTGATGGGTGAACCAGCTGGTGGGCCGTTGGCATCTTTTTCAACCGAAATTAAAACTCCCGGATAAATGCCCACCAAGGCTTCCTGTACTTTTTGACGCAACAGCTCACTATCTTCACCTCGACGGTATTTGTACTCGCGCATGGAAGCCGTAATTTTGGCTTTATGTGGCATTTCGGCAGCAGAACCGCCGTCGGTTTGAGGGTTTCCGGCACCTTCACCAACTTGAGAAACGGCACTCTCTACCAAAAAGTTGTAGCCGTTGTCTTGGTATTGATCTTGACTGATAACTTTATAAACCCGTTTTTCAATTTCCTTGGTAATGGCATTGGTTTTTTCGATGGCCGTACCTTGCGGATATTCAATGTAAACAATGATCTGGTTGGGCTTATTGTCTGGAAAAAACTCCACTTTGGTTCGTTGCGTTGCCAATGAAATTCCGAAAGTGATAAATGAAACAATGAGCAACAGGAATATGCCAACACTTAAAAAATACGGTTTTCTACCTGAAAGCGCCCATCGTAACTGACTTTCGTACCATCTTTCCAACTTTACCAAAGTTTTGGTTTGGAAATTGTTTGCCCATTTTCTTAAAAACAATCGATACACCCAAAGCATGATGGCGGTAAACACCATTAGTGTTCCCAATGCACGGTACTCGCCACCTGTAATGAATACCAGTATACCGATAACGGCCATGATAACCGTAGTTCTGATTATTTTGTTCAGGGGCATGTCTTTGTCTTCGGTATTCATAAACTGAGAAACCAATACCGAGTTGAAAAATATGGCTACGAATAACGATGACCCCAAAACAATGGATAAGGTGATGGGTAAAATCATCATAAACTCACCCATAATACCCGGCCACAATCCCAGAGGAATAAAAGCAGCTACCGTAGTTGCCGTAGAAATAATAATAGGAAAGGCGATTTCGCCAATACCTTTTTTAGCGGCTTCAATGCGGCTCATGCCTTCTTCATCCATCAATCGGTACACGTTTTCAACCACCACAATACCGTTATCCACAAGCATACCTAAGCCCATAATTAAGCCAAAAAGTACCATGGTATTTAAACTATAGCCAAAAATGTTCAGAATCATGAGCGACATAAACATAGACATCGGGATGGCAAAACCAACGAAAATGGCGTTTTTAAATCCTAAAAAGAACATTAAAACGGTTACTACCAATAATACCCCAAAAATGATGTTGTTTACCAAATCGTCCACTTGGCCTATGGTTACAGAAGATTGGTCGTTAGTGATGCTTACTTTTAAGTCTTGCGGAAACACGTTTTCAACGGCATCTTCAACAATAACCTGAATTTGTTCGGCGGCAGCCACCATGTTTTTTCCGGCGCGTTTTTTTACGTCGAGCATCACAACGGGTTCACCATATTCGCGGGCATAAGTAGTTTTGTCTTCTTCCTTAAACGATACTTGTGCCACATCTTTTAGGTAAATGGCGTTTCCGTTTTCTGATTTTACAACAAAATTTTCTAAATCGGAAGGCTTGTCTATTTCTCCTAAAATGCGGATGGTGCGTCGTTGTCCACTGGCTTTTAAGTTTCCGGCCGACATGGTCACGTTGCCATTGTTTATGGCCCCAATAATATCGCTGAAGGTCACTTTGGCAGCCATCATTTTGTAGATGTCAACTGCCACTTCAACTTCTTTTTCTTGAGCACCACGGATATCGGCCTTTTTAATTTCCAATAAATCCTCAATTTCGTCTTGAAGGTATTCGGCGTATTCCTTTAGTTTTTCAATAGGATAATCGCCAGAAATATTAATGTTTAGAATGGGCATTTCTTCCGAAAGACTCAACTCAAACACATCGGGTTCTACTTTTGCGCCGTTAAAGGTGGGCCAATCTTCACCAGAGGTTTCGGTGTCAATCTCGTCCTTTACCTTTTGTTTGGCCTGATCAACGGTGATGTTTTCATCGAACTCGACCATAATCATCCCATAATCTTCTTGCGAAGTTGAGGTGATTTCTACCACATTACTCACCGTTTTTAACTTGTCTTCAAGCGGATCTGTAATGAGTTTTTCAATGTCTTCAGCCGTATTTCCTGGAAACACCGAACTTACGTAGATTTTAGTCTCGTTTACTTCGGGGAAATTTTCTCGGGGCATATCGAAAAATGCAGAAGCACCAATATAGAAGAATACGGCAATAAGTACATACATCGTGGTTTTGTTGTTGATGGCCCACGATGATAAACCAAATTCTTTATCGACTTGTTTTTTGTTCTTTTTGTTAGTCATTAGTCTTCCGGTTAGTAGTTAATCACTTTAACGGTTTGTCCGTCTTTTACGCTTCTAGCACCTTCTTTGATAATTTCGGTGCCATTGCTAACGCCCTCTAAAATTTCAATGACATCGCCCTGGGTTTTGCCCGTTTTTACAATCACTCTATTGGCAATACCTTCGTCGTTTCCGTTTTTATCTTTTATGGTGTAAACGTACTGCTCGCCGTTGGCATTTTCAGAAATGATACTTTGCGGTACCAAAATAGCCTCGTTATTAGTATAATCGTTAATTTTAAGTTTTGCCGTTAAGTTGGGCTTAATATTTTTGTTTTTATTGGGGATGCCCACTTCAATTTTAAAAGTTCTGTTATCAGGATTGATGAAATCGCTGGCTTGGCGCACTTCGGTTTCAACGCTTTCGCCCAAAATAGGAAACTCGACCACAACGTGTTTTCCTTTGGTAACATCGGGGATGTAGCTTTCTGGTACGCTGGTTTCAATATACATATCGTTGAGGTTGACTAATCGCATTAACGGGGTTTGCCCTGCTGCAACTACGCTGCCTTGTTCGGTAATAACATCGTCGATAGTGCCAGAAAATGGAGCGGTTACATTGGTTTTAGCAACTTGTTTTTTTAGTTGGTTGACCGTTTCCTGTTGTGCTTCGTAATTAGATTTGGCTTGTAAATATTGTATTTCACTGCCAATATTTTGTTCCCACAAACGCTTTTGACGCTCGAAGGTGGTTTTTGCCAAATCGGCCTGAATTTGCAATTGAGCCAACTGTTGGCTAAGTCCGCCATCATCTATTTTTGCAAGTAGTTGCCCTTTGTTTACACGTTGTCCTTCTTTTACGTACACTTGAGTTAAAACGCCATTGTATTCGGGAGTGATTACTAAAAGGTTTTTGGTGGTAACGTTACCTTGAATTTCCAAAACGTGTTTAAAAACTTCTTCCTTGGCCAAAAATGTTGTTATTAACGGTATGTGTCTTACCGTATCTAATTTTGATATGGCGGCGTCCAACTGTTTTATTTTGCTGTTGGTAATTTCCTGTTCGTTAACCAATTCCGCGCGTTTTTGGCGAATGGCTTCTAAATTATTGCTTTCTAAAACTTTTTCAACAGAGTTTTTTTTCGCTTCGCCCCCGCAGGAAACCAAAAGCAACGTGATTACGATTAAAGAAAATATATGTTTCATTTTTAGTGTTTTTCTGATTGGTGATTAGTTAATGGTATTAAGTGCGGTTTCTAAAGCGGCTTTTTTATTGATAACATCGAGCATGGCTTGAAGAAATTCTTGTTGCGCCGAATAGAGTTGTGTTTGTGCCTGTCTCAGTTCGAAACTGGATCCCACACCCTCAAAAAACTTGGTTTGGTTTTTGACTTCAATACGCTCGGCCAAGTTTAGGTTTTGCTTTTTGTTGTCGTAATCTTCAACGGCGTATTGGTAATCGCTTTTCGCGGAAGCAATTTGCAACCTGATTTTTTGCTCAGTTTCCGTAAGATCGTCTTTGGCTTTTTCTAAGTTGATTTTGGCACGTTGCGTAGCGGCACTTCTACCCAATGAACTGAAAATGGGAATATTTAAACTCACACCAAGTAATGAAGATCCGAACCATTTTTGGTCGCTATCGGTAAAATTGAATTCATTGCCAAAAGCCGAATAACCACCATTGATGAAAGAATTTAAAGTAGGCAGCGCTTTGCTTTTTTCGAGTTTTAAAAGCAGCTCTTTCGATTTTGTGTCGTTTTCCGCAATGCGGTAATCGATGGTGTTTTCAACCGATTCTTCGGCGACCAGCAAATCCAATGTAATGTTTTGTGCTGTTAACTGCTCCAATTTATCGGTTAGCACCGTGGGGTGGTTAATGTCTAGCCCCAAGTTGATGTTCAGCATTTGGTAGGCTAAATCTTTTAAACGGCTTACATTTTTAAGGTTGCTCTGCACGCCCGAAAGGGTGATTTGAAGCTGCTCAACACTTTCCTGTTCTTCCAATCCGTTTTCGTAAATTTTTTGGGTTTCGAACAGGTTTTTTTCCAAAGTTTCAATATTCCGTTGTAAAATATTAACGCTTTCTTCGGCCATTAGTACATTGCCATAGGCTTCAATAACGGCTTTTCTAACTTCAAGGTCGGTTTTTTCTTTGGCATTTTTTGAAATCTGTAAATACACCTTTGCCGATTGCAAACCAACAATGTACGAGCCATCAAAAATCTTTTGGGTTAAAGTGGCTGTTGCCGTCATGTTGTGTTTGGTGCCAAAAATAACCTCTTCAAACTGGCCTGGAGGGCCACCAAAGGCTTCGGCAGGGATTAACGATACCTGTTGTTTTAAAAAGTTTTGGTAGTCGATAGAGGCATCAATTTGTGGTAACCCCGTTGCTGTGGTTTCCCATTTTTGCTGTTTCGCAGCTTCAATGTCGCGGGCGGCATTTTTGGCCGTTCGATTATGTTCCAAGGCATAATCAATGGCTTCCTGTATTGAGAATTGGGTTGGGGTTTCTTGCGAAAACCCGTTTAGTGCCAATAGAAAACCAAAGATTAAAATGAGTTTGTGCTTCATGTTTTATGATTGATTTGTTGATAAATGATGATCTAATTGTTTGAGGCCTTCCGGAGTGCAAATACCACGCAAATGGTATTCTAAGTAATTGTTGTTTAGTGTTAACATTGAATAATTATTTAAAGGGAAAAGGTCTTTGTCTTTTAGGGCCATCATACAGGTAAAATAGATTTTGGAAATAAAATCGATATTAATATTCTTTCTGTAAAAGCCAAGTTTTACGCCACGTTCAAGGTTGCAGGCTACGCAATCTTCCATAACACAAAATTGTTTTTCTTTAATATCCTTAAAAATTTTGGGGTAGTATTTTTCCAACTGATATTGTGGTGACGATTTTTCGTCTTTTAGATGCTGCATCAAGAATTGCTTGATTTCCAAAATCTCCTCAATAGGGTTTTTTTCTAAGTCGCGAATGTCTTCAATACCGCTCGAAATGGTTTGAAACAAATACATAACGGCCTCTTCAACCAGAACTGTTTTGTTTTCAAAATATTGATAAATGGTTTTTTTTGAGATGCCTTGGGCACTGGCTATGTCGTCCATGGTCACACTCTTAAACCCATAGTTTAAGAATAAATCAACAGCGCTTTTTAAAATATCTTCCTTCATAATTTGGAGGCAAAAGTACAACAGGAAACTTTAAAAACAAAAAAAGTTTCCTGAGTTTTAACGATAATTTAATATTGTTGTTTTTTACTTTGTATAATGACGACAAAAACCGATTTTTGTTTCATGCTTTCAATAGAAGAATACCAACAGCATGTTGTTGCTTATTTAAAAGAATACGCCACAACAAAAGATCCCGAAAACCTTTACCGTCCTATAGACTATATTTTAAATTTAGGAGGGAAACGTCTGCGACCAGTGTTGACATTAATCGCTGCCGAAATTTTTAACGGGCATTACAAAGAAGCCCTCAATGCCGCATTAAGTATTGAAGTGTTCCACAATTTTTCGTTGGTGCACGACGATATTATGGACGGGGCTCCATTGCGACGAGGCCAAAAAACAGTGCATGAAAAATGGGATGTTAATACAGGAATTCTTTCGGGTGATGCCATGTTGATTATGGCATATCAGTTGTTTGAAAATTACGAACCAAAAACGTTTCAAGCGCTGGCCAAGTTGTTCAGTAAAACAGCATTGGAAGTTTGCGAAGGCCAACAATATGATATGGATTTTGAAACCCGAAATGATGTGTCTGTTGCTGAATACTTGAAAATGATTGAGTATAAAACGGCTGTTTTGGTAGCGGCTGCCCTACAAATGGGAGCAATTGTGGCTAAAGCTTCAGGTGAAGACCAGCAAGCTATTTATGAGTTCGGTAGAAACTTGGGCATTGCATTCCAATTGCAGGACGATTATTTAGACGCCTTTGGTGATCCCAAAAGTTTTGGAAAGCAAGTAGGCGGTGATATCATAGAAAATAAAAAAACCTATCTGTATTTGAAGGCGTTGGAGTTTTCAAATGAAAATGAAAGGGAAGAATTAATGGCTTTGTTTTCGGAAACCCCAAAAGATACCAATGCTAAAATTGAGGTTGCGAAAAAGGCTTTTGTATCGTCGGGTTCTGCTGAAGCCACAAAAAAAGCGATTGATGAATACACACATAAAGCATTCAAAACCTTGGAAATCCTGAATGTTTCAGAAGAGAAAAAAGAACTTTTAAAACGTTTTGGTTTAAGTTTAATGAACCGCACTGTATAATGCAATTACCTGCAACTTTTGATGATTTGATTGAGGAAGCCAATCAGTGCAACCTCTACCAAAAACTAATTTTTCAGCTCAATAAAGATTTTCTTTTGGCTAATATCGATCTAGATTTCCATGAGGATATTTTGCCATCCAGTTTAAAATTGTTGCTTCACGAAACGGTTTATAAACTCATTCAGGAAAAATTTACCGAATACCTCAATTTACTTTATATTATCGATGTTTCGGAGCATGCCGTTAAAGCTTTGGATGGGGAAGATGTACTAAAACTTTCAGAAGACGTTTCGTTTTTAATCCTAAGGCGAGAATGGCAAAAAGTGTGGTTTAAAAATAAATATTAAATTTTAATAAAGATAAATTTGTCCTATTTAAAATTTCTTTCTAAATTTGTCTCAAATAAATAATCAATATGTTTTCAAAAGCTTGTGAATATGGTATAAAGGCAGCCATATTTATTGCAACCAAATCTTATGAGGGCCAACGTGTAAGCCCCAAAGAAATTGCAAGCGAAATTAATTCGCCCCAAGCTTTTACTGCCAAAATTTTACAGGCACTGGTTAGAAACAACGTAATAAATTCCATAAAAGGGGCTTACGGCGGTTTTGAAATAGAAAAGCATAGAATAGCCCAGGTTAAATTGGCCGAAATAGTAAATGCCATTGACGGCGATAGTATTTATAGTGGTTGCGGATTGGGGCTGGAAAAATGTGATGAAAACCATCCCTGCCCTGTACACGATAAATTTAAAGGGGTTAGGGAAGAGTTAAAAATGATGTTAGAAAATACCACTTTAGAAGAATTAGCACTTAACATAAAATCTGGGACCTCATTTTTAAGGGTTTAAAAAAATTTGAATATAAATAGGATAAAAACATCCGAAATAAATAATATTATGGAAATATTAAGCAATAACACCCAAAAACAAATCGGTCAATTTGTGGCCGATGATTATAGAACAGCTGCTATTTTTAGCAAATACGGTATCGATTTTTGCTGTAAAGGGCACAGAACTATCGAAGAGGTTTGTAATAAAAAAGGGATTGATGCCAATCAATTATTGGATGAACTTGAAGCTTTGTTAAACTCGAAAACCGACCAATCTATCGATTATAAATCTTGGCCCATGGATTTGTTGGTAGATTATATTGAAAAGAAACATCACAGGTACGTGGAAGAAAAAGTACCGGTGTTGCGTCAATTTTTAGATAAGTTATGCCGAGTGCATGGAGAAAGGCATCCTGAACTGTTTCAAATTAATGAACTTTTTACGGCTTCGGCAGGAGAGTTGGCCGCCCACATGAAAAAGGAGGAATTGATTCTGTTTCCTTTTGTAAAGAAAATGGTTTCGGCTGTAATCAATCAAGGTGGAGTGGAAGCACCACATTTTGGAACGGTTGAAAACCCCATTGCCATGATGATGGAAGAACACGATAACGAAGGCGAACGTTTTAGAAAAATAGCAGAGCTTACCAATAATTACAATCCGCCCGCCGACGCGTGTAACACTTATCGTGTAACCTTCGCGATGTTGGACGAGTTTGAAAAAGATTTGCATCTTCACATTCATTTAGAAAACAATATTTTATTCCCTAAGGCAATAAAACTAGAACAGCAGTTTACAAAAGAATAACTGTTGCATAGCAACCTTTAAAGCTAGTTTTATATTTTTAAATTCCAGAGAGGCCAACTTTTCTGGAATTTTTTTATCGAGTAAATTTGCTTGTTTGAAAACAAATAAAATCAATTTATAAAAACCAAAATGCCTAAAAACCTTGTTGTAACCTGTTTAATCAATTTTTTAGTGGCCGCTTTAATGGGGGTGGTGTTGCGTTACGCATTTGTTGGCGAGGTAGGTTTCAACTTTCGGTTTTTAACACATGCGCATTCGCATTTGGCCATGTTGGGTTGGGTGTATTTAATGCTTTACGTATTGTTTGTGCATTTTTTTGTACCTGAGAAAAAGGCTGTTTTCAATAGACTGTTTTGGCTCACCCAATTGGCTGTAGTTGGAATGATGTTCAGTTTTCCGGTTCAAGGGTATGCGGCAGTTTCCATTTCGTTTTCCACCTTGCACATTTTTTGCAGCTATTATTTTGTGTATTTAATTTGGAAACACCAAAAAACTGAACAGCCCGTTGCCGAAAAACTACTAAAAACGTCATTGATTTTTATGCTGATTTCAACAATTGGTGTGTGGTGTTTGGGGCCTGCGGTTTCTATGCAGGGGCAAGCTTCGGCCTTTTACCAAATTGCTATTCAGTTCTTTTTGCATTTTCAGTTTAACGGCTGGTTTCTTATTGCCGTTTTGGCTGTATTTTTTTATAAATTGAAATTGGAACCATCCCCAACTTTCAAGCGCTTTTTTCAACTTTTATTGGCTTCTACTATGCTAACCATGGCGTTGCCCGTTTATTGGTTTGTGCCTTTGAAAATATTCTTATGGATTAATGGTTTAGGCGTTTTATTGCAGTTGTTGACCTTGGTGCTTTTAATTAAATTGATAAAACCATATCGAAAGTCATTCATAAAAAACAACACGAAACTTACCATTGCTGTTTTTTGTTTTGCTTTGGTTAGTTTGGTGCTTAAAATGGCACTGCAATCGCTATCTCTGGTGCCCGAAATTGCCGCTGCGGCTTATCAACAGCGCAACTTGGTTATCGGGTTTATCCATTTGCTGATGCTCGGAGCCATTACCGGGTTTTTGTTCGGTTTTATTTTGCAAAGCAGGTTGACTAATTTCAATTTTATTCTTAAACTTAGTCTGCTCCTTTTTATTTTGGGATTTGTGCTAACCGAATTGCTGTTAATGTGGCAAGGGGTAATGCTGTATTTTGGAGTGGGCATTTTGTCAAATTATTTCATACTGCTGTTTACATCGAGCACACTTTTGCCTTTGGGTATTTTAGGGATTACAGTTAACATTTTAAAAAGAAAGATATATGGAACGGAAACCTCTTAAACGACATAAAGCCTTGCAACCCCTAAGCCGCGAACATCATCACGGTTTGCTTTTGTCTTGGAAAATAAGAATGGGATTAAACAAAAACGTAGAAGCGCACCGCATCGGGAGATATGCTCTTTGGTTTTACAAAACCCATTTAATTCCCCATTTTGAAATGGAAGAACAACACATTTTCCCCATTTTGGGAAGCGACCATAAATTGTTGAAACGCGCTTTGGCCGACCACAGACGGTTGGGGCGATTGTTTGCAGCAGAAATTGAGCATGTTGAAACACTCAGTAAAATAGAAGAAGAACTGGATAATCATATTAGATTTGAAGAACGCGTATTGTTTCCGGAGATTCAAAACGTAGCGACTGAAGCACAATTATTGCAAATTGAAAAAATCCATCGGCCCGATGAAAAATTTGAGGATAATCTGAATGATGAATTTTGGAAATAATTTTCCGAAGTTATGGGGTAACTTTTAAGATACTCTCAATAGTCGCTTGGTTGTCAACGCCCAAACCTTCCTGTTGATGCACCAGTTCGCCTTTTGCATCAAACACCGAAATGATGTTGGAATGCGAAAAATCTATCGGAGAAATTTCTTTGTACTTAACCGAAAGTACGTTGGCAAATTCACGAACACCGCTTTCGGTGCCCTGTAAAAATGTCCATTGTGCGCCGTCCATTAGGTTTTCTATGGCAAAGGCTTTTAGTTTTTCAGGCGTGTCGGTTTCTGGGTCGATGCTCACCATAATAAATTGGATATTTTCAATTTTATCGTCCGGAATTTTACTTTCAATATTCCGCATATCGGCCACCAATCTGGGGCAAGCGGCTTTGCACGAGGTGTAAATCATCACCATTACCAAAGTTTTTCCTTTTAGGTTTTCCAACTGAATGGTTTCGTTTTCCTCGGTATGCCATGTAGAAGTGAGGTTAAAAATGGAAGCCTCGGAAATGAGGCCATCATCAATTGCTTTTTCAGAAGAGTTTTCAATAGGCTGTAATTCCATTTTACAAATGGGGCAGCTTCCGGTTTCATTATAGGTTTTTGAGCCTTCACATTGCATGGGGCATTGGTAAACCTGTGCCGTTTGGTCTTTTTTGCCCGAATTGCAATTTTGGAGCATAAATAGGGCAAATAATATAAAGGTGATATGTTTTAGTGATTTCATAATGGGTTATTTTACAATGTCTTTTACGCAACGGAATCCCAAGTTTTTCATCGAATATTTTGCTTTTAAACTGCCACGGATGGCGTAGCGCATAAAGGCAGCATAGTTCATCAAATCGGTGGCGTTAACAGCGGCACTTCCGCAGAACAAATTTGAGTCTTTGTCCACATCCTTTCTCGATTCGCCCGTAATCAAAACCGAGTTGAAGTCCAGCGTCCATTCCCAAACCAAACCGTGCATATCGTAAACACCCCAAACATTTTTTTGGGTTTTTCCAATAGCGTTTTGGTTGGTTCGTGGCGTTTCGTACCACGCCAAAATCTGTTGGTTGTATGATGGTTTGTTTCGCGCATCTTTGGTGGTTTCGTCGGCCATGGCTACATATTCCCATTCATCAACGGTGGGCAATCGCTTGCCTTGGCATTCGCAATAGGCTTTGGCTGCAAACCATGATACGTAGGTGACCGGGCTGTTGGGGTTTTCAATCGCTTTCAATTCTGAATGGCTTTTCCAGTTGGACAGATAGCTTTTGTCTGCAAATAGTGAAATGACGTTGTTTTTCTGCCATTTGGGATATTTTTGAACAAAGGCCATGTAATCGGCGTTGGAAACGGGGTAAACATCCATTTGAAAATCGTTCACTTCAACTACTGTGGAATCGCGACCGTACAACGGAATGTAACGACTGCCTTTAATGAAAACCATACCTTCAGGCTGGGCATAAAGCCCCATTTGAAACACTAATAAAACAAACATTAATCTGAAGGCTGGAGCTTTCATAATTCTCTATTTATCGATTTTTTACTTTATCTACCATGGCTTTGGTAACTACCGTTTTATTGTTGTCCCAACTGTTGTAAACATAAGTGAGTACGTTGGCGATTTCTTCAGAAGACAACATTTGGCGGGTCATAACACTGTTGTATTTTTGGCCGTTTACGGTAATTTCGCCGGTTAATCCATTAACAACGGCGTTTATCGCTCTATTCACATCGGCATTCAAATAATCTGATTTTGCCAATGGCGGAAACGCATTGGGAACACCTTGACCCTCGGCTTGGTGGCAAGCAAAACAGGTTTGCATGTAAATTTGTTTTCCGAATTTCATTTGTTCGTCCAAATTTTTTGCGGGTATTTCGGCTTCTACAATTTCATCGGTGGTTGGCATTTCTTGAATTCCGCCGCCTTCCGGAAGGTAAATATCGTCCCGCAACTCACCCGAATATATTTTTTTATCCTCTTCGCCTTCCACTTTCAGCATGCCCAGCGCCCCTTTGTTAAAAGCCCTGAAGATGGAGTGGTCTACCAAAATAAAGGTTCCGGGTACATCAACCGTAAATTCTACGATGGCGGCACCACCAGCGGGAATCAAAGTGGTCTGTACGTTTTCGTTTATTTTGTCGCCACCTTCAATGTGTACTTTGTCAAATATTTCACCAATAACATGAAACGAAGACACCAAACCGGGGCCGCCGTTGCCCACAAAAAGCCTCACCGTTTCGCCTACTTTAGCCGTAATAGCATTGTCGCCCGTAAGTGAGCCAACACTTCCATTGAATACGACGTAATCGGCCTTTTCGTCAACGGCTTTTTGCATATCGAAGGGTTGCAGGCCGCGTTCGCCGTTTTTTCCTTTGGTATAAAAATCGCCCTGCATGATGTAGTATTCTTTATCGACAATAGGCAAACCGCCTTCGGGTTCAACCAAAATCAACCCGTACATGCCATTGGCAATGTGCATGCCCACGGGTGCTGTGGCACAGTGGTAAACGTAAAGTCCGGGATTTAAGGTTTTGAACGAAAATGTTTTTTCATGACCGGGTGCCACAAACGACGATTCGGCGCCGCCACCAGGGCCAGTTACAGCATGCAAATCGATGTTGTGGGGCAATTTGTTGTCGGGGTGATTTTGCAGATGGAATTCCACTTCATCACCCACGCGGGTTCTGATAAAACTTCCGGGCACGGTGCCTCCAAAGGTCCAATATACATAAGTAACCCCATCGGTCATTTCGCCCTCCTTTTCAAGGATTTCCATTTTAACGATTAGTTTCTTTGCTTGTCGTCTTCCAACGGGAGTGGGTACATGGGGTGGCGATGTGAGTTCGGCAACCATTTCCCTGCTTACAGGAATGTCGGCCGAATTTTCATAGTGCTTTTCTTTGTTGTTAAAGCATGAAATAAGCAAAAAAGTGCTGCAAAATGTCAGGGTAATGTGAAAGAGCGAACGTTTCATGTTATCAATTTTTAGTGATTTTTAAATTAGGATAAGATTGTCTTATTTGTATTCCCTCAAATTTACTAAAGATGAAGAATGCTAAATATGATAAAAGTCAGTTTTGGAAAGAGATAACAAAGATTAAATGGTTTATTATCAAAAATAAAACCGCACAAAAGGCATCCATGGGTCGGCGTAAATACTTTTGTTACTGTTGTACAGCACGTCGTACCTAACTCCAAATGTCACGTTTCCGCTTCTATAGCCAGCTCCTAAAAATAAGGCAGGCGACCAATAGTTGTCGTCTTCAATGTTCAGGTTTACGTTGTATCTTCTGTTAACGTGTAATTGTTCAAATTCTGCAGAAAGTTGAAGCGCATTAAAAATATTACCAAGCCCAATTAGGCTTCCTCCCAAGACGGTAGATTTATAAAAACTCTTCTGATTGTTGAATGTAGCATTCAGCCCCAAACCTGCGGCAAATGTGTTGTTAAACTGATAGATGGCACTTGGGGCAACGGTAGCGCTAAAAAAGTTATCGCCAAAGTTTAGGCCAAATCCGCCACCAAAACGAACGTTTTCCCAAAACGCATTGTTGCTGTTTTGTGATGTTCCAACTAAAGTGAAAAACGAGAAGATGGTAAAAAGAACGACGTGTTTTTTGTTAATTGAAAAAAATGCATTCATAAAAGTGAGGAATTGATAAAAAATTAACAAATAATTAAAACATGTTTATTTAACAGGTTTTCAAGCTATAAATATAGCTAAACGAACTTCTAATTTTGCCAAATGTTGTATTTTTGAAAAATATTTTGACTAAACCTACACGGGATTAAAACAAACAATGGATAAATTTTCATTTTTAAACGCAGCACATACCGCATTTTTTGCAGATTTATACGAACAATATCTTGAAAACCCTGATGCCGTAGAGCCTAGTTGGAGAGCCTTTTTTCAGGGTTACGATTTTGGCAGTGAAAACTACGGATTGGATGGTGAAATTGTAGAAGGTGTTTCGGCCCAAATGCCAGAATATCTTCAGAAGGAATTTCAAGTTATCAAACTTATTGATGGCTACCGAATGAGGGGGCACTTGTTTACCAAAACAAACCCAGTTCGAGACAGAAGAACGTATTCGCCCACTTTAGATATTGAAAATTTCGGACTAACGGAAGCCGATTTGGATACCGTTTTTAATGCTGGAGAAATTTTAGGTATTGGAGCACAGACCCTGCGTGAAATTTTAGTGCATTTAGAACGTATTTATTGCAGTTCTATTGGTGTGGAATATATGTACTTGCGTAACCCAGAAGTGATTTCGTGGTGGCAGGAAAAATTGAATTTAAATGATAATCAACCTAATTTTTCGGTTGAAAAAAAGAAATATATCCTATCAAAGTTAAACCAAGCGGTAACCTTCGAAAACTTTTTGCAGACCAAATATGTGGGCCAAAAACGTTTTTCGCTTGAAGGTGGCGAGTCGCTAATACCGGCGATTAGTAACGTGCTTTTTTACGCATCTGAAAAATACGATGTAAAAGAGTGTGTTTTAGGGATGGCACACCGTGGCCGATTGAATACTTTGGTGAATATCTTCAGAAAACCATTAAACGAATTGTTCAACGAATTTGATGGTTTGGATTTTGAAGATGAAAATATTGATGGCGACGTAAAATACCACTTAGGATTAACGCTTGATAAAACCTATCAAAACGGTAAAAATATCAAAATGAACTTGGTGCCAAACCCGTCGCATTTGGAAACCGTTGCGCCAGTGGCCGAGGGTATTACACGCGCCAAAATCGATAACGATTATGGTGGTGACGATTCAAAAATCATTCCTATTATCGTTCATGGTGATGCTGCTATTGCAGGGCAGGGTGTGGTTTACGAAGTAGCCCAAATGAGCCAGCTAAACGGTTACAAAACTGGCGGTACGGTTCATATTGTGGTGAATAACCAAATTGGATTTACTACTAATTATCTTGATGCCCGTTCAAGTACCTATTGTACCGATGTGGCCAAAGTAACTCTTTCGCCTGTAATGCACGTAAATGCTGATGATGCCGAGGCTGTGGTGCATGCCGTTGAAATGGCTTTAGAGTACAGAATGCGCTACAAAAAAGATGTGTATATCGATTTGTTGGGCTATAGAAAATATGGGCATAACGAAGGTGATGAGCCTCGATTTACCCAACCTAAATTATATAAGGAAATTTCAAAACACCCAAATCCATTTAAAATCTATTCCGATAAGCTAATTGCTGAAAATACGGTAGATAAAGATTATGTGGATGGTATTGTTAATGAGTTTAAAGACACCTTAGAGTCTGAATACGAAAAGTCGAAAGAGGCCGAATCCTCCAAAGTAAGGGAGTTTATGCAAGAACGCTGGAAAGGGTTCGAGCGTAGAGGCATTGAAGCAATGTTGGAATCGGATGAAACCGGTTACGACGAGTCTAAGTTGAAAAACATTTCAAAAATAGTTTCTAATGTTCCCGACGGCGTTAAGTTTTTAAGAAAAGCCGAACGTATTTTAGAAGGTCGTTCTAAAATGGTATTCGAAACTGATAATTTGGATTGGGGTATGGCCGAGACTTTAGCCTACGGAAGTTTGTTGGAAGAAGGCTATAACGTACGTATTTCTGGGCAGGATGTGGAGCGTGGTACTTTTAGCCACCGTCATGCTATTTTAAGGGACGAAAAATCTGAAGAGCGTATCAACCTATTAAATACCAACCCAGAGAATAAAGGCGAAATGTATATTTACAACTCGTTTTTATCAGAGTACGGCGTATTAGGTTTCGATTACGGTTATGCATTGGCCAACCCGAATACCCTAACCATATGGGAAGCTCAGTTTGGTGATTTCAGTAACGGCGCACAGATTATTTTCGACCAATATTTATCGGCTGCCGAAGACAAATGGAAATCGCAAAACGGCATTGTGGTATTGTTGCCACATGGATACGAAGGGCAAGGTTCAGAGCACTCGTCTGCAAGAATTGAACGCTACCTCCAGTTGTGCGGAAACGACAATATGGTTGTGGCCGATTGTACTACACCAGCAAACTTCTTTCACTTGCTGCGTCGCCAAATGAAACGCGATTTCAGAAAGCCTTTAATTGTGTTCACTCCTAAGAGTTTATTGCGTCACCCAAAAGCGGTGTCGTCCATTAGCGAGTTAACCTCAGGAAAATTCCAAGAAGTTATCGACGATACGATAAACCCAGAAAACGTAAAGAAATTGGTGTTCTGTACCGGTAAATTCTATTACGATTTGTTGGAAGAAAGAGAATCGTTGGGCAGGGAAGATGTGGCATTGGTAAGATTAGAGCAGTTGTTCCCGCTTCATTTAGATAAAATACAAGGCGTGATTAATCGTTATAGCAACGTTGAAAAATACGTTTGGGCGCAAGAGGAACCTAAAAATATGGGGGCTTGGACGCACATGGCGCAACGCATGGATTTAGTGAAGTTAGAAGTGTGCTCAAGACCATACAGTTCGGTTCCAGCACCAGGATCCAGCACCCGAGATAAAAGAAGACAAAGACAAGTGATAAACGCTGTTTTTGATATAGAATAAAAATTAGATTTAGATACCATTAAAATTATAAAGAATGATTTTAGAAATGAAAGTTCCCTCGCCAGGGGAATCCATCACAGAAGTTGAAATAGCAACATGGTTGGTTGAAGAAGGAGATTATGTTGAAAAAGACCAAGCCATTGCAGAGGTAGATAGCGACAAGGCTACTTTAGAATTGCCTGCCGAAGCCAGTGGAACCATTACTTTTAAAGCAGAGGAAGGCGATGCCGTTGCCGTAGGTGCAGTGGTTTGTTTGATTGACACAGCTGCCGAAAAACCAGAAGGTGGTGATGCTCCAAAGGCTGAGAAAAAGGAAGAAGCTCCAAAAGCTGAAGCGCCTAAAGCACCTGCTGCCGAAACCAAAACCTATGCTACTGGTAGCGCAAGCCCAGCTGCAAAAAAGATTTTGGCCGAAAAAGGTATGGATGCCGCTTCTGTTACCGGAACAGGTAAAGATGGTAGGGTAACTAAAGATGATGCCGTTAAAGCGGTACCGTCTATGGGAACACCAACTGGTGGAAACCGAGGAACTTCACGTACTAAAATGTCAATGCTGCGCCGTAAGGTAGCCGAGCGTTTGGTGGAAGCCAAAAACACTACGGCTATGTTGACGACCTTTAACGAGGTAGACATGTCGCCTATTTTCGCATTGCGTTCAGAATATAAAGAAACTTTCAAATCGAAGCACGGCGTTGGTTTAGGTTTTATGAGTTTCTTCACTTTGGCTGTGGTTAGGGCATTAAAAATGTACCCTGCGGTGAATTCCATGATTGATGGGAAAGAAATGCTTACTTACGATTTTTGCGATATCAGTATTGCCGTTTCTGGGCCAAAAGGTTTAATGGTACCTGTAATCAGAAATGCCGAAAACTTAAGTTTCAGAGGTGTGGAATCTGAAGTGAAGCGTTTGGCTTTGCGTGCCAGAGACGGACAAATCACTGTTGATGAAATGACTGGTGGTACTTTTACCATCACCAACGGTGGTGTTTTCGGTAGTATGTTGTCCACGCCAATCATTAACCCACCGCAAAGTGGTATTTTGGGTATGCACAACATTGTTGAGCGTCCAGTAGCGGTTGATGGTAAGGTTGAAATTCGTCCAATCATGTACGTGGCGCTTTCTTACGACCATAGAATCATCGACGGTAAGGAAAGTGTTGGGTTCTTGGTAGCGGTTAAAGAAGCTTTGGAAAACCCAACCGAGTTATTGATGGATAACGACGTTAAAAAAGCGTTGGAATTATAAAAACAGAAAAGGAAACCTACCCTTTTTAAAATTCAAATTATAGAACAAAGAGCATTCCGGTTTATTCGGAATGCTTTTTTATTTTTGCAACCAAAATGAATGTTTATGTGGTCATTTTTAAAAGGGTTATTTGCAAAGAAAACAAAGGTTGAAGAACAGGACGTTATGAGGAAATTTTTAATAGTAGGTTTAGGGAATATTGGTGAAAAATATGAAAACACCCGTCACAATATCGGTTTTAAGGTGTTGGATTATTTTGCCAATAAGGAAGGCTTTTCATTTGAAACCCAAAAACTGGGCGATGTAGCTACTTATAAGTTAAAAGGGCGAACGTTTATATTTATGAAACCCAATACTTATATGAATTTAAGTGGAAAGGCGGTGCAGTACTGGCTAACCAAAGAAAATATCCCGATGGAAAACCTTTTGGTGATTACCGACGATTTAAACTTGCCTTTTGGGAGCATCCGATTAAAAACCAAAGGGAGCGATGGCGGCCACAACGGTTTGAAAGATATTCAAGATAAACTCAATACCGTAAAATACAACCGCTTCAGATTTGGCATTAGCGATGCGTTTAGCAAAGGTAGACAAGTGGATTACGTTTTGGGCGAATGGACCGATGAGGAAAATAGTAAACTCAAAGAGCGCTTGGAAAAATCAACTGAACTGATAAAATCGTTCGTGCTGGCCGGGGTCAATAATACCATGAATGCTTTTAATGGGAAGTAATCAATCCATTAAATAGTTAAAAGAAATTCTGTTGAAATTGTTGGTTTCAAGTTTTGATAGTTATTTTCACTAAAGTAGTATTGGAATAAAACCTCTTTATTTTTTTAAATATACATTTTAATAAAATTCGTCAATTCGAGTGGATTTCACCAAAGAATGAGTGAAATTTGTATCGAGAATTAGAATTTTCGTAAACAAAAAAGTTCTCGATATAATTTTTCGTTCCTCAAAATCACTCGAACTGATTATGCTAAGCTAAACTTAATCAATCAACAACTATCTTTTTAGTAGTCCGTCTTAATCCATCACTCACGCGTAAAAGATAAATGCCCGATTGCGCATGTTTTAATGAAACGGTTTCATTAAAATCGCCCCCTTCTTCATAAAGATTTTGATAAATCATGCGTCCACTAACGTCGTAAACTTCCACATTTATTTTGCTGGTTGAAGCGCTATCCAGTTTGATGTTGAATTCACCTTGATTCGGATTGGGGAAAACGTTAAAATTGGCGAACCCAAATTCTTGAATGCTCAATGCAGTTTCAACGTTTATAGTATAATCTTCCACTTCACCGTCAAAATCATTTTCACACGAAGTTGGCGCCCCATCCTGTTTATATTTGGTGGCTACACGCATGATGGTATTTCCAAGAATGGCATTATTCGGAATAGTGATTGAAACCGGTGAATTGCCTGTTGGCTCATCAGAAACATCGGTAGCATCTCCTAAATTGTATTCTTCACCCGGGTCGTCAAAACTACAGTTTTGGTTCCAATCTATCCATACTTTCGTGTTGGTGGTAAAATTGCCATCAGTGTTGACGTTGACTGTTAAGTTATAGCTGCTGTTTCGGTTCACGTCGGTTGAAATGTTCGTGAAATCTGAATAGGCAGATTTTGTAGAAGCATTATCAATAGTATTGAACTGAACGCGTGTAGCACTGGTTTCATACTCCAAACTACCCGATGCGACACAGATAGAATTGAAAAAGGGAAAATCCACATTTTTGTTTTTGGTTTGCGTAGTGGCCGTTCCCGTGATGATAATCGTGTAATCGCCTTGGGATACACCGTCTAAGTTTCCGAGGGTTAATGTGACTGCGCCCGAGCTGCTCAAATTGGTTGGCGAAAACGAAGCGGTGGCACCACCCGGAATGTTGGACGCGCTAAACGTGGTATTTTCAGAAAACCCGTTGGCCGTTACGTAATCAAAAGTCAATACCGCACTGTCGTCACCGCAATTTACTGGTGTTAGTTCGGTTTCAACAATAAAGAAATCGGGGTTGGTTGAAATGGTGAAATCAAAATCGGAAACATCATAAAAAATATTGTCGGCAGCCTCAATAAGCAATCTTGCAGAATTGGTATCTGAAATAGACGGAACAGTAAAAGTATGTTCGCCGTCGTTTGGTGTGTTTGAAGCGATTGTGGTAGGGAAGGTCAGTCCACCGTCGGTAGACAGCTTAATATTTACAAACTGACAATTAATAGTGCCAACATCAGCGGTTTGCCCCACGTTCCAGTTAATGGTTTCTGTGGTGGTTTGAGCCCAATTTACTGGGTTGGTAACGGTAAAAGGTTCGCTGCTGTTTACGGTAACATCCATAAAATCGACAGCGGTTTGTCCGCCGCCGTCAGTGCCAACCACATCATTATCTCTTACGGTTAGAGCAAAAGTCATGGTTCTGTTAACCGAAGGTAGTTTTTCCCAATCGGTAGAGCCGTTTGTGGTGAGATAATCTCCAAAATCTGGAAAATATCTTACGGGGTCTGTCGTGCCTTCAAAAGAACGAAACAATGGGCCAGTGGTATTTGTTTCTTCAGGGGCGCCGGCAGGCCCTAAATCATATTGTTCCCAAGTGTAAGTGTGGGTGCCCGTGCCGTCTGGATCGGTGGAGTTTCCTGTAAGCTTAAATGCTGTTGAAATAGGAATGGTGTAATCGGCACCGGCATCAGCAATGGGTGCATTATTTCCGGTTGCGGTTAGTGTGCCACAGGTGCTTGCCCCTGTAGAGATATTGTCCCACATCATTTGGATGCTTTTTTGATGGAAATAGGAATCACTGCTCGATTGTAAATTTTGGGAAGAACAAAGTCCAGCATAGCCCATAATAGTACTGCCACTTCCCGGTTCGTAGGCGTTATTTGAATTTCTATTACCGCTACAGCTTCCGGTATTGCCGTTAAACGTATGGGGTGCCCCAAATTGGTGTCCCATTTCGTGGGCTACAAAATCAATGTCGTAAGCATCGCCAACGGGAATGGCAGCTCCGGTAACACCCATGGCTTTGCGGTTGTCTACGCAAGGTGAATTTAAAGACGCTAAACCACCGGCGCCTGTACTAAAAGTGTGGCCAATATCATAATTTTCAGGTTGAATGACGCTATTGATGACCGACTGGCTTTGGTCAATCAATACATCAGCATCATCATTATCAAAATTGTCAGCGTTGATGAAAATAATATCGGTATTATCTACCAAAACCATTTTAACAGAGAGGTCGCGTTGAAAAATACCATTTACTCGTGTCATCGTAACGACCATGGCATTGAGTACAGCATTTTTTTTATCGGCTTCGCTATCGCCAGCATTAAGTCCTGCCGCAGTCCAATGAAATTGGGAATATTCAATGGTTGAAGCCAGTGCCAATCGAAATGTTCTCAACATGCCGTCGTCTGCATTTTTAAAGGCTTTGGAATGGTTTTCAGACTTGCTCGCAACGGTGGCATTTTCGGGCAAATAACATTCAAATCCTTTTTTCAAAGTAGGTAAGTCACCTTTGTTGTAAATAATATACTGATTGGTGTTTTTTGAATAGGGATCAATAAATTGTACGCCATTTTCGGTGGCGAATGTCATGGCGTGCAGCCCCTGTGGTGTTAAACTAAACGCTATGGTTGAGGCTGGATGGTTAACGTTTTGCCCGATATAGGTTCTGATTTCGGGATGTTTCGTTTGGAAATCGGCTTCTAAAATAGAAGATTCGGTGATGCGGAATGTTTCTAAATTCCCATCGCTATTGGGGAAGTTTACCAGAACATTTTCCGCCGTTTTTGTTTTGTTTTTATGGACTTTACTCAAAACTGTTTTTAAACTTTCAATATCCAATTGATAAAATTTTGCTTTTTTGGGCTCAGTTTTTCTAGCCAGTTTCTTTGCGTTTGATGCTTTTTCAGAAGATATTGCTGTCCAAATTGGATTTTGGTTTTGTGCTGTAAGATTAAAAACAAAGCAGAAAAAAAACAGAGACAGTAGGGCGGCTTTTGAGTAAAAACGTTTCATTCGGTTAAATTTTTGTGGCAATTTACTTTTTAAAATGTTGTCAATCCTTGCCAAATGACCGTTAAAAGCTATCATGGCAAATGCGATTTGGGCATTACAATTGGCTAAAAATACTCTGTATAAATATCAATTGCAAAAAATACTCCGTCATTTTAAAATACATATATTTGTTTATGAAGCATTTGAATCTACTGATTTTACTTGTTTTTACGCTTTCCTGTAAAAGTAAAAACATAGCGGCAACCCAAAAAAACAGTGAAGTAAATTCCGTTGTTTGTCCCGAAAACGGCGTGTGTTCATTTAAAGTTTTACAGAACAAATCATTGGCAGTAAAAACCGATGGATTGGGGGATTTGTTTTTGGAAACCGTTGAAGGAGAAAATCTGGTTTCAAAATTTGAGTATAGTAAAAATCACGATAAAAAACTCGCAGACGGCAGTTACAGAGAGGAAGTGTTTTTAGAGCTGAACCCAAACGATTTAAAAATAGAAACTAAAGACTTGGTAAATCAGAAACTCTATTTTGCGCGATGGTGCTATTGCAAGGGGCAAACGGGGTTTTACAAAATTAATGAAGGCCTGTTGAAAGTGGCTAAGCAAACTAACGGGGGCTTTCAGCTTTATTTAAGTTTTAAAATAGGCGACGTGCCGCAAGTAATAACAAAAATAAACGAAACCTTCAGTTTACAATAAACGCTTTCAGTTTGTTTTAATAGGTATTATACCTAGTTTTGTAGAAAATTTTCAGCTTGAAAACGAAGAGTAATTTAAATGTCCTAGGCAAAGAAGAAACCGTAGTAACCATTGGTACTTTTGATGGTGTGCACATTGGGCACCAAAAAATAATAAAGCGCCTCATTAAAACCGGGGAGCAGTTTGGATTAAAATCGGTGATTCTTACTTTTTTTCCGCACCCGCGAATGGTTTTGCAGAAAGATTCCAACATCAAACTGATTAATACTATTGAGGAACGCCACCGCATTTTAAACGATTTGGGCTTGGATTATTTGCTCATAAAAGAGTTTACGCAAGAGTTTTCAAGGCTTTCGGCCGAAGATTTTGTAAAGCAAATATTGGTCGATAAACTGCATGCCAGAAAGGTGATTATTGGTTACGACCACCGTTTTGGCCGAAATAGAAATGCCGACATTAACGATCTGAAAAAATTTGGGGAAGCGTATGGTTTTGAAGTTGAAGAAATTTCAGCACAGGATATTGATGATGTTTCGGTGAGTTCCACTAAAATTAGAACAGCGCTTCAAGAAGGGGATATTGCTAAGGCCAATGCTTATTTGGGCTATTCTTTTATGCTAACCGGTGTTGTGGCCAAAGGCAAAGGTTTGGGTAGGCAGCTTAACTACCCAACGGCAAATATTCAAATTGCGGAAGACTACAAACTTATACCAAAACAAGGTGCGTATATTGTCAGTTCAAAAATTAATGATAACACGTTTTTTGGTATGATGAATATCGGTACCAACCCCACGGTAAACGGCAGGCAGCAAACTATAGAAGTCCACTTTTTTGATTTTGATGCCGACATTTACGGAGAGACCATTCAAATTGACTTGTTGCAGCGCATTCGCGACGAACAAAAGTTCGAATCGGTGGAGGCGTTAAAAACACAATTGTCACTCGATAAACAAACCGCATTGCATTTTATTTCAAACCAAAATGGGTAATAATGGGCTGTTCAAGCGAATTGATAATTCGGCATTAATTGTTTTCCGAATTATTTTTGGACTGCTTTGCTTTTTGGAATCGGTGGGGGCAATTTTTACCGGGTGGGTAAAAACCACATTAATTGAACCCCAATTTACATTTTCTTTTATTGGTTTTGAGTGGTTGCAGCCATTGCCAGGAAACGGCATGTACATTTATTATGTACTGATGGGTGTTTTTGGCCTGTTTATTATGTTGGGCTATAAATACCGATTGAGCATGATGGCCTTTACGTTAATGTGGTCGGCCACCTATTTAATGCAAAAATCGTCCTATAACAACCATTATTATTTGCTGATGTTGGTCAGTGCCATTATGGTGTTTCTTCCGGCCAATCGCTATGCTTCTGTCGATGCTAAATTCCATCCCGAAATCAAAAGTATTTCCATGCCACAATGGTGCCGATGGGCGATTATTTTACAGCTTTTCATCGTTTATACTTATGCTTCGGTGGCCAAGTTTTATCCCGATTGGTTGGATACCACGGTTATTGAAGTGTTTATGAAAAACAAGCAAAACTATGTTTTGGTGGGCGATTTGTTGCAACAAAAATGGATGCATTACATTATCGCTTATGGTGGCATTTTGTTTGATGGATTGATTGTTCCGCTGTTATTGTACAAACCCACGCGAAAGTATGCTTTTGCGGTTGCGGTGTTTTTTCATCTGTTCAATTCGGCGGTATTTCAAATTGGTATCTTTCCGTATTTGGCCTTGGCGTTCACATTGTTCTTTTTTGAACCGAAAACCATTCAAAAGTTATTCTTAAAAAAGAAATCGTTTTATGAAGGAAATGAAATTGAACTTCCGAAGTATAAAAACGCATGGATAACGGTTTTTTCAATCTATTTTATCGTCCAAATAGCTTTGCCGTTGCGACATCATTTTTTTGAGGATGATGTGTTATGGACAGAAGAAGGCCACCGACTTTCATGGCGCATGATGCTACGAACAAAAGGTGGACAAGTAGCCTATTGGGTGGAAGATAAGCAAACGGGCAAGCGTGAATACATTAATTTAAACAACTACCTCACCCCAAAGCAAAAACGCTCTGCCAGTACCAAACCCGATGTAATTTGGCAATTTTCCCAACGTTTAAAAAACAAGTATAAAGCTGAAGGAAAAGACGTTGCGGTTTATGTAAACTGTAAAGTAAGTGTTAACGGAAAGCCGTTTAAACCTTTGATAAATCCCGATGTAGATTTGGCCAGCGTAAAATGGCATCCGTTTAAACACAGCGATTGGATTTTACCTTCAAAAACAGGGGCGATTAAATAACTATTTCCTTAAATTTGTCGCTTAAATTTTCAATGCATGTTACAAGTTCCCTTTATTAGAGAAAACAAAGAATTAGTGATAAAGCGATTGGCAAAACGAAACATTGATGCCGCGCAAATGATCAACGATGTCATTACTTTTGATGAGGACAGAAGACGCCTTCAAACCGAATTGGACAATACTTTGGCCGAATCGAACACCCTTTCAAAAGAAATAGGGAATTTGTTCAAATCGGGTGAAGTTCAAAAAGCCAATGTGCTGAAGGAAAAAACGAGCCAGTTGAAAGAGGCGTCGAAGGAATTGACCGAGGCTTTAAACCAAAAAGCCGAGGCGCTTAACGAGCTGCTTTATAAAATACCCAATGTGCCCAACGACATTGTGCCACAAGGCGGTACTGATGCCGATAACGAAGAAGTGTTTCGGGCGGGCGATATCCCAAAATTGCACGAAGGCGCACTGCCGCACTGGGAATTGGCCAAGAAATACGATATTATCGATTTCGAATTGGGCAATAAAATTACGGGAGCCGGATTTCCGGTTTACAAAGGAAAAGGGGCAAGGTTGCAACGCGCGTTGATTGCTTATTTTTTGGATAAAAACACCGCGGCTGGTTATACTGAATACCAATTACCGCATTTAGTGAACGAAGCTTCTGGCTTTGGCACAGGGCAGTTACCCGATAAAGAAGGGCAGATGTACCACGTAACGGCCGATAATTTATATTTGATTCCAACGGCCGAGGTGCCAGGAACCAATATTTTTAGGGATGTGGTTTTAAATGAAAGCGATTTGCCTATTGGCATTACGGGCTATACGCCGTGTTTCCGTCGTGAAGCTGGAAGTTACGGTGCACACGTTCGCGGACTGAACCGTTTGCACCAATTCGATAAGGTGGAGATTTTGCGCGTAGAACACCCAAGCAAATCCTATGAGGCTTTAGATGGTATGGTGGCGCACGTAAAAACCATTCTGGAAGAATTAAAATTACCTTACAGAATTTTAAGGCTGTGTGGAGGCGACTTAGGTTTTACCTCGGCACTGACTTATGATTTTGAGGTGTTTTCAACAGCGCAAGACCGTTGGTTGGAAATTTCATCGGTGTCTAATTTTGAAACTTTTCAAGCCAATCGATTAAAATTGCGATTTAAAAATAGCGAGGGTAAAAATGAATTGGCGCACACCTTAAACGGAAGTTCGTTGGCACTGCCACGTGTGCTTGCCGGAATTTTGGAAAATTGCCAAACCGAATCGGGTATCGTTATTCCTGAGGTTTTACAACCGTACACCGGTTTCAAAATTATTGATTAAAAAAGTAGGTTAAAACGTTCTTTTTTAGGAAGTTTGATTTAAAATAATCGACAAAATACACAAAACACATGTTGTTTGGTGTAATTTTTGTCGATTTTCTTGTTTTTTTAAGTTTTATTTCTCAAGTTCGTCTTCCCAAATCTAATTAACCTGCTGATTATGAAAAATGTTAAACGCATTGTTTTGTTAATTGCTCTCATTTTTTTCGCGACAAAAGTATTGTCTTCAGATTTCAAGCTGTTTAAATCTGAAGGTGAAACTACAGCGATTGTTAGCAAATAAGAGTTTTTCTTTTATTTACTTGATACGATAAAATAGCCTGTCTTGCAAAGCAGGAGTATAATGGCTGTCCCCAATCGAGTAGTTAATTAACAAGTAGTTAATAGAACATTATTTTTGGTTGGTTTGTGCCCGGATGTTTGTCCGGGCATTTTTTTCCCATAGATTCCCAAAAACTTCTAAAAATATCGCCCCTTATCTAAAACTGAAATTCACATTTGTTATATTTACCGCATGAGGCCTTTATTTATCATATTGTTTTTCATTACTACGGTGGTTTTTTCCCAAAGCGATTTAATTGCGAAAGAATATTTTAAAAATGGGGAATACGAAAAAGCCTTGTTGGAATACAAAAAACTGTATGCCCAATCGCCATCCAATATTAATTTTATCAACCAAATTGTAAGTGCGCACCAGCAGTTGGAGCAGTATGATGAAGCCGAAACGTTTTTGTTGCAACTTATGGAACGGGTGAGGTACCCGGCCTTTTTTGTGGAGTTGGGCTATAATTACCAGCTTAAAAACGATTTAGAAAAAGCGCAGACTAATTACGGCATGGCTTTAAAGTCGATAGACGAGCGGCCGTCGAATGTATTTACGGTAGCCCGAGGGTTTCAAAACCATTCGTTGTTGAAAGAAGCTGCAACGGCCTACGAAAAGGCGATGGCACTTAACCCCGATTATAATTTTAACATACAACTGGCGCAGGTTTACGGCGAGCAGGGGCAAATTGAAAAAATGTTTGGCAGCTACCTCGATTTTGCCATGTCGAACCCCATTGTTTTAAGCGATGTAAAACGAAATATAAACGAATTTATAACTGAAGATTCCAACAACGAAAACAACATCCTGTTCAGAAAAATGCTACTGAAAAAAATGCAGGAACAGCCCGACATATTGTGGAATGAATTGCTTAGTTGGTTATTTATTCAGCAAAAAGATTATAAAAAAGCATTTGTACAGGAAAAGGGGATTTACAATAGGGAGCAGGCCGGTTTGCAGCGTATTGAGGAGTTGGCAGGAATTTGCGTAAAGGAAGATGAGATAGAAACCGCCAAGGAAATATATCATTACCTAATTGAAACGGCGCAAAACCCCGACACCAAACTCAATGCCCATTATCATTTGCTTCAGCTTCAAATAAAGGAAAGTTCGGCTAAAGATTATCAAAAGATTAAAGAGCAATATTTAGAACTACTGAACAATTTTGGGAATGAAGCTAACCTATTGAGCTTGCAAATATCGTATGCGCACTTTTTGGCGTTTTACATGAACGACCCTAAAACCGCCAGTGGTTTTTTGGAAAACCTTTTGGAAGCACCGTTATCGCAAATGGAACAGGCACAACTTAAATTGGAACTCGGCGATATTTTAGTGCTTCAGGAAAAATTTAACCAAGCGTTGATTTACTACACGCAAATACAACGTAATTTAAAAAACAGTACCATTTCGCAAGAAGCCCGTTTTAAGGTGGCGAAGGCGAGTTACTACAAAGGCGATTTTAAATGGGCCGAGTCGCAACTTAAAATATTAAAATCGTCCACCTCACAGCTCATTGCCAACGACGCCCTCGATTTAAAGTTGCTGATAACCGATAACAAATACGAAGACTCGCTGCAAACCGCACTAAAAAAATATGCCAAGGCCGATTTGTTAGCTTTCCAAAACCGGAATGATGAAGCCATAAACTTGCTCAACACCATTTTGAGTGAACATAAAACCGAACCCATTATTGCCCAGGCTTTGTACAAACAAGCCCAATTGTTCGAGTTGAAAAAGGAATTTGAAAAAGCCAAAGCCAATTACGAGGTGCTTATTGAAAATTACCGCGACGGTATTTTGGTGGACGATGAGCTGTTCCATTTAGCAAAAATCTTCGAAAACCAATTAAGCCAACCCGAAAAAGCCAAACAGCTTTATGAAAACATTATTTTTAACCATGCCGATAGCATTTATTTTGTCGATGCCAGAAAACGGTTTAGGGCATTGAGAGGCGATGCGATAAATTAATTTTTGATTTTCTTCGGATGTAAACCCCTTTAAAATAGAGGTTCCGACATGGTTGACGTAAACATGACGCATTAAAGGCGCTATTATATAGTGCGATGCGGTTGTAGTTTTACTCAAAATTAAAACTAAAAAAATGAATCATTTCAATTTAGCTGAACGAGTAAAAGAATTAAGAAAACAAAAAGGGTTATCTCAAGAAAATTTAGCCGAAAATTCAGGTTTAAGTTTAAGGACCATTCAAAGAATTGAAAATAACGAAACTGTTCCTAGGGGAGATACTTTGAAAAAGCTGGCACAAGCTTTAAATTGTACCCCTTCCGATATTGTTGAATGGGAAGTTCGGGAAGATAATTCGTATTTGGTAATTATGAGTCTATCAGCTTTAGGGTTTTTATTCTTTCCTATATTGGGCATCATAATTCCGTTAACACTCTGGATTTTAAAGCGTGAAAAAACAAAAGGAGTCGATCGGTTGGGAAAATCCATTTTAAACTTTCAGATAACTTGGGTGATATTACTGTTTTCCTTTTACATCATTTTTGTAACAGGAATGATGGGAGGTTTTCTAAGCGGTGTATTAAAAGCTGTTTCGCCCAATCCGTTTTTAAGTGTGCTTTTATTGTTGGGGATATTGTACGGATATAACATAGTGCTTACAATTGTAAATACGGTTAGGGTACATCAAAAAAAATCGGTAAAATATGTACCGGCCATACCAATTTTAAGGTAAATTACTTTGATGATGTATCAGAACTGCGGTAATTTGCAAAAAAAGGAAACATGTACATCTACAACGTAACCGTAAACATTGACGAAAGCATTCACGACGAGTGGCTAAAATGGATAAAAGAGCATATTCCGCAAGTATTGGGCACGGGCAAATTTGAAAAAGCCACATTAACCCGAGTGCTGGTTGAAGAAGACATGGGCGGTGTAACCTATTCCATTCAATACCGTTCGTATTCCCGCGACGCCTTGGATGCCTATTACCGCGAGGATGCCGACAGACTACGTACTGAAGGTTTGAAAAAGTTTGCCGATAAAATGTTGGCCTTCCGTACCGAACTTCAAATTATTGATGAATATACAGTGAATTTTAAATAAAGGTCTCTCAAAATTCCGATGACTATCGGAATCCGAAGACACCAAGTTTAAAAGTGGATTTATATTCAATTTCGCTTTGGACCTCTGCGTTTTTGTGAGCGTTTTTTAGGGAAGAATACATAGTAGAGCGAGTTACTCGAAGCGCTTTTGTATCTTTGCTAACTTAAATTGTTATATCCTGTGGCGCAACATTCCAATCAACATCAAGTAAAAGCAAAGAAACATTTAGGTCAGCATTTCTTAAATGACGAATCGGTGGCCCAAAAAATAGCCGATACCTTAAGCTTAAAAGGCTATAAGAATGTTTTGGAAATTGGTCCGGGTATGGGCGTGCTCACCAAGTATCTCTTAAAAAAAGACATCACCACGTATGTTATTGAAATCGATACCGAGTCGGTGGAGTACTTAAAAGCCAATTACCTGAATTTGGCACCTCGAATTATTGAAAAAGACTTTTTAAAATATGATTTAAATGAGGTGTTTAAAGGAGAACCTTTAGCCATAATTGGAAATTACCCGTACAATATTTCAAGTCAGATTGTTTTTAAGGCTTTGGAAATGCGCCATCAAATCCCTGAATTTTCGGGCATGTTCCAAAAGGAAGTGGCACAGCGCATCTGTTCAAAAGAAGGCAGTAAAGTGTACGGCATTCTTTCGGTACTTACCCAAGCGTTTTACGATGCCGAATACTTATTTACCGTACCGCCAAATGTGTTCAATCCGCCACCAAAAGTAGATTCGGGCGTGTTACGACTCCGCAGAAAAGAAAACTTTACTTTGCCATGCGATGAAAAACTGTTTTTTAAAGTGGTGAAAATGGCGTTTCAGCAACGCCGAAAAACCATTCGTAACAGTTTAAAAACATTGAATTTGTCCGATAATTTAAAAGCAAATAGTATATTTGGCAAACGCCCCGAACAATTGAGTGTCGCAGAGTTTGTAGCGCTCACCCAATTAATCGAAGCAGATATATAATCCTTAAAACATTTCCATTTGTCAGAAGAAAAAGAAAACATACAATTTCAGCTTACAGATGAACTCTTAGAGCAGGTTGAGCAACTTATCGAAACGCAAAATGATAAGCAGCTCAAAAAGCTTATGGACGATTTCCATTATGCCGATATCGCCGAAATCTTGGATGAGCTCGATTTGGAAGGTGCTATGTATGTGATCAAGCTTCTGGATTCTGAAACCACTTCCGATATTTTAATGGAATTGGATGAGGACAACCGTGAAAAAGTTTTAAAAAACCTGTCGGCCCAAGAAATAGCCGAAGAAGTTGAGGAACTCGATACCGATGATGCTGCCGATATTATTGCCGAGCTTCCCGAAGAACGCCGGCAAGAAGTTATTTCCAGAATTGAAGACGAAGCCCATCAGGCAGAAATCAGGGAACTTTTGGCTTACGATGAAGACACCGCTGGTGGACTTATGGCTAAAGAGTTGGTTAAGGTTTACGATACTTGGACGGTGGCTGGCTGTTTGCGCCGCATTCGTGGGCAGGCCAGAGAAGTGACGCGGGTGCATTCGGTTTATGTGGTCGATAAGCAGGAAAAACTCATTGGCCGTTTATCGCTAAAAGATTTAATTGTTGCCAAAAGCGACCAGAAAATCGCTGATATTTATATTTCCAGTGTCGATTACGTTAATGTGAACGAAGATGTGGAAGAAGTAGCCCGAATTATGGCCAAGTACGATTTGGAAGCTATTCCGGTAGTTGAAAGCGACGAGAATAAAGTCTTGTTAGGGCGCATTACCATCGACGATATTGTGGATGTTATGAAAGAGGAAGCTGATAGAGATTACCAAATGGCTGCAGGTATTACGGGCGATGTCGATTCAGACGATAGTATCCTTCAGCTTACCAAAGCACGTTTGCCATGGCTCTTTTTGGGCCTTGTAGGTGGTGTGGGTGCTTTTTTAATTATGGAAGGGTTCCATGAGGCTTTCAATAAATATGCGGTATTGTTTTTCTTTACCCCACTAATCGCTGCGATGGCGGGTAACGTTGGGGTGCAGTCCTCCGCGATTATCGTTCAGGGTTTGGCCAACGACGATGTAAAAGGAAGCATTAACAGCCGTCTGTTAAAGGAAATGCTTTTGGCAGCCTTAAACGGCGTGGTTTTGGCGCTGTTCTTATTTTTGTTCGTATGGGCAATCGGCAATAGCGTCAACACGGCTTTTGCAGTGTCCATTTCATTGGTTGTCGTAATCGTGGTCGCAGGGCTAATCGGTACTTTTGTGCCGCTGTTTTTAGATAAACGGGGCATTGATCCAGCCATAGCCACCGGGCCTTTTATAACCACCAGTAACGATATTTTCGGCATTCTTATCTATTTTTCAATAGCCAAACTTATTTTAGGGATTTAACCTAGATATGCTGAATTTGTTTTCGTTTTCATATTTGAGCGTTACCCTTTCGGCAAGCTCTGGGTCGGGCTTTCCGCTTTATCTTTTTTAAAAAGGTTGTTGCGAATACGTAACAGCAAAGCCATTCATTAAATTTCAGTTCGGCACAAAGAGTTTAGTCGTTTAACTTTTTAAAAAAGGATGCCGCTACAATCCCTAACGCAAACATCGGTAGCCCTTAAATTTGTTCGGTGCTACATTATTTTTAATTTTGGGTGATATAAAAATTCAAAATGAAACGGGCATTCATAAATTTTAAAAATTCATTAAACAAAAGGGATGTTTAAAATTTTTAATGCGAGAACGTAGGGCAACAAAGTGGTTGCACATGTTCTTTATTTTGTAATTGTTTTAATTTCAATTAATTATTAAAATTTAAACTTGTGAAAATTCTTCACTTAGATACCAATCACGAACTTATTATTAATCAGTTAAACGATTTAGGCTTTCAAAACGACGAAGATTATGAATCCTCAAAAGAAGCCATCGAAAAGAAAATTGACCAATACGACGGTATTATCATTAGAAGCCGTTTTACCATCGATAAGCAGTTTCTCGATGCGGCCACAAACCTAAAATTTATTGGAAGGGTAGGTGCCGGACTTGAAAATATAGACTGCGAGTACGCCGAAAAAAAAGGCGTGTATTTAATAGCGGCGCCCGAGGGAAATCGTAACGCCGTAGGTGAGCACGCTTTGGGCATGCTGCTCTCACTGTTCAATAAACTCAACAAAGCCGATGCCGAAGTGCGTTTGGGCCAATGGCTGCGCGAAGATAACCGCGGCATAGAACTCGATGGCCGTACGGTGGGCATTATTGGCTACGGGAATATGGGTAAGGCTTTTGCGAAAAAGTTACGCGGATTTGATGTTGAGGTACTGTGTTACGATATTAAAGACAATGTGGGCGACAACAATGCCAGACAAGTGTCGTTAAAGGAATTTCAGGAAAAGGTAGATGTGGTGAGCCTAAACACACCGCAAACGCCTCTGACATTAAAAATGGTAAACGCCGAGTTTATCAACCAGTTTAAAAAACCGTTTTGGTTTATCAATACCGCCCGCGGAAAAAGTGTGGTGACCCAAGATTTAGTGGAAGCCCTCCAATCGGGTAAAATTCTGGGTGCCGGACTCGATGTTTTGGAATATGAAAAAGATTCTTTCGAGAATTTATTCAAAACGCCCGATACCTCCGGAAATGTAGAAAAAGGGTTGCTTAGCGAAGTGGAAGCCACCAAAGCCTTTCAGTATTTAATCCGTTCGAAAAGAGTATTGTTAACCCCACATGTTGCGGGCTGGACGGTGGAAAGCAAAGAAAAACTGGCCCAAACTATTGTTGATAAGATTAAGGCAAAATTTTGTTAACTTTAGGTTCATAAAAAAAAAGAACCGATGCAATATAAAGCCACCTCCCCAGAAGATTATATTAGCCAAGTGCCCGAAGAACGGCAGGAGGCCTTAAAAAAGCTTCGTAAAATTATAAAAGAAAATCTGCCGAAAGGTTTTGAGGAAGGCATCCAATATGGGATGATTGGCTATTATGTGCCGCATTCCGTTTATCCCGATGGGTATCATTGCAACCCCAAAGAGCCGTTGCCGTTTATGAGCTTCGCTTCACAGAAAAATTCGGTGAATCTTTACCATAGCGGAATTTATGCTGTGCCCGAAATCCATGATTGGTTTGTAGCCGAATACCCGAAGTATAGCAAACGTAAACTGGATATGGGCAAAAGTTGCATTCGGTTTAAAAATGTGGACGATATCCCTTTGGAATTAATTGCCGAACTGTGCCAAAAGCTATCGGTTAACGAGTGGATAGATATTTACGAAACCGCCATTAAAAAGTAACTAACAAAACCATTATTATGAAACTAGGAGCATTTTCGGTAAGTCTTAATGTTAAGGATATTAAGGCTTCAAAGGCATTTTACGAAACCTTGGGCTTTTCGCAATTTGCAGGCGGTATCGAGCAAAATTATCTCATTATGAAAAACGGCAATGCTTTAATAGGGCTTTTTCAGGGGATGTTCGAGCAAAATATTTTAACCTTTAACCCTGGTTGGGACGAGAATGCGCAAAAGGTAGAGCCCTTTGATGATGTTCGTGCCATTCAAAAGCATCTGAAAAACAATAACATTAAACTGGAAAGCGAGGCTGATGAAAGTACTTCGGGCCCAGCAAGCACCGTACTGTTCGACCCCGACGGAAATACCATTTTAATCGATCAACATGTTTAATCTTAAAAATGGGGGCTGTCTGTAAACTATGTCATTCTGAACAAAGTGAAGAATCTCAGAAGAGATTAGAAAGGAGATGCTTCGGCAAGCTCAGCATGACAAAAAATTATTTTTCAGACTGTCTTAAAAGAAAACAATGAAAAAACGAGTAACAGGCATAGGCGGATTGTTTTTCAAAACCAAAGACCCCAAAGCCACAAAAGCGTGGTACAAAAAACATCTGGGATTTAATACCGACGATTACGGTTGTACTTTTTGGTGGAAGGATAAAAACGGTAAGGATTGCTCTACGCAATGGAGTCCGTTTCCTGAAGACACCAAATATTACGAGCCTTCCAAAAAAGATTTCATGTTCAATTATCGGGTGGAGAACTTGGAGGAACTATTAAAAACTTTAAAAACAGAAGGAGTCACCATTGTAGGCGAAATTGAGGAATACGATTACGGAAAGTTTGGCTGGATTTTAGATAACGACGGCAATAAAATCGAGCTTTGGGAACCCGTTGACCAAGCTTTTTTGTAATTTCGCTGCTTCAAAAAAGAGCCATTGTCTTATTTAGAAATTCTACAATCTTTTCACTTATCCGTTTGGCAATGGATGGCCATTGGTTTTGCCGTTTTTCTTTTGGGCTTATCGAAGTCGGGTATTAAGGGCATCGGTATTATCATCGTGGTTATTTTAGCTTTTGTGTTTGGTGAAAAAGCATCCACTGGGGTTTTGCTGCCCATGCTTATCGCCGCAGATATTTTTGCGGTCACCTATTATTTCAAACATGTAAAATGGGATATCATTAAAAAACTAATTCCCTGGATGATTGTTGGGGTGCTGGTTGGCGTGTGGGTAGGTAACGATATTTCGGAGTTGCTTTTTAAACGCATGATAGCTGTTATTATTATCGTTTCGGTGTTTATCATGATTTATACTGAAAGGCGCGCATCGCCCAAAGTGCCCACCAGTAAATGGTTCGGAATTATTATGGGGTTTTTGGCGGGGTTTACCACCATGATAGGGAATTTGGCCGGACCTATTTCAAACATCTATTTTTTGGCCATGCGTTTTCCGAAGAATCAATTTATTGGAACGGCGGCTTGGTTGTTTTTTATTATCAATGTATTTAAACTGCCCTTTCATATTTTAGTTTGGAAAACCGTTACCACCGAAACTTTGGTGCTTAATTCGGTACTTATTCCCATGGTGATTGTTGGGTTTTTCTTGGGAGCAAGAATAGTTAGGTTAATTTCAAACACCCACTACAGGCGTTTTGTGTTTTTGGTAACGGCATTGGGCGGCATTATTATGTTGTTCAGGTAGCTTGTACATTTCTAGTCAATAAAAATTTTATTATTTGTAGGGGTATAAAGCAAACTTATTTTTCATTACATTTATAATCAGATTACTAACCAATAATTATATTTTTATGTCTGATGAAAAAAATCTAGGCGACGACCTAAACGATATGTTGGGCGACGCCAAAGAAGGTGCTAAAAAAGCGGCCAATGAGGCTAAGGAAACAGCATCGGAGTTTGCCAGTAATGCCAAACAAACATTTGATTCTACTGATAACAAGAAAATTTTAGCAGGTGTTTTAGGAATCCTTTTTGGAGGATTGGGCATACACAAGTTTGTGCTCGGTTATAATAAAGAAGGTGTGATTTTGTTAATAGCTACTATTTTAACTTGCGGTATTGCCAGTATAGTGGGCTTTATTGAGGGTATTATTTATTTAACAAAATCGGATGCTGAGTTTTATCAAACTTACCAAGTGGGCAAAAAACCGTGGTTTTAATGTTTGTTAAACTACAATAGAAATAATATGTAAAAGCCGAAAATTTAATTTTCGGCTTTTAATTATAAAAAAACCAGTAAAGACAACTTCACTGGTTTTATATAGTAACATTAAAATTAGAATTACTCTTCTAATTCTTTTGCTTTATTTTCAACGGCATCGCCAGCTTCTTTCATAGCTTCGCCAGTTTCTTTAATGGCGTTATCTGTTGCGTCAACGGCTTCGTCCATAGCTTTTCCAGCTTCTTCCAAAGCGCCTTCGGTAGCATCAGCAGCATCATCAGCAGCTTCTTCCATGGCATCGCCTGCATTTTCGATAGCGTCTTCAACAGAGTCGGCTTTTTTGGTATCTCTACAAGAGGTGAAACTTATGGCAAGTGCCACTAACATAACGGTACTTAATAATAATTTTTTCATTGGTTTTTTAATTTTAGTGTTAATTATTGAAGTTGATGGTTAATTTAATAACTTTTTTTATTAAAAACGTTAAAACTTTAACATATTATTTTTTCAACTTCAAGTGTATATACGAAGGTAGTTAAGTATTTGGATTACGGCACCTTTATTTTTGTTTATAAAACTAGAATTGGCCAATCCAGTTTCTTGACGTTTTACTTCGTTTTTAATTAACTCGTTTAAAATGCTGTTGAGTTCCGTTTGATTGGAAATAGAAAACATGCCGCCGTTGGCAATAAGATCTTGAGCTTCAGGAAAATTGTCGTAGTTTTTGCCAATTATAACGGGCACGCCAAATACAGCTGGCTCTAAAGTGTTGTGCAGCCCGGTACTTCCCATGGCACCACCAACATAGGCGATATCGGCATAATTATAAATTTTTGTTAGTAGGCCTATGGTGTCTATTATAAACACGTTTGTGTTTTGGAGGTGGGTTTTGTCCTTTTTTGAAAAAAGCACGTACGGCACTTTCAGTTGGTTTTCAATATTCTTAATGTGGGCGGGTTTAATGTCGTGAGGCGCAACAATAAATTTTACATGCGACGGAGCTTGGTTGTTGATGTATTCCATTAAAAGAATTTCGTCCTCTGGCCATGAACTGCCTATTACCACGCAAAGTTGATCGTTTTTAAATTCTTCAATAAACGGTAATGTGTTGTTTTGTTCCAATTGATTGGAAACCCTATCGAACCGCGTATCGCCACTAACGGTAACAGAGGTGTAGTTTATAGATTTTAATAATGTTTTTGAAATTTCGTTTTGGGTGAAAATATGTTCGAAGGCAAAAAGGGCCTCGCGTAAAGGTTTGCCCAATGGTTTAAAATAGACTTGATTTTCCCTAAATGCAGCTGAAATTAAAATAGCCCGAAGTTGTCGTTTTTTTATTTCATTTAAATAATTGGGCCAAATATCATATTTTACAAATACGGTAAGTTCGGGTTTCAGCAAGCTGATAAAACGTTTGGCGTTTTTCGTGGTGTCCATTGGTAAGTAAACCACCACATCGGCAATGGGTGTGTATTTTCTAACTTCGTAGCCCGATGGCGAAAAAAAAGTCAGTATAATTTTATGCTCAGGATAATGTTTTCTGAGGGCTTCAAAAATAGGAAGGCCTTGTTCGTATTCGCCCAAAGATGCACAATGGAACCACAGGGTTTTATCGTTGGGTGTTAAGGTCGATTTTAAGGTTTTAAATGCTTGTTTCCTGCCATTAACCCCACTCTTAATTTTGTCGTTAAGGCGCGCTGCGCAGTGTAGTACAAAGTTTGCTAAATAAATACCTATGTTGTAGATAAAGTTCAAAATACAGTTTTGTTTGCCGCTAAAATACATCACTTTAAGTAAACAGGCTGTAAATTCCTAAGAAATCAAAAGCTTCAATTAAAATGTAATCGATGACCTTAAATAATAGCAAATGTTTGATTGTTTGTAGCCAATGATTTTTGTAGTTTTGAAAACTGTTTTTGAATTTGCATTCGGTTGAAAAGCATTTCAAATACAGGAAAAGGCTATAACGCTTTTAAATGGATTTTCGTTTGAAAGCTATAAATTTTGAGCGCGTGAGAAAAATTCAAATGGTAGACCTAAAAGGTCAGTACAACGACATAAAAGATGTTGTTAATCCCTCAATCCACGAGGTTATTGAAACCACTGCATTTATAAACGGACCAAAGGTTCACGAATTTCAGAAAAATTTAGAGGACTATTTAGGAGTTAAGCACGTTATTCCGTGTGCCAATGGTACCGATGCGCTTCAGATTGCGATGATGGGCTTGGGGCTCAAACCCGGTGATGAGGTAATTACGGCCGATTTTACCTTTGCTGCCACTGTCGAGGTAATCGCATTACTGCAGTTAACGCCCGTTTTGGTTGATGTTAATGCAGATGATTTCAATATTAATATCGAAGCCATAAAAAAGGCTATTACACCAAAAACTAAGGCTATTGTTCCTGTGCATTTGTTCGGACAATGTGCCGATATGGAGGCTATAATGAATATTGCTGAAGAACATAATTTGTATGTGATTGAAGACAATGCCCAAGCCATTGGAGCTACTTATACCTATAAAAACGGAAAAAAGGTAAAAGTCGGGACTATTGGCGATGTAGGGGCGACGTCATTCTTTCCATCGAAAAACCTCGGTTGCTATGGTGATGGCGGTGCAATTTTTACCAATAACGATGGTTTGGCGCACACCATTCGCGGTATTGTAAACCACGGTATGTACGAGCGTTACCACCACGATGTGGTTGGGGTAAACTCTCGGTTGGATAGTATCCAGGCAGCAGTTTTGAATGCTAAATTACCTTATTTGGACAGGTATAACGAGCGAAGAAAGCAGGCCGCTACGAAATATGATGAAGCTTTAAAAAATATAGATAGCATTATAACACCGTTTAGGTCGGGTGATGCCGATAACCACGTATTCCACCAATATACATTGCAGTTGAAGGGCATTGATCGCGATGCATTGGTGAAGCATTTAAATGAAAACGACATTCCGTGTGGGGTGTACTATCCCATTCCGTTGCACAGGCAAAAAGCCTATTTGGATGAAAGATATAACGAAGCCGATTTTGAGGTGACCAACCAATTGGTGAAAGAAGTTATTTCATTACCGATGCACACCGAATTGGACGACGAACAAATTGAATATATAACTTCAACCATAATAAACTTTATAAATGGATAAAATTTTAGTTACTGGCGGCCTTGGCTTTATTGGTTCGCACACCGTTGTAGAATTACAGAACGAAGGCTACGAAGTAGTGATAATTGACGATTTATCGAATTCTTCTGAGAAGGTATTGGAAGGCATTACCGCCATAACCGGAAAAACACCCATTTTTGAAAAACTCGATTTAAAAGAAAAATCGAAGGTTGAAGCCTTTTTTGCCAAGCACAACGATATAAAAGGGGTTATTCATTTTGCAGCCAGTAAAGCGGTGGGCGAAAGTGTGAAAGAACCTTTATTGTACTACGAAAACAACATTGGTACGTTGGTATATATTTTGAAGGAATTGAAAAAACTGCCCGAAGCGAGTTTTATTTTTAGTTCCTCTTGTACGGTTTACGGTCAAGCAGATGAATTGCCAATCACCGAAAATGCACCAGTAAAGCAAGCTGAATCACCTTACGGAAATACTAAGCAAATAGGAGAGGAAATCATTCGAGATACCTGTAAAGTGGTGCCTAGCCTTAAAGCCATTGCTTTGCGTTATTTCAACCCAGTAGGAGCTCACGAATCGGCTGAAATTGGAGAATTACCAATAGGAGTGCCTCAAAACTTAGTGCCGTTCATTACACAAACGGCCATAGGATTGCGGGAGAAGCTGTCTGTTTTTGGAGATGATTATCCAACGCCGGATGGTACTTGCATCCGCGATTATATACACGTAGTTGATTTAGCAAAAGCACATGTTGTAGCACTTCAGCGTTTATTGGGCAATAAAAACAAAGCCAATTACGAAACCTTTAATTTAGGAACTGGTAAAGGAAGTTCTGTTTTAGAGGTAGTGAAGGCTTTTGAAAAAGTATCCGGAGAAAAACTGAATTACCAAATTGTTGGTCGTCGTGAAGGCGATATAATTTCAGCTTATGCCGACACTACAAAAGCTAATGACGAACTAGGCTGGAAAACCAAATTAACATTGGATGATGCCATGCGTTCGGCTTGGAAATGGGAACAGAAAGTTAGAGGATAAACTACCTTCAAATAATAATAAAAAGAGGCTGTCTGAAAAGTAAAGACAGCCTCTTTTTGTTTATGCGGTTTGTGTTTTCTTTTTTCTGAAACTGACAAGAACCAAAATTATCATTCCCGCAGTGACCGAAAGGTCGGCCAGATTGAAAATTCCCGTTCTAAAAACGCCGCCCAAATCAATAAACAGAAAATCGGTTACTTTTCCATAAACAATTCGGTCGTAAACGTTGGCGATGCCCCCACCAATAATACTGGCAAAGGCAAATAACGACCACTTATCCAAGCTTTTGTCTTTGATAATATAGCGCAGTACAAACCCCAAAACCAAAATTGGAAGTACGAGCAATAAAATAACACGCAGGGTTTCGTTCAGTTCGCTGCCCATGCCCAAAAAGGCACCGGTGTTTTCAACATGCATTAAAACAAAAGCATCACCAATTAATGGAATGCGTTCGCCAGGGCTAATTTCATTTCTTAACCCGACGTTGGCTCGAACCAATACTTTTGAAATTTGATCGGCAGCAATGGTTAAAGCAATAACCACGATAATAAAGATGGAGCGTTTGCTGAGCTTCATTTAGCTGTTGGTTTCAAAAGTTGCAGAAATGGTTTCAGATTCACGGTTTATCTTTTTTACCAAGCCCTGCAGTACTTTACCCGGTCCTACTTCTGTGAAAAGGGTAGCACCATCAGCAATCATTTGTTGTACCGATTGCGTCCAACGCACCGGAGCGGTAAGTTGTGAAATTAAATTGGTTTTTATCGCCGCCTCATCAATCACGGCATTGGCCGTTACGTTTTGATAAATAGGGCAGTTGGGTTTATTAAAAGTAGTACTCTCAATGGCTGCTGCCAATTCTTCGCGCGCAGGCTCCATTAATGGTGAGTGGAATGCACCGCCAACAGGCAATACCAAAGCACGTTTGGCGCCTTCAGCTTTTAAAGCTTCACAAGCTTTGTTTATGGCTTCAACTTCACCCGAAATCACTAATTGCCCGGGGCAGTTGTAGTTTGCAGCAACCACTACACCTTCGGTAGTTGCGCATATTTTTTCAACAATATCATCGTCCAAACCTAAAACGGCAGCCATAGTACTTGGTTGTAATTCGCATGCTTTTTGCATCGCTAAAGCACGTTGCGAAACCAATTTTAAACCGTCTTCGAAATTTAAAGTACCATTGGCTACTAAAGCTGAAAATTCACCTAGCGAATGCCCGGCAACCATATCGGGCTTAAAGCTATTGCCCAAAGTTTTGGCTAAAATTACGGAGTGTAAAAATATAGCCGGCTGGGTCACTTTAGTTTGTTTTAGGTCTTCGGCAGAACCTTCAAACATGGTGTCGGTAATGGAAAAACCTAATATCTCGTTGGCTTGTTCAAACAATTCTTGAGCCAATGGCGAGTTTTCGTAAAGGTCTAAACCCATTCCTGAAAATTGTGCCCCTTGGCCCGGAAAAATATATGCGTTCATAATGTTGTCTTTTTTGTGGAGCAAAAATAAGAATAATTAACTATTATCGATGCTTTTAATGATTTTAGCTGGATTTCCCGCAATGACCACATCATCGGGAAAATTTTTGGTGACCACCGACCCCGCACCAACCACCACATTATTGCCCAAAGTAATGCCGGGGCAAATGGTACTGTTGCCACCAATCCAAACGTTATCGCCAATTTTGATGGGCTTGCCCAATTCTTTTCCGCTATTTCGGGCTTTGAATTCTATGGGATGCGTGGCTGTATAGATTTGTACGTTGGGTGCGAACATGCAATTATCACCAATGGTAACTTCGGCGACATCCAAAATACAGCAGTTAAAATTCATAAATACGTTTTTGCCCACTTTGATGTTCGAGCCGTAATCGCAGAAAAATGGCGGTTCCACAAACAAGTTTTTACCCGCTTCACCAAAAATTTCATAAAGTACTTTGGTGCGTTCCTCCAAGTGTTCTTCACTTAAATGGTTGAATTTATGAAATAACAAACGCACTTTGTGGCGTTCGGCCATTAATGTGGGGTCCGACGGACTGTACATCAAACCGGCGAGCATTTTTTCTTTTTCGGTCATGAGTGTTTTTTGAGGTTTCTATTTCGATTCGACGTAAGCCTTAAAGTTATTGAGGATGGCTTGCCACCCGTCGCGTTGCATGTCAATAGGATTCATGTTTTCGGCTTCAAATACAACGGTTATTTTGGTTTTTCCGTTTTCATCCTTAAAATCGATGTTCACTGTTCTGCCGTCTTCAATGGTATAAACGATTTTTTTGAATTCTGAAATAGCGTTGTAAGTCGCCTCAAAATCGAAACCAAAACTGCCATCTTTGGCTTCCATTCTGGATTTCATTTTCCCGTTTACTTTTAAATCGATTTCAGCTTTTGGGCAATGCCAGTCTTCTGAAGCAAAATTCCAATTAACAATGTGCTTGGGCTGATTGTAGTATGTCCAAACGACTTCAATCGGTCTACCAATTGTGGTTCCAATAGTGATTTTTTCGTGTTGCATTTTCTTTTGAATTGAAATGAGTTTTATACCATTTTTAGTTTCTGAATTTTTACATATGCCACGAATACACGAATCATTAAAAGCGTGTTCGCAGATTTGTGGTAAAACCGACAATCAAAAGCTTTATGCCTTTCCGTCCTGATAGTTGTCAGGATTTTGAGAATGGTAAAGCAAGAAGCAAGTCTGCCGTTTTTCGAGACTAAAAGATATAAAAAAATTACATGCTCCCGACAGCTGCTTCGGCACAACGTTCGCCATCCATAGCCGCCGAAACAATACCCCCGGCATAGCCAGCACCTTCGCCACAGGGGTAAAGATTGATAATTTGTAGGTGCGCCAATTTTTCATTTCTCGGAATGGAAACCGGCGATGAGGTTCGCGATTCTACCCCAACAATATTGGCTTCATGGGTGTAGTATCCTTTCATTTTTTTTCCGAAGGCATCAAAACCTTTTCGCAATCGGCTGCCAATCAATTTGGGCAAAAGCGAATGTAAAGGTGAGGAATTTAATCCCGGTTGATACGATGAATCGTTTAAGCTGTTTGATAGTTTGCCTTCCACAAAATCGGTGAGTCGTTGGGCGGGCGCGGTTTGGCTTTTTCCACCCGCGGTAAAGGCCAGTTTTTCTAAATCTTTTTGGTATTCCAAGCCTTTTAAAACGCCGAATTTTTCATATTTCGGCAAATCTTTATCCACGTTAATTTCAACCACAATGCCCGAATTGGCGTAAAGGTTGTTCCGTTTGGAGGGCGACATTCCGTTAACCACTACTTCGCCATTGGCGGTAGCTGCCGGCACGATAAATCCGCCCGGACACATACAGAAGGAATATACCCCACGATTGTTGACCTGCTGCACCAAGCTGTAGGATGCCGCGGGTAAAAGTTCGTGGCGCTCGCCCGAACAATGGTATTGAATGGCATCGATAATATGCTGCGGATGCTCCACCCGCACGCCCATGGCAAACGATTTGGCTTCCAGAGTCACTTCCTTTTCGTGAAGCATGTAAAAGATGTCGCGTGCCGAATGGCCCGTAGCTAAAATCACTTGGTTTACCGGAAACTCATCGCCATTTTTTAAATGAATGGATTGAATTTTATTATCTCTTATTTTGAAGTCGGTAACACGGGTTTCAAAATGAATTTCGCCACCGTGTTTCAAAATGGTTTCACGGATATTTTTTACCACTTTGGGCAGTTTGTTGGTGCCGATATGCGGGTGGGCATCCACCAAAATTTGGTCGGTGGCCCCATGATACACCAGATTTTCGAAAATACGGCGTACATCGCCCCGTTTTAAACTTCGGGTGTAGAGTTTGCCGTCGCTGTAGGTGCCCGCACCGCCCTCGCCAAAGCAATAATTGGAATCTTCGTTTACAACATGGTGTTGGTTAATGGCCCTTAAATCGCGGCGGCGGTCTTGCACGTTTTTACCGCGCTCCAATACAATGGGTTTAAACCCCAATTCGATACAGCGAAGTGCGGCGTACATGCCCGCGGGGCCAAAACCGATAATGTGAATAGGTTTGGCATTAGAAACGTCTTTGTAATCGAAATGGTATTCGGAGGTTTGCGGAACGTCCTCGTTGATAAAAACCGAAACTTTATAATTGAAAACAATATTGGGTTTTCGGGCGTCAATCGATTTTCGAAGCACTTTAATACCCGAAATATCAGCTTGTTCAATGGCTAATTTTTCTGCAGATTTTAATAAGAGAATGTTACTGATTTCTTCTTCCTTTAAACTAACCCGAAGCTGAATGTCTTTTATCATGTTGCAAAAGTACTTGAATTTTTTCATTCGGAAATTCACAAAAACTGAATAAAAAAATCATGGACTAACGAAGGGGTTACTGATGTGGAACTAAATTTTGCAATTTTTATTATCTATAAACCTTCTGCATACTGACTGTCATTTCGAGCATAGTGAGAAATCTCATCACGCATCAAAATTATGAGATTCCTCTTCGTGCCTCATCGGAATGACAACTCAACTTCATAAATAATTTTGTGCTTTGTTTAAAACTATGCGTTTCTAATACTTAGTGATTTATTTAATGAGGCCAAAACAACACTTCGACTGCGCTCAGTGTGACAATTCAGGTGACGAAGAATTTTTATATTCCTCATAAATAGAGGCAAGGTTTATGGCATTGGCGTTACCGTTATGAACGATTAACCGATATTTTAAAACCGTGGGTTGTGTTTGGGAAAGTGGGACAGGTTCTGCCCCTGGAAACGGATACACGGCATTTTGCATGCTGCGTTTAGAGCGTAAAATCCAACGGTTAATAGGCTCGGGGTTTTCGGGGTGACATAAAATAGCTATTCCCGAAGGTGCTCCGTTGTTTTCCAATGAACCTGAAATATCCATCCAATTTCCAGCTTTTACGGGTAAGTTTTTGGGTTCAACTATCCCTGTTGAACTGGTAAATGTTACATCGTCAGGCAGTTTTATTCGGGGCGAAAATCCGCCGTAGCCCTTTTCGTTTTCCGAGCCGCCAATGCGTAAACTGTCTTCCAAAGCCAATAATGAAATAGCGATGTCAATTTCACGATAATTGGTCTTTTTCGGATACACCGTAATGGTCGTGGTTTCTTTTACAAATGGTTTTTGTTTGCCGTTTTCGTCCAGCCATAAATTCGATTTCCAAAACACCTCGGCTTGTATCGCTTTCGCGGAAGTGGTTTGCGGAAGGACTTTAACCGAGTTGACTTCCCATGAAAAACCCTTGATTTCCCAGCCATCGCCAATACGTTTGTTGCCAATGTACAATTGGTGCCAGGCCCAAAAAATACCACGGTGGTGCAGGTGGTCTTCGGGGAAATCTTCCGTTAAAACTTGGCCGTCCAAAGTATAAAGTGGATGGATATAATTCGCTCTTTTGAAGTTGTCGTTAAAGCTTTTTTCGGCGATTTGATATTTTAAAATACTATCGCTCCCTTCGGTAAAATAAGCGCCTTCAGAATTTATTTGAACATGTATTTCCGTTGAATTTGAGCAACCTAAAACGGTAAAAACGGATGTTAAAAGGAGGAGCCATTTCATTTTAAATGGGTTTTAAAAAAGTTATAAAGTACTTCTAAATCGGATGCCTTTTGTGGTATCGAATGCCCTTCGCCATAATCGACTAAGGTTGAAGTCGGCACGTTGAGGCTGTCCAGCTTGGTTTTAAAATGTTTGATTTGGTCTGAGTAATACGGTGCATCCGTAGTGTTGTAAAAAAATAGGGTAGGGGCTGTTTTTTGCGATTCCACCAAATAACTCGCACCCATGCTTTCCCAGAGTTTTCGATTGTTTTTTAGGTCGCCCCATGCCCACGGACAACGCAGTTCCAAGTTTTTGTCGCCATCGTCCAAAGTATTGTAAATTTGTGTGTAATCAAAAACGCCAGGGCCGAGGGCTGCTGCCTGAACATCGTCAGAAACCCCCAAATGAAAACCAGCGTTTTCAAATTCGGAAACAGTTTTATCGCCAATAGCTAAAGAACCTGCCGTTGATCCACGCGAAAACCCGTAAATACCAATGTTGCCCGAAAGCCTAAGAGCATCACTTTTAGCACGAAGCGTTCGGATGGCCGATTTCACTTTTTGAACCGCATCGGGGTTGGTTTGGTAAGATTTGTAAGTGTCGTTTTTTCCGCCGACGGGTTTGCCGCTGCCCCACGGCGCGTATTTCGGGTGGTCGGCAATGGCCCAGGCCATGCCGTGTGCCGGTGCGCCTTCCAAAAACGAGTCGTTAAACCCTGCAAAGGTGTACGGCAGAAAGGTGCGTTTGTTTTTATTGTCGTTGGTGAGTTGATTTTTGTCTTCATTAAAAGTGGCGTAGCTGTTACTGTATGAAAATGACAGCACTACGGGAACTTTCTTTTTCGGGTTGGCCGGATAAATAATATCCATGTTTAGGGAGTCACCGATGTTATATTCTTTTAGGGTGTTGTACACCGTCGGGTCGTCCTTGAAATAGGGCAGGTTTCTGGCGAGGCGGTAACCCTCAAAAAGCACGTACGATTGTAGCACCGAACAATCGTTTAATCCGCAAAACGACCCATTGGCAATGGAATCGTTTATGGCGATAATCTCGTGGTTTATTTTGGTAGGAACGTTATTTGGATGGTTTTTATAATCGAGTTCCACAACCCGATAGCCTTGATTAAGTAGCCAATTGACATCTTGGTTGTTGCTGTTTTGTCCGATTCTTTCAAAAGATAAATTTTCAAGATACACTATGGTGAGTTGATTTCCTGAATCGTCTTTTATTGGGGTTTTGGATTCGGAGATTTTGTAGGGAACATTTTGGGCTGTTTTAGCGTTTTGCCATTCACCCTTTAAAACCGAACGGCACGAAGTAAAACAAAACACAAGGCACAACAGATAAATGCTGTTTTTTTGAAAACGAAAGAAAACTGTTTTTTGCATGTTGCAAAGCTAGTGAATATTGATGATGCTTTTTTGGGGGTATTTATAGGAACAACTTCATTTTATTTTCCAGAAGCTTCTGTTGGAAATTCCCCGAGCCCAAATTTATACTACCTTTGTGGATTAGCTAAGGTTTTTATTGCTATAGTTTTTTTAATTTTATTTTCGGTTTGAATACGATTCCTTTGCAAGCGTTTAGATTTTCATTGAATTTACAATTTTCTTCTGCATTATATTTAGTTTTATAGGTTTCGTATCCTTTTTTTGAAACCTCGAAATTTGCGTAACAATAAACAATTGGTAAGTCGATTGGTGTATGTATCCAATCAATTTTTGATCTTGCACTAAGTTCAAAATTTCCATTAAGGTCAGTCTTAACTATCTGTGATTTGAATTGCTCATATTCATAATGTCCATATTCTTTGTTTTTTGTCTCATTTTCTTCAACTCGTGCGACTGTAGCGTTTTGAATTGGGTTACCATTTTGGTCAACTACTTGTCCAGTTATTTTGGGTTCATATATAACTTTTTCAGGACGAATAAACATTCCTAGCAAAAATATCAGAACACAAATAATAATGATATCGCCTAATTTTTTCATAGTTTATAGCTAATTATTTTGGATATGAATATGAAACTGTTTTATGACCATCGCTAAACGAAGTTAGTTGAAAAATTTTACAATTCAAATTAGTCAATCTAAAAACCGAATAGCAGGCAAGTACCAAACTTGAGGTTTAGCACTTATCTGCTACTTTTGTCGGCTTCATCAGTGACGATAATCAGGATTTTACTTGGTAATTTCCGGGCGTAAATTTAAAAGTCTTGACCAATTTGGTCCATGTGTTCAATTGGGAAATGGCTAAGGTTAAATGGCAGATTTCATCCCTATTGAAGAATTTAGTCAATGCGTTGAAAACCTCATCCGATATGGTTTCGTTTGCCGCAGTCAATAGCTCGGTAAATTTAAGCACCACTTTTTCTTTTTCGGTGAAAAATGGAGTTTCATTCCAAACGCTCACCGTTGCCATGCGCAATTCGGTTTCTCCAGTATGTTTTAGCTCTTTGTAGTGCATATCGATGCAGTAAGCACACTTGTTAATTTGTGCCACACGCAAACGCATAAGCTCTAAAAGTTGTAAATCTAAGGTCGATTTGTTGATGTCATTTTCAATGGCCATTAGTTTTTCGACCATTCCTTTGGGAATCTGGTTGAATGGTATTCGTTCCATAATTTTATTGTTTTAATAAGTTATGGAGCAAATTTATTGCGAACCCGAATCGTAAAAATTAAGATGTCTTAAGAAAGGAATTTTTTAACCTTTCCGTAGTTCACTTAAATATTCGGGTGTGATTTCCAAATACGAGGCAATCATATATTGAGGGATCCTTTGGGCAAAATCTGGGTAATGCTGCAATAGGCTGGAGTACCGTTCTTTGCTCATCATTTGCAGATAAATATTATTTCTGCGTTGAATGGCAATTAACATATTTTCGGTGATGATCCTAAAAAGCGTTCCAATTTGGGCATGGAAACGTAAAGGTTTTCCAGCTGCTCTTTGCTAATAGATAGCACTTGGGTGTCCTCCAAAGCTTGAATGGATAGCAGCGAAGACGTTTGGTTAATGAAGCTTTCCATATTTGTTACCCACCAATTTTCAAGGGCGAATTGGGTTATTTTTTCATTCCCTTTATGGTCAATATAAAAAGAGCGAACCAATCCGTTTAGAATAAAATAATTGTTCCTGCAAACCTGACCTGCCTTGAGAATGTATTGTTTTTTTCGATAGGTTTTTAGGGACAGATGATGGTAAAACTCATCAATTTCGGTGTCGGTAAACTTAACATAGCGGTTAAAGTAGGCTTTGATTTGTTCCTTCATGAAGGTTAATATTTTTGCCGTTTAAAGATACGGGCTTTTTACTTTTTTAAATTCGAGTTACTATACGATGAAATCTTATTGATCAATCCAAAAACCGAATTCTGCCTTTTCCACTTAATCCCATCAAATCTTGTAAATCGTAAAATTTTAAAACGCCGTACAGCACATTGGTGTACACATCTTTTTGTATTGGGGTTTCCAGAAAGTTGTAAAACGATTTTATAGATCGGTATATTTCGGTACGGTATATTCGGTTGTCGAGGTAGGCGGCGTGAATGGCCGTTGGGCCGTAAAGTCCGTTGGCGATAAGCTTGATGTTGTGATTTTTTAGTTTTTCATGTTGTTCAATAAAATCAAGTACCGTCATCACATCCACCACACGCTGCCCCAAAATGGGTTTGCCAATGTGCATGCTGGCCATGGCGTTGCGGTATTCCCGATTCCAATATTTGGAGTCGTTGAGGTGTGCTGGATCAGCCGTTTCGCCAAACCCTCGTAAATCGGGAACCACCAAAATATGGTTTTGATTGATGTTGTGGTCAATCAGCGCTTCGTTATTGAGTACATCAGTTTTTCCGCTTTCATTTAAATACAGAATGAGTTCGCTTTTTGGGTTCGCACTTTCGGGCATAAAAACCAAACAAGGCACGGGCATTTGTCCATTTCTATTGATTTGAAATTTATGCAAATCGAATTTTCGATAGGCTTTGGAACCCGTTGTAAGGACTTCGATGTTTTCCTTTGGTAGCATATCAATGCCCAAAAGTTTCAATACTTGTGTTCGTATTTCTGCACTATCTTTTTTCAAAAAAGATGTTCTGTCGTTTTTCAATTTGTGGAATTGCTGTCTGTGGAATTCGGGAATGGAAATATTATCAGTATTGGAGGTAATGACCTGTCCCGTTTCAGTGCAATTTAGGTTTTCAATAGCGGTGGTACGGGTTTCGGTTTCCGTTATTGGGGTGTCATCGTCATAAAACCACGTTTTGAACCAAGTCGCCATTGCTTCGCGTTTGGGTTGGGGCATGCCGTGGCCTGCTTCCACCGAAACCATTTTTACGTTTTCAGGTTTGCCAAAAACGTTGTAAGCTTGCTCTAAATCCTTAAACGCTTGTGTGGCACCCCAAAAATCGACAAAATCGTATTTGCCTGCCATGATCAATACGGGTTTGGGCCCCATCATCAATACAAAATCGGCGAGTTCCAAATGTTCGCGACCTTCATGCGGGACGTGCTGGCAGCCATCGGATGCTCCATAAACCTCTAAAACCTTTTGGCGTTTTGTGAAATAGCTACAAACGGTAGCGACTTTTATGCGGTCGTCCAAACCGAGCATATACGTGGTTTGTGTGCCGCCGCCCGAGCTGCCGTAAACGCCTATTCTGTTTTTGTCGATGTCTGTTCGGGTTTCCAAATAATCGATGGCACGGTGGTTGTCCCAAAATTCGTAAGCTGCCAAACTGGAACCCAAAAGATTGGCTCCGGCATTGAGTAAAGTATGTTCGGTGGTGGCGCCCCGGGTTAATGATAAGCTGTTTTGGTCAACAAACTGAATCCGTTCACCTTGGCCTATGGGGTCGACCACCAGAACAGCGATGTTGTTCAGAGCCATTAAAGTGGCGGCTTTTGACAGCGGTGCTTTACCGCGAAGTCCGTGTCCGCAAAGATGAAGTGTTACAGGAAACGGGCCGTTGCCATCGGGAATGTAGAGATTGGCCGTAACATAACGCTTCGGAATACTCTCAAAAATAATGTTCTCCACCCGAAAGCCTTCCAATTGTGTAACGCCCACTACCTTGGCGTTGAGTTTACTTTTTTCGGGAAAATCGCCAATGATGCTTTTGTAGCGTTCGATGGCTTTGTCCCTGTAATTTTTAAGGTTTTCTTTCGATTGCAGAGCTTCGGCAAATTCAGTGTCGCGTTGACTGTATTGCTGCTGTATATCTCGCAATAAAAAGTTGTTGTATGCCGTATCCATTCGCCACGACAGCGCATTGCCCGACTCTTGCGCCCATCCTTTTAAGCAGAAAAAAAGCATGGCAACACAGGCATATCGAAAAAGTTTCATCTGTAAACGTTTTAAAAAAAGTGTTTACAAATTACATAAATAAAATGAGTGTAGGGAAGCAATCTTGTGTTTGTTGGAAAGAATACTTCGTCGTTCCCGATAGCTGTCGAGACTCCTCGTAATAGCGTTAACAGTTTTGTTATGGCTCGTTTCCGGAAATCCATGAGGATTTTCCACTGTAGAAATAAGATAATAAATTCCAACTATTAGGAATTCAGTGGCAATGAGCTATAAAGGGGGCTGTTTTTTACTCCGTTATTTTTCTAAAATATAAATCCGATTTTTTGTTATCAGGCCCATAAATTTCCAAACTTAGTTTGAGTTCATTATTTTCCAATCCAATATTTAATTTGTATTTATTTGTATTCCAATTATTCATTTTGAAATGTCCAAATTCATAAACCTGTTTCCCTTTCCAAAACAATTCAAATGAGCAATGACCATATTCGTTTTTAATTCCTTTTCGGTATTTTCCGTCTGCAAAGATTGTCTTTCCGCTATTTTGGTTCACAACCTTAAAATCAGATAAATTCAGAGTTGAGTCAACTTTTAATTCAAACGTGTTAAAGTCAAACAGTCTTGATGAAATTTGAGTCGTAAGACAATGTTCGTTTTTTACTTTTGCCGCATAGTTTTTAAAACCATAGAAGCTTAAAATTCCGATTATCAGAATTGAAATTAAAATCAGATTTTTCTTCTTTTGCATTGGGTTTCTCAAATTGCTTACAACAGAATACTGTTGTTGAGTAGGCTTACTTCCTTTCGTAAGTAATAAACGAAAACTCAAATTCGTTGTCGCTATCTTTTTTGTGGAAGGTGTTGTTGGTTTCTTTCCAAAGGTTCGAGTCTATTTCTGGGAAAAAGGCATCGGCCTCAAAACTCTCATGTACACGAGTAAGCTCGATTTTATCTGCAATGCCCATGGCTTGCTTGTAAATTTGTCCGCCACCAATAATAAACGGTTGTGCATCGCTTTTAGAGGCATCAATAGCATCTTCCAAACTGTTTACAATAATTACCCCGTCCGGGGCTTTATAGTCGGCTTGGCGCGTAATCACCACGTGCGTTCTGTTGGGTAATGGTTTAGGGAAACTCTCAAAGGTTTTGCGTCCCATAATAATATGATGTCCGCTGGTTAAGGCCTTAAAACGTTTTAAGTCGTCACTTAAATGCCAAATGAGTTGGTTGTCTTTCCCGATGGCATTGTTTTCGGCTGCGGCAGCAATAATGGTCAATATCGATCTCTTTTTAACCGAGGGTTTCGCTTTAGTTTCGTTATAAACCTCGCTTTTGGCCAAAACGGTTTCTTCCTTTATAAGGCCCTGTTTTATTTTTTCAATGCGGTCTTGCTGTTTGGCCACAAGTTTTTCAAGTTGTTGCTTTTCCCATGCTTTTCCCATGAATTTGTGTGTTACAAAAACATTAAAAAGATGGTACAAAAAGAAAAATAACCATAACATGATAGCGAACAAAAACCATTCTTTTCCAAAAAGGGTAACATCTTCACCAATACCCAAAACGGTGTTGGCCACAATCAAAAAAATGGCACCTATTAAAAACAGTACAAAATGAACGTAAAGGCGTTTTTTTTGCCTGATGCGTTTTTGGGCATTTTCAATAAGCTCTAACTGCTCTTTGTCTATTTGCGGACTGGCTTTTTTCTTTCCGAACATATCTAAATCTATAAGGGTTGTAAAGTTAAAGTCTTTTTTGGTGAAAGCATAATGATTGTGCAAATACAGGAAAATAAAACAATAATAAATTTTTGGGAAGTTTAAATAGGCTGAAAATCAGTGAAAAACGGAAAAGTTGAGGTTGCTAATAATATAAATTAGTTGGCATTTTTTTTCTTTGCTTTAATTTTAATCGATTGCATGTTAACAAAATGATAATTCTTTAGGCTAAAGTGGCTTAAAGTGAAGGCTGTAGTAAATTGTTTTATAAATTTGTACCATATTACAACATACAACACAATTAAAATTTGAATTATGGCTATTAAAAAACAATTCTTAAAAAGCAAGCCGGTTTGTAAGGTGACTTTTTCGTTACCTGCTGAAGATGCAAAAAAAGTTTCTGTAGTGGGGTCTTTTAACGATTGGAACGAAAAGAAAGCGGTGCTTAAAAAATTAAAAAACGGAACATTTAAAGGTACTGTAGATTTAGAAACAGGAAGCTCTTACGAGTTTAAATATCTTGTTGACGGTGTTTATGTAAACGATGCTGAAGCCGATGGTTATGCATGGAACGATTTCGCCGGAGCAGAAAACAGTGTTATAAACCTGTAATTTTCCAAAACATATAAAACAAAAAATGCTTCCAATTTGGGAGCATTTTTTGTTTGTGCTAGTTTTTTATTTTTTATACTTAGAATTGTCAACTAGAAACGCAATGGGTAAAGCATAGGGCACAGAAACAGGTTTTCCTCGAACGATTCCTGGTCTTGTCATTTTTGATATTTTTTTAATTACCCTAACAGCTTCTTTTTCTAAAACCACATGGTCGGCGTTAGCCTTTATATCTTCCAATTTGCCTTTTTTGTTAACTTTAAAATTGGCATAAATTTTTGTGATTCCGTCAGGTAACCCCAGTCCCTTTACTAAATCTGTTCTAAAGTTTTTTGCGATGTGCTGAGATATTTTCTCAGACATGCATTTTCTCAGGACAGCATTGCTTAATTTTTCATCGCAACCTTGGTATACAGGTACATTTTCTACAACTTCAAAAGGAACCTCTGTATTACTCGAATCATTTTGAGCAAAAAAGTAGTTAGATATTAATAAGGTTAAATAAAATAGTTTTTTCATAAGAAATAATTACACCGCCACAACACCTTTAATATGCGGGTGCGGGTTATAACCTTCCAAAGTGAAATCATCAAAGGTAAAATCGAAAATATCGGTTACTTCGGGGTTTAAAATCATTTTAGGCAAGGGTCTCGGTTCTCTGGACAGTTGCAACTCCAATTGCTCGTAGTGGTTGCTGTAAATATGGGCATCGCCAAAGGTGTGGATAAACTCACCAGCTTCGTAACCGCAAACCTGCGCCATCATCATAGTAAACAACGCATACGACGCAATATTGAAGGGTACGCCCAAAAAGATGTCGGCACTACGTTGGTACAATTGGCACGATAATTTGCCGTTGGCCACATAAAACTGAAAAAACGCGTGGCAAGGTGGAAGGGCTGCTTTACCATTGGCCACGTTTTCGCTGAAACTTTTCGATGTGTCTGGCAATACCGAAGGGTTCCACGCAGAAACCAGCATACGTCGGCTATTGGGATTGTTTTTTAAAGTATCGATAACCTCTTTAATTTGGTCGATTTCGTCACTGTTCCAATTGCGCCATTGGTGACCGTAAACCGGACCCAAATCGCCGTTTTCGTCGGCCCATTCGTTCCAGATTCTGACCCCATTTTCGGTAAGGTATTTTATGTTGGTATCGCCTTTTAAAAACCACAATAGTTCATGGATTATCGATTTTAAGTGCAATTTTTTGGTGGTCACCATAGGGAAGCCTTCACTTAAATCGAATCGCATTTGGTAACCAAATACACTTTTGGTGCCCGTGCCCGTACGGTCGCCTTTTTCGTTGCCGTTCTCTAAAACATGCTTTACTAAGTCGTGGTATTGTTTCATGAGCCCATCTTACGTCTTCCCAAAGGGAAGAAACTATTTAAGTTGATAAATAAATTTTGGACTAAATTAAAAATATGTGCAGAATTTTTATGAATTCTAAACAGCATAATATCAAAAGTTATTAACGCTTAAAATTTGAGATGGGATGGTAAATTTTTAAACTTATTATTTTTTAGAAATACGTTTTGCATAAGTTTGCCCATTATTGGTCACTTTCAATAAATAAATTCCAGAAGGGAAAGCGTTAATGTCAAGTTCTGCATTATTGCTGTTAAGTTTTTTGCTTGCTATTATTCTACCCGTAATATCGTAAATATGTAATTGAGCACCCACTAAAAAATCATCGCCTTCTATGGTAACTTTACTTGAACTTGGGTTGGGGTAAACTTTTAATTTTGATAATGATTCATCTTCAACACTTAATGAAGAACTTAATGTTTGTACCTCTTCCGAATCCATCAATAACCAACGTTGAATTGTTGCAGAATTTGCAATATTGAATGAACTAGTTGTGGTAACGGAATTATTTGTTGCGGCTAAGGTAGTAGGGAATTCTTTGGACTCTGGATGGATTATCCAATAACCTTTACCGGTGTACGTTTTGCCTTCAACAGTAACCGTAGATTCTACACGCGCCTGCATGAATTGAAAATAATCATTTGCAGCTGGATTTGTTCTTGCGACTGTTCCAAATCCATTGGTCCCAGTATTTTTATAGGTGAAATAGCTTCCCGTGTCAACATTTTTTATCGTGTAATAGGAATTGTTCGGATTAAAATCGATATACCACGCGGCTTTGTCATTACTCAATGCCTCGTCTGGAGTCATCATTTCATTCACGAGATTACCTGTGTCATTAACCGTTAAAAAGGAAGTGTTTCGCCCCGTTGAAATTCCTTCGCTTTTTATGTAGTATTTAGTATCATCATTTTTCAACTTGAACGTGTATGCAGGCGTGGCATAGGTGTAGGTTGGGGGTAAACCGTCTTCTCCAAGCGCTTGGTGTACAAGGGCATTGGCTATATATGTAAACTCACTTCCGTTGTCTTCATGTGCTCCATTAATACCGTAGGGCCACATGTGGACGGAGTCTCCGGTTAAATGACTGCTAGTATCATTATTCAAAAACTGAACAACTGCGTCAGTTCTATCGCCTAACCAAATACCACCAGAACCTGTCTCCCTTAATGGAGAAGAAGGCCCATACCACATGCTGTGGGTGCCTACGCCTATGGTATGTCCCATTTCATGAAGTGCGGTGCCAGTTCTCTGGTAAGATTCGTTCGGTCCAAAGGTCATGTAACCTCCATATGAAGCTTCAGCAGTTGGAACTCCCGATGAATAGCCTACCGATAAATGATGCCCTTGAATACTGGTGAGGTCGTTGAAATACCCAACAGCAGAAGACATGGCCTCATCAATTCTCGTTAGGATATCACCACTCATGCCGCTTCTTAGCGAATAAGTTACTGTTCCTTTTGGGATTGTGATGAATTTAACTACCTCTCCATAGCCTACGGCATTTCCATTGGTTAAGGCATAAGCCCTCATGTAATAAATAGTAGATGGTTCTAGGTTTTCAATATGATAGATATTCCCATTATTACTAAAATATTTTGTAGTTCTATTATCCGTAATAGTAGGCTCATTATGTGTACTCCAACAAAACCCATGTTCTTGAAGCGATGAAAGCGGTATTCCTGTAATGGTGCTTCGGCCAAATGCCATAGTAGCGCCCCTTGCGTAATTCGGATTGGTAACAACTGTTGGAGCGGTATCTGTTGGGTTTGCCAACTGGTATTCAAAAATGGCCAAATTTAAATCTTCAATGGCATCATTGACAACTTGAGTGCTTGCTGATAAGGTGTTATTTGTAGTTGTGGCTGAATCAATCGCATCTTGTAATGTTGCAGCTTCGTTGCCACTGCCATCTCCATAAATGATTGTTGCTTCATCAATTGTATCTTGTAAGTTGTTATAAGAATCAATAGAAACCTGAGCTGCATTTGTAGCATCTATCAATTGTTGAATAACATTGGCGATTTCCTCTTGTGTAGCGGATGAATTTGCTATGGTTTGTTCTCCAGAATCTATTGCATTAACAAGATCTGTACGACTTGCATCATTCATTTTTTCTGGTAATAATGCGTTTGCAGTATCGACTAAATCTTGCAGATAAGTTTTTGCGTCTGCAATATCAAAGCCTTTATAGTGTAACCTGTAGTTGTCACAACTAAGCCAATTCCCAGTGGCATTGTCTGATTTTAAACCAATAGTTACGGTTTCGTTTGTTAAAAAGAAGTCAACCGTTCTATCTTCAAAAATATCTATAGGTGTAGTATCATCGTCGGCAAAAATATATGCGCCTGTTTGAGTGCCTCCAGCACCCGACTGTTGAATGTGTCCGGCAGCAACAATGAGGCTATAAAACCCGTTTGGCAACTCGGTTATGGTCTGTTGAACGCTTACATTTGGAATTTGGTTTCCCGAATTAACCCATCGTTCAACATAAGTATTGCCATCTTTAAGAGGAAAAGCAGTATTTGTTTGAGTGGCCATTCCATTATTGGCCCAGCCTTCAAAACCTAATTCAAAACTTGGGTTTGTAATTTTGTATGAGATATCGTATGGATTGCTTGGTGATGCACTGTCATATTCAAACTGTAAAATAATAGCAGTTAAATTCTCAATAGCAAGCTCAAGTTCTGATGCAGATGATGACTCATTAAGTGTTGTTTTGGCATTTGCTATTCCATCCGATAATTCGCTTGAAGGATTTTCATATGCTTCAGCAATATCAATGACAGATTGTAAATTAGCTCTCAATTCTGTTAAAATAAGTTCATTGATATCAGCAGGTGACAGTTCACGATTATAGATTCTGAAATCAGCAATATTTCCATTAAAGTATGGGTCTGGCCATTGTGATTTTCCTAAATAATTTTGGGTATAATTGTTTGTTCCGAGGGTTGCGGGAGAATACGCTATGGCTCCCTGTCCATCTAAAACAGAATCCACATAAATTTTTGCTGTATTCCCAGAATAGCTTACAGCCACATGAACCCATTCGCCAACAGCCAAGGCACTGCTGCCATCTACAGATACTTCAGTCCCATTGTACTTTATAGCATAACGCACGTTTCCAGAACCTCCTTGAGGCGCGAGAAACATATAATTGTCTGTTCCAGAACCAAAATCGAAAATACGCGCCCAAGTAGAATTTCCATTTATATATACCCAAGCCGAAATAGTAAACTCCGATAGGCTGCCAAATAAATTACCGGGGGTATTTGTGTTTTCTACTTCAAGGTAATTATTGTCACCACCATCTAAACTTAATGTAGTTTTATAATCTTTATTGGCAATTGTAGCATTTCCTCTAAGTGTTCCACTGTAGTTGTTTGCTGATTCATCAGAAATAACTCCGTTAGGATCATCGCTAAATGAGTATTGCAATACTAAACCGCTGGTTATATCTTGTGAGAATAAGCTGTTTGTGAGAAATAAACTTATTAGTATAAGGTAAAATTGTTTGAATGGAAATGTTTTTATCTTCATTAGTTCTTAGTTAACACTATTAATTTATAGTAATATTAGCTGTTTATATAGTTTAATTGGTGTGCATAATACTGTAAAATAATTGATAATTATGAAAAGGGATGAGGTACAAATCAGCAAAAAGTAGTGTAGAAAATGTCCATTTTACTGGAAATTTTGCCTTTTGAAGATAGGATGGCGAAAATAGGTTGGATCTAAGTTAAGAGGTCCTTACCCGATGATCATTCCGGCGATGGTGGCCGATATCAAAGACGCAATCGTGCCGCCAATAAGTGCTTTCATTCCAAATCTGGATAGTGTTTTTCGTTGCCCAGGCGCCAGCGAGCCAATACCACCAATTTGAATGCCAATGGAAGCGAAGTTGGCAAATCCGCATAGCATGTAAGTGGCCATGATAATGGATTTTTCGTAGGTTAAGTGAATGCTGCTTGTGGCATTTTTTAAGTCGGCCAATTGAATGTAGCCAATAAATTCGCTAGCAGCCAATTTTATGCCCAGCAACTGCCCCATGAGGGCCATGTCTTCTTGAGCTACGCCCATGAGCCACATTAAAGGTGCAAAAATGTAACCGAGTATAAATTCCAATGAAAAACTATCATAAGAGGTGTTGCCCGCAATCCAAGTGTTTAACGTTGACCAATCGCCAATCCAACCCAGAATACCGTTGAACATAGCTATAAAAGCCACAAAAACCAAAAGCATAGCCCCCACGTTTACGGCCAATTTTAGGCCTTCGGTAGTACCGTTGGCAATGGCATCCAAAAAGTTGGAACCTATTTTTTCCTGTGATACCGCAACATCGGTATTCACGTTTTGGGTTTGTGGGTAAAGAATTTTGGAAATGACGATAGCACCCGGGGCAGCCATTACCGATGCGGCCAAAAGGTGCTTGGCATAAAACAAACGCAATAGGGCATCGTCGCCTCCCAAAAAGCCAATATAGGCTGCTAACACGGCTCCGGCTACGGTAGCCATGCCTCCAATCATCACCAAGAGCATTTCGCTCTTGTTCATTTTTTCTAAATAGGCCTTTATTAAAAGAGGCGCTTCGGTTTGCCCTAAAAAGATGTTTCCGGCTACGCTTAAACTTTCAGCCCCAGAAATTTTCAGAGTTTTTGAAAGCAGCCAAGCCATGGCCTTTACCACTTTTTGAATGATACCTAAATAGAACAGTACCGAGGTTAAAGCTGAAAAGAATATAATGGTGGGTAATACCTGAAAGGCGAAAATAAATCCGAAGGTGTCCATATCGACCACCAAACCTTCAAAAAGAAATTTGCTGCCCGCTTTGGTAAACTCCAAAATTTGAACAAAAAGTCCGCCAATAAATTCAAAAACCGATTTGATGAAATCAACTTTTAAAACGCCAATGGCAATGAGCAGTTGAAAAGCCAAACCAATACCAACTATTTTCCAGTTTATAGCCCTGCGATTACTGCTAAAAAGGAATGCCAAAAACACTAAGGCCGCCATGCCTAGCATACCGCGCCAAAGGCTGTTTATTGAAAACCCTTGACTGGGGATGATTTGTGCTTTAGCAAGAATTTCGGGAGTTGTTTCGGCAACTGCTGCCGTCTCGTTATTTTTCGAAATTTGAGTTAACGAATCGGGTTGCGTTTCAACCAGCGAAACAGATTGAACGACAGGGGCTAAAGTGTCGTTGTTTTTATTTTGAGCTGAAATGTGGGCAGTAAGTAAAAAACAGACAGCAAAAAATAAAAACAACTTTTTCATATAAGAATATGGAGTTTATTCCCGTTTAGAGATTTCGTCACGAATATGGGCCGCTTTTTCGTAGTCTTCCTTGGCTACGGCATCGTCCAGCATTTTTTGAAGCTCGTCTAACGTTTTGCTTCTTAGATTTTCTTTGGGCGATTCGGGCTCCAATTCCTTGGCTACCATTTCGTCCATTAAAATGCTGTCTTCCGTACTTTCTTCTTCTTCCTTTTTAGGATTCACTTTAAGGTAGATACCGGCTTTATCGAGAATGTTTTTGTATGTAAAAATAGGTGCCTGAAAACGCAGTGCCAAAGCAATGGCATCGCTGGTTCTGGCGTCAATAATTTCTTCAATTTTATCGCGTTCGCAAATTAAACTGGAATAAAAAACACCATCAACCAATTTATGGATGATCACTTGTTTTACCACGATTTCAAAACGGTCGGCAAAATTTTTAAAAAGATCGTGTGTTAGTGGTCGCGGCGGACTAATTTCCTTTTCTAAAGCTATAGCAATAGATTGCGCCTCAAATGCGCCAATGACTATAGGGAGTTTACGGTCGCCATCCACTTCATTTAAAATTAAGGCATAAGCACCATTTTGGGTTTGGCTATATGAAATGCCTTTGATATTTAATCGTACTAAACTCATAATTTTTTCAAAACGCAAAGAACTGTTTAAATTAGAACTTTACCAAGTGCCAAAGCACAATTATGTATAAAATGCTAATTTAAGCAGTTAAAAAGGACTATACAATTTATGAAAAAAATAAATGACTCAATAATTAATACTTAAAAACATAAATTGAAGTCGAAAATCAAGTTTTACGTCAGTTCGAGTGGATTTTCGATTGAAATGAAGAAAATTTGTATCGAGAACTATGGGGGGTTAATTACCTAAAAGTTCTCGATACGATTTTTCGTTCTACTTCGACAAGCTCAGCAACCACTCAAAATCACTCGAACTGACGAATTAATCAAAAAACACAACTGCTTAAGCTGTTTTATTGTTGCGCTTTAAAAGCTTTTAGTTTCTCAATGAGTTCAGGAACCACTTGAAAGGCATCGCCAACCACTCCGTAATCGGCGGCTTTAAAGAATGGCGCTTCAGGGTCGGTGTTGATCACTACTTTTACTTTTGAAGCGTTGATACCCGCCAAATGCTGGATGGCACCCGAAATACCAACGGCGATGTAAAGGTTGGCCGCTACGGGTTTCCCGGTTTGCCCAACGTGTTCGCCATGGGGCCTCCAGCCTAAATCGGAAACCGGTTTCGAGCAGGCAGTTGCTGCACCCAATACTTCAGCAAGCTCTTCAATCATGCCCCAGTTTTCAGGCCCTTTTAAGCCTCTTCCGCCAGAAACCACGATTTCGGCATCGGCAATAGTCACTTTATCGGTGGCTTTGTCAACCGATTCCACATTCACGGTCAATTCTGGAATGGCAGGCGCAAAGTCTTCCGCGGAAGCGCTACCACTATTTTCAACCAATCCGAAGGCGTTGTTTGAAACACCAACAATTTTTACATCGGTATTGATTTGTGTGTTTTCAAAAGCTTTGTTGGTAAACGCCGAGCGTTTAACGGTAAACGGACTCGTGCTTGAAGGCGCAGCCACCACATTGGAAGCGTAACCGGCATTTAAACCAACTGCTAAAAGCGGAGCCAAATATTTGCTATCTGCACTAGAGCTTACTACCACAACCTTGCTGCCTTCCTGTTCGGCAGCTTGTTGTATGGCTGCAGCGTAGGCTTTGGCGTTGAATTTATTTAATTGCTCGTTACTTACTTTTAAAACTTTATCTACACCATATTTGGCTAAGGCCGAAGTATCATTATTGTTTATGGCAACGGCGGTAACGGACGTTCCTAATTGGTCTGCCACGGCCTTGGCGTACGAAGCTACTTCAAAAGCCGCTTTTTTAAATGTACCTTGTTCTGATTCTGTATATACTAAAACTGACATAAAAATTTCTTAAATTTTTTCCTGAACTCGTTTCAGGAACTCATGAATATTCTTCTATCTTTTTAAATGATTCCGAAACAACACTTCGACTGCGCTCAGTGTGACAGTTCGGAATGATGTAGTGGTCTTAAATCACTTTTGCTTCGTTGTGAAGTAAGTTTACCAATTCGTCCAAGTTATCGGGCTCTACTAATTTTACTGCACCCTTTGGAGCTGGCTTTTCGAATGAAACCGAATTCGTTTCTGGTTCGGCATCAACAGGACCTACTACGTTCAACGGTTTTTTTCTGGCCATCATAATACCTCGCATGTTAGGAATGCGAAGATCACTTTCTTCAACCAATCCTTTTTGTCCGCCAATAACCAATGGAAGTGCTGTAGAAACGGTTTCCTTTCCTCCGTCAATTTCCCGTGTGGCTGTGGCCGAAGTGCCTTCCACTTCCAAACCAATACAATTATTCACAAAATTGGCGTCGAGTAATCCGGCAATCATACCTGGAACCATGCCACCGTTGTAGTCGATAGACTCTCGCCCGGCAATAACCAAATCGTAAACGCCTTCTTTCGCTACTTTAGCTAATTGTTTGGCCACCGAAAAGGCATCGGTAGCTGCTGCGTCTACGCGAATAGCTTCATCGGCACCAATAGCCAATGCTTTACGCAGCGTAGGTTCGGTTTCTGGACCGCCTACGTTAACTACGCTAACCGTAGCGCCTTGTTTTTCCTTAAACCACATGGCTCGGGTCAATCCAAATTCGTCGTTCGGGTTAATAACAAATTGTACGCCGTTGGTGTCGAACTTGGTGTCGCCATCGGTAAAATTGATTTTTGATGTGGTGTCGGGAACATGACTGATACACACTAATATTTTCATGGTGAATGGTATATTAAAATCTCTTATTTTTTCAGGTTACGAAGTTAATTATTTTATTCTGAATATTTGCTATGCGTGCATAGTATTTTTTAAAAAATTGTACGTTGTTTTTACGAAAACCTCATTTGGCTTTATAGGTGTTAGTGATTTTTAACTTTTTTTAAAGTGCTTGTTTCTACAATTTTTTCAGGAAGAATTACCCTTGTTTTTTAAATATTAAGGAGGCGGCAATGTTAGAAATATAGAATAAGTATAAAACTCTTGTAAAGTAATTATATTTCAGTAAAAAGGGAATTTGACCATAAAACCGTAAAAAAATTACGAGAATTAATGCGAATTAGATACCAAGTTTTTGCCAAGTTTCTAATGAATAATTACTATTTTTGCTTTTCGAAAAAAATACACTTAATGAAACATCCATAACTAAAAATTTGGCATTATTGCTAAATTAATGGAGTGGGTGTTACATGTGACCGTTGAAAAACAATAGAAAAAACACATGAAAACAATTCAATTTAGAGAGGCTATTTGCGAAGCCATGAGCGAGGAAATGCGCCGCGATGAAAGCGTTTATTTAATGGGTGAAGAGGTAGCCGAATATAATGGTGCCTATAAAGCATCAAAAGGCATGTTGGACGAATTTGGTCCAAAGCGCGTTATCGATACACCTATTGCCGAGCTAGGTTTTGCTGGTGTAGCCATTGGTTCTACCATGACGGGCAACAGACCGATTGTAGAATACATGACTTTTAACTTCTCTTTAGTTGGAATTGACCAAATTATAAACAACGCTGCCAAAATCCGTCAAATGTCGGGTGGGCAGTTTAAGTGTCCTATCGTATTCCGTGGCCCAACAGCTTCGGCCGGACAATTGGGAGCGACGCACTCACAAGCTTTCGAAAACTGGTTTGCAAATACACCAGGTTTAAAAGTGGTAGTGCCATCAAACCCTTATGATGCGAAAGGATTATTAAAAGCCGCGATTCGCGATGACGATCCTGTAATTTTCATGGAAAGTGAGCAAATGTATGGCGATAAAGGCGAAGTGCCAGAAGGCGAATACATTTTGCCATTGGGTGTTGCCGATATTAAACGCAAGGGAGACGATGTAACTATTGTGTCTTTCGGAAAAATCATCAAAGAAGCTTATAAAGCAGCCGATGAGTTGGAGAAAGAAGGCATTTCTTGTGAAATTATCGATTTGCGCACTGTTCGCCCAATGGACAGAAAAGCCATTTTAGAGTCGGTTAAGAAAACCAACCGTTTGGTAGTATTGGAGGAAGCTTGGCCATTTGGAAACGTTGCTACCGAAATCACCTATTTGGTACAGTCAGAAGCGTTTGATTATTTGGATGCACCAGTTGTAAAAATCAACACTGCCGATACCCCTGCACCTTACTCGCCAGTATTGTTGGCCGAATGGTTGCCAAATCACGAAGATGTGATTAAGGCCGTTAAAAAGGTGATGTACAAATTATAAATAAATTATATTTTTTTACGTTATATAAGCTTCATCGGCAGTATTGCTGATGAAGTTTTTTTGTATTATGAACTTAAGACTACTTATAGCCCTATTTCTTATCGTAACCTGTTCATCACTCGCCCAAACCAAAGTGAGCGGTCACGTATTTGATGACAACGACGAACCCATAGCGTTCGCCAATGTTATTTTTCAAGGTTCTACCCAGGGAACCATTACCGATGAAAACGGGCGGTTTTATTTGGAATCAGATGACACTTGGAGCGGCGTTACCGTATCGTTTATTGGGTACGAAACTTTAAACGTACCGTTGGAAAAAAAGGTAAACTACAATTTAAAATATGTTTTAAAGGAAGAACGTGCCGAACTTAGTGAAGTGGTGGTTGTGGCTGGAAAGCAACCCAAAAAGAACAATCCGGCCATCGATTTGCTCCGTAAAATTTGGGCGCACAAACGCAGCAACGGCTTAAAGCAGTTCGACCAATACCAGTACGACAAATACGAAAAAGTAGAATTCGATATCAATACCATCGACAGCGCACTCATTAAAAGTAGGTTGTTCCGTGGGATGGAATTCGTGTTCAACGAAGTGGATACCTCTCGGGTTACGGGTAAAACCTATTTGCCCATGTTCATTAACGAAGCCGCTTCCGAAGTGTATGGCGATAACACCATCAACAAAACCAAGGAAATTTTAAAAGGCAATAAAAATTCGGGCTTTAGCAATAACCAGGTCATTATCGATTTTGTGGACGATTTGTACAACGACTTTAATGTGTACGATAATTATCTGCGTTTTTTCGATAAAAGTTTTGTGAGTCCCCTGTCCAAAACAGGCATCAGCACTTACAATTACAAATTGTTGGATAGTGCGTACATCGATAACAAATGGTGCTATAATGTGATGTATTATCCGCGCCGAAAAAACGAACTCACCTTTAAGGGCGATTTTTGGGTGGCCGATACCACTTATGCCATTAAGGAAATCAACCTGCAGGCATCAAAAAGTGCCAACATCAACTGGGTGAAGGAGATTTATATTGAGCAGGAATTTGAGGTTCTTAGCGATTCGTTGTTTTTGATAAAGCGCGATTATATGATGACCGATTTCGCGTTCAGTAAAAAGGAAAAATCGCGAGGCGTTTACGGCAAACGCACCACGCTTTACGATAATTATAAGTTCGACATAAAAAAGGAAGATGCCTTTTACGAAAAAGATGTGTATAACTATAACGAAGATGTGTACAATCGCGATGATGCCTTTTGGGCACAAAACCGTTTGGAAGACCTGAATAAAGACGAAAAGGGTGTTTACAAAATGCTCGATACCCTGAAAACCGTAAAAAAGTTTAAGCGACTTTATAATTTAGGAAGTATTTTGGCGTCGGGCTATATTGAGTTTAACACACTGCCGTTGGATTATGGCCCCATTTTTTCCACTTTTGGGTTTAACGAAGTGGAAGGCTTGAGACTGCGAACCGGTGGGCGTACCTATTTTGGCCCGAACGATTTATGGCGTTTGGAAGGTTTTGTGGCTTACGGACTTCGCGACGACAAGTTTAAATATGGTTTATCTGGAAAATGGCTGCTTGATAAAAAAAGCCGATTTATTATTTCCGGAGGAAACCGTCGTGATGTGGAGCAAACGGGAGCGAGCTTAACCACCAGTACCGATGTGTTGGGGCGCAGTTTGGCGTCGTCGTCATTGGTGACCACGAGTGCCAACGATAAGCTTACCAATATCAACCTTACCAGTGTGGCCATTGAGGCCGAACCGTGGCGAAATGTGGTGCTGCGTTTGGGCGCCAACTACCGAACGTTGGAGTCGGCATCACCAACCTTTAGTTTGGATTACAACACGTCCGATGGTGTGAAATCGGAAATTAAACAATACGAATCGACCTTTTCGGTATCGTATTTCCCGAAGCGAAAAATGACCGGTTTTGGTGTGGAACGCCGAACTGCCAATGACGATTTTGCGCGCTTGTTTGCGCAAGTGAGCCGTGGTGATAAAACGGTAATGGATAGCGATTTCGATTATACCAAACTGCAATTTTCATATTTGCAGCCTTGGCATGTGGGAGGCTTTGGTCGATTGACTACCTCGGTGGAAGTCGGCAAAACCTTTGGCGAAGTGCCGCTGGGGCTATTGAGTGTGGTGCCTGGTAACCAATCGTATTTCTCCATTTACAACACTTTTTCGCAGCTCGATTTCTATGAGTTTGTAACCGATACCTATGCCTCGTTTCATTTTGAGCATAATTTTAACGGGCGGTTCTTTTCAAGAATTCCGTGGTTGCGCAAACTCAACCTGCGTGAAATTGTGAGCGTTCGTGGGGCTTGGGGCGAACTGTCTGGCGAAAATATTGCGCTAAGCACTACCAACAACCCGAACAACATCGAGTTGGTAGCGCCATCAAACGAGCCGTATTACGAATACAGTTTGGGTATCGGTAATATTTTTAAGGTGTTTAGAATAGACTTTAATTTTAGGGGCAACTATAAAGATAACGAAGCTTACCCCGATGCCCGAAAATTTGGGGTTACGGGCAGTTTTGGGTTTTATTTTTAGGGTAGAATTGGTTTGATTTTTATAAAAAAATAAACGCCCTTAAATTGGGCGTTTTTTGGTTATGTTATGATTGTGCGACGGGTGCTATTGTTGGTAAATATTCTTAATATTTGTTGTCACTCCATCTTTCAAGTTCATCCAATTTGTTTTTTAATATTCTTCTATAAAACCAGTTTTTATTTTTAACAGATTCCATTGTTTTATTTAAGAATTCGTCTTTTGTCAAATCAGGATTTGTAAACTTTCCGCTCTCAAAGCAATTTTTACAAAATGCATAATTTTTGGTTTTGTTTTTATTGGTTCCGTATTTAAGGATTGAAGTGAATTTTTTTCCACAACTTTGGCAATTAGCATATATCTTTTCTTCTTGCTTAGTGGGTTTGTTTTTGTTTTGTTGAGAAGGAATATCAGCTGTCCACAATAAAATCCCTAAAAATAAAATGAAGAACCCAAAATTTCTTATTTCATCATAATTGTCAAAATACGCTTTCTTTAAGTTTTCTTCTTCTTCTAGGTATTTTATAGAGAATTCTAGTTTTTTACTAATCAAATCCAATTTAAAGCTATTGGTCAAATAACCTTTCCATAAGTTGTTTAGAGAGTCACTCACAATCAAGTCATTTTTTGGTCCGTTTAGAATCCTATTGAATGAAACCGTACTGTCAGAATAAGATATAGGATTTTCTACACTATATTTTTTTGAAAGAGATTCTGAAATTCCTATTAATGTTTGTTTCTCATTTTTTAAAATCATTTCTGAAAGAAGCAATGAGTCTCTAACTTCTCTATGTTTATCGATTTCAGAGAAATACTTTTGCTCAATAAATTCTGTATTATAAAAACTATATCCAATAAGAATTAATCCTATTAAAGTTAGCAGTTTATATAGTTTGTCAGGGATGTTGATGTTCATAAATTTTATAAATACCTTGAATGTAATTGGTTGTATGGTTTAGTGCTTAAGTTTGCAAATACACACTAAACTGAAAATCCGCAAGGATTGTCGAAAGTAAGCGATAACAAGTAATTTCTTAAAGTTATTGTTAGCAATAGCTTATTTATTCGAAATTCCAAATGGTATATGTACTAATGGTATTTTGGTTTTTTCTTTATTCAAATGTGTTATTTGGTCATCAAAGTAAATATGAGGTTTTATTACGTTCAGTATTCTTGTTTTGTCGACACCTCCCATCAGAAACATTTCGTCTACAGTAACATCCCATTTTTTTAAAGTATTAATTGCTCTTTCGTGCGATGGTGCATTTCTAGCCGTTACAATACTTGTTCGTAGTATTTTTTTATATTTATTATTTTCATTTTCTTTTTTAGATTCTAATTTTTGGAAGTATCCAAGTTTTTTAAAAAAATCAGCTAAAGGTCCTGGAGGATGCTCTAATTCAACATTTAAAATTTCGTGCTCATGGAAGGCATTTACATCTTTCGTTTTTTTATAAACTGTTTCAGAACTGTCATCTGCTATAACTCCATCAAAGTCAAAAGCAACTCTTAGTTCAGTGTCTGTTTCATCATCATCTTCCTGCAAACTATCGGAAATGAATTTTCCAGCTGGAAATCCCTTTTTTATTGAATTTTCTACATCTTGATTATCTGTGGATAAAAATAAAGAGATATTATAGGAAGGTATATATTCAAATGGGGATTTTCCTGATGTAAATGCAGCTCTTGATATGTCTAAATCATAATGTTGTATTGATTTAAAAATTCTAGTTCCAGTTTCGGGACTGTTTTTAGATAGCAGAACTACTTCTACAGGTTTTTCTTCTGAATAGTGTTTATTAATGTCTAAAAATCTTTTTATGAATGGAAATGCAACTCCTTTTTCAATTAATTTATCTTTATTATCTATTTGATATTTTCGGTATTTAACAACACCTTGCTCTTTAAATATTTTTTCTTCTTCTGTTAAATTAAATAGAGCATTTGATGAAACTCCAACTACTAATTTTTTTTCTATTGGAAATGGCATTTTCTGATGTTTTCTTAAAATTATTGCTAACAATTGAATAAACACAATGTGCTTATCCCCACTATATTTATTCCGATAAATATAAATAATTGTCTGTAATCAATAGTTGAAAAATGCTACAAAATTAAAATAGTAGCAAAAAGAGGCGGTTTAAAAAGTAATAAATTAACGTCATTGCGAGGAGGTACGACGCGGCAATCTGCTTAAATGGAGTTCCTTTTTAACAGATTACTTCGGTCATGCTTCCCTCGTAATGACGATTTGTTGAGTGTTTTGAAGCTATAAATCTGAATATTTGCGTCATTGCGAGGAGGTACGACGTGGCAATCTGCTTAAGTGAAGTTCATTTTTAACAGGTTACTTCGGTCATGCTTCCCTCGTAATGACGATGTGTTGGATGTTTTAAGCTATAAATCTAAATATTTACGTCATGGCGAGGAGGTAGCTTGTGCTGAGCCTTTCGACTTCGCTCAAGATAAACTGGAGTCGAAGTGACGCAATCTGCTCGGTTGGAGTTCCCTTTTTAACAGATTATTTCGGTCATGCTTCCCTCGTAATGACGATTTGTTGAGTGTTTTTAAGCTATAAATCTAAATATTTATGTCATTGCGAGGAGGTAGCTTGTGCTGAGCGAAGTCGAAGTGACGCAATCTCATCATCAGTAACTAGAATTTAAAAGATTCCCACGTCGCTCCTAAATATCACTCCTTGTAATGACGAGTATACTTTTTAACCGCCTCTGCAGTTTTTTGAGAAGCAGAATTTACACAAAGGTAATGCCATGTTCGCCGCAAATGGCAGCCACTTTTTCGAAATCGGGTGGGCCAGGAGGCAGTTGCGCCAATGTGTTAAACATGTGTTCAATGCCGGCGGGAAAGGCCGAGGTAATCATTTTGGCTTTTTCGGTGCCCACCACGGTCCAGGCGTGGGCAATCCCTTTGGGGGCAAAGGCGGTGTCGCCAGCTTTTAAAATAGTGGTGTTGCCATCAACGGTTATTTCAACTTCGCCTTTAATCACCCTAAAAATTTCGTCTTCTTTGGTGTGGATGTGTGGCGGAATGCCCACGCCGGGTTCTACGTTATCTACCCATTCCACAATTTGGTTGTTGGTGTCGCTGCCCACCAGTTTATGGGTTTGAATGTCGCCAATAACGTTTAAAACTTCGCCCTCGCTATCTTTAACGATTTTGGGCTGGGCGGTAGTGTTGCCGTTGTCTGCTTCTGCGGTTTGACACTGAATGCTACTAGGGATAAGGGCGAGTCCCAAACCTAATCCTGATGTTTTGATAAATGTTTTTCGGTCCATAATAAATGCTTTTATGCAATTTACAATGGGAATGAAAGCGGCACAATGTGAAAAGTGCCGTAATACCTTAGATTTTGTTTTGGTTTAGGCTTTTCGGAGTTCGGAAGGTGGTATGCCTGTTTGGGTTTTAAAGAAGGCACTGAAATAGTCGGGTGACGAAAACCCCAATTCGAAACTGATTTCCTTTATGGTTTTGTTCGAAAATTTCAGGGCGTGCCTAGAGCGCATAAGCAACTGTTCTATTAAAATGCTTTTGGAGCTCACTTGAAGTACTTCCTTAACGCATTCGTTGAGGTATTTTGGTGAAATATTGAGCATTTTGGCGTAATCGCCCACTTCGTGATAGTTGAAGATATGCTGGTCGGCCAGTTTTTTAAAACTGTAAACAATATTGGCTTTCGAATTGTTGTCGTTAACCATCGTTTTGATGTTGCATTGCCCGTCGCAATAAATAAAAAAGGTATTGAGCAACGAAAGGATGGCTTCGTCTTTATGGTTGAGGTGCGAGCCCAAAAGTTCGTCGATCATTTCTAAAATGGACTGCGTGCGTTTTTCAATACCCGGACTGAGCTTAAACATGGGAGTATTGTCACTGCTGAATAAGCGTACTTTGTTGATGTGCAGATTACTTAATGTGGGCTGGTTCAACACGGCTTCGCTTAAATAAAGTACGTAACCGGAAGCATTGGTGTTTTGGATGGAGAGCCGCCATTGGTGTTTGGAGTCGATAAAGAATACGGTATCGGACACGTTTTTATGAAAAACACCGTTAATTTCAATGCCATCAATTTCATTTTTTACCCAACACACCACAGAGTAGCCCGGTTTTTGTTTTGGGATTTCTACGTGGCTAATGGGCGATATGCTAACGGAGCTTGGCGTCATCAACACAAATATAAGCGTTTTCGTTTTAAAATATGGGTGCTGATTTAAAACGAAAAAAGACGGTTTAAAAAGTGAATATAAACGTCATTGCGGGGAGGGTAGCTTGCACTGAGCGCAGTCGAAGTGAAGCAATCTTATTAATCGGTCACTTGATTTTTAAAAGATTCCCACGTCGCTTCTGTTGTCGCTCCTCGGAATGACGCCTTACTTTTTAAACCGCCTTTATAATTTTATAGGTATTGGGATTTACAGCCCAAATGCTTTTTTAATGGTATCGACGTAATCCAGTTTTTCCCAAGTAAACAATTCCACATCAAGGGTGATGCTTTCGCCGTTAGGTTGCGAAAAGGTTTTTGTAACGGTTTCGTTGGTGCGCCCCATGTGGCCGTAAGCAGCGGTTTCGCTGTACATAGGGGAACGCAGTTTTAGGCGTTCTTCGATGGCAAACGGACGCATATCGAAAATTTCAGATACTTTTTGGGCAATCTCGCCATTGCTCAAATCCACTTTACTGGTGCCATAAGTATCGATAAAAATACCCATAGGCTCTACCACGCCAATCGCATAACTTACCTGAACCAAAACTTCGTCGGCTACACCGGCAGCCACCAAGTTTTTAGCAATGTGGCGCGTGGCGTAAGCAGCACTTCTATCCACTTTACTCGGGTCTTTTCCGGAGAATGCGCCGCCACCGTGGGCGCCTTTTCCGCCGTAAGTATCCACAATAATTTTACGTCCGGTTAATCCGGTATCGCCATGTGGGCCACCAATTACGAATTTCCCCGTAGGGTTAATGTGGTATTTTATATTGTCGTTGAACAGCTTTTGAATGCCTTCTGGTAATTTAGCCACCACACGAGGAATTAAAATCTCAACAATATCTTTTCTAATTTTCGCCAACATGGTCTCGTCGTCAGCAAAATCGTCGTGTTGTGTAGACACCACAATGGCATCGATACGCTGTGGCACATTATCGTCGCTGTATTCAATGGTTACCTGGCTTTTGCTGTCTGGGCGCAAATAGGTGATATCCTTATTTTCGCGACGCAACGCCGAAAGTTCCTTTAAAATTCTATGTGACAAATCTAAAGCCAGTGGCATATAGTTTTCGGTTTCGTTGGTGGCGTAACCAAACATCATCCCTTGGTCGCCAGCACCTTGCTCTTCCTTGCTGCCGCGGTCAACACCTTGGTTAATGTCTTCCGATTGCTCGTGGATGGCCGAAAATACCCCGCAGGAATTGCCGTCGAACATATATTCGCCTTTGGTATAACCAATGCTGTTAATGGTGTCCCTCGCAATTTTTTGTACATCTAAATAGGTGGTCGATTTAACCTCGCCAGCAAGCACCACTTGTCCTGTAGTTACTAAGGTCTCGCAAGCTACTTTCGAGTCGGTATCGAAAGCCAAAAAGTTGTCGATTAATGCATCGCTAATTTGGTCTGCTACTTTGTCTGGATGCCCTTCAGAAACACTTTCCGAAGTGAATAAATAAGCCATAATATTTTATTTTATTGCAAGATTTGACGGAAAACGTCGAAGGAAGTTCGCACTGCCTTTAGCATTTTTAATTTATGCTAAACTTGTTTCAGTATCTTTTCAACTTTACCGAACATTTCAGCACAAAAAGAGGTTGCAATCAGTCAAATCTTTCCTCTTGTTTTTTGATGGCGCAAAAGTATAAAAATTAAGTAAAACGGTAGTTAAAAATTTTCTTAAATGGTGAAGCGATATTTGTTTTGAGTGGATTTGTCTGTAGTGAATTATAAAAATTCCTAAAATCGGTACTTAACCCAAAGTTGTCACACTGAGCGGAGTCGAAGTGTTGTTTCAGGCTTTAATCATAAAATGAAGGTTTATTAGCAACATGGGATGCTGAATCGAGTTCAGCATGACGAAAACGACGTGTTATGAAGAAAAGTAAACATTCAATTTTAAGGATTTCTTTTCAAAAAAATTGGCTGTTACATTTTATTTGTAAATATTTGCAATTCAAAATGGAAAACAACGTTTTAAATATGGTCATTTCTACCGTCGGTGTCATTATTGGGCATCGAAAGTAGGGGTGGTTTAGTTGAACGAAAATATAAATTTAAGCCTTCCCGTATGTGAGGGCTTTTTTAATGCAATTTTTTTTCATTTTGGGCATCATAAAAATATTGACTTAATTTATTGAAAAACAGTTGTTTGTGTTTGTTTTTTGGGTTGTGGATTTAACCCGTGAACACAATACGGAGATATGATAAAGCAGCAATAAATTAATTTCGAAAACTGTTTAAGTGGGTTTTGAGGAAAATCTCGTAAAAACCTTAAAAAGATTAAGATTTTACACTAAAAGAAGATAAAAATAAGAATTATCCATAATAAAAATGAAGGAACTTAATAAATATAGTAGAAGGTTAACTCAGGATGAATCGCAGCCGGCTTCACAGGCCATGTTGTATGCCGTTGGTTTAACGGACGACGATATGAACAAAGCCCAAGTGGGTATTGCCAGTACAGGTTACGATGGCAACCCATGTAACATGCATTTAAATGCGCTTAAAGATGAGGTGAAGATAGAGTGCAAAATAGCCAATTTGGTTGGTTTGGGCTTTAACACCATTGGGGTGAGTGACGGTATTTCTATGGGTACTTCTGGTATGAACTATTCCTTGGCGTCGCGCGATATCATTGCCGATTCTATTGAAACCGTAATGAATGCACAAAGCTACGATGCGTTGATTTCTATTGTAGGTTGCGATAAAAATATGCCTGGAGCCGTTATTGCTATGTTGCGTTTAAATCGTCCTTCGATTATGATGTATGGCGGAACGATTGCTTCTGGAAATTATAATGGAAAAAAATTGAACATTGTTTCGGCTTTTGAAGCCTTGGGGCAAAAAGTAGCGGGTGAGATTGATGAAGACGAATACCGCGAAATTATAAAAAGAGCCATCCCTGGAGCGGGCGCTTGTGGTGGTATGTACACGGCCAATACCATGGCGTCGGCTATAGAGTGTATGGGCTTTGCTTTGCCTTACAACTCTTCTATTCCAGCGGAAAATCCTAATAAATTATCGGAGGCAGAGCGTCATGCCATTGCCATTAAAAAACTGTTGGAATTGGACTTAAAACCTTTGGATATCATTTCAAAAAAATCCATTGAAAACGCCATCGCTTTAGTAAATGCTTTAGGAGGGTCAACCAACGCGGTATTGCACTTTTTGGCCATTGCCCATGCTGCCGATATCGAATTTACTTTAGAGGATTTTCAACGTGTAAGCGACAGAACACCGCTTATTGCCGATTTAAAACCTAGCGGAAAATATTTAATGGAAGATGTTCACGGTATTGGAGGAACACCAGCCGTAATGAAATATCTTTTGGATAATGGCTATTTACACGGCGATTGTATGACGGTTACCGGAAAAACCTTGGCGGAAAACCTTGAGGATGTTGAGCCTTTAGAGTTTGAAGAAGATAGCCAAGATGTGATTTACCCAACCGATAAAGCGTTAAAATCTTCAGGGAACCTTCAAATTCTGTACGGTAACTTGGCCAGCGAAGGTGCTGTAGCAAAAATTTCCGGAAAAGAAGGCTTGGTGTTTGAAGGTAAAGCTGTGGTTTACGATGGTGAACAAGCAGCGAATACAGGAATTTCGAATGGTGAAGTTTCAAAGGGTGATGTGGTCGTCATCCGGTACGTCGGTCCTAAAGGTGGTCCCGGTATGCCAGAAATGTTAAAGCCAACCTCGTTGATTATGGGAGCTGGCTTAGGTAAATCAGTGGCTTTGATAACCGACGGTCGATTCTCTGGAGGTACGCACGGATTTGTGGTGGGGCACATCACGCCCGAAGCGCAAACCGGTGGGGCTATTGGCTTGGTGAAAACTGGTGATAAAATTAGAATCAGTGCTGAAGACAATTCCATTAACGTGTTGATTTCAGATGAAGAAATGGCCAAAAGAAAAGCCGAATGGAAAGCGCCAGAGCTTAAACATAAAAAAGGAATTTTATACAAATATGCTAAATCGGTAGCATCAGCATCAAAAGGATGCGTTACCGATGCATAAAATATTGATTTTTTTCATTTCCGCGGAAGCGGAAATCCCAATAAAGTGTGATTATGAAAACACAAACCGCAGAAAAAACGAAAGAAGTGGCAAATAAAGTAGAACGTATTACAGGCGCCGAAGCCGTTATAAAAAGCTTAATAGCAGAAGGTGTGGATATTCTTTACGGATACCCAGGAGGGGCAATCATGCCTGTTTACGATGAGTTATATAAATTTCAAGATCAAATCCATCACGTGTTAACGCGCCACGAGCAAGGTGCGGCACATGCTGCACAAGGTTATGCGCGTATCTCTGGAAAAGTAGGGGTAGCCATGGCAACATCGGGGCCCGGGGCAACCAACTTAATCACCGGAATTGCCGATGCACAAATCGACTCGACGCCGTTGGTGTGCATTACGGGTCAGGTAGCTTCTCATTTATTGGGAAGTGATGCGTTTCAGGAAACCGATATAGTGGGGATTTCCACGCCAGTAACCAAATGGAATTGCCAAGTAACCAATGCAGCCGATATTCCAGCGGCATTGGCAAAGGCCTTTTATATCGCTAAAAGCGGAAGACCAGGCCCGGTATTGGTGGATATCACCAAGAATGCCCAGGTCACCGAATTGGATTTTAAATACGAAAAATGTACTGGAGTACGTAGTTATAAACCCGTTCCAAAAACCGATCCAGAGGCTGTAAAAGCTGCGGCAGAATTGATTAACAACGCCAAAAAGCCCATGATTGTTTGGGGGCAGGGCGTTATTTTAGGTGAAGCTGAGGCCGAACTGAAAGCGGTTATAGAAAAATCTGGAGTGCCAGCCGCATGGACCATATTAGGAGCGTCGGCATTGCCAACCTCGCATCCGTTAAATGTGGGCATGGTGGGTATGCACGGTAACTATGCGCCTAACAAATTAACCAACGAATGCGACGTGCTTATTGCTATCGGTATGCGTTTTGACGACCGTGTAACGGGGAATTTGGCAACCTATGCGAAGCAGGCCAAAGTAATTCATTTTGATATTGACCCCGCCGAAATCGATAAAAACGTAAAAACCGATGTGGCCGTTTTAGGAAATTCGAAAGAGAGTTTGGCGATGTTGGTTGACGCTTTAAAGGAAAACAGTCACGAGGCGTGGTTGCAGGAATTTAAAGACCTATACAAAATTGAGTTTGAAAAAGTAATTAAAAATGATTTGGAGCCAACCAAGGAAGGCTTGACTATGGGTGAAGTGCTTAAGCAAATCAACATGGAGAGTAAGGGGCAGGCCGCCATTGTTTCCGATGTGGGGCAGCACCAAATGATTGCTTGTCGTTATGCCGATTTCAACGTCACCAAAAGTAATATCACTTCTGGTGGTTTGGGTACTATGGGCTTTGCGCTTCCCGCGGCTATTGGAGCTAAAATGGCGGCACCAGAACGTGAGGTTGTAGCCATAATAGGCGACGGAGGTTACCAGATGAACATTCAGGAATTGGGCACCATTTTCCAAACCAAAGCCGCTGTTAAGATTGTAGTGCTTAACAACGAATTTTTAGGAATGGTACGCCAATGGCAGCAGTTGTTTTTCGATAAGCGTTACGCTTCCACCGAAATGACCAATCCTAATTTTGTGGCGATTGCCGAAGGGTATTACATCAAGGCCAAGCGTGTAACCAAGCGCGAGGAATTGGCCGATGCCGTTAAGGAGATGATGGCTTCAAAAGAGTCGTACTTCCTTGAGGTTTGTGTGGAGAAGGAAGATAACGTATTCCCAATGATACCTACAGGGGCATCAGTTTCAGATGTAAGATTAAGCTAATTGGAAAATAACAATATAGATAAAAGCATATAGAAACTAGAGATGGTGCAAGGGTTTTAAAATTAGATTTAAACGTCTTTTCTCTTTCATCTTTTCTCTTTCATCTTTTTTAAAAAATGAACGAAGACATAAAAACATTCACTATATCGATTTATACCGAAAACAATATTGGTTTGTTAAACCGTATTTCGGCTATATTTCAAAGGAGGCATATCAACATTGAAAGCTTGACCACATCGCAGTCTGAAATTGATGGCGTAAACCGTTTCGTTATTGTGGTGAACATCACCGAGACCAATGCGAAAAAAATCGTTAAGCAAATTGAAAAGCAGGTAGAAACGATTAGAGCCTATTATCATACTGATGAAGAAACGATTTTTACCGAGTCTTGTATGTTCAAAATCAAGTCGAGCTTGTTGTTTGACGAACCTCAAATTCAAAATATAATTAAGGAAAGCGATACCAGAATAGTTACTGTAAACCGTGAGTTTTTTGTGCTTGAAAAATCGGGCAGACGCCACGAAATCGAGGCTTTGCGTCGCGATTTAAACGTATTCGGTATCATGCAATTTGTGCGCTCGGGCCGAATTGCGGTAACCAAAGATGAAATGAAAGTAACCGAATTGCTTAAGGCATTCAATAACCAATAATAGAATAATAACAATTAAAATTAAAATGGGAAATTATTTTAACACACTGTCGTTAAGAGACAAACTAAATCAATTATCGAAGTGTAGATTCATGGATACTTCTGAGTTTTCAGATGGAGTAAATGCATTAAAAGGAAAGAAAATCGTTATAGTAGGATGCGGTGCCCAAGGGTTAAACCAAGGGTTGAACATGAGGGATTCTGGATTGGATATTTCTTATGCATTGCGCGATGCCGCTATTTCAGAGAAGCGTGCTTCTTATGTTAATGCTACCGAAAACGGATTTACTGTTGGTACTTACCAAGAATTGATTCCAACGGCCGATTTAGTGCTTAACCTTACGCCAGACAAGCAGCACACCAACGTGGTAAACGCTGTAATGCCTTTGATGAAAAAAGGGGCTACTTTGGCTTATTCCCATGGGTTTAATATTGTTGAGGAAGGAATGCAAATTCGTGAAGACCTTACCGTAATCATGGTGGCGCCTAAGTCGCCAGGTTCTGAGGTTCGCGAAGAATATAAAAGAGGTTTTGGTGTGCCAACTTTAATCGCGGTACACGAAGAAAATGACCCAGAAGGAAAAGGTTGGGCGCAAGCCAAAGCGTATGCCGTAGCTACTGGAGGCGATAGAGCAGGTGTATTGGCATCGTCTTTTATTGCTGAAGTGAAGTCCGATTTAATGGGTGAGCAAACCATTCTTTGTGGATTGTTACAAACCGGTTCTATCCTTTGTTTCGACAAAATGGTTGAAAAAGGAATCGAGCCTGGTTACGCTTCAAAATTAATCCAATACGGATGGGAAACCATTACTGAAGGATTGAAATATGGTGGTGTAACCAACATGATGGACCGTTTGAGTAACCCAGCAAAAATAAAAGCTTTTGAATTAGCTGAAGAATTGAAGGATATTATGCGCCCATTGTTTCAAAAGCACATGGACGATATTATTGAAGGGGAGTTTTCTAAAGGCATGATGGAAGATTGGGCTAACGACGATAAGAAATTATTGGATTGGAGAGCTGCAACCGGAGAAACTGCTTTTGAAAAAACGCCTGCTGGAGATGTAGAAATTACAGAACAAGAGTACTACGATAACGGTGTGTTGATGGTAGCTTTTGTAAAAGCGGGTGTAGAATTAGCTTTTGAAGCTATGGTAGATTCTGGAATTATCGATGCATCGGCTTACTACGAGTCATTGCACGAAACACCACTTATCGCCAACACGATTGCTAGAAAGAAATTGTTCGAAATGAACCGTGTGATTTCTGATACAGCTGAGTACGGATGTTACTTGTTCGATCATGCTTGTAAGCCTTTGTTGGCCGATTTTATGAAGAAAATCGATACCGACGTAATTGGTAAAGCATACGCTAAAGACAACGGAAAAGGCGTTGATAACGCTAAGTTGATTGCAGTGAATAAAGCTTTGAGAAATCACCCTGTTGAAAAAGTAGGTGAGTTCCTTAGAGCGTCAATGACCGCTATGAAACCAATAGTTTAAACCATTAAAAAAGACTAAACTAAACTAAATTTTGATGGTAAAACCTGTTGGATTTGTAAAGTCCAACAGGTTTTTTTATGACTAATAAATATTAATTATCCTATTTTAGTCATGATACTTTGCTATCGTCATGCTGAACTCGATTCAGCATCGCATGATGTTTGTAAATCAGTGTTTTATGATGCGGCCCTTAAACAATTTTAGGGTGTCGAGCAATTTTCTGGTTGATAACGGACATTCATAAAAAAATCAAAAGCTATGAAAAGCCAAGTCTATTTCCCAAAATTGGAAGACATAAAAAAAGCAGCCGAAACCATTAAAAACGTTTCGGAAGTAACTCCGTTAAGTAAAGGTTTGAGGTATTCAAAACGGTTTGGTGCAGAAATTTATTTTAAGCGCGAAGACCTTCAGCAAGTACGTTCGTATAAAATTCGTGGGGCGTACAATAAAATTAGTTCCTTGACTAAGGAGGAAGCCGAAAATGGCGTAGTGTGTGCCAGTGCGGGAAACCATGCCCAAGGGGTGGCTTTGTCCTGTAAATTATTAAAAATAAAAGGATCAATTTTTATGCCGGCACCAACGCCCAACCAAAAGGTGGAACAGGTAAAGATGTTTGGTGAAGATTTTATCGAGATTAAATTGGTGGGCGATACTTTTGATGATGCTAGTGAGGCTGCCATGAAGGAATGCAAAGAGCAGGGTAAAACCTTTATTCACCCTTTTGATGACCAAAAAGTGATTGAAGGGCAGGGAACGATAGGTTTGGAAATTATTGAGCAAACCCAATTGCCGATTGATTATATGTTTGTGGCTATTGGTGGTGGCGGGCTGGCATCGGGATTGTCAACCGTATTTAAGGAATTGTCGCCCAACACAAAAATTATTGGCGTGGAGCCTGAAGGCGCACCATCGATGAAAACCTCCATTGAAAATAATAAAAACACCGAACTCGAACATATTGAAAAGTTTGTGGACGGCGCTGCGGTAAAACGAGTGGGCGATTTAAACTTTGCAATCTGTAAACAGAATCTCGACGACGTGATTACCGTTCCCGAAGGCAAGGTTTGCGAAACCATTTTGGAACTTTATAATAAAGATGCCATTGTGGTAGAGCCTGCTGGCGCACTAAGCACGTCCGCTTTAGATTTTTATGCAGACAAAATAAAAGGCAAAAATGTAGTCTGCGTCATTAGCGGAAGTAATAACGACATTACCCGAACCGCAGAAATAAAGGAACGGGCCTTGCTTTATGCCAATTTAAAGCACTATTTTATTGTGAATTTCCCCCAACGTGCCGGAGCATTGAAGGAGTTTGTGGTTGAAATTTTAGGGGAAAATGATGATATTACTTATTTTCAATATGCCAAAAAAACCAATCGGGAAAATGGTTCAGCCGTGGTGGGTGTGCAATTAAAATCGGCCAACGATTTAGAGCCACTCATTGCTAAAATGAAAAAACGAAATTTTTACGGCGATTATTTAAACAACAAACCAGATTTGTTTCAGTTTTTAGTGTAGTTTTTAAATGAATCGATTTGTTTCAATCGTTTTCGTTCAGATACTGGTAATTCTGAATTTTTCAAACATAAAGTCTGAGTAATTTTTCTTTACTTTGGTAAGGTCAATAAAAGTATTCCAAACATTCTAATGAATACTGCCTTGGCAATGGCTACTAACAAAAAGCAAACACAATGAGCAATACATTCCACGACATTCCGGAAGCATTTAAAATAGATTCCATTTATCATCAAAACACCTATTTATCTGGTGGCGAACTAAAACACTGGGAAGGCGATACGGCCGAGGTGTATTCTACCATTTCATCAACGGAAAAGTATCGTCCAACCTTGTTGGGAACGGTGCCGCAGTTGGGCGAAGAAGAAGCAATGGATGCGCTGAATTCCGCAGTATCTGCTTACGATAATGGAAAAGGCTTGTGGCCAACCATGAAGGTGGTAGACCGCATTGCTTGCATGGAGAAATTCGTTAAGCAAATGAAAACCAAGCGAGATGAAGTGGTGAAGTTCATCATGTGGGAAATTGGTAAAAACCTTCCAGATTCTGAAAAAGAATTTGATAGAACGGTCGATTATATTTACGATACCATTGAGGCTTATAAACAAATAGATCGCGACTCGGCCAAGTTTGAAAAAAACTCTGGGGTTTATGCGCACATTCGTCGTGGGCCGCTTGGTGTGGTACTGTGTTTGGGGCCTTACAACTACCCGCTTAACGAAACCTTTACTTTGCTCATTCCTGCTTTGATGATGGGCAATACCGTGATTTTTAAACCGGCAAAATTAGGGGTTTTGCTTATTTCGCCGTTGTTGGAGGCTTTTCAAAATAGTTTCCCAAAAGGCGTGGTAAACGTGATTTACGGCCGTGGAAGAGTGTTGGCAACACCTATAATGAAATCAGGAAAAATAGATGTTCTCGCTTTGATTGGTAACAGTAAGTCGGCCAATGCCTTGCAAGCGCAACATCCTAAAGGGAATAGACTTCGTATGGTTTTAGGGTTGGAAGCCAAAAACCCAGCAATAGTACTGCCCGATGCTGATTTAGATTTGGCGGTTGAAGAATGTATTACCGGAACGCTGTCTTTTAACGGGCAACGTTGTACGGCCTTAAAAGTGGTGTATGTACACGAATCGGTGGTTGAAGAATTCAACAGGCGTTTTTCGTATAAAGTAGATCAATTAAAATTTGGAAATCCATGGGAACCAGGCGTGAAACTAACACCGCTGCCAGAGGTTGAAAAACCAGCGTTTATTCAGGAGTTGATTGACGATGCATTGGCTAAAGGCGCAAAAATATTAAATGACAAAGGCGGCAAGTTAACCGAGAATTTTATTTTTCCTGCAGTATTGTATCCGGTGAGCAAAGATATGCGCGTGTTTAAAGAGGAGCAATTTGGTCCGGTAATTCCGGTAGTGCCTTTTTCGGATATTGACGAGCCTTTAGACGATATGGCTGAATCGGATTACGGACAGCAAGTGAGTTTGTTCGGAAAGAACATCCAAACCCTATCGCCGCTAATCGATACTTTGGTGAATTTAGTTTGCCGCGTAAACCTGAACAGCTCGTGCCAACGTGGGCCAGATGTCTATCCGTTTACAGGAAGAAAAGATTCAGCCTTCGGAACACTTAGTGTACACGATGCGTTACGTTCGTTTTCAATCAGGACATTTGTGGCTTCAAAAGATAACCCATATAATAACGCTATCCTGCAAGAATTGCTTGAGAAAAAATCCTCTAATTTTATCAGTACCGATTATATTTTGTAATTAAAACCAATATGATGTTTGTTTCTAAATATGTTACGCTTTTACTTTTGGCTGTATCCTTAGTGGCTTGCGGCAACAAAGACAAAGAGAAAAAAGAAAATTTTTCTTATGAAAAAACAACGGAAGCTCCAAAAGCAGTCACCGAAAACCCCAACGATGTGGTCATAACAGGTAATGATGCCATGCAGTTCAATAAAAACGAGATTAAGGTTGAGGCTGGTAAAAAAGTAAAAATTACATTGAGGCACATTGGTAAAATGGACAAAAACGTGATGGGGCACAATTTTGTGTTGCTAAAACAAGGCGTTGATGTGATGGCTTTTGGAAATAAAGCAGCGGCATATAAGGATAACGAATTTATACCCGAAAATACCCAAGATGTTATTGCTCACACCAAGCTAATTGGTGGAGGAGAAACGGCCGTAATCGAGTTTGATGCGCCTGAACCAGGGGTTTACGATTTTATCTGCAGTTTCCCTGGGCATTATGCGCTTATGAAAGGTAAATTTATTGTTGAATAAGAACGATAGATTATAGTTCTAAAATTTCAATATTTTTAAATTCTATGGGGTGGCTTTCGCTTTGTAAAGAAATGTAGCCACCCTTTACCGGTGTGCCTTCTTTAAAAGAGGTATTAAAATCGCCGCCATAAACGGGTTTTGTGTATGACAGAACAACGGTGCCGTTTATTTTATGGTTTATTAACGAGTCGCTGTAAACTTCAACTTCGGCAGTAACCCATTGGTCGCCATAATAAGTTTCCGAAGAGGAGGATGTGCAATGCGCCGTTGTAAGTTTTTTGTTTAGGTGAACATGTGTACCGGGAGTACACAAATTACCCGTTGGGCGTGCAACGCCATCTTCAATTCCGCCCAACAACTGGACTTCGAGTGAAACCGGGAAGGATTGATCCAATTCCATGCTTTCCGGAGATTGGCAATGAATCATGATGCCACTGTTTTTTTTGGCCCAGGCTTCGCCACCGTTTGCTTGGTTGCCCGTAAATCTGTACTTGAGCCTTAATTTGTAATTGGAAAAAGGGATCTTGTAAAATAAGTGTCCAAACTGGTTGGTAAACGTCTCGTAGTTTTCGTATGATACTTTTATCGCACCGTTTTCTACTTTAAATGTGTTGTTGTAATTTTCGTTTAGGGGGTAGCCGCTTATTTTGGGTATCCATCCATCAAAATTTTTTCCGTTGAACAGTGACTGCCATGTTTCTGTTTTTTTTGAAACGGAAACAGTTTCATCAGTCTTTTTTTCTTTCGTTTTACATCCTGTGTAAAATGCGAGGAATAAACAAAAAAATAGGGGTTTTAAGTAGTGTTTCATTTTATAGGGAATAAGATTTTCCGCCCGTTAGGTTATTAATATTTCCGCAAAAGTACTGTGTGGGTACAGGGTCGTAAGCCAGTACGTTTTCGCCTATGCTTTCGGTGTTTAGAAAGGCATTTATGGCCATCCATTTCAAATGGTTTAAAAATTCCGACTTGGTGAACCCGAATGCTTTAGGGGTGGCCTCCCTTTCCTCGTCAATATAACCAGTAATGGGCATGTATTGGTCTAAATATAATTTATAGGTTGCTTCGGTAACATCCTCGATTGGCGTGTCAGGATGGGGTTTCAATTGCGTAACCATATTGGCAAAAGCCGTTTTAACGTACTCTTGATCTTCAGTGAGAAGTATTTCGTTAAAATATTTATCGATAAATTCGGGAACATTTAATTCTGTTGCCGATGGTAAGTGGTCTGTTTTGGGTAAAATGATGTCCACCAATTTTTGCAGCACAATACCTTGGTCTGCACTTAGGAATTCTGGGGTCCAGATTTTAGTATTGCTGGTGCAGCTCTGCAATAAGCTTGTTATTGTTGGGCTTGCAACAAATAATCCTGTGGCCAGTCCGAGATTTTTTAAAGCTTCTCTTCGTTTCATAACTGCATATTAAAAGTTGTTTTTCTTAATTTCTTGGGCGGCATGGTTTGCTGCCCTAGCGGTAAATGCCATATAAGTTAATGAAGGGTTTTGGCAACCTGCAGAGGTCATAAAAGCACCATCGGTAACATATACGTTTTTACAGGCGTGTACTTGATTGTATTGGTTTAAAACCGATGTTTTGGGGTTTCTGCCCATTCTTGCTGTTCCCATTTCATGAATGCCAAGCCCCAAAGCCTGTCCTTCAGGGTTATCGTAGCCCTTAACGTCTGAGAAGCCAGCGGCTTCAAGCATTTTTACGGCCTGTTCCTGCATATCCTTACGCATGGCCCATTCATTTTCGCCAAACGCAGCATCAAAGGTTACGGTGGGCAGCCCCCATTGGTCCAGTTTTTTATAGTCTAAATACATTTTGTTATTGTGATTGGGTAAAACTTCACCAAAGGCAAGCAGGTTAATACGCCATTCGCCTGGCTTTAAAATGGCTTCTTTTAGTTCGGTGCCATATTTTAGTTCGGCGACCAATTCTGAAGTTTTAGATCTACTGGCTCCCCCTTGGTAGCCATAACCGCGTTTGAATTCCTTAACATTGGTACGCCCCCCAAGATTTCTGAACCTCGGGATGTAAATACCATTGGGTCTTCGGCCTTTGTTTATTTTGTCGCTAAAACCGTCGGCTTTGGCAGATGCGCCAACATGAAAATGATGATCCATGATATTGTGTCCCAATTCTCCGCTGTCATTGCCTAGGCCATTTGGAAAACGTTCCGATTTCGATTGTAGTAAAATGGATGCTGATGCTATGGCCGAGGCGCATAGGAAAATGACTTTGGCCGTAAACTCTAATACCTCTTTGGTTTCAGAATCGATTACTTTTACTCCGGTAGCTTTTTTTGTGTTGTCGTCATAAATAATTTCGTGTACTATAGAGTTTGGTCTTAGCGTCATGTTGCCTGTGGCTTCGGCGACAGGTAGAGTAGATGAAACACTGCTAAAGTATGCGCCGTAAGGGCAACCACGACTACACCGACTTCTGTACTGGCATGAACTTCGTCCGAAACCAGGTTTTGTGCCTTCCGATAGGTTTGCTGTTCGTCCAATAGTTAAAAGCCTGCCGTCGTTGAAGTTCTCAGAAATTTTTGCTTTTAGCTTTTCTTCAACGCAATTAAGGTTCATGGGTTTTAAAAATTTACCGTCGGGCAATTGTTTTAAACCCAGATTTTCTCCACTTACGCCTATAAACTCTTCTACTTTGTCGTACCATGGCGCAATGTCTTTGTAACGCACGGGCCAATCAACCGCAATGCCTTCCTTTTTGTTGGCTTCAAAATCGATATCGCTTAACCTATAACTTTGCCGGCCCCAAGTAATGGAACGCCCGCCAACATGGTAGCCGCGTATCCAGTCGAAGCGTTTGTCTTCATTATAAGGATGTATAAGGTCGTCAACAAAAAAATGTCCGTGTTCCTGGTTAACGGCATAACCGGTTCTGTGCTGTTTGCTTTTACGAATTTTGGTGTCTCTTGACGGTGCTCCGCCATTGGGAAAATCCCACGGATCCATATGCGCTGTGGGGTAATCTTCAATATGTTTTATCATTCTGCCGCGTTCAAGAACCAAGGTTTTTAAACCGTTTTCACAAAGCTCTTTGGCTGCCCATCCTCCAGAAATGCCAGTGCCCACCACAATGGCATCGTAAGCATTTGTTTGGTTGCTTTTTTTATTCATCTTTAATTGTTTTTGCGACGAAATTTAATAAGTGTTCATTTTTTGCCTTAAAATAATTAAATATATTTAATTATTTTAAGGTTGTTTTGTTGGTGAAAGTTGTGAAACGAAGTTGGTGCTGATTATCGGAGGAAAAATCCTTTTAAAACTGAAAATTTAATACATTGATGCACAATTCAAGAATTTAGAACCTTATATTATATATGCGCTACTTAAAATTTATTCCCTTTTTGGTTTTTGTTGTTTTTTTAACGGTTTTGTCTTGTAAGGAAAAAACAGAAAGCCAAGCGGCCGAACAAACCGATAATGTACAAAAGGCCAACAATTCTCTGTTTTTTAAATTATCGCTTGCGCAATGGTCGTTGCACAGAACTTTTAATGAAGACGGCGTGACTCCTTTTAAATTTGCAGAAATGGCCAAAAATATGGGGTTTGAAGGAGTGGAGTACGTAAATACACTTTATGCCGAACAAATTAAATTAATGGGTTTCGACAACGTCATCGATTCATTGAAAGTGTTGAGCGCAGAGCAAGGTATAGAAAATGTATTGATTATGGTTGATGCTGAAGGCGACCTTGCCGATCCTGATGCGAACCTTCGGAAAGTTGCCGTAGAAAACCATAAAAAATGGATTGATGCTGCAAGTAAATTAGGCTGCCACTCCATTAGGGTTAATACTTTTGGAACGAACGAGCCCGAGGTTTGGTTGTCTGCCGTTGTAGATGGGCTTACCCAACTGGCAAATTACGCGGCTACAAAAAATATAAATGTTTTATGTGAAAACCATGGTTGGTTATCGTCCAACGCTCCCGTTTTAATGCAGGCCATAAAAAAGGTAAACATGGAAAATTGCGGAACCCTGCCCGATTTTGGCAATTGGTGCATCAAGAGAAAAAAAGGAGAGCAGTGGGGCGAATGCGAAGAGGTGTTTCACGACAAGTATCAAGGTATTGAAATGATGCTTCCCGAGGCAAAGGCTGTTAGTGCCAAATCTTATAATTTTGATGAACAGGGTCACGAAACAACCCTAGATTATTCCAGGATTTTAAAATTGGTTAAAGCATCGGGTTACAATGGTTTTATAGGGGTAGAATACGAAGGAAAGCGTTTAAGCGAAAAGGAAGGCATTTTGGCCACAAAAGCTTTGCTGTTAAAATCGGCAGAAGCCATTAAGTGATAAAATTTTAAACTAGCCAAAATGATGAAAAAATCAATTCAATTTCAATTGTCGTTAATGATGTTCCTCGAATTTTTTATTTGGGGCGGGTGGTTCGTAACACTGGGGTCGTTTTTGGGAAACAATTTAAGTGCTTCGGGGGCCGAAACCGCAATGGCTTTTTCTACGCAATCTTGGGGAGCCATAATAGCGCCTTTTGTTATTGGGTTGATTGCCGACCGTTTTTTTAACGCTGAAAAAATCTTAGGGATATTGCACCTAATAGGTGCGTTTTTAATGTACCAAATGTCGAAAGCTGATCACTTTTCATTGTTCTATCCTTATGTTTTGGCATACATGGTGGCATACATGCCCACCTTGGCATTGGTAAATTCGGTATCCTTTCATCAAATGAACGACCCTGCAAAACAATTTCCCATGGTACGTGTTTTTGGAACCATTGGCTGGGTTGTAGCCGGTCTCACCATTAGTTTGGTGTTTAAATGGGATTCTATTGAAAACATTGGGAAAGGCATGTTGTCTAACACATTTGTAATGGTAGCTGTGGCATCGGCCATTTTGGGACTTTTTAGTTTTGTACTGCCAAAAACACCACCCAGTATTTCAAAAGGAGAAAAAGTAACGATTAAGAATATTTTAGGGCTGGAAGCGTTAAAATTATTGAAAGACCGGAATTTTTTGGTGTTCTTTTTGGCTTCGGTGCTTATATGTATTCCATTGGCCTTTTACTATCAAAATATTAGTCCGTTCCTCACAGAATACAAGGTTGAAAATTCCACTGCATGGGCTTCCCTGGGGCAAGTGTCCGAAATTGGGTTCATGCTCCTGTTGCCATTTTTCTTCAAAAAATATGGTTTTAAAAAAACGATTTTATTAGGCATGTCGGCATGGGGAATTCGCTATATTTTGTTTGCTTACGGGAATGCTGGCGACCTGTTTTTTATGTTGGTGCTCGGTATTGCGCTGCACGGTATTTGTTACGATTTCTTTTTCGTTTCTGGACAGATTTATACCGATTCGAAAGCAGGCGGAAAAGCCAAAAGCGCAGCACAAGGGCTTATTGCCTTAGCTACTTATGGCGTTGGTATGCTGGTAGGGTTTTGGGTGGCAGGACAAATAGTCGATCAGAATAAACTGCTGGATGGTACGCACAATTGGGGCGATGTTTGGGTGTTTCCGGCGCTGTTTGCATTTGCAGTTTTTGTATTGTTTGCCGTAGTGTTTAAAAATGAAAAAGTAGAATATAAAGCATAAAATGTTTTTTATGGGAAAGAAAATAAAATTGGGTGTTCTAGGTGGGGGTAAAAATTCACTCATCGGTGTTTTGCATAGAGTCGCATCTACCATGAACGACAGCTATGAAGTTGTTGGAGGTGTTTTTAATTCAAAATGGGATGATAATTTAAGTTTTTCTGAAAACATTGGGCTTCCCCCCAATCGGGTCTATAAAGATATTGATGCCTTAATTAGCGCTGAACTCAAGCTTCCAGAGGCAGAAAGAATGCAGGCAGTTTCTATACTTACGCCAAATTATTTGCATTATGAGATGACAAAAAAGCTGTTGGAAAATGGATTTCATGTTATTTGTGAAAAACCGTTTACCACCACCTACCAAGAGGCAAAAACGCTATATGATACCTTAAAAAAATCGAAAAAGGCATTGGGTATAACCTATACTTATACGGGCTACCCAATGGTTAGGCAAATGCGCGAAATGATTTTAAAAGGAGCTATTGGGAAAATCCAAAAAGTAGATGCGCAGTATTATCAAGGTTGGATAAACTCCATTATACACGACCCTGAAAAGCGGACGTCCACTTGGCGATTAAACCCTGAAAAATCTGGAATAAGCTGCTGTATTGGCGATATAGGAACCCATGCGTTCAATATGATTGAGTATGTATCGGGATTAAAAATTGAATCGATATTGGCCGATCTAAATCATTTGTACCCCGACAACAAAATGGATATTGACGGCACGGTGTTACTGCGCTGTACCAATAATACTAAAGGGGTGCTGCGTGCGAGCCAAATTGCTACCGGAGAGGAAAACAATCTTTCAGTAAAAATTTACGGAGATAAAGCAGGGATTAAATGGGAGCAGGAAAATCCAAATTATCTTTATTTCATGGAAGAAGGTAAGCCGCTACAAGTGCTCAAACCGGGGCATCAATATAATTCAGAATTGTCTTTGGCCGGAACCAAATTGCCGCCCGGCCATCCCGAAGGGATTTTCGATGCCATGGGCAACATATATCATGGTATGGCAAAGGCTATAAATAACCAGCCATACAATAGCGGTGAATTTCCCAATATAATGGATGGTTTACGGGGAATGGATTTTATTGAAAAAGCCGTAGAGTCACATCAAAAAGGGAATATTTGGATAAATATTGAAAATTAAAGAATTATGCAAACAATAAAAGGACCCGCCGTTTTTTTAGCACAATTTGCAGGTAGCGAAGCGCCATTCAATTCATTGGATGGGATGTGCCAATGGGCGGCAGATTTAGGCTATAAAGGCATACAAATACCAACCTGGGAAACCAGTTTAATCGATATTGAAAAAGCTGCCGAAAGCCAAACGTACTGCAATGAGCTAAAAGGAAAAGTACAATCGTACGGATTGGAAATCACCGAACTTTCCACGCATTTGCAGGGGCAGTTGGTGGCGGTGCATCCAGCTTACGATGCCTTGTTTGATGGTTTTGCGCCCGAGCATGTAAGAGGAAATCCAAAAGCCCGAACCGAATGGGCGATAGATTTTGTTAAAAAATGTGGAACCGCCAGTGGGCGTTTGGGTTTAAAATCGCACGCCAGTTTTTCGGGGGCATTGCTTTGGCAAACGGTGTATCCGTGGCCGCAGCGACCTGCTGGATTGGTGGATTTAGGCTTTAAAGAACTGGCCAGTCGTTGGTTACCCATTTTAAATCATTTTGATGAGCATGGGGTGGATGTGTGTTACGAACTGCATCCGGGCGAAGATTTGCACGATGGTATTACTTTCGAGCGTTTTTTAGAAGCTACGAACAACCACAAACGTGCTAATATTTTATACGACCCGAGCCATTTTGTACTTCAGCAATTGGATTATTTAACGTTTATCGATTATTACCATGAGCGTATAAAATCGTTCCATGTGAAAGATGCCGAGTTCAATCCTTCCGGCAAACAGGGGGTTTATGGCGGGTATTCCGATTGGAAAGAGCGTGCTGGGCGCTTTAGAAGTCTGGGCGACGGACAAGTGGATTTTAAAGGCATTTTTGCAAAACTCACCCAATATAATTGCGATGTTTGGGCCGTTATGGAGTGGGAGTGCTGTATAAAATCTTCGGCGCAAGGTGCCAAGGAAGGTGCGCCATTTATTCAAAAGCATATTATTGAAGCTGCCGAGCGTAGTTTTGATGATTTTGCAGGCTCCAAACCAGATGAAGGCTTTTTGAAAAAAATTTTAGGTGTAAAGTAAATTATGAAATGAGCCATAACAAATCTTGATACGCACCAAGATGGTTATTGGCGAATTACATCTGACCATTAAAAAAACAAATAATAATAAACAGATGAAAAATATTTTAATTCTATTATTGGCTTTTGTCTTTGTAGTGTCTTGTAAGCACAACTCTAAAGAGGTCGAACTTGAAAAGGGAAAAGCGACAGATGCTGGCCCTGTAGAGCCAACAAAACCTGAAGATACCGAAATTTGGGAACCCAAACCTAAAGTGGTAACTATTGATGAAGAAACCGGAATCCCTTCGGATGCTATCGTACTTTTTAACGGTGAAAATTTTAATGAATGGGTGTCGGCTAAAGATTCATCTGCAGTGGACTGGATTTTGAATGCAGACAAAAGTATGACGGTTAAAGATAAGTATGGCGATATTCAAACCAAACGAGATTTTGGTGATATCCAATTGCATATTGAATGGAAATCGCCAACAGATGTGCGTGGCAATGGCCAACATCGAGCTAACAGTGGTGTTTTTCTCCAAAACAGGTACGAAGTTCAGGTTTTAGATAATAACGACAATGATACCTATGTAAACGGTCAGGTTGGTTCTATTTATAAGCAATCCATTCCTCTGGTTCAAGCTTCGAGTAAAACGGGCGAATGGAATGCTTACGATATGGTTTACCGTGCTCCTGTTTTTAACGAAATGGGTGAAAAAACAACACCAGCCACGATTACTGTATTGCATAATGGAGTACTTATTCAAGACCATGTTGAAATAAAAGGAACTACTGAATTTATCGGCTGGCCAAAAAATAACCCGCATAATAAAGCACCAATAAAACTGCAGGACCACGGAGACAATAGTGGAGTGAGTTATAGGAATATTTGGGTGCGGGAATTAAATTAAAAATGAAATAATGTTAAAGCGAATTGTTTTTATGGGGCTATGGCTTATAGTGAACAATCGAATACTTTTATTTTATTAAGATAATGTTGTGTATTTCATAATAAGTTGTAATTTTGCGCCTTATATTAACGAAAGGGGCTCACGCCGACGATTTAGAGTTAATAGTAAAGATAGTTATTCAGTGAAAACAGGAAACAACATATCTCCTATCTCTTCTATTCTAGCAAAAGCTGCTAGAGCTGTTGTTGTGCGTTTTCCTAAAACTCGCCCCTAAGGGGGAATCCAGTTTAAGAAAGTATTCGCTACTTTCAATTTTTCGTTATTATTTTAGATTAAAATAAAAAAGCCTTAACGGCTCTTAGAAATCTTTGCCCGTTTTTTGTGCAAGGTTCGATAATTTTTGAAAATGGATTCAGTATTGGATATAGAAAAAAACACCTTAATTGAGGAAGCAAAAGCCTATTGTGAAGCGCAAGGTTTTGAAATTGTTTTTACCCACGAGATTTCGGCAATTAACTTGCAGATCATCTCCGAAAGAACAAAAAACCTTCCCGCTATGTTCCATGCCAATGTGGGCATGTTGCTGGACCGTTTAAAAAACGGATGCTACCTATTAAGGAAAGACGGTGAAATTTACGGACATATTTTTGCCCACAAGCACGTGGTTGATAAATTCTCGGTTTACGAACGTTCGGCTTTGTGGATTCATGACGCCCATAGAAATCACAATTTAGGATTGCTTCTAATGGATTTATTGTCGCAAAATTTCAGGAAAGATTTTCTAATTTCCATTGCCCAAGAACCCACAGTTCATCATAATAATTTATTGTTGGGCATGAAGTTCGTGACCTTAAAAGACTTGTCTCCGGTATTGATTTCAACCTTAGAAAAACTAGGGAAACTAAGAGATGAACTCAAGTATAAATATTACGTTAACCCTTATTTCGAATCAAAACTTAATCAAATAAATAAGATTTTAAAAAGTAAAATTCCAAACATTCCAAACACATGAAAAAGTTAGTAATAGCCTATAGTGGCGGCCTAGACACCTCGTATTGTGCCGTTAGTTTATCAAAAGAGTACGATGTACACGCGGTAAGTGTAAACACTGGTGGTTTTACCAAAAAAGAAATCAAGCACATTGAAAGTAACGCTTATAAAATGGGCGTTTCAACCTATAAAAATATCGATGCTGTTTCTACATTTTACCAAAAGGTGGTGAAGTATCTCGTGTTTGGTAATGTGTTGAAAAATAACACCTATCCGTTGTCGGTAAGTGCCGAGCGAATTGTTCAGGCTATTGAAATTATTGAATACGCTAAAAGTATCGATGCCGAATATATTGCCCACGGGAGCACTGGTGCCGGTAACGACCAAGTGCGTTTCGATATGATTTTTCAAACCTTGGCGCCGAATATCAAAATTATTACCCCAATTAGGGACCAAAAATTAACCCGACAAGAAGAAATCGATTATTTAAAAGAAAACGGTATCGATATGTCTTGGGAAAAAGCCAAATATTCGGTTAACAAAGGACTTTGGGGAACTAGTGTTGGTGGTGCAGAAACATTGACTTCTGAAAAACCATTGCCAGGAGAAGCATACCCATCGCAACTAAAACATACCGAAGAGGAAAAAGTAAAACTAACTTTCGAAAAAGGTGAATTGGTGGCCGTAAACGGCATTGAAAATGCTCCCGAAATAAATATTGAAACCTTAAATAATTTGGCGTCGGCTTATGCTATTGGTCGTGATATCCATGTGGGCGATACCATTGTAGGAATTAAAGGGCGTGTCGGTTTTGAGGCTGCAGCAGCACTCATCACCATCAAAGCGCACCATCTTTTGGAAAAGCACACGCTTACCAAATGGCAGTTGCAGCATAAGGAATATATTGCCAGCTTCTACGGCATGCACTTGCATGAAGGCCAGTACTTAGATCCCGTAATGCGCGATATGGAGGCCTTTTTGCAAAGCAGTCAAGATAAAGTGTCGGGCGACGTTACCGTTACGTTGAAACCGTATCACTTTACTTTAGATGGGATTGTTTCAGACCACGATTTAATGAGCGCTAAATTTGGAAGCTACGGCGAAGAAAACAAAGGTTGGACTGCCGATGAAGCCAAAGGATTTATTAAAATTGTGGGCAACCAAAATAAAATTTACCAGCAAGTAAATTCGAAATAAAACGGGCTTTGATGTGCTGAATTGTCAGGCTGAGCGTAGTCGAAGCCTAATTTTAAAGTGTTAAAAATGAAAAAAATAAAAGTAGGAATAATTGGAGGCGCAGGGTACACGGCAGGCGAACTAATCAGGTTGCTGATCAACCACTCGCAAACCGAAATCGATTTTGTATTCAGTACCAGTAATGCAGGAAACAAAATAAGCAAGGTACACCAAGACTTAATCGGGTCGTTAGATTTAGAATTCACCGATACAGTAAACCCCGATGTCGATGTGTTGTTTTTATGTTTAGGGCATGGTAATTCGGTAAAGTTTTTATCGGCCAATACCTTTTCAGAAAACACGAAAATCATCGATTTGGGCAACGATTTTAGATTGGAAGCCGATAAGGAATTTGAAGGTAAAACTTTTGTTTACGGATTGCCCGAATTACAAAAAGAAGCCATTGAAAACGCCAATTATATTGCCAATCCGGGCTGTTTCGCCACCGCTATACAATTGGGGCTTTTGCCATTGGCCAATAAAGGATTATTGAATACCGATGTACACATTAATGCCGTAACCGGAGCAACAGGAGCAGGTACATCACTTTCGGCAACCACACATTATACTTGGCGCGATAACAATTTTTCGTATTACAAACCCTTTACCCATCAACATTTGGGGGAAATCAACCAATCGGTTAAGCAATTGCAAAATGATTTTTCAAAAGACATCTTGTTTATGCCCAACCGAGGAAATTTTTCAAGAGGTATTTTCGCGACTTTATATACCGGTTTCGAAGGCTCGGTAGATGAGGCGAAAACCTTATATAACGAATTTTATAAAGATGCTAATTTCACATTTGTTTCAGATGATTTTTTACATTTGAAACAAGTAGTAAATACCAATAAATGTTTAATCCATTTGCATAAGCACAAAGGTAAATTGTTGGTAACAAGTATTATCGACAACTTGCTTAAAGGAGCCTCCGGGCAAGCGGTACAAAATATGAATTTAATGTTCGGATTGGAAGAAACAATGGGCTTGAGTTTAAAAGGAACTTATTTCTAATTATTAACAAACTTTTTGAAATGAAAATAGCCATTATCGGTACTGGTAATTTAGGGAGTTCAATTGCCAAAGGGTTGGTGAAAAACAACACGTTTACATCGTTGTATTTAAGTGATAAAAATACTGTAAATGTTGATGCGTATAAAAGTCTGCCCAATGTGGTGGTAACTAACGATAATGAGTTGGCCGTAACACAATCTGATATTGTGATTTTTGCCCTGCAACCCAAACACATTAATCAAGTTTTAGAGAGCGTGTCTTCTAAAATTACCGATAAGCACGTGGTGATGTCGGTGGCAGCAGGAGTAGAGATTGCAAGAATCGAAAGCATTATTGGGGCCGATAAAAACATCATCCGCGTGATGCCCAATACGGCTATTTCCATAGGAAAGTCCATGACATGCATTGCGGCTAATAAAGCAGCACAAGATAAAGTGCCAATGGCAAATGATATTTTCAATCAGCTGGGCACCACTATGGTTATTCCCGAAGATCAAATTCAAGCAGCCACGGTAATCTGTGCCAGCGGTATTGCCTTTTGGATGCGTTTGGTACGTGCCACAACCCAAGGGGCTATTCAATTAGGCTTCGAAGCTCATGAAGCACACCAATTGGCTTTGCAAACTTGTTACGGCGCTGCCAGTTTATTGAAAGAATCCGGAAGGCATCCAGAGGAAGAAATAGATCGTGTAACCACCCCGAGTGGCTGTACTATTGAAGGACTTAATGAAATGGAGCACCAAGGATTGAGCTCGTCGCTCATTAAAGGAATTAATGCTTCATTTGAAAAAATAAACCAACTTAAAAAGAATTAACATGCCATTATTTGACGTTTACCCATTATACAATGTAACGCCGGTTTCAGCCAAAGGACTTTATGTTTACGACGATGCTGATAACGAATATTTAGATCTTTACGGAGGGCATGCCGTTATTTCCATTGGCCATGCGCATCCAAAATATGTGGATGCCGTTACAAACCAAGTGGCCGATTTGGGCTTTTATTCCAACGCTATTCAAAATCCGTTGCAGGAGCAATTGGCCGAAAAGTTGGAAGCACTTTCTGGTTGTAAAGGTTACAATTTATTTTTATGCAATTCAGGAGCTGAAGCCAATGAAAATGCATTGAAATTGGCCTCGTTTAAAACAGGGAAATCGAGAGTGGTGGCCTTTAAAAATGGTTTCCACGGAAGAACCTCGGCCGCCGTTGCTGCAACCGATAACCCTAATATTATCGCACCGATAAACGCTCAACAAAAAGTAACCATTTTAGAGTTGAATGATATTTTGGGCGTAAAGGCAGAATTGGAAAAAGGAGATGTTTGTGCTGTTATTGTAGAGTTTATTCAAGGTGTTGGTGGATTGGATCAGGGCACGGCCGATTTTTTCGAGCAGGTTTACGCGCTTTGCCAAGCGAATAACACGATGTTTATTGCTGATGAGGTACAATCGGGTTACGGGCGCTCGGGCAAATTTTTCGCTTTTCAACATTACAATGTAACGCCAGATATTATTTCAATAGCAAAAGGGATGGGTAATGGTTTCCCTATTGGTGGCATTTTAATCCACCCCGATATTGAGGCCAAGCATGGCATGTTGGGTACTACTTTTGGTGGGAATCACTTGGCTTGTGCGGCTGGTCTTTCCGTGTTAAATGTTATTGAAGATGAAAAACTAATCGATAACGTTAACGCCATGTCTGAATACTTTTTGAAACTGGCGAAAAGTGTTCCGCAGATAAAACATATAAAAGGGAGAGGTTTGATGCTTGGTTTGGAATTTGATTTTGAAGTGGGTGAGCTCAGAAAAAAACTCATTTACAATCACCGCATTTTCACAGGGGGAGCTTCCAACAAAAAACTGTTGCGAATTTTACCGCCACTGACTATTAGAAAAGACCACATCAATCATTTCTTTGAAGCATTGATTGAAGCCTTGTCTGAAATTGAAGAAAATCAGTTGCAAAACATTTAGCAATCGTTGCATACCAAAAGTATGAAAAGAAAAAAACGTGTTTTATTGAAAGTAGGTTCCAATACGCTTACCAAAGAAACCAACAATATTTCAAGGGGTAAGATTGAAGACTTGGCCAGCCAGATTGCACAGCTTCAAGATACGCACGAGTTTGTCATCGTCAGTTCGGGGGCTATCGCTGTGGCTAAACAATTTGTAAAGCTGGAAAGCAAGCAAAAGGACGTTTTTGTAAAACAGGCATTGGCATCCATTGGTCAGCCGCATTTAATCCGTATTTATCAGGAAATCTTCCGCGAATACGGACTTTTGACTTCACAGTGTTTGCTGAGCTATTCTGATTTTGAAAAAAAGGAAAGCCGAAAAAACATCGTCAATACCATCAATGTTTTGGTGAACAATAACTATATTCCCATCATCAACGAAAACGATACGGTGGCTACCGACGAAATTAAATTTGGTGACAACGACAAATTGGGCGCCCTAACCGCATCGCTTTTAAAAGCCGATTTGTTTATTATTGCGACCAATACCAACGGGATTTATACCAAAGAATCGTACGAAAACGGTACACCAGAAACCATTAAAGTGGTTGATGATTTTGAAGAGTTGGCCAAGCAGGTGGTCAATTCAAAATCTTCACACGGCAGTGGCGGTATGCAATCGAAGATTGAAGCGGCATCTGTAGCAAAAACAGCCAATATTGAAACATGGATCGTTAATGGGTTGGAAGATCATTTTATTTTAAACGCCATGGAAAACAAAGTGCCATTTACCAAAATAAAATAACGATAATGTACAGACCAGACAGGTCTGAAAAAACAAGATAAAAGAATGAAACATTACACCTCCATACACGATATCGATAATATCAATTCATGGATTGAGGAAGCCAAACAATTAAAGGAAAACCCCTTAAAGCACATTGAATTGGGAAAAAACAAAACGTTGGGTTTATTGTTTTTCAATTCGAGTTTGCGTACCCGTTTAAGCACCCAAAAGGCGGCCTTAAATTTAGGGATGAGTCCTATTGTAATGAATGTTTCTGGTGATGCTTGGGGGCTGGAGTTTGAAGACGGCACGGTGATGAACGGCTCAACGGCCGAGCACATCAGAGAAGCTGCTGCTGTAGTGTCCCAATATTGCGATATTATTGCAGTACGAGCCTTTCCAACGCTAACCGACAAACAAAAAGACGAAAGCGAACAAGTGTTGAGTGCCTTTAAAAAATATGCATCCGTACCCATTGTAAATATGGAAAGCGCCACAGGCCATCCGTTACAAGGACTTACCGACGCTTTAACTATTGCTGAGCAGGCGCAAACCCAAAAACCAAAAGTGGTGTTAAGTTGGGCGCCGCATATTAAAGCTTTGCCACATGCCGTGGCCAACAGTTTTACGCAGGCTATGCAAAAAATGGATGTGGAGTTTGTTATCGCTAATCCCGAAGGCTATGATTTAAATCTAGAAATTACTGGCGATACCAAAATCTATCACAATCAGGAAGAAGCGTTTAAGGATGCCGATTTTGTGTATGTGAAAAACTGGAGCAGTTACGAAGATTACGGAAAAGTAAAAAGCACCGACCCCAACTGGATGATTACCAAAGAAAAGTTGGGCGATGCTAAATTTATGCACTGTTTACCAGTAAGACGAAATGTAATTGTTGAAGATGCCGTGTTGGATAGCGATAGTTCATTAGTAATCGAGCAGGCTAACAATCGAACTTATGCCGCGCAGTTGGTGTTAAAGAAAATATTGGAGAATAGCCCCTCTTAATCTCCCCAAAGGGGAGCAATGCGAACCCAATTAAAAGCTAAAGGGAATTTAGAATTGATAGAAAAAAATTAATATAAAACGCTTGCCAGTTCCTCTCCTTTGGAGGGGTTAGGGCAGGCTTCAGTCCAATGGAAAAACTATCCATAGTAAAAATAGGAGGAAACATTATTGAGGATGAAAGTGCTTTAGATGCCTTTTTAAAATTGTTTTCAAATTTAGAAGGGAAGAAAATTTTGGTGCACGGTGGCGGCAAACGTGCCACGCATATCGCTTCAAAATTGGGCATTGAATCGCAAATGGTGAATGGCCGCCGAATTACCGATGCCGAAACTTTGGAGGTTATTACCATGGTTTACGGAGGTTTGGTAAACAAAAATGTGGTCGCCAAATTGCAGGCGTTAAACACGAATGCCATTGGTTTAACAGGTGCTGATATCAACAGTATTAAATCGGTAAAACGTCCCGTTAAAGAAGTCGATTTCGGTTTTGTGGGCGATGTAGAAAGCGTGTCGTATCAGTCCATTGATAAACTGATTCAGGCTGATTTTACTCCGGTATTTTGCGCCATCACGCACGACGGAAACGGGCAATTGCTAAATACCAATGCCGATACCATTACCTCGCAAGTGGCGGTGGGTATGAGTCATCTTTATGAAACCTCCATTTATTATTGTTTTGAATTGAAAGGGGTTTTAAGAGATATAAACGATAAAAACTCGGTAATAAAACACATCGATACCAAAACTTACAAAGAACTTTTGGAGCAGGGTATTATTGCAGATGGCATGCTTCCGAAATTGGAGAATTGTTTCGATGCATTGAATAACGGTGTTAGCAACATCAATATGGGGAATACCTCGATGTTAACAAAAACCGATACTAATTTTACAACCATAACTCTATAATATGGCGCTACAGGAATTAACCCAAAAAGCCATTGCGCTTTTAAAAAAACTGATTGAAAAGCAGTCATTTTCTTCTGAAGAAGATGCTACTGCAGCACATATTGAAGAATGGTTCAAACAATTCAATATTGATTACACGCGCACTAAAAACAACGTTTGGGCGGTCAATAAACACTTTGACGAAAGCAAACCAACGCTGTTGTTAAACTCGCACCACGATACCGTAAAACCGAACAGTGCTTACACTAAAGACCCATTTAAGGCCATTGTTGAAGATGGCAAACTGTACGGTTTGGGCAGTAACGATGCTGGGGGCTGTTTGGTGTCGTTAATCGCAACATTTACCCATTTTTACAATCAAAAAGATTTAAAATATAATTTGGTATTGGTCGCTTCTGCGGAAGAAGAAAGCAGTGGTCCTAATGGGTTGAACAGTATGTTGCCCATTATTCCAAAAGTAGATGTCGCCATAGTAGGTGAACCTACGCTGATGAATTTGGCGGTAGCTGAAAAAGGCCTCGTGGTTTTTGATGCGGTGGTGGAAGGCACACCTAGCCATGCCGCACACCCAAACGATAACAATGCCATTTATAATACAATTGAAGTGTTGCAATGGTTTAAGGATTTTAAATTCGAAAAAAGCACCGAAGCTTTGGGTGAAGTTAAATTGACGGTAACCCAAATCAATGCCGGTTCGCAGCACAACGTCGTGCCGGGGCATGTCGATTTGGTGGTCGATGTTCGGGTAAACGACGCATACAGTAATGCCGAAATAGCCGAAATTTTGCAAACAAAATCACCGTGTACAAAAATTACACCGCGTAGTTTACGCTTAAATTCGTCGTCCATCCCGATGGAGCACGAGTTAGTAAAGGCTGGAATCGCTATGGGTAGAACTACGTATGGCTCGCCTACATTATCAGACCAAGCGGTACTAAAATGCCCAAGTTTAAAATTGGGCCCTGGCGATAGTACACGCTCGCATTCGGCAGACGAGTTTATTTATATCAACGAAATAGAAGAAGGCATTCAAATTTATGTGGAGTTGTTGAATCGCGTCATCGTATAACGCCATAGCGAGGAGCGGAGCGACGTGGCTATTTCTTCCTAGTTAAAAAGATTGCCACACTTCGTTAGAAATAATAATAAAAATGGTTGTCACCCTGAGCGCTCCCGATAGTTATTGGGACGAAGGGTGTCAACAAAAACTAAAGAATTAAAAGATTCCCGTATTCACGGGAATGACAAAAACATAATAAATGAAACTCTGGGACAAAGGTATATCCATTGATAAAAAAATAGAACAATTTACAGTTGGTAACGATCGGGAAATTGATATTCACATTGCAAAATATGATGTTACAGCATCAAAGGCCCATGCCAAAATGTTGCACAAAATAGGCATTTTAACTACGATTGAGTTAGAGCAGTTGTTGGGTGGCTTACAAGTGTTGGAAAACCAAATTGAAGCCGGCGAGTTTGTTATCGATGAGCAGTTTGAAGATGTACATTCCAAAATAGAGTACGAGTTAACGGTAAGCTTGGGCGACGTTGGAAAAAAAATCCACACAGCTCGCTCCAGAAACGATCAAGTTTTAGTGGCGCTCCATTTGTATTACAAAGAGAATTTAGCTTTGGTAAAAGAAAAGACTAAAACGCTTTTCAATACGCTTTTAGACCAAGCTGAAAATTATAAAGACAAAGTATTACCTGGTTATACGCACCTGCAAGTAGCCATGCCATCATCTTTCGGATTATGGTTTTCGGCCTATGCCGAATTGATGGTCGATGATGTGTTTTTGATTGATGCCGCTATAAAAACCGTGGACCAAAATCCGTTGGGGTCTGCTGCTGGCTACGGAAGTTCATTTCCTATCGACAGGGAATTCACTACAAAAGAAATGGACTTTGCAACGCTAAAATACAATGTGGTAGCGGCACAAATGGGCCGTGGAAAAAACGAACGCACCATTGCGGCTGCCTTGGGTAGCTTGGCCAATACCATGGCGCGTTTTGCCATGGATACCTGTTTGTACATGAGCCAAAATTTCGGATTTATTTCGTTTCCAGAAGAATTGACTACCGGAAGCAGTATTATGCCCCATAAAAAGAACCCTGATGTTTTTGAACTGATTCGTGGTAAGTGCAACAAAATACAAGCTTTACAAAGTGAAATGGTGCTTATTACCAACAATTTGCCAAGTGGCTATCACCGCGATTTTCAGTTGTTGAAAGAAAACATGATTGCCGCTTTTGAGGAAATAAAAGATATTTTGGATATTTTCAATTACTCCATTCAGCAAATTATTGTAAAAGATATTGACATCAACAGCGATTTGTACAAATACCTTTTCACAGTTGACAACATCAATAATTTAGTGGTTGATGGCCAAAGCTTCCGTGAGGCGTATCAAAAAATTGGTGGTCAGGTTCAGGATGGTACTTACGTGCCTGACACCTCAAAAAAGCACACACACGAAGGTAGTATCCATAACTTATGCTTGGATAAAATCCGGGCTAAATTTCCTGATTAATCAAAAGGAATTCCTCGACGCTCTGCGTCGGGGGTTCGGTTGAAATTGTCATTCCCGTGAAAACGGGAATCTAAATACATGATTTCGGTTTTTGACCTTGTGATGTCAAAATGCTATGACTGAACTTGCCAAAATGAAACAAGCGAGATCTGTACTAAGCGCAGTCGAAGCATGCCACTATAGCTCTACCTCGTGGATAGTTGTTTCAAGAAATTCTATATTATAATCATTTGTTATGAGGGTGTAATGCCGCCACCGCTGCCCCTATTAAACCTGCATAATTTCCTAATTCGGCTGGAAGTACAGGAGTGGAGACGGTAATCTGTTTTTTGAATTCATCAAAATCTTTTGATGTGCCACCGCCCAAAAAAATATAATCGGGGCATAAAACGGTTTCTACGATTTCCAGAAAAGTATTAAATCTTTTGCCCCATTTTTTGTAGCTCAAATTTTTCCGTTCTTTAACGGATGCCGCTGCCCATTGCTCAATTTTTTTGTGCTTTTTGTAGGGTATTTGGCCTAACTCAAAATTAGGAATCAGTTCCCCGTTATAAAATGCACCGCTTCCTAAACCAGTTCCAATGGTAATCATAATTACTAACCCGGTTTTGTCTTTTCCAATGCCATAATTCATCACGGCATAACCAGCGGCATCGGCATCATTAACCACGGTAACGGGGAGTCCACACGCATCAGAAAACAAGGCTTCGGCATCAACACCTACCCAACTGGAATGCAAGTTTCCTTTCGCACTGCAAACACCGTTTTTTAAAATACTGGGGAACCCACAGCCTATGGAACCCTTATAGTTAAAATGCTCAACAATGTCTTTGAATGTTTTAGCCATAGGTTTTGGCTTTCGCGATTTTGGGGTTGGAATTCTGTAGCGTTCCGATAAAAGCTCGCCTGTTTCAGAATCTATTATGGCGCCTTTCATTCCAGAGCCTCCAATGTCAATGCCAAGTATTTCCATAATTTACTTTTTTGCACAAGCTAAAAGATACAAAGTTTAAAATAATATAATCTTCAAATTAAAATGTAATCGATTGCTTTTTATGATTTGAATGTATATTTTTGGTTTTTCTGTCAAAAAAACAACTTTTTAAACTAAATAATGAAGCAACTAAACGAACACTTCAGGTCTTTACATTCTTGTAAAACAGTTCCATTTTACAAATCTATTTTATTTCGTGGAACATTTTTCTTGTTTTTCATCAGCAGTTTTCTTTCTGCCCAAGAAGCCAATGTTGATTTTTCCTATTTGGATTCAGAGTCAGGTCTCTCTTTTGAAGACCGTGCTGAAAACTTGCTGCATCAAATGACTTTAGAAGAAAAAGTCAGTCAGCTTTTAAATGATTCTGAAGCAATTCCCAGATTGAAAATCCCGAAATACAACTGGTGGAACGAGTGTTTGCATGGGGTGGCCCGGGCGGGTTACGCTACGGTATTTCCACAGTCCATTTCAATAGCGGCATCCTTTAATCGCGATTTGTTAAAAGAAGTGGGAACGGTAATTTCGGATGAAGCCAGAGCCAAACACCACGAGTTTGTTAGAAACGGAAAACGGGGTATTTATACGGGACTCGATTTTTGGTCGCCCAACATCAATATTTTTAGAGATCCACGTTGGGGAAGAGGCCACGAAACTTATGGTGAAGACCCCTATTTAACGGGTGAGTTGGCTTCACAATTTATTGTTGGTTTACAAGGCGACCATCCTAAATATTTAAAAACCATAGCCACGTCAAAACATTTTGCAGTGCACTCGGGGCCAGAAGCCTTGCGCCATACGTTCGATGTGGACGTAAGCGACAGGGATTTATACGAAACCTATCTGCCAGCCTTTAGAAAAACGGTAAAAGACGCCAAAGTGTATTCCATTATGGGGGCTTATAACCGATTTAGAGGCGAGTCTTGCAGTGGACACGATTTCCTTTTGAACCAATTATTGAGGGACGATTGGGGGTTTGATGGCTATGTGGTGTCCGATTGCGGTGCTATTCGCGATATCCACACTGGGCACAATTTGGCAAAAACCAAAGCCGAAGCGGCCGCTATTGGGGTAAAAGGTGGGTGCGACCTGAATTGTGGAAGTTATTATCATTCCTTAGTGGATGCCGTAAATGAAGGTTTGGTTTCTGAGGATGTGATAGATGTTGCCGTAAAACGTGTGTTGATGGCACGTTTTAAACTCGGTATGTTTGATAGCGAAAACGAAGTGCCTTTTGCAAAAATGCCGTTCGGCATTGTGTGTTCCGATGCCCATAATACTTTAGCCAGAACAGCGGCGCAAGAAAGCATCATTTTAATGAAAAATGAAAATGGCGTATTGCCGTTGTCAAAATCAAAAATTAAAAAAATAGCCGTTATCGGCCCCAATGCCGATAATTGGGAGTCGTTATTAGGAAACTACCACGGTACTCCAAAAAATCCGGTCACTTTTCTAAAAGGGATTAAAAATAAAGTGGAGCCCCGTATTGAAGTGCTGTTTGCCGAAGGTTGCCACCTCTCTGATGAAGCGACAAATTTAAAACCTATTCCATCTGCATTTTTCCAAACTAAAAGCGGGATACAAGGTTTGGAAGCATCGTATTTCAACAATGTGAAATTTGAAGGCAAGCCCGTAATGAAACGTATTGATGATAACATCGATTTTTCATGGCAAAATGATATGATTTCAAAGGAACTCGACGATAATTTTTCAGTACGTTGGGAAGGTGTTTTGGTACCACCAACCGATGGGGAATACGAATTGGGGCTGTTGTCAAAACGTGGAATGACCATTTATATTGAAGGTAAAGAAATTACCAACGGAAAAGGCTCGGCACACCACCCTAAATATGCCACTGAAAAAATGTCGCTAGAGGCAGGAAAAGCCTACCCGATTAAGGTGGAATATTTTAGTGATGAAACTAATGCTTTGGCCCAGGTTTTATGGACGATGCCAGAGAACGATAAAATTTCTGAAGCTGTAAAAGTAGCTAACCAATCCGACGTGGCCATTGTGGTTTTAGGGCTGTCGCAGCGTTTGGAAGGTGAAGGCGGAGATAAAAAAGATATAGCATTACCAGAACAACAAACCGAATTACTGAAGGCTGTTAAAGCTACGGGAAAGCCCGTGATTTTGGTGATTAATGCAGGGAGCGCTTTGGCCATAAATTGGGCAAAAGAAAACGTTGAAGGTATTTTAAACGTGGGCTATCCTGGAGAAGAAGGAGGTAATGCTCTGGCCGATGTGCTTTTTGGCGATTACAATCCTGCCGGAAGGTTGCCAATTACCTACTACGAATCATTGAGCGATTTGCCGCCCTTTGAAGATTACAACATGAAAGAGCGCACCTATCGTTATTTTACGGGCAAACCGCTGTATCCGTTTGGTTATGGCCTAAGCTATACCACATTTGATTATTCCGATTTAACTTTGCCGAAACAAATAAAAGCAGGTGAAAACGTTGAGGTTTCTGTGAAAGTGACCAATACGGGAGACCGCGATGGCGATGAGGTCGTTCAGCTTTACTTGTCCGATACTAAGGCCTCTACACCACGCCCCACACGGCAATTGGAAGGTTTTGAAAAAATTCACCTGAAAAAGGGTGAAAGCAAAATCGTAGAATTTACGTTAACGCCCAGACAACTTTCATTAATCAACAAACGCACCAAACGCGTGGTTGAGGCAGGCGATTTTGTAGTGCATGTTGGAGGAGAACAGCCCGGTTTTTCGGGAGACGTTAAGGCCAAAACCACTGGAGTGGTGCGTGGTACATTCAATGTGAAAGGCAATATCGAAATTAAAGGACTTTAACGTATCTTTAAAAAAAATCAAATTTTAAATCATTTGAAATGAAAATAAATAGAGTTTTTTCCATTGTACTTTTTGGAATTTCACTGTTGTTTGTAGGTTGCAAAAGCACGAACCAGACCGCTAATAATTGGAACCAATTAATCGATAAAGATTTAAGCCAATGGGATGTGTTTATAGGCGTGCCGCATCATTCGTTGGATTTGGAAGGCTATGAAAAAGGCGATGGCAAAAGAGGTACGCCGATAGGGCTTAATAACGACCCTTTAAATGTGTTTTCTGTGGTAGAAATGGATGACGAACAGGTGTTAAAAGTATCAGGTGAAGTGTATGGCGGGTTAAGTACCAAACAGGAATTTGAAAATTACCATTTAAGTTTGGAGTTTAAATGGGGAACCAAAAAATACGAACCCCGTTTACAGGATAAGCGGGATAGCGGTATTTTGTACCACGCGCAGGAGCCCCATGGACAATTCTGGAATGTTTGGATGAAGTCACTCGAGATGCAGGTGCAGGAAGGCGATTGCGGAGACTTTTTTGCGTTGGCAGGAACGGGAATTGATATCAAATCGGTTGAAAAAACAGAAGTAGAAAAAGCGTATCGCTTCTATAGCCCAGATGGTGAATTGCGGCATTTTAAAAGTGGAGGAGATTCAAGATGCCGCCGAATAAAAGATTTAGAAAAACCAAATGGTGAATGGAATAAACTAGAGTTGGTTTGCGTAGGAAATAAAGCCTATCATATTGTAAATGGAACGGTAGTGATGGTTATGGAAAATCCGGTGATGTATGATGAACAAGGAAATTCAAGTCCGTTGACCAAAGGTAAAATTCAATTGCAAAGTGAAGGCGCTGAGCTATATTATAAAAACATAAAAATCAGATCTGTAAAAGGTTTGCCTCAGGTTTTTCAAGAGCAACTCTATTAAAATAGGTTTGTTCAGGGTAGTTTGCCTAGAGTGAGTCATGTTGACCTTGGGAGACATCACATAACAGTGGTTTTAGGATAAAGTGAGTCACGCTTATGAATAAGAGCGTGACATAACATTGGTTTTTCAAAAATTCTGTGATTTCTCACTTTCGTTCGAAATGACTCGTAGCGTCAAAATGGAGGATGTTAGTCATGTCGACTTCAGGAGACATCACATAACAGTGGTTTTTAAGATAAAGTGAGTCCAACTTACGAATAAAGAGTGTTGCATAACACTGGTTTCCAAAGACTTTGTGATTTCTCACTTTCGTTCGAAATGACTCGGAACGTCGATTACAATATGTAGTAGTCATGTCGACGAATGGAGACATCGCATAACAGTGAGTTTACAAAAGTTATTCGGTTTGTCATAATTATTCGGAATAGACTTCGTGAACTAAAATATTTGCATGTTTAAACTTTCCCATTTTGGATTGAAATTAGAAATTAATTCATTCTTCTTTTTTCTGCTCCATTTTTTTAATTGTTTTTCTCGTGCAATACTGAGTTTGGGGAATTCAAAAGTTTCATAATAAACCAAATAAATACAGCCATATTTACCAGCAAACGATTTTTTTGCATTTGCGCTATCAAAATAGTGCTGTGATAAGCGTTTTTGTATATTATTGGTAAATCCTATATATAGGGTAGTTCGGTAGGCATTGGCAGTGATATAAACAAAGTAATTGTGTTGCATATTTTAAATATAAAAATTACTTTGTAAATAGAATCGGTTGTGCTATTGTTTTGATGCTAAGGGTCATCATTTGTTGTTGGTTCTGTGATTTCTCATTATCATTCGAAATGACTTTTAGTGTCAAAATGGAGCATGTTAGTCATGTCGACGATTGGAGACATCACATAGCAGTGGTTTTTAAGGTGAAGTGAGTCAAACTTACGAATAGGCGTGTTACATAACACTGGTTTTCCAAAGATTCTGTGATTTCTCATATGCGTTCGAAATGACTTGTAGCGTTGTATTGCGGTAAGTGGTTGGTCATGTCGACTTTAGGAGACATCACATAAGAGTGGTTTTTCAGATAAAGAGGGGCATATGTACTAATATGAATGTTACATAACAGTAGTTTTGAAAGATTCTGTGATTTCTCACTGGCGTTCGAAATGACTAGGAGGGCTAAAAAGAAGCGTGTTAGTCATGTCGACTTTAGGAGACATCGCATAACAGTGGTTTTTAGGATAAAGTGAGTCAAACTTACGAATAGGCGTGTTACATAACACTGGTTTTCCAAAGATTCTGTGATTTCTCATATGCGTTCGAAATGACTTGTAGCGTTGTATTGCGGTAAGTGGTTGGTTTTGTCGACTTTAGGAGACATCGCATAGCAGTGGTTTTGTTGTCACTAAAAGAAAATCATTATTTTTAAAACTTAACCGTAGCTTTAAATTATTGCAGTTATGAAAAGAACCCTAATTTGCGGAAAGGATAAGCGCGAACTCACCGAAGAGGAATACCGGATATTGAAACAATTTTATTCCAGACGCACTTATTTTAAAAAATGGCTTAAAACCTACCGTTTGAAATGCCATTGCTGTGAGTCTTGTGCCTTTCCAACTTTTACCAGTTTTAATTCATTCGAAATCTGCCATGTTTGTGGTTGGGAAAATAACGACTATGGTGACGACGAATTATTGTGGGCAAATCATGATGCTAACGACCCACTTACTTTACTGGATTATCGCCTTGATATTGGTAGAAAATTAAAAATTACTCAAAAAAAGTTTAATGACCAGCAATATTTTAAATATGCGGTGAGGGTTATAAAAGCCCATGATAATGATTTTGAAAAACTTTGTGAATCTGAATTGACCTATGAGGAATTTCAAAAACCAGCTGATGAGCTATTTGCGAGCTTACTAAAACAGCTTAATGTTTAATGGTTTAGCATAAATGGGCAATTTTAGTCTGTAGTTATATATATGATACTGTTAATAAAGTGTGGCAGAGCATCACGCTAAAAGTTATGAGTTAAAATATGGGGACAACTTTAAGTTTTATAGCCAATTCTAAACAATTAAGCGATATAACTCCAAAAAAATGCGAAGCGATAAAAGCAGAATTGGATAAATTGAATTTTAAACGCGTACTCGAAGGAGGGCAAAGCCATGTTGCTGAAGAGGGAGCGGGGCAATGACAATATGACATTGTGGATTTTAAAGCAATGGACGGGTATATAACAGGAGTAGAGTTTGATGGCCCTTTTTTGATGTACTTTATAAGGTATAGTAACATTACTGTTGTTGATACGTTGTTTAGATACCATCATTTATATTCATTTTCTGATTGGGACGGTTTAAAAGGGTTTAGGAAAGATATTTTTAATCTACTGGGAATCATTGATGCGACCGAGATAATTTATTTAGCCGACAATGGTGCAGATAAGCTCGATAGTTATCTGAGTAACCTAGCGCATGAAAATGTGCCTTATCATATTATTAAGGCTAAAATGATTTCAGAACTTGGAAACCCAATTAAAGATTACGGTAAATTGAATATAGATACATTAGATTATAAAAATATAAAAGAATTCTTTCTTGATGATTTTAAAGATTTAAGATGTTTATGAGATTGAAGTAACTTGCGGATTGCGAATGCTTTTGCGTTAGGGATAGTAGTGAAAAGCCCACAGCAACTCCGATATCTATCGGGGGAGCGAGGACTTGTAACGGATAGCCCGACCCTTGCGGTAACGCCCCAATGAAACTACAGAAAAGACCATTAAAAAAGCGCATGGGTTACATGCGCTTTTAAGGACTTTCCAGTAATGTTTAGTTTTAATATGTTGGCGACTAACTCAAATAATTAAATAATCGTGGATTGTCCTAAATGTATATTAGTAAAGTTTAGATTGGTCTCGTCTGGATTATTGATAAAATCTTCAATAAAATCGCCCACTTTCGTGGTGCTTATGTTATCGTATTTGTTGTTTAAATCGGGGGTGGTGATGTGCAGTTTTAAAGACTTATCTACACCTTCCCTAACCAAAGCAGCTTCTTCGTCCAAACCAAAATGATCAAGCAACATCGCTGCCGATAAAATGGAAGCGATGGGATTGGCAATGCCTTTATTGGCCGCTTTAGTGTAAGCCCCGTGGATGGGTTCGAACATAACGTGCTCATCGCCAATAGAAGCCGAAGCCAATAGGCCAATAGACCCCACGATAACGCTGGCTTCTTCCGAAAGGATATCACCAAACATATTTTCGGTTAAAATCACATCAAATTGCCGAGGGCGGATAATCAATTCCATTGCGGCATTGTCAATATAAAGATAGTTGACTTTTACATCGGGGTACTGCGGTGCAATTTCAAGAACCACGCGGCGCCATAGTCTAGAGCTTTCCAAAACATTGGCTTTATCGACCAAAGCTAATTTGCGCTTTCTAGATTGTGCCGCTTTAAAGGCTTGATGAGCAATGCGCTCAATTTCGTAACGGTGGTATGTGCAAACATCGGACGCGGTGTTGCCATCTTCGCTCAAGCTTCGTTCGCCGAAATAAATTCCACTGGTCAATTCTCTGTAAATAAGAATGTTGGTGTCCTTTATTTGGCGCACTTTTAACGACGATTTGTTCAATAAATCATCGTAGGCAATGATGGGGCGGATATTAGTATGTAGATCCAATGCTTTTCTGATGCCCAAAAGCCCTTGTTCCGGACGTATTTTGGCATCGGGATCCAAATCGAAAGCCGTTTTTCCGATGGCTCCAAAGAGAACAGCATCAGCTTTCTTGCAAATATCGATAGTTTCCTGCGGAAGCGCCGTACACGTTTTATCAATGGCACTGGCGCCAACCAAGGCATAATTAAACGTAAATACGTGGTTAAATTCCATAGCAATAGCCTTCAAAACCTTAACAGCTTGAGCAATTACTTCTGGACCAATGCCATCACCTGGCAAAACGGCAATATTTAACTTCATTTCGTATTTACTGGGTTAAGCAGAAGTGATTTCTTTGTACACTTTGCTATTTTCTATGATATAATGGATGTCGTTGTCGTCAACTTCTTTTTTGGTATCGGCAAAATCTAAGAAATTAGCATAGATTTCGTCCAATTGAAGTTTGGTCAATTCATATCCAATATTTTTTGCTCTGTAAGCTAAAGCGGCTCTACCACTTCTGGCGGTCAATACAATGGCCGATTCGGTAACACCTACATCTTTAGGATCGATGATCTCGTAAGTTTCACGATTTTTAATCACGCCATCTTGGTGGATGCCCGAACTATGCGCAAAGGCGTTGGCTCCTACAATAGCTTTGTTGGGCTGGGTGTAAATACCCATGTTGTCTGAAACCAATTGGCTAATGCCATAAAGCATTTCAGATTTTATGTTGGTATCCAAATTCAAATAAGGGTGCTGCCTTAAAATCATCACTACTTCTTCTAAAGCCGTGTTTCCGGCACGCTCGCCAATACCGTTTATGGTGCACTCAATTTGTCGGGCACCATTAATTACTCCTTCAATAGAGTTGGCGGTGGCCAAACCTAAATCGTTGTGGCAGTGGCAAGATAAAATGGCTTTATCAATACCCTTAACGTTTTCTTTCAAATATTTTATTTTCGCACCATACTCGCTAGGTAAGCAATATCCTGTGGTGTCAGGAATGTTCAATACGGTTGCCCCTGCTTTAATTACAGCTTCGCAAACTTGTGCTAAATAATCGTTATCGGTTCTACCGGCATCTTCAGCATAAAATTCAACATCTTCCACAAAAGTTTTAGCATAGCTCACTGCTTTTACAGCACGCTCAATAATAGCTTCTCTGTTAGATCTAAATTTGTGTTTTATATGGGAGTCCGAAGTGCCAATCCCTGTATGGATTCTTGGGGTCTTAGCATATTTTAAAGCTTCGGCAGCAACTTTTATATCGTTTTCTACTGAACGCGTTAAGCCGCAAACGGTAGCGTTTTTTACAATTTTTGAAATAGCTTCCACCGATTTAAAATCACCAGGGCTAGATACTGGAAAACCAGCTTCGATAATATCAACCCCCAATTTATCTAGCTGCTCGGCTATGATTAATTTTTGGTCGGTATTAAGCTTGCATCCAGGGACTTGCTCGCCATCTCTTAACGTTGTGTCAAAAATTTGTACTTTGTTATCAGACATTTAATTAAAATATATTTTCTTTTTGTTCTACGAATGTATATTTTGGTTTCTAAAATACAGAATCCAACAAATTGTTTTTACGATGTTTAAGCGTGTTGATGTTTAGTTAAATATCTGAAAAACAATATTTTAACCTGTTTATTGTAACTATGACAAAAGAGCAAAAAGATAATTTGTTTGTTTTGGTGAAATCCCTTTCTAAGTCTGAAAAAAGGCAATTTAAGCTTTATGTGGGACGATTGGGAGTGAATGAAGATTCGAAATTCTTGATGCTTTTTAACATTCTCGATAAGCTTTCAGTGTATGACGAAGCCGCCATTCTCAAAAAAGGCATTGTAAAAAAGCAACAATTATCTAACCTAAAAGCGCATTTGTACAAACAGATATTGATTAGTTTGCGGCTAAACCCTTCGCATCAAAATGTGAGGATCCAGATTCGAGAGCAGTTGGATTTTGCTACCATTCTTTATCACAAAGGGCTTTACAAGCAAAGCCTGAAAATTCTCGATAAAGCTAAAAATTTGGCCATTTCGCATGAAGAAAAAAATGCGGCCTACGAAATTGTGGAGTTGGAAAAAGTAATTGAGTCGCAATACATTACCCGAAGTTTGAGCAACCGTGCCGATGAGCTTTCCATTCAAGCTAAAGAATTGAGTCAGCAAAATGTACTGGCCAGTAAACTGTCTAATTTATCGTTGCAATTGTACGGGTTGTTTTTAAAAACGGGTTACATAAAAAATGACGAGGAGCACCAAATAGTTACCAAATATTTTAATGACCGTTTACCAAAATACGATATCAATAAACTAGGCTTTCGGGAAAAACTATGGCTCTACAAATCGTACTTGTGGTACAGTTTTTTAACGGTAGATTTTTTGTCGTGCTATAAATACGCTTCAAAATGGGTTGATTTGTTTTATGAAAACAAAGACATGATTGTGCTTAACCCAGTTTTCTTTTTACGCGGGAATCATTATTTGTTGGAAGCCTTGTTCTATTTGCAGCAGTACGAAAAGTTCAAGACGGCACTCCATCGTTTGGAAGACATTACCCAAGAAAAATGGTTTCCGTTGGACGATAACAACGAAAGTTTGGCCTTTTTGTATGTTTACAACAATAAGTTCAATTTGCATTTTATGGAAGGCTCTTTTAAAGAGGGCTTGCCGTTAATAGAAGAGGTTTTAGAGCGGTTAAAAAATTACCAAAATCGCATAGACGAACATCATATAATGGTGTTTTACTACAAAATAGCCAGTATGTATTTTGGTGCTGGGGAAAACAAAAAATGCATCCAGTTTCTTGATAAAATTATAAGTAATAAGTCGCTGCAAATGCGCGAAGACTTGTTGTGTTTTTCGCGTATTTTGAATTTAGTGGCACATTACGAAGCCGGTCTCGATTATAACTTGGATGCCTTGATTAGAAGCACTTATAAGTTTTTAATCAAGATGGAAGATCTGTATGAGGTGCAGAAGGAGTTTATCAAATTTTTGCGTGGTTTGGGCGATATCTATCCACATGAAGTAAAAAACGAATTTATCAAATTGCATAAAAAATTAAAGGAATTTGAGGACGACCCTTACCAAAGTAGGGCGTTTTTATATTTGGATATCATTTCGTGGTTGGAGTCTAAAATCCAGAACAGGCCCATAGGTTTGGTTATAAGAAATAAGTTTCACGAAAGACGGCACGAGAAGCAATAATCGAGTGATAAACAAAATTTCCTCCTAAAAAATTTGGATATTAACTTTTTCTGAACGAATATTTGCATTCGTAAAGTTCAAACACTTATTGAGATGTTATCAAGAAAGGCGGAGGGATTAGACCCAATGAAGCCTTAGCAACCCTTTATCTGTAAAGAAGGTGCTACATTCTACCCCGTAGTTTAGTACGATTGGATAGATAACCAAACAGAATTACTTCAAGTAGTTTTATAATTTCTTCATAACATTTTTCTAATAGGGGTACACTTGTTTTAAGTGCATTAACTTTGTATTATTTTTGTTGAATAAGAAAAAAATAGAAAAATGAGTAATCAAAAATTAGCAACAAACGCTTTACATGCTGGGCATGACGTAACAACCAATGGAGGAACAAGGGCTGTTCCTATTTACCAAACAACATCTTATGTGTTCAACAACACAGACCATGCAGCCAATTTATTTTCATTACAGGAATTAGGGTTTATTTATACCCGTTTAAATAACCCCACCAATCAAATCTTGCAAGAACGTTTGGCAGCTGTTGAAGGCGGTATTGGCGCTGTGGTGTTCGCTTCTGGAACCTCCGCAATTTCTACTGGTTTGCTTACTTTGTTAAAAGCTGGTGACCATATTGTAGCATCAAGCAGTTTGTATGGCGGAACTTATAACTTGTTGAATGTAACTTTGCCAAGGTTAGGCATTACTACAACCTTTGTAGATGCCGATAATCCAGATAACTTTGCAGAGGCCGTTCAAGATAATACCAGAGCATTTTTTGTGGAGTCTTTAGGTAACCCCAAGCTGGATGTGTTGGATTTAAAGTCTATTTCGGTACATGCTAAAGCGGCTGGCGTGCCTTTTATTGTAGATAACACTGTAGCGACTCCAGCTTTGCTTAACCCAATACAGCACGGAGCGAATATAGTAATACATTCGTTAACAAAATACATTGGAGGGCAAGGAACCTCTTTAGGAGGTGCTATTATTGATGCCGGTACTTTTGATTGGACTAATGGAAAATTTCCGGAGTTTACAGAACCATCAGCAGGATACCATGGTTTGGTGTATAGCGAAGCACTTGGTGCAGCAGCCTACACTTTTAAATTGATTTTAGAAGGTTTGAGGGATTTAGGTGGCGCTTTGAGCCCAACCAATGCCTTCAATATAATTCAAGGCTTGGAAACTTTGTCAGTCCGTATAAAACAACATAGTGAGAACGCACTTGAAATAGCCAAATGGCTGGAAGAACAACCAGAAGTGGCATGGGTTAATTATCCAGGTTTGGAAAGTAGTAAGTATAAAGAATTAGCTGATAAGTATTTGCCAAAAGGGCAAAGTGGCATAGTTACGTTTGGTGCTAAAGGCGGGTTCGATGCGGCAAAAGCTATATCTGATAATACTAAGTTGTTCTCACTATTGGCCAATATAGGAGATACCAAATCGTTAATTATTCATCCAGCAAGTACCACTCACCAGCAGTTAACAGAAGAGCAGCAAGCATCAGCAGGTGTTTCTGGCGATTTAATTAGACTGTCGGTAGGAATTGAGGATGTGGAAGATTTAAAAGCTGATTTAAAAGCAGCGTTCAGAAAAATATAATCGTAGACTAATGAGATATTCCGTTGATTATTACCAATTAACAGAATCTTTTAAACCAACAACACATTGAAGCACCCGTTGCAACATATTAATATTAAAAATTACACCACCGAAAGTGGTGTGCTGGTTTCAGAACTCAAGTTGAGCTACCAAGTGTTTGGGAAAAAACTTGGTGAAGCCCCTGTTATTCTTGTAAATCATGCCTTGACCGGAAACAGTAATGTGGCAGGAGATGATGGCTGGTGGAAAGATTTAATAGGCGAGAATAAAGTAATCGATACGAATTTGTACACCATTTTGGCGTTCAATATTCCTGGAAACGGTTACGATGGTTTCGTGATTAAAAATTATAAAGATTTTGTGGCCCGTGATGTAGCTAACATCTTTTTGCTTGGGCTGGAACAGTTGAAGGTTGAAAAGGTATTCGCAACTATTGGTGGTTCGCTAGGTGGCGGTATTGCTTGGGAAATGGCTGTGAACAAGCCCGATTTTACCGAGCATTTAATTACCGTGGCGACCGATTGGAAAGCCACCGATTGGCTCATTGCCAATTGCCAAATTCAGGAGCAATTTCTGTTGAATTCCAAAAACCCGGTACACGATGCCCGAATGCATGCCATGTTGTGTTACCGCACGCCCGAATCGTTTAAGGAACGTTTCAAACGCTCTAAAAATGAAGATTTAGAAATTTTTAATGTGGAAAGTTGGTTGCTTCATCACGGGAAAAAATTGCAGGAACGGTTTCAGCTTTCGGCCTATAAATTGATGAACCAATTGCTGAAAACCATCGATGTCACCAAAGGCAGGGCAAACGATTTTAATGTGTTGGATAACATCAAAGCCAATATCCATATTGTTGGGGTAGATTCCGATTTGTTTTTTACCGCTGAAGAAAACCGCGAAACCCACAAACAATTGGCGCTAACGCACCCTAATGTCACTTATAATGAAATACATTCGGTGCACGGGCACGATGCGTTTTTAATGGAGTACGAGCAGCTTGAAAAAATTATTGAAGGCATTTTTGTGCCAGATTCTAAAAGAAAAAGAATGAAAGTATTGAAGTTTGGAGGAAAATCGTTGGCCAACGGTAAAGGTTTGGAAACGGTACTTTCCATCATAAAAAATAAAGTAGAGGCAAATGAACGCTTGGCGGTAGTAGTTTCGGCTAGAGGCTCGGCCACCGACGATTTGGAGGCCATTTTAAATAAGGCTTTAAAGGGAAAACCCTATCAAGAGGAATTGGAAGCTTTTAAGGCATACCAAACTGCACCATCAAAAACCATCGATTTTTCGGAAGAGTTTTCGGTGCTCGATAAATTGTTTGAGGGCGTGAGTTTGTTGCGCGATTATAGCAAAAAAACTAAGGACAATATTTTAGCCCAGGGCGAATTGTTGTCGGTAAAGCTCATTACCAATTTATTGAATGAGCGCGGCATCAAAGCCAAAGCGACCGATGCCCGCGAATTGATAAAAACCGATGAGGCCTTTGGTAATGCGCAACCGCTTTCAAAATTATCAAAAGAAAATACCGAAAAGTATTTTAAAGCCAATAAAGATGTGGTAAACGTGGTAACAGGTTTTATCGCGTCCAACTTAAAGAATGAAACCACTACGCTTGGTCGAAACGGCAGTAATTACACGGCTTCATTGTTGGCAAACTTTTTAGACGCCGAAGAATTGCAGAATTATACTCACGTAAACGGTATTTATACGGCCGATCCCGGTTTAGTGGCCGATGCCCAGAAGATAAGGGAGCTATCGTACAGTGAAGCTAACGAATTGGCTAATTTCGGTACTTCGGTGTTGCACGCGAAAACCATTATTCCTTTGGTTGAAAAGAATATCAACCTTCGTATTTTAAATACCTTTAATCCAGACGATGAAGGGACTTTGATTACCGCAAAACCGAGCACGAAGGAAGTGACTTCTTTGTCCGTTCTGGATAATGTAGCATTGCTGAATTTAGAAGGTCGTGGATTGCTCGGTAAAATTGGTGTCGATGCCCGGATTTTTGGGGCGTTAAGCAACCACGGTATTAGCGTGAGCATTGTGTCGCAAGGTTCTTCGGAACGCGGTATTGGTTTGATTATTGATGCCGATCAAGCCACTCAAGCGGTGATTGCTTTGGAGCGTGAGTTTGAAAGCGATTTCTATTCGCAAGATGTTAATAAAATTGATGTGGTGGACGATGTATCGGTGATTTCCATTGTGGGGATTGAGCTCAGTTCGTTCCACAAACCTTTCAATGCCTTGATAAAAAACCAAATTACGCCGTTGCTTTTCAATAATACGGTAACCGGTAAAAATGTGAGTTTGGTGGTGAAAAAAGCCCAATTGCACAAGGCGGTTAATGTGATTCACGGTGAAGTATTCGGCATTTCAAAAAAGATAAACATTGCCATTTTTGGTCATGGTGGTGTTGGCGGCGCGTTGATCAATCAGATTTTAAAATCGAAAGCCGATATCGAAAACCGTAAAGGTATCAACCTAAATGTGTTTGCCATTGCCAATTCGAAGCAGGTGCTTTTAAACCGAAACGGTGCTACAAAAACTTGGAAAGCCGATATTGCAAAAGTAGATAGTAATTTTTCCGTTGAAGACATTATCACCTTTGCGAAAAACCATCATTTGGAAAACCTCATTGCGGTGGATAATACGGCGAGTTCAGAATTTTATAAAAACTATGTGCCGTTGATTGAGGCTGGTTTCGATTTGGTGTCTTCAAATAAAATTGCCAATACCATTTCGCACGATTTTTACAGAGATTTACGTCTTCAGTTAAAAGAGCACAATAAGCAATATTTGTATGAAACCACGGTTGGTGCTGGTTTACCGTTGATTGATACCATTAAGCTGTTGCACGAATCGGGAGAGAACATTACGCGAATCCGTGGGGTGTTTTCAGGTACGCTGAGCTATTTGTTCAATAATTTTTCGGTTCAGGACAAACCGTTTAGCGAAATCATTCAGGAAACCATTGATAAAGGATTTACTGAGCCCGACCCTCGTGAAGATTTTTCAGGAAACGATGTAGCCCGAAAACTGTTGATTTTGGCGCGTGAGTTAGATTTGCAAAACGAATTTGAAGATGTTTCAGTTCAAAATTTAATTCCAGACGCTTACCAAAACATATCAGTGGAAGAGTTTTTAAGCCAATTGAATGTTTTGGACGAGCAGTACCAAAAGATAAAAGACTTCCAAAAACCAGGGCACGTGCTAAGATATGTTGGTGATTTAAGCGGCGACCTTTCGAAAGACAAAGGCACGTTGGAAGTAAAATTGGTGTCCATCCCCAAAGACAGTACTTTGGGGCACGTAAAAGGCAGCGATGCCATTTTCGAAATTTTTACCGAAAGTTACGGCGAGCAGCCCATCGTCATCCAAGGTGCGGGAGCGGGTGCCGAAGTGACCGCCAGAGGTGTTTTTGGCGATATTTTAAGGTTGTCGAAACATATAAATTAGAAAAGAACTTCTCAAGATTTATTTTGAGATTTCCTTTGGAGTTGTTATTCCCGCGAAGGCGGGAATCTATATTAAAATATAGCCACAAGCACGAATTGTTTAAAAGACTAATTCGTAATTCCCGATAGCAATCGGAACGTGGCAAAAAAATAATAAAATGAGCAAGAACAAAAAACATTTTGAAACAGAAGCCATTAGAACACAAACGGAAACCACGCAGTTTTCAGAACATTCCGTGCCGTTATATTTAACGTCGGGCTTTGTTTTTGAAGATGCCGAAGAAATGCGGGCATCTTTTGCAGAGGAAAAACAACGCGATCTTTACAGCCGTTATAGCAACCCGAACGTTAACGAATTTGTTGATAAGGTATGTGTTCTGGAAGGTGCCGAAGCCGGTTTCGCTTTTGCCAGTGGTATGGCCGCTGTGTTTTCAACCTTTGCCACTTTGCTGGATGCGGGGGACCACGTGGTATCGTGCAGTTCGGTGTTTGGGGCTACCCATGGTTTGTTCACCAAATATTTTCCGAAGTGGAATATTGAATGCACTTATTTTAATGTGGGTGAAGTGGATTCGGTTGAAAGTTTAATTCAACCAAACACCAAATTCATCTATGCTGAAACCCCAACCAACCCTGGGGTGGATGTTTTGGATTTGGAATTTTTGAGTGCCATTTGTAAAAAGCATGACATTTTGTTGGTGATAGACAATTGTTTTGCCACCCCATATTTACAAAACCCAATTAAACACGGTGCAGATTTAGTGATCCATTCCGCTACCAAATTAATGGATGGCCAGGGGCGTGTACTCGGAGGCGTTACCGTGGGTAAAAAAGAATTGATTAGGGAGATTTATTTGTTCTCCAGACTTACGGGGCCAGCAATGAGTGCGTTTAATGCATGGGTGTTGTCGAAATCTTTGGAAACTTTAGCGGTTCGTGTAGAAAAGCATTGTGAAAATGCCTTGAAAATAGCCACTTATTTGGAGGCGCACCCTAAAGTGAAATGGGTGAAATATCCGTTTTTAAAATCGCACCCCAAACATGACGTAGCCAAAAAACAAATGCGTTTAGGTGGGAATATCGTTGCTTTTGAAGTGGAAGGCGGATTGGAAGGCGGCAGGTCGTTTTTCGATAGTTTAAAATTATGTTCGTTGTCGGCTAATTTAGGTGACACCCGAACCATTGCAACACATCCTGCTAGCACAACACATGCTAAAGTAGAGCCCGAAGTAAAAGCAGCAGTAGGTATTACAGACGGTATGGTGCGTGTTTCGGTAGGGTTGGAGCATGTGGATGATGTTATTGCCGATTTGGAGCAGGCGCTTAAATAATTTAAAAATGATAAACAGCAAAACCATATTTCAAGTGGATGCCTTTGCCGATGAAGCCTTTAAGGGCAACCCGGCAGGGGTGATGATTCTCTATGCCCCCTTATCGGAAAATTGGATGCAGAATATGGCTGCTGAAATGAACCTATCGGAAACAGCCTTTGTGATGCCCAACGGTAAAGGCTATGATATCCGGTTTTTTACCCCGGCGGCGGAAATCGCATTGTGTGGTCACGCTACTTTGGCTTCGGCGCATATCATTTATCAATTGGGTTTGAAAGCTTCAAACGAGCATATTCATTTTAAAGCAAAAGGCGGAGATTTAATCATAACCAAGGATAACAATTTTTTGACGATGACGTTTCCGCAGTATGGTTTCACCAAAACCGAAGTGCCATTAAGTTTTAAAGAAAGTGTTGGTTTCGAACCTGTTGAGTTTTATAAAAGTGATTATAACTGGACGGTGGCCGTGGCTGAAAATCAACAGCAAGTGGAGCAGTGCCAGCCTAATTTCGAAGCATTAAAATCAAATGGTTTGGGGCATTTAATGGTGACTTCCGAAGGAAATGATAGGGATGTCGATTTTGTGGTACGTTGTTTTGTACCCGATATGGGCATAAACGAAGATCCGGTAACGGGTTCGGCGCATTGTGCCTTAACCCCTTTGTGGGCAAATAAATTGAATAAAGGCGAGATGGTTTCGCACCAAATTTCAAAACGAGGCGGGGTATTAAAAGTCGCCGTAACGGGAGATAAAGTGGAAATAAAAGGAAAGGCCATAACCGTTTTTGAAGCCCAATTGAAAATATAATTTCCATATCTTAGCGGCATGCTATCCAAGAAAACAAAATACGGCCTCAAGGCACTTACCTACATTGCGAGAAGGGGTGAAGATACCCCGGTTCAAGTTGGTGAAATAGCCAAAGCAGAATTTATTCCGCAGAAATTTTTAGAAAGTATTTTGCTTAGTTTACGCAAGTCGGGCATACTCGGATCTAAAAAAGGAAAGCACGGCGGCTATTACTTAAGAAAGGAGCCTTCGGAAATTTTAATGACCGAAGTGATGCGTATTTTGGAAGGGCCGATTGCGATGGTGTCTTGTGTGAGTTTAAATTATTATGAGCCCTGCGACGATTGCCCCGATGAGGCGCTTTGTAGTGTAAATAAACTTATGATTCAGGTGCGCGACAGTACGCTTAATGTGTTTAGGAACACAACGTTAGCCGATTTATCCAATGGCAATCAATAAGAATTCCTCAAATTTAAAAAGCAATAATTATCAATTTTATTCCATTTATCGAAAAAATACAGCATTATCCTAAAAATTGGATTTTACTATTTGTCATCTTAAAAAAAGTATTACTTTTGTAATCCCTAGTAAATTGATAGGATTAATATAATTCAACGACAAATGATAGGACAAATGTTATTAAAAGATAAAGAAAAAGCCACTTATAAAGAAGATCGCACCAGTGAAAAGCCCATTAGAAGTGTAGTTAAATCTTTAAGTTGGAGAACCATTGGTACTATGGATACGATCTTGATTTCTTGGATTATAACCGGAAAATTGGATTTGGCTTTTTCAATTGGAGGTATTGAATTAATCACAAAAATGGTATTGTACTTTTTCCATGAGCGCGTTTGGAATTCAATAAAGTGGGGAAAATAAAATTTTAAGAAAACGATGTTTACAGAGAACCAAATAAAAGAATTGAACGAAGCATTTAAAGATGCTGCACCGGCCGAAATCATAAAAAAAGCTTTCGAGCTTAATGGTGAGGCAGTTGTTACGACTAACTTTAGACCATACGAAGCGGCCATTTTGCATGCCGTAAGTTCGGTTGAGGCCAAAATACCGGTGGTATGGTGTGATACGGGTTACAATACCCCGCAAACGTACAGACATGCCGAGCAGGTTATAAAAGATTTAGATTTGAACATCTTTTTGTATGTGCCAAAACAAACTTCAGCGCACCGCGATGTGGTTATGGGCATTCCGTCAATCGACGCACCAGAGCACGCATTGTTTACAGAGCAAGTAAAGTTGGAGCCGTTTAGAAGGGCGATGGAAGAGCATAAGCCAAAAGTATGGTTTACTAATTTACGTCAAGGCCAAACCGCTTTTAGAGACAGCATTGGCATTTTTAGTTTGAGTAAAGATGGCGTATTAAAGGTGAGTCCGTTTTATTATTGGTCTGACGAAAAGTTAGATGGCTATTTGGAAGAAAACAAATTGCCTAACGAGTTTAAATATTTTGACCCAACAAAAGCATTAGAAAATAGAGAGTGTGGTTTGCACGCTTAAAAATAAGATTATGAAGAAAGATACATCACATATCAACTCGCTAGAAAACGAAGCGATTTACATTATGAGAGAAGTGGCGGCACAGTTTGAAAAACCTGTTCTGTTATTTTCTGGAGGAAAAGATTCCATTACTTTGGTAAGATTGGCCGTTAAGGCATTCTATCCTGCAAAAGTGCCATTTCCTTTAATGCACATCGATACGGGGCACAACTTCCCAGAAACAATCGAGTTTAGAGATCGTTTGGTTAAGGAATTAGGTTTAGAGCTTATTGTTCGTAACGTTCAAGATTCTATCGATCAAGGAAAAGTAAAGGAAGAGTCTGGTCGTTACGCGAGTAGAAACCAATTGCAAACCACTACACTTTTAGATGCTATTGAAGAATTTAAATTCGATGCTTGTATTGGTGGAGCGCGTCGTGATGAAGAAAAAGCGAGAGCAAAAGAGCGTATCTTTTCGGTACGTGACGATTTTGGTCAGTGGGACGAAAAAAACCAGCGTCCGGAGTTGTTCGATATGTTGAACGGTCAAATTGAATTGGGGCAAAACGTTCGAGTATTCCCAATTTCAAACTGGACAGAGTTGGATGTTTGGTCGTACATCGAAAAAGAAAATATTGAAATTCCGTCCATTTACTTCGCGCACAAGCGTAAAGTGTTTTTAAGAGACGGTATGATTTGGTCTGCCGATGATGAGGTGGTTTACAGAGATGAAGATGAAGAAGTAATTGAAGAAATGGTACGTTTCCGTACCGTGGGCGATATGAGCTGTACAGCAGCAGTGTTGTCTGAAGCCTCAACCATTTCAAAAGTTGTAGAGGAAATTAGAGATTCCACAATTTCTGAGCGTGGGGCGAGAATTGACGATAAGCGTTCGGAAGCCGCTATGGAAAAACGTAAACAACAAGGGTATTTTTAAGTCCCTAACCCCGAAAGGGAACGAGCAAGTTTACCTTAAAAAAGTTGAAAAGACGAAAAACAAAAGATTAACTAAAAAAACACCCGAGTAAGTATTCCTCCCCTTGGGGGAGGTTAGGAGGGGCAACATATGGAAGTATTAAAAATTGCAACAGCAGGAAGTGTAGATGACGGGAAAAGTACGTTGATAGGGCGTATTCTTTACGATACCAAATCATTGACTACCGATAAATTGGAAGCTATTGAAAAAACCAGTAAACAACGTGGATACGATTATTTGGATTTTTCGTTGGCTACCGACGGTTTGGTTGCTGAAAGAGAGCAAGGTATCACCATCGATGTAGCGCATATTTATTTTTCAACAGGAAAGAAAAGCTACATTATTGCCGATACACCGGGCCACGTGGAATACACACGAAACATGGTTACCGGAGCTTCAACATCGCAAGCGTCAATTATTTTGATTGATGCTCGTAAAGGAGTAATCGAGCAAACCAATCGTCACTTTTTCATCAACAACCTTTTGAGAATTAAAGATGTGGTGGTTGCGATAAACAAAATGGATTTGGTTGACTATTCTGAAGAGGTTTACAACAAGATTAAAGCCGATTTTTCAGAATTGATGAGCAAGCGCGATTACCAAGACCAAAAAATAACCTTTATCCCAGTTAGTGCCTTAAAAGGTGATAACGTGGTGCATAAATCTGAAAACATGCCTTGGTACAAAGGTGAAGCGTTGTTGGAGCACTTAGAGCAATTGGATAAAGCTGATATTTTTAATGTGGGTACCCCGCGTTTCCCGGTACAGTATGTTATCCGTCCTAAAACCGAAGATTTTCACGATTTTAGAGGCTACGCCGGAAAAGTGTACGGTGGTGAGTTAAGCGTGGGTGACGATATTATCGTGTTGCCTTCAAAAACGCGTTCAAAAATAAAAGATATTTATTTCTATGATGAAAAGTACCAAACGGCATCGCGTCGTTCTTCGGTAACCATCACCTTAGAAAACGATATAAACGTAAGCCGTGGCGATATGATTGTTAAGGAAGGCGATTTGCCAACCATCGACAAACAATTTACAGCCAACGTATGCTGGATGGATTCAGATGAGTTGGTAACAGGCGGTAAATACATTGTTCAGCATGGCGTAAACAAAGTATTGGCAAAAGTGGATAGAATTAACCATAAAATCAATCCAGATTATTCTGGTTTTGAAAAAGGGGTAACTACTTTAGGGGTTAACGATATTGCTTCGGTAACGTTCAAATTAAATAAGCCTATTTTCTATGACCAATTTAAAAAGCACAGAACCAATGGGTCGTTTATCTTAATTGATCCGCAAACCAACCATACTGTTGGAGCAGGATTCATTCAATAAAAAAAAGAAAATGCAAACATTTAGATCAGAAATAGAAAACCCAGTTGTTGAGAGAGATATTATTGAATTAGCCAATAAAATCGAATTGTTCAACAATGGAAAAATTGACGAAGAGAAATTTAGAAGTCTGCGTTTGGCACGTGGTATTTACGGCCAGCGTCAAGAAGGCGTTCAAATGATTCGTATCAAATTGCCTTACGGAAAAGTAAAGAGCAACCAGTTACGAAGAATTTCGGATGTATCGGACGAGTATTCTCGTGGGCGTTTACACATTACTACACGTCAGGATATCCAAATCCACTACGTTGATATTAACCGTACGCCAGAATTATGGGCAGAATTGGATAAGGACGATGTAACAATCCGTGAGGCTTGTGGTAACACGGTACGTAACGTAACCGCTTCAGAGTTGGCGGGTGTTGATGTAAACGAACCGTTCGATGTATCACCGTACGCTGATGCCTTGTTCCGTTTCTTCTTGCGTAACCCAATCTGTCAGGAAATGGGACGTAAGTTCAAGGTGTCATTTTCATCTTCCGATGAAGACACCGGATTGTCATACATGCACGATTTAGGTTTTATAGCCAAAATTGAAAACGGTGTTCGCGGATTTAAAGTGATGATTGGTGGCGGTTTAGGTTCGCAGCCACGTCACGCCGATGAGCTTTACAGTTTCTTGCCAACCGATAAAATCATTCCTTTAATGGAAGGTGTAGTTAGAATTTTTGATCGCCATGGTGAGCGTAAAAGCCGTGCCAAAGCGAGAATGAAATTCTTAATTAAAGATATTGGTCTTGAGGCGTTCAAGGAATTGGTGGAAGCAGAACAAAAAGCCATTGCCAATAAAACGGTTGAAATTGATGCTGATGCTTATGTGGCTTCAAAACCGGTAGAGGTTTCAGAAATACCACAAGTTAGTATAAAAGATGAACAAGCTTTCGAAACTTGGAAAGCAACCAACATCATTCCTCAAAAACAGGAAGGCTATGTGGCCATTGGTGTAAAAGTGCTTTTAGGTGACTTTTATACAGATAAGGCAAGATTATTGGCCGATTTGGTTGAGAAATATGCAGCGGGAGAAATCCGTTTGTCATTGCGCCAAAACATCGTGATTCCATTTGTAAAAGAGGAGTTGGTGCCATTTTTCTACACCGAATTGGAAAAATTAGGATTTGCAGAGGCTGGGTATAACAAAGCCGTAGATATTACAGCTTGCCCTGGAACCGATACGTGTAACTTAGGTATTGCCAGTAGTACGGGTATTGCCGATGAGTTGGAGCGTGTTATAAAAGCCGAATACCCACAGTATCTTAAAAATGAAGATCTAGTTATAAAAATTAGTGGATGTATGAATGCCTGTGGACAGCACAATATGGCGAATATTGGTTTCCAAGGGATGTCGGTTCGTACGCCAGATAAATTGGTAGCGCCTGCGTTACAAGTACTTTTAGGTGGTGGAAACCTTGGTGATGGTACCGGAGTTTTTGCCGATAAAGTGGTGAAAGTACCAAGTAGAAGAGGACCAGAAGCGTTACGTAGAATCTTAAACGATTTTGAAGCCAATGCCGGTGGAAAGAAATTCGTGGAGTATTACAAAGAAACGGGCGACCGCTATTTCTACGATTTGCTTAACGATTTACAAGACGTTAGCAACTTAACTCCAGAAGATTTTATCGATTGGGGTAATGAAGAAGAATATGTAAAAGAAATTGGTATTGGTGAGTGTGCCGGTGTGGTTATCGATTTAATTGCCACTTTATTTTTAGAGAGTGAAGAGAAAATCGAAAACGCTAAGGAAGCTTTAGGCAACGAAGTGTATTCGTATGCTATTTACCATGCTTACAGTTCTTTGGTTAATTCCGCGAAAGCGTTGTTATTGGCCGAAAACAAAAAGACCAACACCCAGGCAGGTATCATAAGCGATTTTGATAAACTGTTCGTTGAAGGTGGAAAAATAGATCTTGGAGGTTCATTTTCTGAGTTGATTTACCAACTTAACCAAAATGCGCCAACAAAAGAATTTGCTGAAAAATACATTGAAGATGCTGGCAAGTTTTTAGAAAAAGTAAGAGCTTTTAGAGAGGCTGATGCAGTTGAAACAAAGGCGGTATAAATAAAGAATATGAGTTTTAAAACCCCAAAATTAACGGTTGTAGGTGCTGGTCCGGGCGACGAAGATTTAATTACCCTTAAAGCGATTAAGGCTATTGAATCTGCCGATGTGATCCTGTACGACGCACTAATCAACGAATCGCTTCTTAAATATGCTTCGGATGATGCCGAGCTTATTTTTGTGGGTAAGCGTAAGGGGTGCTATGCGTTTCAGCAGGAACAAATCAATGAGCTGATTGTTTCCAAAGCTAAGGAAAAAGGGCATGTAGTGCGATTAAAAGGCGGCGACCCATTTATTTTTGGTCGCGGTGCAGAAGAGATTGATTATGTTCGAGCCTTCGGATTGGAAACTTTTGTGGTGCCGGGTATTTCATCATCGGTGGCAGTGCCAGCTTATCAAGGCATTCCGTTAACAAAACGAGGGGCTTCCGAAAGCTTTTGGGTCATCACAGGAACGACCAAAAAACACCAAATTTCGGGCGATGTGGCTTTAGCGGCCAAATCGACAGCTACAGTGGTTATTTTGATGGGCATGAGTAAACTGGATGAAATCGTTAAGATTTTTTCAGAAGAAAACAAACAGGAAACGCCCATTGCCATTATACAAAATGGAACACGATCAGACGAAAAAGTAGGCATTGGCACTATAAGTACCATTCAAAATATTGTTGCTGAAAAGGAATTATCGTCTCCGGCCATTATCATTATCGGCGATGTGGTAAAAGAAAGAGCCGTGCTGAGTTCTATTTGTGCTGAGGTTGTAAAGGAATAGGTTATGGAAAGAAATAATTTATACCCTATTTTTTTAAAAGCGAAAAGCTTAAACGTTCTTATAGTTGGTGGGGGTTATGTGGCTGAAGAAAAGTTGACTTTCCTTCTAAAATCAAGCCCAGATGCTAATGTCACTATGGTGTCGCCTATGTTTAGGGAAGACACGGTGGAGTTGGCCAAAAAAGGAAACGTTACTCTTATTGAAAGTAAATACAAAAAGAAGTATTTAAAAGGGAAGCACATTGTGGTGGCCACGACCGATAAGCCCAAAGTAAATATCAAAGTGCACAAGCATTGCCGCAAGAAAAGCATTTTGGTAAATGTGGCCGATAATCCACCGTATTGCGATTTTTATATGGGTGGTATTGTCACCAAGGGCCATGTAAAGGTAGCGATTTCAACTAACGGAAAGTCGCCCACAACAGCAAAGCGTTTGCGTCAGTTTTTTGAGGATGTTATCCCGGAAAATGTAGATGATTTAGTGAAAAATTTAAACGAATATAGAAAAACAATAAAAGGTGATTTTGAACAAAAAGTGGAAACACTTAACGAATTCACTAAAGGATTAATCGAGAAAAAAGAGTCTTAAAATGATTAAAACAGATATACTAATAATAGGAGCAGGACCAACGGGATTATTTACTGTTTTTGAAGCAGGTTTGTTAAAGCTTAAATGTCATTTAATTGATGCATTGCCACAACCTGGCGGACAGTGTTCAGAGATTTATCCCAAAAAACCGATTTACGATATTCCCGGTTTCCCGGAAATTTTGGCGGGCGACTTAACCAGAAACTTGTTGGAGCAAGGTAAGCAGTTCGAACCCGGATTTACTTTGGGTGAGCGTGCCGAAACCATTGAAAAACAAGACGACGGTTCATTCATCGTAACAACCAATAAAGGTACTAAGCACCATGCGCCAGTAGTCGCTATTGCAGGTGGGTTAGGGTCGTTCGAGCCTAGAAAACCAGCTATTGATGGATTGGCCGATTACGAAGATAACGGTGTGGAGTACATTATTAAAGACCCAGAGTTTTACCGCGACAAAAAAGTGGTGATTTCAGGTGGTGGAGATTCAGCGTTAGACTGGAGTATCTTCTTAACCGATGTAGCTTCAGAAGTAACTCTAATCCACAGAAGAAACGAGTTTAGAGGCGCGTTGGATTCCGTTGAAAAAGTAAGAGAGCTTACACAAGAAGGTAAAATCAACCTGGTAACCCCAGCCGAAGTAAAAGAATTACACGGCGATGGTAAAATTGAGGCGGTAACTTACGAAAGGGAAGGCGAATCTGTTAGAATTGAAACAGATCATTTTGTGCCATTGTTCGGGTTGTCTCCAAAATTAGGGCCGATTGGAAATTGGGGCTTAGAGATTGAAAAGAACGCTATTAAAGTGGATAATTCTCTAAATTACCAAACCAACATTCCAGGTATTTTCGCCATTGGTGATGTAAATACTTATCCAGAAAAATTAAAGTTAATCCTTTGTGGATTCCACGAAGCGACTTTAATGTGTCAGGCAGCCTACAGAATCATTAACCCAGGTAAAAAATATGTGTTGAAATACACCACCGTAAGTGGAATTGATGGTTTTGATGGGTCTCGTAAAGAAGCACCAAAAGCAGTAGTTCAAGCTATAAACTAAAATATACTAAGTAAGAGGTTAAAAAAATCCCACAAGGTTATGTTAGCCTTGTGGGATTTAATATTTTTGGGAAGTTTGGTTTCAAAACCATAAAACGTCAAACAAAAACATATGAAGAGTTACAATGTTTGTTTAAAGGATACGGTAAAAGCATTCACCAAAAAATTGTTTTATTCGTTGTTCGATTGTGAGCAGGAAGAAGCCAATAGCCAATATTTGGAGGAGACGTTTTTAAAAATCGTTTCCAATTTAGAGATTGAAAACGGAAAAGAAATTTGGGAACAGTTTAAAACCGAATTGCCTGCCATCAGAAAAAAGTTGGATGCCGACGCCATTGCGTTTGAAAACAACGATCCAGCGTCTCACAGTTTGGCCGAAATTTACATGGCCTACCCCGGTTTCCATGCGATATCCATTTATCGTTTGAGTCATGCCTTAATTAAGTTGGGCGTTCATATTTTACCAAGAATGATGAGTGAATACATTCACGGTATCACTGGGATTGACATCCACCCCGGAGCAACCATTGGCGATTCGTTTTACATCGACCACGGCACGGGTATTGTTATTGGTGAAACTTCCATTATTGGAAATAGCGTTAAAATTTATCAAGGGGTTACTTTGGGCGGTATTTCGGTGGCTAAAGATTTAGCTTCAACCAAACGCCACCCAACCATTGAAGATAACGTGTGCATTTACGCTAATGCTACTATTTTAGGTGGCGACATCGTAATCGGAAAAAACAGTATTATTGGTGCCAACGTTTGGATTACCGAATCGGTTCCGGAAAATTCATTGGTAACCTATCAAACAGAAATAAAAATCAGACCCAAAAAGAATGGCATACGAGAATAGTATTATTGGTCAAATAGGCAACACGCCATTGGTGGAAGCTACGCACCTTATTTCAAAAAAGGGCGTGCGGTTATTTTTAAAATTAGAAGGGAATAATCCCGGAGGAAGTGTAAAAGACCGCCCTGCTTTCAATATGATAAACGAAGCGTTAAAACGCGGCGATATTAAAAAAGGCGGAACTTTAGTGGAAGCTACGAGTGGAAACACGGGTATTGCATTGGCATTTATAGCTAATTTATTGGGCTTAAAAATGATTTTGATTATGCCCGAAAACTCTACCGAAGAACGTGTTAAAACCATGCGTGCTTATGGAGCTGAGGTGATTTTGACGCCTGCTGATATCGGTATTGAAGGCTCACGCGATTTAGCTTTTAAACTACGCGATGAAAAAGGCTATACGCTTTTAAACCAATTTGAAAACGACGATAATTGGAAAGCCCACTATAAAACCACTGGGCCAGAAATTTGGAGGGATACCAATGGCGAAGTCACACATTTTGTGTCGGCCATGGGCACCACGGGAACCATCATGGGGGTGTCGTCGTTTTTAAAGGAGAAAAACAAAGATATCACCATTGTTGGAGCGCAACCGGACGATAATTCCAGAATTCCTGGCATTAGAAAATGGCCCGAAGAATATGTGCCCAAGTTTTTCGACAGAAGCAAAGTTGATGAGGTGATTGAAGTCACCGAAGCCGATGCCAAAGCCACCACCATAAAATTAGCCAAAGAAGAAGGCGTATTCGCCGGAATGAGCAGTGGCGGTTCTGTATATTGTGCCTTGCAAGTAGCCGAAAAAATTGATAAAGGCGTTATAGTGGCCATCATTTGCGATCGCGGCGATAGGTATTTGTCATCCACTTTGTTTGAATAGAACAGAGAGTATTCAATAAAATAGGAAAACAAAAATATAGTCCCTATTTTTGCATTCCGGTTTTTAAGAACAAAAACAGTTCATTAACGTAATAGTGTTATCAAGAAAGGTAGAGGGATTAGACCCAGTGAAGCCTTGGCAACCCTTTAACTTGTAAAGAAGGTGCTACGTTCTACCGCCTATTCTGAACAGAATTTAGTTCAGGAACTTAGCGGAAAGATAACGAATAGTATTTTTTACTTTTCTTGATGATATTATGACTTAAAATAATATCAAAAAAATGTCAGATATAAGAGCGGCTTTAAAAGAGCGAATTTTGGTTTTGGACGGTGCCATGGGTACTATGCTCCAAGCTTATAAATTCACTGAAGACGATTTCCGTGGGGAGCGTTTTAAGGATTTTCCGGTGCCGTTGCAGGGCAATAACGATTTATTGTCAATTACCCAGCCCGAAGCCATAAAAACCATTCATGCCAAGTATTTTGAAGCGGGAGCCGATATTGTGGAAACCAATACCTTTTCGGGAACTACGATTGCTATGGCCGATTACCAAATGGAAGATTTGGTATACGAGCTCAATTACGAGTCGGCAAAAATAGCTAAGGAGGTTGCTGAAGAATTCACCAAAAAAGAACCCAACAAGCCGCGATTTGTAGCAGGTTCCATTGGGCCAACCAACCGTACAGCGAGCATGTCTCCCGATGTAAACGACCCAGGTTACAGAGCTGTGACTTTTGATGAATTACGTATAGCCTACAAACAACAAGTGGAAGCTTTGATTGATGGAGGTTCGGATATTTTATTGGTAGAAACCGTATTCGATACGCTTAATGCTAAAGCGGCTTTGTTCGCCATTGAAGAGGTAAAAGAAGAGCGAAATATCGATATTCCAATTATGTTGAGCGGTACCATTACCGATGCCTCGGGAAGGACGCTTTCCGGACAAACGGCAGAGGCTTTTTTAATTTCGGTATCACATGTGCCATTGCTGTCTATTGGTTTTAATTGCGCATTAGGAGCTAATTTATTGCAGCCGCATTTAGAGGCTATCGCCAATAAAACCGATTTTGCCATTTCGGCTCATCCCAATGCCGGATTGCCCAATGCCTTTGGAGAATACGACGAAACCCCAGAAGAAATGGGCGCGCAAATTGAAGAATATCTAAAGAAAAATTTAATCAATATTATTGGTGGCTGTTGTGGTACATCGCCAGAGCATATCAAAGTGATTGCAGATATAGCCGCAAAATATAAACCGCGCGCTGTCGCTGTGAATGCAGCTGAAGGGGCTCACTAGAATGGAAGAAAGAAAATGAAAGTGAAACAAACAAAATATATGAAATTGTCTGGTTTAGAACCTTTAGTTCTGAATGAAAACAGCAATTTTATCAATGTAGGAGAACGAACCAATGTAGCAGGGTCGCGAAAATTTCTTCGGTTAATTAAAGAAGAAAAGTTTGATGAAGCCCTTGATATCGCACGTCATCAAGTAGATGGAGGCGCCCAGATTATCGATATTAATTTTGATGACGGACTTATAGACGGCAAGGAAGCCATGGTGAAGTTTTTAAACCTCATTGCTGCCGAACCCGATATTTGTCGTGTGCCGATAATGATCGATAGTTCCAAATGGGAAATCATCGAGGCCGGGCTACAAGTAGTGCAGGGAAAATGTGTGGTGAATTCCATTTCACTAAAAGAAGGTGAAGAAAAATTTATTTGGGAAGCCAAGCAAATTCTGCGCTATGGAGCCGCCGTTATCGTTATGGCTTTTGATGAGGTGGGGCAAGCCGATAATTACGAACGCCGTATTGAAATCGCCAAACGCTCGTACGATATTTTGGTGAACAAAGTCGGTTTCCCTTCCGAAGATATTATTTTCGATTTGAATATTTTCCCCGTGGCAACGGGGATGGACGAGCATCGAAAAAATGCTATCGACTTTATTGAAGCCACCCGTTGGGTGCGTGAAAATTTGCCCAATGTGAGTGTCAGCGGTGGGGTAAGTAACGTGTCGTTTTCTTTCCGAGGGAATAATATTGTCCGCGAGGCGATGCACTCGGTGTTTTTATATTATGCCATCCAAGCTGGTATGAACATGGGGATTGTAAACCCAGCCATGTTGGAGGTTTATGACGATATTCCAAAGGATTTACTGGAGCATATCGAAGACGTGATTTTAGATCGCCGCGATGATGCTACCGAACGTTTATTGGAGTTTGCCGAAACGGTAAAAGGCACCAAAGCTGAAAAAACGGTGGATTTATCTTGGCGTGAAAAACCATTACAAGACCGTATTACGCATGCTTTGGTAAAAGGTATTGACGCCTATATAATAGAAGATGTTGAGCAGGCCAGACAAGAGGCCGATAAACCTATTGAGGTTATTGAAGGCCATTTGATGATTGGTATGGATGTGGTGGGCGATTTGTTCGGTGCCGGAAAAATGTTTTTGCCCCAAGTGGTAAAATCGGCGCGAGTGATGAAAAAAGCCGTGGCTTATCTCAATCCGTTTATTGAAGCTGAAAAATCCGATAAATCAGAGCCTGTGGGTAAAATTTTAATGGCTACTGTAAAAGGCGATGTGCACGATATTGGTAAAAACATTGTTAGCGTGGTATTGGCCTGTAACAACTACGAAATTGTTGATTTAGGTGTAATGGTGCCACCAGAAAAAATTATTGAAACCGCCATTAAAGAACGTGTGGATGCCATTGGGCTATCGGGATTGATTACGCCGTCATTGGATGAAATGGTGTATCTAGCTAAAGAAATGCAACGTCAGAATTTTGAGTTGCCACTGCTTATTGGTGGGGCAACAACTTCAAAAGCACATACGGCCGTAAAAATTGACACCCAATATGAAAATGCCGTGGTTCACGTCAACGATGCCTCAAGAGCGGTAACCGTTGTAGGCGATTTGCTGAACAAAAGAACATCGCACGAGTATGTAGCCAAACTGAAAAAGGATTATGATGAATTCCGAACCAAGTTTTTAAAACGCGGCAAAGAAAAGTCATATATCTCCATTGAGGAAGCCCGTAAACGAAAATATAAAATAGACTGGGAAGCTTCAGAAATAAGCAAACCCAACGAAATGGGTGTGCAAGTATTGAAGCAATTGAGCTTGAAAGAACTGTTGCCATTTATTGATTGGAGTCCGTTTTTTAGAAGCTGGGATTTGCATGGTAAATTCCCCGATATTTTAACAGATGAGGTGGTGGGCGAACAGGCTACGATTATGTACAACGAAGCCCAGGTGATGATTGAAGAAATCATCGCTAAGCAATCCTTAAAACCAAAAGCGGTTTTTGGCTTGTTTGAAGCCAACACCATAAACGACGACGATATTTCAGTAAAGAAAAAGGGCAAGGAAGTCGCTGTGTTTAGAACACTTCGCCAACAATTAAGTAAACGCGAAGGCGTGCCTAATCACGCTTTGGCCGATTTTATTGCTCCAGAGGAAAGTGGTAAAACCGATTATATTGGGGCCTTTTGTGTGGGTATTTTTGGGGCACAGGAATTGGCCGATAGCTATAAAGCAAAACAGGACGATTACAACGCCATTATGGCCCAAGCGATTGCCGATAGATTTGCCGAAGCTTTTGCCGAATATTTGCACCAGCAAATACGGACTAAGCATTGGGGCTATGTGCCAAATGAAGATTTGAGTAATGACGAACTGATAAGGGAAAGTTACAAAGGAATCCGTCCAGCTCCAGGTTATCCAGCGTGTCCAGACCATTTGGAAAAGGAAACCATTTGGGAGCTATTGGAAGTTGAAAAGCTAATAGGCGTTAAGCTAACCGAGAGTTTGGCCATGTGGCCGGCAGCAGCCGTTTCGGGGTATTATTTTGCCAATCCGGAAGCGAAGTATTTTGGACTGGGTAAAATAACCGACGACCAAGTGACCGATTACGCCAACAGAAAGGGCATCGAAAAAGAGGTAGCCAGAAAATGGTTGCATGCCAATATCGCCGATTAAAAAGAGCACCTAACCTCTTCGAATGGGAGGAAGGAAAAATGTAAGAAGAAATAAAGTTTTTTGAATTTAAAAAAAAACAGTTGACAAACAATAATTAAAAGCACTTCCGAGTAAGTATTCCTCCCCTTCGGGGAGGTTAGGAGGGGCTTTCCCTCTTTAGGAAGGGTTAAGGAAGCACCATGAAAGTAACAGACCACATAAAAAACGCCAACGGAAAAACCTTGTTTTCGTTTGAGGTGATACCGCCAAAAAAAGGAACCAATATTCAGGATTTGTATGATAACATCGATCCATTAATGGAATTTAAGCCACCGTTTATTGATGTAACCACCTCGCGCGAGGAGTATGTTTATGTTGATAAAGGCAATGGACTTTTGGATAAACGCATTACCCGCATGCGCCCCGGTACGGTGGGTATTTGTGCGTCGATTATGCATAAGTATAAAATTGATGCGATTCCACATTTATTGTGCGGTGGTTTCACCAAAGAGGAAACCGAATATGTGTTGGTCGATTGTCATTATTTGGGTATCGATAATGTGGTGGCGCTAAGGGGCGATGCCAGAAAAGATGAACCGTATTTTGTGGCAACTAAAGGAGGCAATGCTTATGCTAGTGAATTGGTCGAGCAAATAACAAACCTTAATAACGGCAAGTATTTGCATGACGGTGTAGAGATTGAGCACAATTATGATTTTTGTATTGGTGTGGCCGGTTATCCAGAAAAGCACATGGAAGCCCCCAGTTTGGTGACCGATTTAAGACGACTAAAAGCTAAGGTTGATGCCGGAGCAGATTATGTGGTTACCCAGATGTTTTTCGATAATAAAAAGTATTTCGATTTTGTTGATAAAGCCAGGGAAATTGGCATTACTGTTCCTATTATTCCAGGAATCAAGCCCATTGCCGTAAAACGCCACCTTCAAGTTTTGCCGCAGGTCTTTAAAATAGATTTGCCGCAAGATCTTATTGATGCTGTTGAAGATTGTAAGGACAATAAGGCAGTAAGGCAAGTGGGGATTGAGTTTGCCATTCAGCAGTCTAAGGAATTGAAAGAGGCTGGTGTGCCATTTTTGCATTATTACTCCATGGGAAAGAGCGATAACATCAAGGCTATAGCCTCGGCGTTATTTTAAATATTCCGTTACATTTGCCCCAAATTTAAGTGTCATGCGGTCTTTTTTAACCTATATCATGCTGCTGGTTTCAGTATTGGTTTTTTCTCAGGAAAGACAGCATACGTGGTATGTGGATGTTAGTAATTTCTATGGAAATATTGCATTGCATAACAACGAAATTCTACATTTAATACAAGGTCATCCCGAAGGAAGTATTATAGGCTTGAACAAAAAAACCTATGGTTTTAACGATTGGGAGCAGCGTTTCAATTATCCCGATTACGGCGTGTCGTTTGCTTATCAAAATCTAAAGAATGAGGTTTTGGGTAATAACTTTTCATTGTACGCCCATTACAATTTTTACTTTTTAAAAAGGAATTTGATGTTTCGGGTTGGGCAGGGTTTGGCCTATAATACCAATCCGTATCACAAAGAAACCAATTTTAAGAATGTGGCCTTTGGTTCGAAATTTATGAGCAGTACTTATGTGATGCTCAATTACAAAAAAGAACGTCTGTTCGATAAACTTGGTTTGCAAGCCGGTTTGTCACTCATTCACTATTCCAACGCAAATGTAAAATCGCCTAATAATGGCACTAATTCGATAACTTTTAATGTAGGTGTGAATTATAGTTTACATGCCGATGAACCAGAATATCAAAACACAATTGATAAAAAAGCCGACCAAGAGTTTTCAGAACCCATTAAATATAATTGGGTGTTTAGAAGCGGCATCAACGAAAGCGATGTGGTTGGTAGTGGCCAGTTTGCCATGTATGTAGCTTCAGCTTATGCCGATAAGCGTATTAATAAAACCAGTGCGTTACAATTGGGCGCCGATGTGTTTTTTTCTAATTTTTTAAAGGAACTCATTTATTATGAAAGTGTGTCGTTTCCTGAAAAAAATGTATCGGGCAATGAAGACCACAAGCGGGTTGGGCTCTTTGCCGGGCACGAGTTGTTTATAAACAGGATGTCGTTGCTCACCCAGTTAGGATACTATGTATACTATCCGTTCGACTTTGAAGGTCGGGTTTACACGCGTTTGGGCCTAAAGCGTTATTTTGGTGAAAAATGGTTTGGAACCTTAAGTTTAAAATCACATGGAGCAAAGGCTGAAGGTGTTGAATTTGGAATTGGGGTAAGGTTGTAACATGAAGAAAATAGTTTACATATTATGTTTATTGGTTTTGTTTTCATGCGATAGTGAAAATGCAGGCGACTGCTTTCAAACTATAGGTGAAATACAGGCGACAGAAATTGAGGTGTCTTCTTTTAACAAGATTTTGGTAAACCGTGATATCGAATTGGTTATTACACAAGGGGCAGAACAAAAAGTGATCGTTGAAACTGGAGAAAACTTGATGAATGATGTAGTGGTTGAGGTGATTGAAAACCGACTTGTTATAACCGATAACAACACCTGCAACTATGTGCGTGATTATGGCGTGACCAAGGTATACGTAACTTCGCCAAACCTAACCGAAATTAGAAGTTCTACCCAATACGATATCAGTTCTGATGGGGTGTTAACTTACGCAAGCCTAACGTTGTTGTCTGAAGATTACGGTGCACCGAACACATTTAATGTGGGTGATTTTAGACTGAAATTGAACAATCAAAACTTGACTGTGGTTTTCAATAACTTGTCAGTATGTTATGTTGAAGGCGAAACCGAAAATTTGAGCATCAATTTTGCGGCCGGAAACTCGCGTTTTGAAGGTCGAAATCTTGTGGCTCAAAAAGTGAACGTAAACAATAGAAGCTCGAACGATATGATTGTAAACCCACAACAGGAATTAACAGGTGTAATCCGAGGTGTGGGCCATGTCATTTCTGTAAACCAACCTCCACTGGTCAATGTGGATGAGCTTTACAAAGGCAGATTAATTTTCGAATAGTTCTACGGCTTGTTTGGCAATTTCCAATTCCTCATTTGTGGGGATTACCAGTGTTTTTACTTTTGAGTTTTTCGAGCTTATGTCATTAATGTTTTTAGATCGGGTTTGGTTTTTTTCTTGGTCAATTTCAATGCCTAAAAAGTCAAGGTCTTCACAAACCAATTGGCGCATAAATGTTGAGTTTTCGCCTATGCCCGCTGTAAATACAATGGCATCCAATCCGTTTAAAACGGCAGCGTAGCTTCCTATGTATTTTTTTATGCGGTAGGCATTCATTTGTAAAGCCAGTTGGCAACTTTTGTCGCCACGTTCGGCTTTTATTTGAACATCCCTTAAGTCGCTATACCCGGTTAACCCATACATACCACTTTCTTTTAGTAAAAGGGACTCAATTTCGCTTAAACTATAATTTAGGTTTTTGGCCAAATGGAAAATAACGGCCGGGTCTATATCGCCGCTGCGTGTCCCCATGATTAAACCGTTCAACGGGGTGAGACCCATGGAATGATCTATACTTTTTCCGTTTTTTATAGCTGTCATGCTGCAACCATTGCCCAGATGTATGGTAATGATTTTCGACTGGCTTTTTCCGAGGTATTCAATGGCTTTTTCAGAAACGTATTTATGGCTGGTGCCGTGGAATCCGTACAAACGTATTTTGTGTTTTGAAAAAAGGACTTCGGGTATGGCGTATCTATAAGCATATTCCGGAATGCTTTGGTGGAAGGCGGTGTCAAAAATAGCGGCCTGTTTAGCATTAGGAAAAACGGTTTCGGCAACCTTAATGCCTTCAAAATTGGCCGGGTTGTGTAAAGGCGCCAAACTCGATAACTCATTGATGTGCGCTTTGACTTCAGAATTGATTTCGGTTGTTTTATCATACAAAGCCCCTCCTTGAACCACGCGATGGCCAACAATATCGATGTCTTCTTTAGATTTGATGATTCCCGTTTCAGAATCCAATAGTTGTTTCGATAGCAGTTTGAGTCCTTTTTTATGGTTTAAAATGGGCGTTTCCAATTCGATACAATTATCGGTTGTATTATAAACGAATCGGGCATCGTTCATGCCAATACGTTCAATTAATCCCGAACAAAGAATACGCTCTTCGGGCATTGAAAACAATTGAAATTTTATGGACGAACTTCCTGAGTTTAAAACGAGTACTTGCATGTTTAGAGGTCTTGAGCTTGAATGGCGGTTATAATTACGGTGCTGTAAATATCATCTGCCGTACAGCCGCGGCTTAAATCGTTAACGGGTTTGTTAAGGCCTTGCAACATGGGGCCAATGGCCAATGCTCCGGTTTCACGTTGCACGGCTTTATAGGTGTTGTTACCGGTGTTGAGGTCTGGGAAAATTAAAACACTGGCTTGTCCGGCAACTTCAGAGTCGGGCAGTTTGCTTTTGCCTATGCGCATATCAACAGCCGCATCATATTGAATGGGGCCTTCAATTTTTAGTTCGGGGGCTTTGGCTTTGGCTATTTCGGTGGCTTGTCTCACTTTGTCGACGTCTTCACCTTTTCCAGAGGCGCCCGAAGAATACGATAACATAGCCACCTTTGGTTCAACCCCAAAATTAAGGGCTGTTTGTGCAGAGGAAATCGCAATTTCTGCCAACTGTTCGGCATTAGGGTTGGGGTTGATGGCGCAATCGCCAAAAATAGATACACGGTCTTCCAAACACATAAAGAATACCGAAGAAACAATGTTCACCCCTGGCTTGGTTTTTATAAATTGTAAAGCCGGACGCAAGGTGTGCGCCGTGGTGTGAACTGCGCCCGATACCATACCGTCGGCATGCCCTTTATGAATCATCATGGTAGCAAAATACGATACATCGGCCATGGCGTCTTTGGCCATGTCTAAATTAACGTTTTTGTGTTTTCTTAGTTCGTAAAAGGTGTTAACGTAATCTTCAAAATGAGGTGATTTAGTGGGGGATACCACATTAACATCTTCTAAATTTAACGGGATGTCCTGTTTTTCTATGATTTCTCTAATTTTATCCTTTTCACCAATTAAGGTCAAATCGACCACATGGGCGTGAATTAACCGTGCAGCGGCTCGCAGCACACGCTCGTCGTAGCCTTCGGGTAAAACAATGTGCTTTTTGTCTTTTAAAGCCCGTTGAAGCAGATTGTATTGGAACATTCTCGGAGTAAAAATACCCGATTTGTGTGTAATGAGATCGTTAGCTAATTTATCGGTATTAATATGTTTTTCGAAAGTTTCAATAGACGTGTTTATCTTTTCGATGTTTTCGGCGTAAATCCTCGATTTTATTTTTCCGATGGTATTGGTAGTTGAAAACGTACCGCTTTTTACGCTAATGATGGGGACTACACTTGAAAGTCCTTCAATGAGGCGTAAAATAGGATCTTCCGGAATCAATCCACCAGTTAAAACGATGCCCGATATTTTAGGATAGTTTTTAGAAATATTGGCTTGAAGTGCTCCTAAAATAATATCGGCACGGTCGCCAGGTGTAATGACTAAGGCATTTTCTTTAAGGTGGATTAAGTAGTTGCGCAATTGCATAGCACCAACACTATAGCTTTCGGCTTGATTGTTAATCATGTCCTTACCAAAAAGGAGTTCGCCGTTAAGTGTTTTTACGATTTCCTTAATGGTTGGACTGGCCAAACTGCCAATTTTTGGAATAACGTTGATGTCGGTACCACCATTGATTCTTGACTTTAAAAGGGATTTTAAAGATGAAATATCATCAGGGTTTATTTTATTGGCCATAATGGAAAGCACATCGACTTCTTCCTTAAAGGCATCGTGCGCTAACTGTACGTGGTCCACCACTTCCGATACCATTTTGCCATCGCCTTGGCAAACAATAATGACGGGAAGCCCTAGGTTTTTTGAAATGAGTAGATTGATATCGAGTTCTAAACTGGAATTTTCATGCGAAAAGTCGGTGCCCTCAACCAAAACGAAATCAAAATTATCCTCCAGGTATTTGTATTTTTTGATAATCTCGTCAATAACATCACCGGCTTTTCCTCTGTTATAAAGGTTTAATACTTCGTTTCGCGTAAATGCAAAGGTTTTTTTATAATTGAGGTCAATTTCAAAATGGGAAATAACGGTGTTAATATGGTTGTCCATTTCACCATCCTCAGTATCTTCAATAATGGGCCTAAAATAACCCACTTTGGCCGTTTTGCCCAAAAGCATACGCATTAAACCAAGTACAACAACCGATTTTCCGCTGTTGGGTTCTAGGGTAGCTACATAAATTCCTTTGCTCATGTTAGTCTTATTTTTTCAGTAGTTTAATCGATTACGAACGATTAAAAAATACTATGTTGGATTGTTTTTTTTTGTATTGCGTTGACAAAATTAAAGCCCAAGGTGTTTAATAATGATGACAATTATCATAATTGACCGTTATTTTTTTAATTCGAAGTTAAATCCCTAAAAAGCGACTCCAAACTCGCATTTTTTTGGTTGAGTTGAAGTATTTTCAATTGGTTGTCGTGAGCAAAATCGAATACGTGCGAACGCATATCTTCTTCGGTTTTAAACGTAATTTCGTAAACAAATCCATAGGTGTTCGCCACTTGTTTTACTTTTGGCAAGTTCAACAAAAAGGCATCTTCAACCCGATAATCGAACTCTACAATCACCACTTGCTCTTTTTCGTCGCGTAAATCTTTCAGTTTTTTGTCGGCCACAATTTTACCTTTATTGATAATGATAACGCGGTCGCACATGGCCTCAACTTCCTGCATAATATGGGTAGAAAGGAAAACGGTTTTTGTTTTTCCGATGGACTTTATCAAATTCCTAATATCGATAAGTTGGTTTGGGTCGAGTCCCGTGGTAGGCTCATCGAGAATCAGCACATCTGGGTCGTGCAATAGGGCATTGGCCAAGCCCACACGCTGGCGATAGCCTTTTGAAAGCTGACCAATTTTTTTGTGAGCTTCGGGAGTAAGCCCCGTTAATTCGATAACTTCTTCAATACGGTTTTTGCCCACGCCGTATATATTCGCGTTAAATGCCAAGTACTCTTTTATGTATAAATCTAAATAAAGCGGATTGTGTTCTGGTAAATAGCCAACACTTTGTTGCACTTGTTTGGCATTTTGGTTTACATCGTAGCCATTTACCTTGGTTTCTCCTGAATCGGCATTGAGGAAAGTGGTCAATATTTTCATCATGGTCGATTTTCCGGCACCGTTAGGCCCCAAAAAACCAACTATTTCTGGTTTTTCAACCACAAAGGACACATTGTTCAACGCTTTTTGTTTTCCGTATAATTTTGAAACCCCTGCTACTTCAATAGACATATTTAAAATTGTTTCTTCAAAAATAATGATTATCTAATGCAAAGTAGCGTTTGCCTAAAAATCTTTAAAACTTTTAAAAAAATCGAAAAAAAGATTTTATTGTGTTTTTATTTCCTAAAATAATATTTACTTTAGCGCCGTAATTATGACAACAACAGTTTATTATACATATTTTAACAACTATTTCTTTTTTAGCGGAAGAAACGAGGCGTTGTATGTATAATTTATAAGCATAAATTTGAATATGAGTCTCGATGAAAATCGGGACTTTTTTTTGTCAACAAGTGGTTGAAATTTTTAAACTGGACATTAAAAACAAATAATAGAAAACTGTGATAAAAACGGTGGCCATACAGGGTATTAAAGGGTCTTTTCATCATATTGTGTCGCAGCAATTTTTTGAAAAACCGGTAGACTGTATCGATTGTTTAACTTTCGATAGGGTGGTAGATTCTTTGATAACGGGCGAAAGCGATGCGGCGGTTATGGCTCTGGAGAATTCTATTGCAGGGTCAATAATCCCCAACTATGCGCTTATCGACAAGTATAAGTTGCATATTGTGGGCGAGCATTATTTGGATATTCAGCACAATTTAATGGCATGGCCTGGGCAAAGGATAGGCGATATAAAAGAAGTGTATTCGCACCCTATGGCATTGTTGCAGTGTAAGGAGTTTTTTAAACAACATCCGCACATTAAATTGGTTGAGGATAAGGATACCGCCGAGGTAGCAGAGCGCATCCGTAAGCAGGAATTGAAAGGCATCGGTGCCATTGCCAGTGCGACGGCTGCCGAGATTTTCGAGTTGGATATTTTGGCTCACAGCATACAAACCATAAAGCACAACGAAACCCGTTTTGTAATTGTAAAGCGTGTAAATTCTGAAGTGCCCGAGAACGAAATCAACAAAGCGTCGGTTAAGTTTGAAGCCAACCACAAGCGTGGCAGTCTGGCGGCCATTTTAAACGTGATGAGCGATTGCCGATTGAATTTAACCAAAATCCAATCGTTGCCCATTGTTGAAACCCCATGGAAATATGCCTTTTTTGTTGATGTTACTTTTGAAACGTACAACGATTTCAAAAAAGCAAAATCGTTGATAGATATAATGGCCGAAGGCTTTAAAGTTTTAGGTGAATATAAAAACGCCAAGTTATGATACAGGTAGCTAACAGGTTACAGACCGTTGAGGAATACTACTTTTCAAAAAAATTAAGGGAAGTAAATTTGCTTATTGCAAACGGTAAGCCCGTAATCAATTTAGGTATTGGTAGCCCCGATTTACAACCACCGCAAAAGGTGATTGATGCAATAATGGACAGTTTTAAAAATCCTGCGGCACACAAATACCAAAGCTACCAAGGTTTGCCGGAGTTGAGGGATGCCATGGCCAAATTCTACAAATTGAATTTTTCGGTGAATTTGAGCCCAGCTACCGAGGTGTTGCCGTTAATGGGAAGCAAGGAAGGTATTATGCACATTTCTATGGCTTATTTGAATGAAGGCGATGAGGTGTTGATTCCCAATCCGGGATACCCCACTTATCAATCGGTAACTAAATTGGTTGGTGCGAAAGGTGTACTGTATGAATTGGATGAAGCCAATAATTGGCTGCCCGATTTTGAAGCTTTGGAAAAACAGGATTTAAGCAAAGTGAAGTTGATGTGGGTAAATTACCCGCACATGCCAACTGGAGCGAATCCCACCGAAACCTTGTTTGAAGATTTGGTGGCTTTTGGCAAGCGAAACAATATTTTAATTGTAAACGATAACCCGTACAGCTTCATTTTGAACAATTCGCCAAAAAGTATTTTAAGTGTTGAAGGCGCTAAAGAAGTTTGTTTAGAGCTTAATTCGTTGAGCAAAACCTTCAATATGGCCGGTTGGCGTGTAGGTATGGTGGTTGGCGATAGCACCCATATCAACAATATTTTAAAGGTGAAGAGCAACATGGATTCGGGTATGTTTTACGGCATACAAAAAGGGGCGGTTGAAGCTTTAAAGTGTTCCAGCATGTGGTTTGCCACGTTGAATAATGTGTACCAAGAGCGTCGTCAATTGGTTTGGAAATTGGCCGATGCGCTTAATTGCACCTACGACAAGAATGCTTCGGGATTGTTTGTTTGGGCCAAGTTGCCAGCATACTTAAAGTCTGAAGAGTTTATCGATTTGGTGTTAAAGGATAACCACATTTTTATAACACCAGGAACCATTTTCGGCACAAAAGGCGAAGGCTATATTAGGTTTTCGTTATGTGCTCCAACCGAAGTTTTGGAAGAAGCTATTGAAAGAGTATCGTAAAGTTGGCAGTATTCAGTTTGCAGTCTCAGTAACAGTAAACAGTATTTAAGATGACATTAAAAAAAGGAGTAAATAACAAAAATAACACACCCGAGTAAGAGTTCCCCCTTCGGGGGCTAGGGGCTTATTATGAAAAATATATACGCAATAGGAGTTGGATTAATTGGCGGAAGCTTGGCTCTCGACATTAAAAAGAATAACCCCGGTGTGGTGATTCATGGTGTGAGCAGAAAGGAATCGACGCTAGATGAAGCTTTGCGACTGAAGCTAATCGATGAAAAAGCCACCTTGGATGATGTTGAACATGCCGATCTGGTTATCATTTCCATTCCTGTTGACGCTACCGTGAAATTGTTGCCCACGGTTTTGGATAAAATCCCCGATACCGCTTTGGTGGTCGATGCCGGCTCAACAAAAGTAGATATTTGCAGAGCAGTTGAAAACCATCCCAAGCGCCGTAATTTTTTGGCGATGCATCCCATAGCCGGAACCGAGCATTCGGGGCCTAGTGCCGCTATGGAAGGGTTGTTCGTGGGAAAAACCAACATAGTTTGCGAGGTTGAAAAAACCACCTTTAAACTACAGGAAAAGGCACTGAAATTGTTTACCGATATCGGTATGCGTATTCGTTACATGAACCCAGAGGCCCACGATAAGCATATTGCTTACGTGTCGCACCTATCGCACATCAGTTCGTTCATGTTGGGCAAAACGGTCATAGAAAAGGAAAAAAACGAACGCGATATTTTCGATATGGCGGGAAGTGGATTTGCATCAACGGTACGTTTGGCAAAAAGCTCACCCGAAATGTGGACCCCGATTTTCCGACAAAATAAAACAAACGTTATCGAAACTTTAGATGAGTACATCTCCAACCTATCACATTTCAAGGAGATGATGGAGCAGGATGATTTTGAAGGCGTTTTTAACGAAATGAAAGACACGAATCATATAAAAGATATTTTAAACGGAATACATTAACAGCAAATACCAATATTTAAAATCCTAAATTCCCACTGGTAGATTTTGGGATTTGGAATTTAAAAATTGAATTTTTATTACATTATGGAAAACACAAAAGAAATGAGAGCATGGTTGGATGATTTAAAACTAGATCATCCGTTAGTAGTAGCAGGGCCATGTAGCGCCGAAACCGAAGAGCAGGTTTTAAAAATAGCCCACGAGCTAAAAGATACCGATGTAAACTATTTTAGAGCTGGTATCTGGAAACCTAGAACCCGTCCGGGAAACTTTGAAGGCGTTGGAGCATTAGGATTGAAGTGGTTGCAAAAAGTAAAGGCCGAAACCGGTATGAAAGTTTGTACCGAGGTGGCCAATGCAGCACACGTAAAATTGGCTTTAGAGCACGATATCGATATGCTGTGGATTGGAGCACGTTCAACCGTGAGCCCGTTCATTATGCAGGAAATTGCCGATGCGCTTGAAGGTACCGATAAGCCTGTATTAATTAAAAACCCGGTAAACCCAGATTTATCTTTGTGGTTGGGTGGTATTGAAAGAATCTACTCTTCGGGAGTTAAAAATATTGGAGCTATCCACAGAGGATTCTCTACTTACGAAAAAACCAAATACAGAAACAACCCAGAGTGGCAATTGGCTATCGAGTTTCAAAATAAATTCCCAGATATTCCTTTAATTAACGATCCGTCGCACATTACAGGAAAACGCGATATGATTTTCGATGTATCGCAAACGGCATTGGATTTGAATTTCGATGGATTAATGATCGAAACCCACTACGATCCAGATAACGCTTGGAGTGATGCTTCACAGCAGGTAACACCAAAAGCTTTGGTTCAGATCATGAAAGATTTGAAAATTAGAAAAGAGACTGATTCTGAAGCAGACTACAATAAAGCTTTAGGGCTTTTAAGAGCACAGATTGATGTGGTTGATAACCAAATTATTGATTTGTTAGGTAAGCGAATGAAAGCTGCCGATGGCATTGGAGCCCTTAAAAAAGAGAAAAATGTAGCGGTTTTACAATCGAAACGTTGGAACGAAATTTTAGGTAAAATGGTATTGGAAGGAGAGCAACACGGCTTAAGTGAAGAGTTCATTTTAAAAATGTTCAAAGCCATTCACCAAGAATCTATCAATCATCAAGAGAAGATTATTAACGGATAATAATCTTGGTAAAACAAAAAAAGCCTCGCAATTGCGAGGCTTTTTCGTTTCCTAAAAAAGTGTTACTGTTTATTTCGTTTAAAAATATATCGAGTAATAAAAATCCCTTGTCCGTCATCTTTTCCGGCATCACTCTCAACGGCACTGGTTACAAATGCCAATTCCCAGCCCTGCTCAATCATGGCATTTATTTTTGAAGAAATCACTGCATCGTTGGCAGCAATATTTTGAAACCGAATACCGCCAATATTATAAAAGTTCAGCAATTTGGTTTCATCAAAATCCTTTACCCTAATTTCGCTTCTAGACGATTTATTTCGGGTGTGGTCTTCTTCCGTTTGGGTAGATGTAAACTCTTCAAAGTCTTTTTCTTCGTTGGCACTAATAATTCTGGAGCGCCCCAAGCCGTTAGGAACAATAGATTCAATACTGGTAATGACTTTGTACTCCACTTGTGCGTTAATGTCGATACAAGCAAATAGCATAACGATTAATGCCATTGAAATTTTTTTCATGATGAGGTTGTTTTTTTAGGTTATGGTAACTAAGATAATCTTTTTCTTAATTTGAAAAGTTGTTAATTTGCAGAATAATTAATTGTTTTTAATGACAGGGCGCGTTTATAAATCTACAGGAAGCTGGTACACCGTAAAGACCGATTTGGGTAATACTTACGAGTGCCGAATTAAGGGGAAGTTCCGTATAAAGGGCATAAAAAGTACCAATCCCATTGCTGTTGGTGATGTGGTAGATTTTGAATTGGAAGCCGATAACAACCAAGAGTCGGGCATTATTTACAACATTCACGACCGTAAGAATTATATCGTTCGCAAATCGGTTAACCTGTCCAAGCAAACCCACGTGATTGCGGCTAATTTGGATTTGGTTTTTTTGATGATAACCATCAATAACCCACCCACACTAACCAGTTTTATCGATCGGTTTTTGGTTACGGCCGAGGCCTATTCGGTAAAAGCGGTTTTGCTTTTCAACAAAATAGATGCGTACGATCCAGACACCCTTGATGAAGTACGATATTTGGCACACGTGTACCGAAAAATAGGTTATGAATGTATTGGGGTTTCGGCCAAAACTGGAAAGAATGTCGATAAAGTAAAAGCCTTGATGCAGGGCAAAACGAGTATGTTTTCGGGGCATTCGGGTGTAGGGAAATCCACTTTGGTAAATGCCATCGAGCCCAGTTTAAACCTAAAAACCAAAGAAATTTCATCCCAACACATGCAGGGGCAGCACACTACCACCTTTGCGGAAATGTTCGATTTAAGTTTCGGAGCTAAAATTATCGACACCCCAGGAATAAAAGGATTCGGTATTGTGGACATGGACAAGGAAGAAGTGGGCGATTATTTTCCGGAGTTTTTTGCCCTAAAGCAAGATTGCAAGTTCAACAATTGTTTGCACATCAACGAACCCAAATGTGCCGTTAAAAATGCTTTGGAAGAAGGCGAAATAGAATACAGTAGATACCGCAGTTATTTACAGATTATTGAAGGTGAAGACGAACATTACAGAACCGATATTTGGGAATAAGCCCCATCTAAATCTTCCCCGAAGGGGAAGACTTTTCAAAATATAAAAATCCCCTTTCCGAACTTGAGCTGAGTACAAGCAAAGTAGAAAAGGTTAGTGATAGGAAATGAAAGTAGTTATACAAAGAGTAACAAAAGCCAGCGTAACCATTGAAGGGCAAAAAGTAGCTTCAATCGACAATGGATTATTGATATTATTGGGAATAGTTGATGAAGATACTGCCGAAGACATTACATGGCTATCGAACAAAATAGCCAACCTCCGCATTTTTAATGATGAAAACGGGGTGATGAACCGCTCGCTTAAAGAAACCAACGGCGATGCCATTGCCGTTAGTCAATTTACCTTGCATGCGGCCACCAAAAAAGGAAACCGCCCCAGTTATATAAAAGCGGCCAAGCCCGATGTGGCGATTCCGTTATACGAGGCCTTTGTAAAACAACTTGAAACCGATTTGGGCAAAACGGTTCAAACAGGTGAATTCGGTGCCGATATGAAAGTGGAACTTTTAAACGATGGCCCGGTTACCATCATTATTGACTCTAAAAACAAAGCATAGTGGCTTCCGTTTTTGGGCATAGCGCAGTAGGGTTTACTTTGTCCAAATTACTGGATACCAAAAATTCTAAATGGTTGCTTTTGGCGGCTATATTTTCAACCATCTTACCCGATTTTGATGTTATCAGTTTTCAATTGGGTATCCATTACGAGCATCCTTTAGGGCATCGCGGGTTTACGCATTCCATTGTTTTTGCGTTTATTTGGGCACTAGTTTTAATGTTTTCTTTTGGTGAAAATCACAAACTATTGTGGTTTACTGTTATCTTTTTGTCAACATTGTCACATGGTGTTTTAGACGCCATGACATCGGGCGGGCGGGGAGTTGGCTTTTTTATTCCTTTTGATAACGAACGTTATTTTTTTCCTTTTCGCGACATAAAAGTATCGCCCATTGGGCTGGAACGTTTTTTTTCCTCTCGGGGAATAAAAGTGCTTTTTAGCGAAATTAAATATATTTTTATTCCTTGTTTTCTTATATTGTCCGTAAGATTTTTAATCCTTAAAATTAAGGACATAAAATAAAGGGAATCATGATAAGCCTCATCTTTTGTCGATTGGGCTTTGTTTACCTTTATTCGGAATTTATTTAAAATATATTTATGCCATTAACGTTTCTCCCCAAACTTATTGTCCTTTTTGTCTTTTTTCAAAGTTTTTCGCAAAGCAATTTATATACCAGCTTAACCATTCCTTCTTCGCTTTCACAACAAGCCAATGCTGTAATTAGGTTAAGTGAAATGGATATCAGTTTGGTGTCTTCAGAAGAAATGGTTATCAAGCATAAGCGTATTGTTACGGTTATGAACAAAGCTGGAAACAGCGCTGTTGATGCCTATGTGCACTATGATGATAATGTGAAAATAAAAGAGCTTGAGGTGTTGGTGTATAATAAGTTTGGTGCCAACATTAAAAAGGTGCGAAAAAAAGATTTTAAGGATGTTAGTGCGGTTGATGGAGGGACGTTGTACACCGATTCTAGGGTGAAATTTTTGGAATACACCCCAACCGATTACCCTTACACCGTCGAATTCATTTGTGAAACCGTAACCAAAAACACCGCTTTTATACCCTCGTTTACACCGGTTTCCGATTATTTTGTTGCGGTTGAAAATAGTCGCTATACTATCAGCAGCCCCGAAAATATTAATATCAGAAAAAAAGAAAAGAATCTTGAAGGGTTTGAAGTCGAAAAAAGTTTGGGTGCGGAGATGATATCCTATCAAATAAAAAATCTTGCGTCGTTTAAATCAGAAGACTATAGTCCTTCGTTGGTCGATATAGCACCTAAAGTGTTGTTTGCGGCCCAGCAATTTACACTAGAAGGCGTTGGGGCCGAGGTGGAAGACTGGGATGCTTTTGGGAAATGGATGTACCACGACATTATAAAAGAAACGCACGATTTGCCCGAAAGCACCATAAAAAAAGTACGGGAACTGGTTAAAAACGAAACGAGTGATTTAGAAAAAGCCAAGAAAATCTACCAATACGTACAAGACAAAGTGCGCTACATTAGCGTACAAGTGGGGATTGGTGGTTGGAAACCATTTAAGGCTTCAGAGGTTGATGCTTTGGGGTATGGCGACTGCAAGGGGTTGACCAATTATACCATGTCTTTATTAAAAGCCGTAGGTGTAGAATCTTATTATAGTGTGATTTATGCAGGGAAATCGCAGCGTAATTTCGAAAAGGATTTCGCTGCCATGCAGGGCAATCACGTTATTTTGTCCATTCCCAATAACGGAGAAACGTTGTGGTTAGAATGTACTAGCCAAAAGCTTCCGTTTGGTTTTATTGGCGACTTTACAGATGATAGGGACGCACTGGTAATAATGCCCGATGGTGGAAAAATTGAACACACCAAAAAATACACCACGGGCGAAAACACCCAGCTTATAAAAGGAAATTATGCTTTAAGTAGCAAAGGTGATATTGCAGCAGAAATCCAAGTGGCTTCAAAAGGTATTCAATATGACGATAAATATTGGTTGGAAACCGAAACCGAACGTGATTTGGATATGCACTACAAAAAAAGGTGGAAGTACATAAATAGTCTGTCTATTAATAAAATGACTGTTGAAAATGATAAATCGAATATTGCATTCAATGAAAACATAAGTTTTAAGGCCACAAATTACACCAAAAAAGCTGGAAACAGAATGTTGCTTACCGTTAATGCGTTCAATAGAAGTACTCATGTGCCAGATCGTTACGCCGATAGAAAATATCCTTTGAAAATAAGAAGAGGGTTTATTGACAATGACGAAGTAGAAATTAGTTTACCGCCCGAATATACTGTGGAGTCGCTTCCGAAGAATATTGCCATTGAAAATAAATTTGGAAGCTATAAAGCCTCGTTCGCCAAAAACGAAGCCAATAAAATAGTTTATAAAAGAACATTCACGGTAAACGATGGCAACTACCCTAAAGAAGATTACAATGCCTTTAGGGAGTTTTATAAAGAAGTTTCAAAAATGGACAATGCCAAAGCGGTACTAATAAAGAACCAACTATAAATTATCGAGCATACTATAAATGTGTTTCATGCGGGTTTTTATTTCTCGAATACTTATTTTAGCAAACTGATAGAAAAAGAATCAGAACAAATTGTATTAACCAAAGTATAATGGATATTAAAAACGCACAAATAGTAGTTGACGATTGGATAAAAAACCATGGTGTACGTTACTTTAACGAATTGACCAACATGGCCCAGCTTACAGAAGAAGTGGGCGAAGTGGCACGAATTATTGCCCGCCGTTATGGTGAACAAAGTGAAAAGGAAAGCGACAAGAACAAAGATTTGGGAGAAGAATTGGCCGATGTACTTTTCGTTGTGCTGTGCCTAGCCAACCAAACGGGAGTTGATTTACAGGCAGCATTCGACAAGCGAATGGATAAAAAAGCCAAGCGCGACCATGATCGGCATCACAATAACCAGAAATTGAAATAATTTATAATTATATTTGACGCTTCTAATTTTAGAAGCGTTTTTTAATATTATAAAATGAATATCACTCTTCATAAATCCAAAATCACAAACCGTCAATCTGAAGTTACCATAACGGGCTCAAAAAGCGAATCGAACCGATTGTTGCTTTTGCAAGCTTTGTATCCAGAGTTTAAACTTGAAAATGTTTCAAATTCTGATGATAGTAACTTAATGACCAACGCACTTTCTTCCGAAGAAAAAATAGTCGACATCCATCATGCTGGTACGGCCATGCGCTTTTTAACAGCTTATTTTTCCATTCAGGAAGGGCGCGAAACTATTTTAACGGGCTCGAAACGTATGAAAGAACGCCCCATTAAAATTTTGGTTGAGGCTTTAAAGGAATTGGGGGCAGAAATCAGCTACGAAGAAAACGAAGGGTATCCACCCATAAAGCTTCAAGGTAAAAAGCTGACTAAAAACAAAGTGTCGTTACAGGCCAACGTGAGTAGCCAGTACATTTCGGCTTTATTATTGATTGCTTCAAAATTAGAAAATGGAGTTGAGTTGACCCTTAAAGGCGAAATTACTTCGGTGCCCTATATAAAAATGACTTTGGCACTTTTAGATGAAATAGGCGTGGTGTCTTCATTCGTTGGGAATGTAATTACCGTAAAACCCGTTTCAAAACCCTTAGCGCCTAAAACATTGGTGGTGGAGTCCGATTGGTCTTCGGCGTCTTACTATTTCAGCATTGTGGCCCTTTGCGAGCCCGGTACAGAAATTACGTTGTCGTCTTACAAAGAAAATTCACTTCAGGGCGACTCGTCTTTGGTTGAAATCTATAAACATTTTGGGGTGTCCACCGTTTTCGATGGCAATTCCATGACCCTGAAGAAGGAAGAAAAAGAAGTAAAACCATTGACCTTAGATTTAGTTAACGCACCCGATATTGCCCAAACTATAGCAGTAACTTGCTTTGCTTTGGGGATACCTTGCGATTTAACAGGGCTTCATACTTTGAAAATTAAAGAGACCGATAGATTGGTGGCCTTAAAAACCGAAATTGAAAAATTGGGAGGTGAAGTAAAAATAACCGATAAATCTTTACACCTTTCAGCATCTAAAAACATAAAGGAGATGGTGCCCATTGCCACATACAACGACCACAGAATGGCCATGGCTTTTGCGCCGTTAGCGCTAAAAACCAATTTGGTTATTGAAGATGCCATGGTGGTTTCAAAATCCTATCCTACGTTTTGGGACGATTTAGAGGCTATTGGTTTTCAAATAAGCAAATAATAATCACGCATTTACTTGACAACCCCTGTGTTGAGATTGTATATTTGCAACTTTCTAAAATATAACACATGAAATTATCAAACTTTGGGTTCGATTTACCGAACGAATTATTAGCAGAATATCCAGCGGAAAATAGAGATGAATCGCGCTTAATGGTTTTAAACCGAAAGGAACAAACCATCGAGCATAAAATGTTCAAGGATTTAATCGACTATTTTAACGAAGATGACGTATTGATTCTGAATAACACCAAAGTATTTCCAGCCAGATTATACGGAAACAAAGAAAAAACAGGGGCAAGAATTGAAGTGTTCTTATTGCGCGAGCTTAATGAAGAACAGCGTTTGTGGGACGTGTTGGTTGATCCGGCCAGAAAAATAAGAATTGGTAACAAATTGTACTTTGGTGACGATGAAACCTTGGTGGCCGAAGTGATTGATAACACCACTTCAAGAGGGCGTACCTTACGTTTTTTATATGACGGATCGTACCGCGAGTTCCGTTTAAAGTTGAACGAACTTGGGGAAACACCACTTCCAAAATACATTAAAAGAGATGTAGAGCCAGAAGATGAGGACCGTTACCAAACCATTTTTGCAAAAAATGAAGGCGCTGTAGCAGCGCCAACAGCGGGGCTTCACTTCTCAAAACACTTGTTGAAACGTTTAGAAATTAAAGGCATTAACTTTGCCGAAGTAACACTTCATGTTGGTTTAGGAACCTTCAATCCAGTTGAGGTTGAAGATTTATCGAAACACAAAATGGACAGCGAAGAGCTGAAAATTGACGAAAAAGCGGTGCAAACCGTAAACAAGGCCATTCAGGAAAAACGTCGTGTTTGTGCTGTGGGTACTACAGCGATGCGCGCCATTGAAAGTGCCGTGTCATCAAACGGGATGCTTAACGAATTTGAAGGATGGACCAATAAATTTATTTTCCCTCCATACGATTTCAGTATAGCCAACTGTATGGTAACTAACTTCCATACGCCAAAATCAACATTGTTGATGATGGTTTCAGCCTTTGCAGGTCACGATTTCATAAAGCGTGCCTACGAAGAAGCCGTTAAGGAAAAGTATAAATTCTATAGCTATGGCGATGCCATGCTTATCTTATAATTCAGAGTTAACTCAGAATTAATAAAACCAGAGGCTGCCTTAAAAAATAAGGCAGCCTTTTCTTATTTTTGCACACGCATGGAAACCAAGAAAAAAGACATACGGGCATTAACCAAAGAACAACTTCGCAATTTTTTTGTTGAACAAGGCGATAAGGCCTTTCGTGGCAATCAGGTTTATGAGTGGCTTTGGCAAAAATCGGCGCATACTTTCGATGATATGACCAATATTTCAAAAAGCACCCGCCAGATGCTGGAAGACCATTTTGTAATCAACCACATCAAGGTGGATATGATGCAGCGAAGTAGCGACGGCACCATAAAAAATGCCGTGCGTTTGCATGACGATTTGGTGGTCGAGTCGGTATTGATTCCTACGTCAACTCGTACTACTGCCTGTGTTTCCAGCCAAGTGGGCTGTAGTTTAGATTGCCGGTTCTGTGCAACGGCACGTTTAAAACGCATGCGCAACTTGAATCCTGATGAAATTTACGATCAAGTAGTAGCCATAGACAACGAGAGCCGTTTGTACCACAACCGTCCGTTGAGCAATATTGTTTTTATGGGCATGGGCGAACCGCTTATGAATTACAACAATGTTTTAAAAGCCATCGAAAAAATTACCTCGCCCGAAGGTTTGGGCATGTCGCCAAAGCGTATTGTGGTCTCAACATCTGGAGTGCCCAAAATGATAAAAAAAATGGCCGATGACGAGGTGAAGTTTAAATTGGCCGTATCATTACATTCGGCAATCGATGAGGTGCGAACCAGCATTATGCCGTTTAACTCAACTTTTCCGTTGAACGATTTACGCGAAGCTTTGCAGTACTGGTACGCCAAAACCAAAAACAGAATTACATACGAATATGTGGTTTGGGATGGCATCAACGACAAAAGAAAAGATGTCGATGCATTGGTGGATTTTTGCAAATTTGCCCCCAGTAAAGTGAACCTTATTGAGTACAACCCTATTGACGATGGTGAATTTCAGCAAGCAAATTCAAAAGCCTTGGACATGTACGTGCAGGTACTCGAAGCCAATAATATTACCGTAACCGTTCGCCGAAGCCGTGGCAAGGATATCGATGCCGCTTGTGGGCAATTGGCTAATAAAAAGTAATATCGGTATTCAAACTTTGTTGGTTTATTTAAAACTTTGTGAATTTTAAATTTTCAATAGTATCATCAGTAGAAACTTTAATAATGTATACGCCATCGATTAAGTTGCTAACGTTGAAATGATGTTCTGTGGTATTCAACGCTTTTTTTTCCATTATCTTTTTACCTGATAAATTATAAAGTTCGATTCTCTCAATCTTACGGTTGTTAAATTTCAGGGATAAAAGTTTAGACTCGTGATTGTAAAAATGAGTTTTGATAATTTTGGACAAGCTTTCTTTTCCAAGGGTTGCACCGGTAACTTCAACATTGTCAATGGCAATTCCATTTGAGTTTTCCCCATCGGGGCCACCGTCTGTTACATAATACCTAAAAGCAATTCGTATATCTATGGGGGAAGCACCTATGCCAGATAATTCAGCTTGAAATTGGGTATATGAAGTAGGGTAGGTGTTGATTATGAGCTCAGGGTTGATTTCCAATATTAAATTTGTATAATCTCCTAAATCGTTGCTTGAACTTGGTGGAATTGATTTACTGCCATTCTTACTGAATCTTACCTCCAATCGGTCTGGATGAATTGTTTGATCGGCAGCCTTAGTGTAAAAGGATATTTTATCACCATCTTTAAGTGATAAAACGGGTAGTATTAACCAATCGCTTATTGTACCAGTATTTTTGGTGGCATTGGCATTACTCGCAATGTATGAGGTTTGGGATCCGTTTTGGGATCCCAAACCGCTGGCACCTTTACCTTGTTGCCATGTGTAATACCCTTCAGGATTGCTTACATTTATGATGTCCCACCCGGATAATTCGGATACATTTTCAAATCCTTCCGATAAAATTTGCGCGTGATAAATAAGGGGCATTAAACTTAGGGCAAGTGTAATTACTATTTTCATTATTTTCATTTTTTATCAAAAATATATAGGGTTAATATGTATTGTTAACTCTAAGGAAAAAGTCTTTGATCCGAAAAGAATATTATTAAGAAAAATATTTTCAATGAATGAATACTTTTTTCTAGGTTTGCTAAAAGGACTCAAAATTGAAAATAGTCGAGCAAATAAAACAGCCCATTGCTTTCGAGATGGATCTCTTCGAACAAAAGTTCCAACTTTCCATGTCCAGTAAAGTGGCTTTACTTAACCGTATTACCCATTACATTGTAAACAGAAAAGGGAAGCAAATGCGACCCATGTTTGTGTTTTTGGTTTCTAAAATGGTATCGAATGGCGAGGTGAGTGAGCGTACTTATAGAGGGGCTTCGGTTATTGAATTGATACACACGGCCACTTTAGTGCACGATGATGTGGTTGACGATAGCAATCGCCGCCGTGGATTCTTTTCGGTGAATGCCCTTTGGAAAAATAAGATAGCGGTATTGATTGGCGATTTTTTACTCTCAAAAGGATTGTTGCTTTCCATCGATAATAATGATTTTGATTTATTGAAAATCATTTCGATTGCGGTGCGCGAAATGAGCGAGGGCGAATTACTTCAAATTGAAAAAGCCCGAAAGCTCGATATTACTGAAGAGGTATATTATGAAATTATTCGCCAAAAAACGGCAACCTTAATAGCGGCCTGCTGCAGTTTGGGGGCGGCCTCGGTAAAACCGGAATCGCTACATGTAGAGACCATGCGGAAATTCGGCGAACTTATCGGGATGGCTTTTCAAATAAAAGACGATTTGTTTGATTATGGCGATGCCCAAATTGGTAAGCCGACCGGTATAGACATTAAAGAGCAAAAAATGACTTTGCCTTTAATTTATGTGCTGAATCAAGTGGCTAAAAAAGACAAAAAGTGGTTAATAAACTCTATAAAAAACCATAACAAAGACACCAAACGGGTTAAAGAGGTTATTGCGTTTGTAAAAGAGCATGGTGGGTTGGATTATGCCATCGGAAAAATGAAGCAATTCCAGAGAGAGGCTCTTGAAATTTTAGAAGATTATCCAGATTCGGAATACAAAAATTCACTAAAAGTGATGGTGAATTACGTTATAGAGAGAAAAAAATAATATGCTTTTTTTAAATTTGTAAAATGTTTTTGCAAATTCTACTTAAGCTCCCCAAATAAAACCCAATAGATTTTGATTTCACCATCTTCCATAGATCAAGTTTTTGAAACCGCACGAGTAGAGGAGGTTATAGGCGACTTTGTTCAGCTTAAAAAATCGGGAAGCAATTTTAAAGGCTTAAGTCCGTTTAGCGACGAGCGCACACCTAGCTTCATGGTGTCTCCAGTAAAACAGATTTGGAAGGATTTCTCTACAGGGAAAGGGGGTACGGCTGTATCGTTCTTGATGGAGCACGAGCACTTTACCTACCCTGAAGCTATTAGGTATTTGGCCAAAAAGTATAATATTGAATTAGAAGAAACCGAACAGACTAACGAGCAAAAGGAAAAAGCCGATGAGCGTGAGAGTTTGTATTTGGTAAGTGAGTTTGCCAGTAAATATTTTCAAAATATATTACATAAAACCGACCAAGGCAAAAGTATTGGTTTAAGTTATTTTAAGGAACGTGGGTTTACCGAGGAAACCATTAAAAAATTCGATTTGGGCTATTCGCTGGACGAGTGGCAAGCCTTTACGGACGAGGCCCTGAAGAAAGGCTATAAATTGGACTATCTTGAAAAAACGGGGCTGACTATTGTAAAGGACGAAAAACGTTTCGACCGTTTTAAGGGGCGCGTTATGTTCCCCATAAAAAGTATGAGCGGTCGTGTTTTGGGATTTGGCGGACGTATTTTGATTACCGACAAAAAAGCAGCAAAATACCTCAATTCCCCAGAAAGTGATATTTACCATAAAAGTAAAGTGCTTTACGGTATTTACGATGCCAAACAAAGTATTGCCAAAGAAGATAATTGCTATTTGGTTGAAGGCTATACCGATGTTATCCAATTTCACCAAACCGGTATAAAAAACGTGGTATCCTCTTCTGGAACGGCCTTAACTTCAGAACAAATTCGATTAATAAATAGGCTCACCAAAAATATCACCGTGCTTTTTGATGGCGATGCTGCGGGTATGCGTGCTTCGCTACGTGGTATCGATTTGATTTTGGAGCAGGGCATGAATGTTAGGGTGTGTACCTTTCCGGAAGGTGAAGATCCTGATAGTTTTGCAAGACAAAACACACTTGAAGAACTCCATGACTATTTAGCTGAAAATGCTAAGGATTTTATTCAATTTAAAGCCTCAGTACTTTATGAGGAATCTAAAAACGATCCCATAAAAAAAGCCGAAACCATTCGGGATATCGTCAACAGTATTTCCAAAATTCCAGACCGTATCAAAAAAGAGGTCTATATACAGGAGTGCGCCCGCATTATGGATATTAGCGAGAGTGTGCTTTTTAGTACCCTCGCACAAATGGATAAAAAGGAGTTTCAAGAGGAAAATAAAAAATACAAAACGGAACAAAAGACCTTTGAGGTCATCAAACAACAGCCTGTAAAAAAGGTTGATGTTCAGTATTTAATGGAACGAAAAATCATTGAAATTCTATTGCTTTACGGAAATAAGACCGAAGATTTTGAAGATTTGGTGTTAAAGGAAAACGATAAAGGCGATTTGGAATTGGAACCGGTAATCCAGCAGGCTAGAGTTTTTGAAAAGGTGTTTTTGGATTTGCAGGACGACGAAATGCAATTTTCAAATGAAACCTTCAAAACTTTGTATTATACCATTATCGAGCGGCTTAATCAGGATGCTGATTTTGAGTTAAAAACCTTCATCAATTCCGTAGACCAAGATATGGCCAATGAAATCACTACCATCCTGATGGATGATGAACGCTATGCTTTGGACGATTGGAATCGTATGGATATCTACCCGAAAGAGAAAGAGCATACCGTAGCCCAATTGGTAAGCGAGACCATTTTGAGTTTGCGCTGCTTTTTAATCGACCAAAAGGTTAAGGAGTTTCAGCAGGAAACACTTAAAAATAAAATAGACTCGAATAGAAATATACTTGAAGAAGTAAAAGACTATTCGAGTCTAAAAATGTTGTTATCTAGAAAATTAAATAGGGTATTATGATACCTCTTGGTTAAGTTTGGCTTGGTTAACTAAATCTACCAAATTGGTCACTTTTAGTTTTCGCATTAGCCTAGCTTTGTACGTACTAACGGTTTTTTCGTTAATATCCAATTCTTTAGATATTTCTTTGTTCTTTTTACCAATGGTCAATAGTTTTAACACTTCGGCCTCACGGGTAGAAAGCTTTTTGTAATAATTACCACTTTTACTGGTTCTAGTACCAAATGCCAATTGTTGGGTTAGCTCGTTACTTAGGTAAATACCACCGTCGTTAACTTTGGTGATGGCCTCGGTAATGGTAATCACATTTTCCGATTTGTTAATGTATCCAGAAGCACCAGCTTTTATGGCGTTAATGGCATAAACTTCTTCGGGTTGTGCACTAAGAATAATGGTTTTCACATCCGGATGGTCGTTCTTTAAATAACGAAGCACGGTTAAGCCGTTTAGTTTTGGTAAGTCGGCTTCGGTTAAAACGATGTCTACCGGATTTTTCTTTACGAATTCTAAAATAGATTCGCCGTTGTCAACACTTCCAACAACTTTAATGTTGGGTGACGCCGAGAATAGAACCTCTAGGCCCTTTCTCGTAATAGGGTGGTTGTCTGCTATTAATAATTTAATCATAATTAAGCTTTTTTTAAAAACTATTTTGAGAGATAGTTAAGGTTGAGAGAATAAGCTTGCCGTAAAAGTAATACTTTTTTATAGATTTTACAACATTTAGTGTAAATTGGTGGGAATTTCGCAAATTGGTATGGGAATCATCTTGTGCTTATTGGCAGTATTAAAACGTTTGTATATTTTAAAGACCTCTTTTTCCCGACCTGTAAAATCGTCAACAGTTTTACCTTGGCTGTCCATATCCATGGCCCATTCCAGTTCGGGGTAGCTGGCGCCAATTTGGTCTTCGTCGCTTCTGGCATCACCAAAAAGGCCGTCGCTGGGAGCCGCTTTCATTATAGAATCAGGTACTTTTAAATATTCGCCCAGTTGGTAAACTTCCGATTTTACCAAATCGGCAATGGGACTCAAATCTACGCCGCCATCACCATATTTAGTGTAAAAGCCCACTCCGAAATCTTCCACTTTATTGCCCGTGCCGGCAACCAAAAGTTTGTAAAGTCCGGCGTAATAATAAAGGGTGGTCATTCGCAATCTGGCACGGGTATTTGCCAAAGCCATATCAATGGTCCCTTGGTCGCCATCAAGAAATACTTCGGTTTTAAATTCTTCAAAAACAGGGGTGAGGTCGGTACGGGTGGCATCTACATTATCAAAACGCTCTTTTAGTTGAGCAATATGTTCGTGAGCACGGCTTACATGGCTTTCGGCTTGGTGTATGGGCATTTCAACGCAAAGTACGTTAAGCCCGGTTTTTGCACATAAGGTGGATGTTACGGCCGAATCGATACCGCCAGAAACACCCACTACAAATCCGTTAACACCAGCTTTTGTAGCGTAATCTTTAAGCCAGTTTACAATATAATCTACAACTTTTTCTGTTTGCATTTTAATCGAATTTAATTCTAAGAATAGTACCTTTGCAAACAAAAATAGCCTATACGCCCAATTTATAAAAATTTATGACCTTTAAGTTTTTTATGAAGTCTGCTTTATCCCTGTTTTTTATGCTTGTTTTGGTGGGTTCCTGTAAAAAGGAAAGTGCTTTGGAGGCCGAAATAGCCCAAATAAATACGGATATTGAGGTAGAACGATTTGAAGAACTATTTAAAAATGCGGATGCCGAAAGTTTTCCTAAACTCAAGCAAGCCTATCCGTTTATGTTTCCGCAAAAGTACACCGATTCTTTTTGGCTAGCCCGAAAGACTGATACTCTTCAAATAGAGTTGCTTAATGAGGTTGAAAAAGCTTACCCGAATTTTAATAATGAAGAGGCCGAAATTGAATCGTTGTTCAATCATTTAAAATATTATTTTCCGCAGTTTAGTGCGCCGCGTGTTATTACGGTGACTAACGATGTGGATTACCGAAACAGTGTTATTGTTACCGATACCATTGCGCTAATTGCGTTGGATTCGTATTTGGGAGACGACCATAAATTTTACCAGGGCATTCCCAAATACATCCGAGCTAATTTAAAAAAAGAACAAATTGTGGTCGATTTGGCAGAGGCCTATGCCGAAAAGTTAATTTTCCATCCGCAACGCAAAACGCTGTTGGACGAAATGGTTTACTACGGCAAACAATTGTATTTTAAAGATGCCGTCATTCCGTTTAAAACCGATGCCGAAAAAATAGCTTATACCGAAGCCGAACTCGATTGGGCAAAAGCCAACGAAAGTTATATTTGGCGCTATTTTGTGGAGCGCGAACTGTTGTTTAGTACCGATACCAAATTGCCCGGGCGTTTTATAAACCCGGCGCCTTTCAGTAAATTTTATTTGGAGGATATCGATACCGATTCGCCCGGTAGGTTGGGCAGATACATAGGTTGGCAAATTGTAAGGGCCTATATGGAAAATAACCAAGTGTCTTTAAACGAGATGCTCATAAAAAGCACCGAAGACATTTTTAATAACTCGAAGTTTAAACCAGAAAAGTAATGGGAAATATAAAATCGAAAATAGAGCTTAACGTTGAATTGGACGAAAACCGCGTGCCGGAAAAATTACATTGGTCCGCCAATGATGGCGGCGTAAGCAATGAGGAAGCCAAAGCCATGATGTTGTCGGTGTGGGATTCAAAAGCCCAAGAATCTTTGCGTATCGATTTGTGGACCAAAGATATGCCCGTTGATGAAATGAAAGTGTTTTTCCACCAAACTTTAGTAGCCATGAGCGATACCTTTTACCGCGCTACCCAAGACGATAAAATGAGCGCCACCATGAAGGATTTCTGCGATTATTTTGCTGAAAAACTAGAGCTTAAAAAGTAAAAGGATTTATAGAAAAGTACGGTAAATCTGAGGTGATTCTGCGTTCCAATATTTACAGTTTGAAAGCTGTTTTTAGCCTTATTTAGCTTCTGGGTAATCGGTTTGGGTTTAGATTGCGATAACTATTAAAAACAACAAACGCCCTTAAAGTGGGCGTTTTTATATCGTGTTTTTACAAAATTATGGGCTTGTGCGATGGTTACCGGTGTTGGCAGCTGCCATTTATATTTAAAAAATTAAGATATTGCTCAATATCCATTACGTTATTTTCAAGTCCGTTTTCTTTTAGTATTTCTGTTATTTCTTTGTCAGATGTAACTAGAATCATTTTCCCATCGTTTATTGTGTTTTTAGAAATCAAGAAAGAAATTTGATAATCCCAGAGCCAATTCCATCTTCTAGCTTTTGAATTTTTCGAGTTCATATCGATATTTTTTGTTATGATTTCACACAATATCCATTGAAAAAACGCAGATGACATAGGCAATTCCTGTCTTAAAAATCGGGCTCTATTTTGAAATTCTTGTTCTTCTAATTCTATTCCTAATTGTTCAGCAACAATCTTTAAAGATTTAAGAGATAAATTGTGTGCATAGGTGTCACTCTTGAAGTATTTGATTAGGATTCTCTTGCGAGTTTTTTTGCCTTTTTTTGGGTGAATTTGTTCCATTCCATAATTGGCAGCATTTACTAACCCGACAAGATTATTCGAGAAACTTTGTTCATATTTTGTCAAAGTTGTTTTGATAAACTCATAAAATTTGTTCGAAAGATTTGGCTGTTTGTCAAATGATTTGAACGATTCGAAATGTTTAGAGATTCTTTTTGACTCTTTATCAAAATCCATAGGTAAAGCACCAAACATCATTGCAGAAATCTGAAAGAAAGGAAAAGAAGCAATTCGTATTAGTTCTTTTTCAGAATCGAAACAATGTTGAGTCAAAAATTGTAAACTGTTCAGGCAATTTTTAAAGTTTATTCCGTCTTTTTCCTCAACTAAATTTGCAGATAATTCTAAATTAACTGTGAGGGTGGAAATTGGTTCAATGTTTTTTTCTTTTTCAGCTAAATGGACTAGATTAAAAAATTCAGATAATTCAGTTTTGTTTTTATTCCGAACAATTTGTCTATAAGAATTAGTGTCAAAAAAAACAGATGTTTTCTGATTTATCATTGTCTATTTTCGTGAGGTCTTTGGTTGTTGCCAACAGTCTCGGCTATGAGCAGTTGCGTGGGGTAACACGGGGCTTTAGTAAGTACACGGCAAGCTGAAAATTTCGAAGGAATTTTCAAGATAAACCTGTAATAACAATTGTTTATAGCTATTGTGCCTGTTGCACAAGACTCAAATATAGTTTAAAATTTTCAGATTTGCCTGAAAGTTCTTATTTTTAGGGATGCAAGGCAAAAAGAACTACCAGGAGAAACTGTTCAGCAGTTTCCAGTTGAG
>JAUIKY010000043.1 GCA_030430535.1 Bacteroidia bacterium
AAAGAGCGGGGATTATCAATGTTGACGGAATCACAAGTTCCAACGGTAACCTTAACCTTACTCCACTCTTTTGTTCTTTCTGATTATTCAATAAATTTAAGAGATTGTAAACTTAAGACGGTAACCGGTGCACAAGCCCATAATTTTACAAAAACATGATACAGAAGCGCCCTTTTTAAGGGCGTTTGTTGTTTTACAATCGTTTCATTAAATAATCTGAAAACTGCAAATTACGAGTCACTCGACTTCGGCTTATACATCACAATAATTTGGATAACAATGGCCAGAAACACCAAAATATAAATTTCAATTTGGGTAAACAATTCTACGGTATCGAGCGCTCTTTTACTGATAGACATTTGGCGTTGGCCTTCGGTAATTTGGATATCCGATAAATCTTGAAGATTATTATTAATATTAGCAACGTGCTTGGTTACCTCGTTCTTTTCGGCAAACCCCGAACTTACAAAAGCCGTTTCAGAACCTTTTAGTTTTTTTAAGTTGGCCTTTAGCGTTTCAAACACTTTGCTTTCCTCTATAGTGAGCTTGGTGGTTTCAAAAGTGTCAATTAACCCTTGAATATCTTGGTTTACTTTGGCATTTCGGCCTTTAAAAAACAGAGTGTCCGGAAGCACCAAAGCCAATTCTTTTTCCTTCACGGCCTGCGACATTTCAAAAATTAAATCTTTGGCGATTAATCGGTCTTCGTAAATGGTTTCCACCGACTCTTTTACTCTGGCAAAATTGTTTCGGTCTATTAAATTGGTGGCCACAATTAAAACGAAAACTATTAAAATTCCCAATACCCACTTAATCTTGTTGTAAAATGTCATAATAATCGATTATAAAAAAACAAATTGTTGCAAAGATAAACACTTGAAATTAAATGTACACAACGCCTAACAAGCTATCTTAATGCCGCCTGCCGCCGCTATATTCCATGGCTTCCCCTTTCCCGAACCCGTAACTAAAACCTAATGTTACAAAACGGCCCCGAGTACTTTCGGTATAATTGGTGAAGCTTTGCTGTGCTGTAAAACTTTTAAAATAGCGTGAGGCAAACACATCGCGAACACCTAAGCTAAAAACGCCCTTTCCGTTGAGTATTTTTTTCCGAAGGCCGAGGTCTAAAAAAGCAATAGCATCGTTTTCACCTTGCACGGTTTTGTATTCGGACTCGTAATTTCCGGTAGCCTCAAAATCGATATTGGCTGGCAATTTAAGTTTTGCCATCAGTTTTGAAGTCCATTGGTCGCCTTTAAAATCGAATACCTGCGACTGGAAGGTCCCCTCGCGGTTAAAGCTGTTATAATTGAAATCGACGTTAAACGTCAGCCAATTTATGGGCGTGTATTTGGTATTGAACTCGATGCCCACCGTGCTATTCGTTCCAATATTTTCTGGGCGGGTGGTATTCACATTGCTTTCGGCCGTGGTGATGCGCTCAATCATATCGGTAGTAAAGCGGTGGTACACTCCAAAATTCAACGATGTTTTGCCAATATCCAAAATGGTGGTGACTTCGTACGAATCGGTAAATTCAGGTTGCAACTCCGGATTTCCTTGGCGGATACTAAAACTATTTCTAATATTGAAAAACGGATTTAAATCCCACATTCGCGGCCTGTACACCCGTTTGGAATAGCCCGCCTGCAACGATAGCGCATCCGAAAACTTATACGAGGTATGCACACTAGGGAATAGATTGGTATAATTTTGGTCGTTGGCCTCGTTGGTGGTTTCCAAAAGGGTTTTTAGGTCGGTTTGCTCTAAACGTAGCCCGCCTTTCAAGCCCCATTTTTCGCCTTCATAAGCTGCAGAGAAATAAGCCCCAAACACCTTTTGGTCGTAGTTAAAAATATTGGTCAGCCCCGCATCGGTAACAAACTCGCCATTAATCCAATCTTCCACTTCGTAATCGTTACTTACATCGGTCATCACGTATTGTGCGCCCGTTTCGATGCTCCACTGTTCTGAAAAGGGCTTCATATAATCCAACTTAAAGGTGAAATTATCCTCGGCAAAATCGGTTCGCGTTCTTTGTTGGGCATCGCGATCTTGACCAGAAACAGTTACATCATCAAACAACGAACTTTGGTCTTTTGAAAATGAATTTCCGGTGGCACTAAGCAGTAAATCGTGGTCTTCGTGGTCGGTAAAATCTTTTTTATACACCAACTCGTACTGCCATTTGGGGTTGGTGGCTTCGGTGTCTTCCGAACGGTTCCATTCAGACACCAATGCATTGGTCTCGTCAAAAAGTCGGAAATTATAATTGGATGGTTGGTCCTCGACTTCGTAGGCAAAATTCCCCGAAAGGGTAAACACATCGTTTGGCGTGAGGTAGTAATCGGTGCCCAAAGTGATGTTGTAAAATTTTTCGTTTCGGTAGTCGGTGCCCGTATTAAAAAGCGTGGTGTTGTTTTCTAAATCGGTATTGATGTTTTCGCTGTCGCGCGGATAGCTCCTGCGCCCCAAACCGAGCTGGGTAAAGAGGTTGAATTTTTCCGAACGGCGGTTTAAACTAACACCCACACTATGGTTATCTGGCACTCCCGTATTGAGACTTACTGAGCCATTCAAGCCTTTACGTTCTTCTTTTTTAATGATGATATTGATAATGCCCGAAGTACCTTCAGCATCGTATTTAGCCGATGGATTGGTAATCACTTCAATGCTTTCAATCATATCGGCGGTGATGCTTCCCAAGGCTCCGCCATCTTCAGTTAAAATAGAAGGTTTCCCATTGATGAGTACTTGTACACCCGAATTGCCACGCAGGCTAATGGCACCTTCAATATTCACATTTACCGAGGGCACGTTGTTAAGCACATCCAAAGCGCTCGCCCCCGTGCTGGCAATATCTTTACCCACGTTGAACACCCGTTTGTCCAGCTTAAATTCAGTTCGCGATACTTCGGCCTGAACCACAACTTCATCGAGCTGGGCAGCGTCTTCAGCCAAGCTAATCGTGCCTAAATTGATGGTGCTGTTTTTTATTTGAAAATCGCGGATGTTTTTAGAAACAAACCCAATAAAACTCACTTTGATATAATAATTATTGGTTTCGGTTTCTAAAACAAAAGTCCCTTCTTCGGTTGTGGTTGTCCCCGAAATGGGTTTATTGGTTTCCTTGTCGGCCAACATTACCGTGGCATAGGCCAAGGGTTGATTGCTGGATTGCTCAACCACCCGACCTTCTATTTTTGTAGTTTGGGCAGCACTTACAAAACTGAACATCAACAAGATGCCGAATAAAACGGGGGTAATATTTTTCTTTAAAATCATGTTAAAAAATTCAGCTAAAGATCTTAATTTTATTTGTTTAGGAGTTATAAGGAAACGTTAATTTTAGTTGATAACAACATACTTAGCGCTTCTATAATCAAACAGATTGCTTTACTTATCTCGCAATGACAAAAAAAGCCTATCGACAATTATCGATAGGCTTATCAAGAAGAAGTTTTAGTTAGTTATTAGTCTTTCTTCTTTTTTTCTTCAGATTTGCTTACTGTATCGTACATCACCGGCGTTGCGATAAACAACGATGAATAGGTACCTACAACCACACCTACAATTAAGGCGAACATAAAGCCACGGATGGAATCGCCACCAAAAATAAAGATGGCCAATAGTACCACCAATGTGGTTAACGAGGTGTTCAAGGTTCTACTTAAGGTGCTGCTCAACGATGAATTTACCACACGGTTAAACGGCCAGTTGGTATGCTCGTTAAAGAACTCACGAATTCTATCGAACACTACCACGGTATCATTTAATGAATAACCAATTACCGTTAGTATAGCCGCGATAAACGCTTGGTTGATTTCCATGTTGAATGGCATAAACTTATACGTAATAGAGAATACCCCCAATACAATCAATACATCGTGGAATACGGCAGCAACCGCTCCCAATGAGTATTGCCATTTTTTGAATCGGAACAAGATGTAAAGGAACACCACGATTAACGATCCTAAAATAGCCCAAATAGAGGCTTGCTTAATATCATCTGCAATGGTTGGTGTTACTTTGTATGACTCCAATAATCCAACTTGTTTATTTTCGTCGTTTAAGTCGATAAACTGCTCATACGAGATGCCTTCCAAATGTGGCACTAAAGCATCGTAAAGGTTTCTTCTGATTTCTTCATCCACTTCAGAACCTGATTCGTTTACCTTATATTTGGTGGTGATTTTCAACTGGTTGGCATCTCCAAAGGTTTTAGCATCGGCACTACCAAATACGTCGGGCTGCGATAATAAATTGGTGATTTCTTCTGCACTGATATCTTGTGCGAAACGCACTTGGTAAGTTCTACCCCCAACAAAATCAACACCTTGATCTAAACCGTTGGTAAACAACGATCCTAAACTTAAAACAATAAGTACACCTGAAATGATGTATGCTGTTTTGCGTTTTTTCAAGAATTCAATATTAATGTTTCTGAATAGGTTTTTGGTGATTCCTGTAGCAAAATCCAATTTTCCGCCTTTATCCACATGCCAGTCAATCAATAATCGGGTGATGAAAATAGCAGTAAATAATGAAGTTAAAATACCAATCAATAAGGTAGTAGCGAAACCTTTAATCGGCCCTGTACCGAACACGAATAGAATCAATGCCGTTAAACCGGTAGTGATGTTGGCATCTAAAATAGAAGACAAGGCATTGCTGAAACCATCTTTTACGGAATCGATTTGGCCTTTTCCTTTGGCCAATTCCTCTCGGATACGCTCGAAAATAAGTACGTTCGCATCAACCGACATACCAATGGTCAATACAATACCCGCAATACCAGGTAATGTTAACACGGCTCCTAAACCTGATAATACACCGAAAATCAAAACAATGTTCAATAGCATGGCCACATCAGCAAAAGCACCTGCTTTTCCGTAGTAGAAAATCATCCATAACAACACCAATGCCAAAGCAATTAAGAAAGATGTTGTACCGCTATCAATCGCCTCTTGACCTAATGATGGACCAACAACTTCACTTTGAATAATATCAGCAGAAGCTGGTAATTTACCCGCACGCAATACGTTGGCTAAATCGATAGCCTCATTTAAAGTAAAATCTCCAGAAATAGATGAGCTACCTCCTGCAATCGGACCAGAAGTAACGCCCGGTGCAGAGTACACTACATTGTCTAATACAATAGCGATTTGACTCCCTTGCTGATACGCATTTCCAGTCATTTCTTCCCAAATCTTAGCCCCTTTCGAGTTCATTTGCATAGACACCTCTGGCTTGCCTGTTGGGCCAAATTGGTTTCTAGCATCTGTAACCACCGCACCACTCAATTGCGGCGTGTTTTCACGGTTACCTACCAATCCGTATAAATCAACCAATTCACTATTCTTTTCTGGCTTACCAAACACAAATTTTGTGTAACGCATTTCGGCAGGCAGTAAGGCTCTTACCTCATCGCGGTTTAAATAATCAAGAACGGTTTCTTTGTCCTTAATTTCAAATTTGGCGATAATTGGGCCGCCTTGGTAACCCACACCTCTGATTAATTTCCCTAATGGGTTGTTATTGTTATCAACGGCAGTTGAATCGGTTTGGCTATCCCCCAAAAGGTCATCAATCTGTGAATCTTGGGCATCTTCTTCATCTTGGCTTTCAACTTCCGCAGTTTTGGTTTCATCCTCTACGATATCTTTCAATACAGCATCGGCCTGACCTAAAAACTGGTAAAACATTTCACCTTTGTAGGCATCCCAAAATTCTAATTGGGCTGTACTTTGCAGTAAAGACTTGGCTCTTTCAACATCTTTAACCCCTGGCAATTCTACCAAAATACGACCTGAAGTTCCTAAACGCTGAATGTTTGGAGACGTTACACCAAACTCATCGATACGCTTACGCAATACTTCAAACGCTGAAACGATAGACTCGTCAATTTTAGTTTCGATGATGCTTTTCACCTCATCGTCGCTCATACTGCCGTCAATTTCCCCATCCAATTCCTTGGTGTAGAAAATATCCGGTGAAGCCAATTTGGTGTCGCCTTTAATCTTATCGAAAGCCGTGAAGAAATCCTGTAAATAGGTGTTCTGGCTATTCTTTTGAAGCTCGGAAGCATCCTCTAAAGCTTTGTTGAATACGGGATCGTTGGTATTGTTAGCCAATCCTTTCAAAATGTCTTTTACTGACACCTGAAGGATTACGTTAATACCACCTTTTAAGTCCAAGCCAAGGTTCATGGCTTTTTGTTTCACTTCGTTATAAGTGAACTTTGCGATACCTAAATTAAAAACCGTATCGGTAGCAATTGATTGAAGATAGTTGGCCTCTTCTTGACTACGCTTGGCGCGGTAATCGTCTTCCGTTTCCGCAATTTTGTTGATGGCTATTTCTTCAGCCTCATTTTCAATCTGGCTGGCTTTGAAGGTAAACGACAGCTGGTATAGGCTGACCAAACCAAACAAAACCGCAAATAATTTTACTAATCCTTTATTTTGCATTTTTTGATTTATTTAATGTCTTTTATTCTGTCCCAAAAATGGGTGGGCAAATATAATTTTTTAAGCCCAACTTCGACAAATTTTATTTTTTTGATGAATGTATAGCCATACCATTTTGCTTTTGATGGCTATTAAAATGAATCATTTCTGAATGATAGGAATGTATAAATCCCTTAAGAATAGCTTGGGCCTGCCCTGCCCTCGGGGATTTTATGCGGAATATCTTTTGTGGCAATCTCGATGTGTTTACAAATCGCCAATGTCAGTTTTACAGCAATCCTTTCGTTATCAGCAATGCACGGGTTATAAAAGAAGTTGTGCGGCTCTACATAACGGTCGCTTTTGGTTTCAACCTGAAATACCAAATTGCCGTTTAAATCGCCACTTTGTCCATAATCGGTATGGATTTCAAAAACATCGATATTATAATCAATGCTCTTGTTTTCTTTTATGGGAAAGTTGCTCGATGGCTCGTTATGGTTAACATCGAGGGCTAAGCCATCTGCTTTAGAAAGGCGTTTTTTTATGCTGACCGCATCTGAAGTAGAGTGGTAAGCAATATTAACGCTGCCATTTTCAAGAATATCAACCTGAATATTTTCGGCGCCTAAGCTTTGTAGTTGTTTTTTTAGGAGGTTGATGGTGCTTTGGGCATCGTCTGAAGACAGGCCTTCCTCATTAAATTGCAGTACAATTTCTTGGTTGGGCAATACAGCTTGCTGCTGATTAACCACACCAAATAAGGTAAGCGAAAAAATAAAAATGCTAATGCACCATCTTGCAATCATGCGCCAAATATAAAAAAATAAAGACTGTATTGCTACAGTCTTTAAAAAATATCATATTTTGAATATGCTGAATACTAAACCTCTAGCAATCCGTTGGTTTTTCTAACGCCTTCGGCACTGGCTTTCATGTGTTCTTTTTCAGCTTCACTTAAAGGAATATCAACGATTTCTTCGATACCATTTTTGCCTAAAACCACTGGCACACCAATACAGATGTCGTTCAATCCATATTCACCTTCCAAGAACGTTGAACATGGGTAAATTTTCTTTTGGTCGCATGCAATGGCTTGAACCAATCCGCTTACCGCAGCACCTGGCGCATACCAAGCAGAAGTTCCTAATAATTTAGTCAATGTAGCACCACCCACTTTAGTATCGGCAGCCACTTGCTCTAAACGCTCCTCGCTTAAAAATTCTGAAACTTTAATACTGTTTCTTGTAGCGTGAGAGGTTAAAGGCACCATACCGGTGTCGCTATGACCACCTATTACCATACCATCTACATCGCTAATAGGCGCACCCAAAGCTTCAGCTAAACGGTACTTGAAACGAGCAGAATCTAATGCTCCACCCATACCGATGATTCGGTTTTTAGGCATATCAAGCGATTTGTGTGCTAAATAGGTCATGGTATCCATTGGGTTACTCACCACTATAAGGATCATATTTGGAGAATGTTCAAGTAAACTTGTAGCAACAGATTTTACAATACCTGCGTTAATACCAATCAATTCTTCACGAGTCATTCCTGGTTTACGTGGAATACCAGAAGTAATGACACAAATATCACTGTTCGCGGTTTTGCTGTAATCGTTGGTTACACCCGTAATTTTGGTATCAAACCCGTTTAAAGATGCACATTGCATCAAGTCCATAGCTTTACCTTCGGCGTAGCCTTCTTTGATGTCTAACAACACCACTTCCGATGCAAAATCTTTAATAGCAATATACTCTGCACAACTGGCACCAACTGCTCCTGCACCTACTACTGTTACTTTCATTTTTTGTTTATTTTTAGTTACTTGTTAATTATTTATCAATTTGTGAAATTTTGATTTTAAAAATCTAACATCCCACAATTCAAACCATGCGAAATTACGAATTAAAACCTTTTTAATAAAAAAGTGCGGGACAAAATCCCGCACTTTTAAACAAAAATTAAATATAACTAACTAAAACTAAATAAATTCATTTTTTATGTGTGTTAAATTATCTAAATCCAAAGTTTATACCCACTGAAAAAGCGTTGAACTCCGATAAATGATATTCGGCGTTGAGCCTAAAGAACCCTAATTTTAATTTCGTCCCTATGGTGCCACGTACCGAAGCCACTTCACTTGAAACAGAAAAGGGATCAACAATTTCTTCTGAAGTTACAAAACCATTTGTAACGCGATAAGTTCCTAACAAATCGGATTCCGATTTTCCTTTAATATAGCCTAAACCGCCATAAAAATTAATGACCGGCATTTTGGTTGAAGCAATAAGTTGGAACAACCAAGTATTTGTGGCATTTTCAACACGTTGGTTTTCACCGTCAATTATTGAAGATTCGGTTAAATCGTATTCCCCGTCTAAATGGGTATAGGCCACTAGCCCAGAAATAGCCACCGGCATATACTTATCGGCGGGCAACCATTTGGTCATTTCAAATTGCAAACCAGCGCCATACATACTTAGAGCGACGTCGTCCGTATCAATTTTAGGCACAAACCTAGCTTTCAACTCAATTCCTTGGCTTAGTCCTAAAGCACCTTGAATAAAAGCAGTTGGTAATAAATTGGCACTCGAGGAACCAATACCGTTTGGCAACTCTATGGTTTCGGTTTGGTTCCCGAAAATAGGGTCTTCATACTCTACTTCGACAAAAATAGCGGGGTCGTTTTCTCCTAATACCGTTGACACCATTTTTGAAGATGAACCATCTTCAAAGGAAATGTTATTGTAATCGGCCGTATTCAAATTAAACATTTTGTTTTCATCCTTTACCGATGACGCGTTAACAACAACCGAAATTTCAAATCCTCCTAAAGGTTTGGCTTCGGCTGTATTGAACCAATTGGCATTCATACTGTGCATTAATCCATCTGTTCCCGGCATTAAATAATCGTTGGCAAAACGTTGTGCATCGTCAATACCTGCAGCCAAAAGAGCATCAATATCACTCTGTGCTTTCGAAAAAAACACTGTCAAAAATAATAGCGTGAATAAAGCTTTCTTTTTCATTCTCTAAAATTTGGTTTTACGAATATAGGAAAAAAATCACACAAAACAACTTTTAATCGAAAAAAAATGTTTTTTGTCGATGTTTTGTTTTAAAAATTTACTCTCAAACTTAGGTTGGGCGTTAAACCAAGTGAAGTATTATTGATTAAAATAGTGGAATCGCTATCATTGGGATCGACCTCGTAATATCGATTGATACTGTTTTTTCTATTGAGGATATTAATAACACCGGCACGAACCGACCCTTCAACCCCTTTTGAAATATCGAATTGATAACGCATGGAAGCATCCCACCTTATAAAGTCGTCGAGATTCTCACCGTTCGGTGTGTCGTAATTAACAATAACGCTATTGCCGTCCTGAACGGTTTCATTACCTTCCAAAGGCTTGGTGTAGGGCTGGCCCGTACGCCAAATTCCGCCCATAGACACTTCAAAATCATCGGAAACATTATAATTAATCGCCATCGATAACGAATGCCTAATATCCACATTATTTGGAAACACCGAGGGGGTTATATTTTTAAATTCGTAATTGTTAACGCTATAAGTGTAACTCAACCAAGTACTAAACCGCTCTGTAGTTTTATTGACTAAAAACTCAACACCTTTAGCCGCGTAGCTTCCCGATGCATTGACATATTGAAAGTTATTATAAAACCCTTGGTTTGATGCCGTAATGCCATCAACAAATTTGTAAAATCCCTCCACATCCACCATTAAATTATTGTGGCTGAACTCTACCCCGAAAGAGCCCTGCTTGCTTTCTGAAATGGGAATGGAACCGTTATTGGCCAGGATCCAGCGTCGGTTTTCAACACCCAAAAAATCGTCCTGAAAATCGATGATCTGTGTGGCCGACTGGTTTTTAAATTCTCCCTGCAATTTTAAGGCGAATTGATTGCCTAGTTTTTGGCGCACATTCAATCGGGGCTCCAAAATGAACTTACTGAATTTCTGAAAGTAGTTGCCACGCACACCCAACCTAAAATACGTTCGGTTGTTATTAAATTCCAATTCACTGAACAGCGCATGGTTGAGCAACACATCTTTTTTGGTTTTATCGTACGATGGCGCACTAACCGTAGTGGCGTTCAAAATACCAATTTCACTAAATTGATAACCATTCAGGAAATTAAGCGTGTTGTTCAATTTCAAATTCGTTTTTAGCTTCAATCCGGTTTCCAGTACTTCGTTGGCTTGGGTTAATCGTTGGTCGGTTTCAATTCTAAAATCCACCGCATCTACGTTATAATTGGAATAAAATGAAGTCAGTTCTGTTGAAAACGTAGTATTCCACACGGCATTCCAACTCCCACCAAATCCTAAATTGTCCTGTTTTAAATTACTGGTTTTAGACTCCGTTTCACCCTGATTATTGGCATAACTTTCATTGTAATCCAAGTTATTGTGAATGCTGATGACATGTGCACGAAACTTGTGGTTTTTATTTAAATCGAATAGTAACTTCGCCGAATAATCATAAAAGAAAAAATCTGACGACCGGTTACTCTCACTTATATTATCACTATTGGTAGTGAGTTCGCTGTCCTGAAAACTACGCTCGAAATAATTATCGTAGGTGGGCGAACTGAACACATCGGTAAACGACCTCCTTCCCGACACATGAAAGGCCAACTTTTTGCTAATCGGAATTTCAAGAAACCCATCGGCATGGATTAAATTGGCCCCAAAACCACCTGTAAACGAACTGGTGATTTCATTTTTAGTAAACATATTAATGGTACTGGAAACGCCGTCGCTAAACTCGGAAGATGTTCCGTTTTTGGTCACTTCTACTTTACTGGTTAAATACGGATTGTACGCCGAAATGAGTCCGAAAAAATGCCCCGAATGATACATTTTTATACCATCCCAAAGCATTAAATTTTGGTCGTTGGTACCGCCCCGTACATTAATATTGGCAATACTTTCGTTTACACTTTCAACACCAGGAAGCGCCTGAATGGATTGCAAGACATCGGGTTCGGTAAGACCGGGCAATACACCAAATTTTTCAGTATTTAAAATGGTGCTTCCGTCAATTCGTTTCTGTAAACCTGTGGTTAGGAATTTAGAAATCACAACTTGGTTAAGGGCTTCATTCTTTTCGTTAAGCACAATAGTTTTACAAGCTGTCTCGTTCGCCCTAAGGTCTCTGGCGTTTAAAACTACGGTTTCATACCCCAAATACGAGAAGATAATTTGTTGATTTATTCCAACCTGTTCTAAACTAAACTCGCCTTCAATATTGGTTATGGTTCCTTTTGAAGCATTTTGAACAACGACCGACGCCCCCATTAACGGTAGACCGTCAGCCCCTGAAATTACCAAACCACAAACGGTAATCTTTTTATCTATAGTAGTTACGGCGATGTACCGGGAATCGAGAATTTTAAAATTTAAATCGGTGGTAGCGTTTAAGCGCTCAATAATTTGATTTAAGGTTTCAGATGGCTTAGGTTCACCTACCAACACACCTTTGACGTCAATTTCTGAATACGAAAACTTAACTTCAAATTTAGACTCTAAAACAGGGAACAATTCCAGCAACGAGAGCTTATTTTGCTGCTGAAAACCAAAAGCAAAATTTATATAAAGCAGAAAAAAAACGAAACTTTTTTTATTTAACATAGACGGTGCCAAGATATGCTTAATTACAAACACTTCTCGATACAATTTTCTTTAGGAAAATTACTCGAAGTGACGATTTCAACCTGAATATTATTCAGATGCATAGTTATACAACTCTACTTGCTTTCCATTTATTTTATAACTTAATTTTAATGGGATGGTTACAGCCTGTAAGGCGATGTTTTTATCGGTGTGCGTAAACGTTCCTGAAAAGGTTTTTGAAACATCTACTTTTGAAGCATCTATGCTGATGTCGTATTGAATTTCCAATTCGTCAATAACTTGCCAAAGCGGCACATTATCAAAGCTCGATTCTTTTGCCAACCACGAAGGCGTTTCCGCATTAAAATCGGACACCTCAACCACGTTTCCGTTAACCAATCTAAAGGTTTTTCCGGGTTTCAAAATCGTTTCCTTTTTAGCTGAAGTCACTTTCACAGAACCTTCATAACACATTACTTCAAAATAATTTTCGCGCTCTTTCACGTTAAATTGCGTACCCAAAACCTGAACGTTTCCGGCTTCTGTTTTTACGGTAAATGTTTCGCCTTTGGTGACTTTAAAGAAAGCTTCGCCATCCAAATCGAGCGTTCTATTCTTTTTCCATTCTTTTTTATTGAACGACAACTTAGATTGGGCATTCAATATCACTTCCGAGTTATCGGGAAGCGTCAACACCTCGGTTTGCGCCATTTGCGTTTCGAACGATTTAGTATTGTTGAAGAACAAAAAATAGCTGGACGTTAAAAGCACTACCAAAACCGCTGCCACTTTTAAAAAGGTCTTAAAGTTTAACGGAACAACCTTCGGTTCGGCTTTTTTGTGGGCTCGGTTTTTAAACTCTTTCAGCGCACGCTCGGCATCCACTTTGGGCACATCGAACTGCTTGGCATAAAACCCCAACTTTTCGAGTGCCGAAAAGTCTTCTTCGGGATAACGTTTTTTGATTTCTTCGGTAGAAATTTCACCGTTAAACCATTTTAATATGTCGTTTTCTTTGTTCATTTTTTAACGCTTTCTAAAACTAAGACACCTATACATCTTTTTACCCTACCCTAAATTATATGTTTTCAATGTGTTTGCGTAAAATTTTTAGGGCGCCACTCATGCGTTTTTCTACGGCTTTTTGAGATACATTAAGCAATTCGGCAATTTCACGGTATTTTTTTCCTTCAATTCTATTCATTAAAAATACTTCGCGCTGGGCTTCAGAGAGTAATGCCATGGCTGCCTGCAATTTCTTTTTAAACTCTTCTTCCTCTAATAAATATTCGGGGCTTTCATTGTTTTCATCAATATAAGGGGCGGCTTTGGCATATTCCATCACCACCTTATTGTGCTTCACCTTGTTTAAAAACAAATTATTTACCGTAGTAAATAAATAGGTTTTTGCTTTGGCAAAATCAATTTTGGCACAATTCTCCCAAATTTTTGAAAAGGCATCCTGCACCAAATCCAAGGCATTATCCTGGTCGCCACATTTATAATAAGCAAAATTACTGGCGTGCTGTACGTGTTTTAAATAAAACTCATTAAAGTAGGCTTCCTCACAAAGCTTGGCATCGCTTTTCGTCATAGTCAAATTGGTCTTAATCAAGTTCAATCGTAAATACAAAAATATAGTAAAATTATTTAGTTGTGTTTTACTTTATCAATCCGCTCTTTTTCAGTATTTAAAATCACTTTAAAAAACTTTTTCAAAAAAAAGGTAGGGTAAAAAAATGTTTGATTGTCTTAAGGTCACAAAGCACAAAACGTGCTATTTAAGATTAAAAATTAACCCAAATTAATAATTATGAAAACTTTAAAATTTATTACCGCAACCTTACTTTTAGTTGGCTTAAGTTTAACCTCTTGTCAGGATAACGACGATAACGTTACCCCTAGCGCCGATAACGCTAATGCAGCTACTTCGCCAACGGCAAGCAACTTAAAACGTTCATCCATGCACAAAGGTGACCATGATGATTTTTTAGACGGCGTTTCGTGTTCGTCCATCCTACTTCCAGTTACTGCCACAGTAAACGGCACCGAAGTTACCGTAGCCAGCGAATCGGATTACGAAACAGTAACCGACATTTTAGCCGAATACAATAACGACGACGATAGCGTAGTATTGCATTTCCCTTTAACGGTAAAATTGAGCAACCACACCGAAATTACTATTTCTAACCAAATTGAGTACAATGCTTTAATGACAGCTTGCGAGCAAGCAGATAACGCTACTGAAGATGCTATTAATTGTTTGGACATCAATTTCCCAATTAGCATTTTTACCTTCAATCTTAATTTAGAACAAACAGGCAGTGTTGTGTTGGAGTCTGACCAAGAACTTTATGCTTACATGGACAACTTTGGCGATGATGCTTACTTTGCAGTAAACTACCCTATTACTGCCACAATGAGCAACGATGCACAAGTAACCATTAGCAGCGATATGGACTTGAGCACAAAAATTACTGAATGTTTGGCCACTGAAGAGGACATGGAAGAAGCCGAGGAAGACGCCGAAGAAGTTGAATCCATTTTAGTTGAAGGCGCTTTTAAAGTACAATCGTTCATTGAAGCGAGCGTAGATAAAGCCAATACTTTTGCCGACTATACCATTACTTTTGCTGGAGACATGTCTTGTTTAGCTCAAAATACTGCAGACTCTACAGCAAACGATATTCAAGGTACTTATGAAGTTGCTGCCGAAACCGAGGTTAATTTAAACATAAACTTTAGCAGCAATGCTACTTTGCAGTTGCTTAACCATTCTTGGGAAGTAACCAGTTATACCCAAAACTCTGTTACCCTTCAAAGTTCAGCCAATGCGGCCATAACTTTAGTACTTAACCGAGTTTAACATTTAGCTATTATCAATTTCTCCAACCGGTAGGCCAATTGAGGTCTGCCGGTTTTTTGTTTCCCAAAACATCCTTTATAATTATATTTCGAAAAAAAATAATTTTTTGGGTAGGGTAAACAGGAATTGAGTTGTCTTAACTACAGAAAGAGAAAACAAATCTAAAATGATTATCATGAAAAATTTAAAATTATTAACCGTAATCTTATTAACATCAATATTCAGTTTCACGTCTTGCCAAGATGAAATAGACAGCGAAAACGGCCAAAACCCAAATACCAATTCGGCCACATCGCCAACAGCAAGCAACTTAGAGCGTTCAGCCATGTACGATGGCAGCTTTGATGATTTTATCGATGGCATGTCGTGTTCTTCAATTTTATTTCCATATACCGCTACTATTAACGGTACAGAAATTACTCTTTTAAGCAAGCTGGATTACAGTTTGGTTTTAAATATTTTGGGCGAAATTGTTAACGACGACGATGTAATCAGCTTCCAATTTCCATTAACTGTAAAACTGAGCAATTACACAGAAGTACAAGTATCTAACCAATCTGAATTGGATGCCTTAATGGATGCCTGTGAAGAAGCCGAAGAAAATGCTGAAGATGCAATCAATTGCTTCGATATTGATTTCCCCATCTCCATTCTAACCTACAGTTTAAATGCCGAGCAAACCGGAAGCGTTATTATTGAATCAGAGCAAGAACTTTACACTTACATGAATAACTTTGGAAACGACCAACTGTTTGCGGTAAACTACCCCATTACGGCAACCTTAAACGGAGAAAGCAATACCGTGGTTGAAATTACCAGCGACATGGATTTACAAACCAAAATCAATGAATGTGTGGCCAATGACGATTTGGAAGAAGAAGCCGAAGAAAACGCCGAAAACTTAGAGTCTATTTTAGTTGAAGGTGCGTTTAAGGTACAATCGTTCATCTCTGCCGGAATAGATTCTGCAAACGACTATACTGAATTCACCATAGATTTTGCCAACAATTTAACCTGCACGGCCGAAAACACCGTCAACGCTCTTGTAAGCGACGTTGAAGGCACTTACGAAGTCACTTCTGAAACCGATGTTTTTCTAAGTTTCAACTTTACAGGAAATGCCGCTTTTGAATTATTGAACAGCACCTGGAAAGTAACCAGTTATTCTGAAAATTCAATAGAATTGCAAAGCACAACAAATGCAGCCATAACTTTAGTTTTAGCCCAAATATAAACTAGATTTGCATTTGCTACGTATGTTATGTAGAAAAACAGCCGCTTTTTAAAAAAGCGGCTGTTTTAAAAATTAAAATCCTATTTTAGGCTTTAAAATTGTAAAAATAGATGACACGAACCTTAAAAATATCCATAGTACTGCTAACCCTAATTGGTTTTCTTCAAGGTTGTACCAAAGACCAAAATTCTGAAAAACAAGAAGACACAATTAACGTTAACGCCAATAAACAAGCTACGGGAAGTTCATCAAACGATTTGTTGTCGAGCAACACCTTTACCCGTATGGAAATTCAATTGGCCTACGTTGAAGGGTTTGAGCCTACACAAGCGGCCATTAACAATTTTGTATCCTTTTTGGAAGCCAGAACCCACAAACCAGATGGCATTTCGGTTGAAAAAACGGAAATCCCCTCTCCGGGAACGGAACAACTAAGTATTAATGACATTGCCGATATAGAAAACACCTACCGCACCAAATACAACAACGGAAACACTATTGCTGTTTGGGCACTTTTTGTGGACGGTGAATCGGATAAAAACGACGGCAACAATGTGGTGCTAGGTTCAGCCTACTGGAATACATCGTTCGTTATTTATGAAGAAACCCTAAGGGAATTCAGTAACAGTCCCGTTGAACCCAGTCGAAGTGTATTGGAAACCACGGTTATCAACCATGAATTCGGACACATTTTAGGACTTACCAACTTGGGCGCTCCGCTACAAAGTGAGCATGAGGACAGCGAACACCCAAAACATTGCGACAACAATGATTGTTTAATGTACTGGGAAGCCGAATCTGGGGCTGCTGTTGGCAATATGGTCAATTCTGGATCGGCTCCACAATTGGGTCCCGAATGTATAGCTGATTTACAAGCCAACGGCGGAAAATAAAATTTACAAAAACCCTAAACATTATAAATTATGAAAACCTATTTTTTATCAATTTTATCGATTTTAACCATTTCATTTAGTGCTATGGCTCAAGATAGCAACAGCAATACAGGAAACGCCGGATTAAAATTTGGTTACAACTTGGCCGCCGTGAGTTTTGACGGCGATACCGAAACAGGACAACGCCACGGGTTCCATGTGGGCTTTTATGGCGAATCGTTCCTTGCCGAAGCTGCCGCGCTACAAATAGAAGTACTGTACTCGCAACAAGGTTACGAATTGGAAGATGGCAGTGGCACGTTCACGCAGAAGTTAGATTATATTAACTTACCGTTGTCATTAAAAATTTATCCTGCTGAAACCTTTTACTTAGAGGCCGGTCCACAAATAGGTTTGGCCGTTTCGCACAAAGAAGAGTTCGATAGCAGTTTTAATTTTTTTGACACCTCACAGGAGTTCGAGCCCAATAACTTCGATTGGGGATTTAATTTTGGTGCCGGTTTTAAAACTACATCCGGCGTGTCTTTGGGCGTGCGCTACCATTTAGGAATGGGCGATATATACGACGAGAACAATCCTCAAAACAGGGTTTGGCAATTCTCTCTTGGATTTGACTTTTAAACACACTGAACAAGAAACATCAAGGTTGGTTTACACTAAATAAACCAACCTTTTTTATTTTATTATTTTTTTAGGTAGGGTAAAATGATTTTTGGTTGTCTTAAGTATGAAAGCCGATAAAGGCACATTAACCATAAACTAAAAGTCATGAACATATTTAAAACATCAGTATTTATTTTAGGTCTTTTATTTTCGTTTAGCGGCCACACCCAAGAACACGAAGTAGCCACTGAAACCAAAATGGATAAAAAAACCTATTACCAAAAAAGAGCAGAAGAAGATGCCAAATTCGAGCAACAGTTCACTGCCGAAACCAAAGCGGAAGAAGAGCAGTTTTGGAAAGAACAGAAAGCTTACGAAAAAAAGCTAAAGAAAAAAGACAAGCAAGCGTATAAAGCTTATATGAAGGGAAAGCGCGATGCTTATGCTGAACATTACGAACATTGCAGCCACCATTGCCATCACGGCGACCATTATTATAACCATGCTTCATTTTACTATTACAGGTACGACAGGCATTATTACCACCGCCCACAATATAGAAGTGGTATTAACACCCGAGTAAGCATTGGCACACCGAGTATAAGATTAGGGGCGTTTTAAACGTAGGTTTTTTAAAACGAGATAGGCTATCCAAATTTGGATAGCCTATTTTTATGTATTTTATTTTTATAATTAGTTACGCGTCGATATTGGCGTAAACGGCATTTTTCTCAATAAAATCTCGTCGAGGTGGCACCTCATCGCCCATCAACATAGAGAAAATTCTATCGGCCTCGGTACCGTTATCGATTTGCACCAAACGCAGGGTTCTAAACTCTGGGTTCATAGTAGTATCCCAAAGCTGTTCGGCGTTCATCTCACCTAAACCTTTGTATCGTTGGATTCCAGCACTTCCGCCCATTTCTTCAACTATCCTATCGCGTTCTTTATCATTCCATGCATATTGCTTCTTTGCTCCTTTTTTGATTAAATACAGTGGTGGTGTAGCAATATAAACGTGTCCGTTTTCAATCAATTCCTTCATATATCTGAAGAAAAACGTTAGAATTAAGGTGGCAATGTGGCTACCGTCAATATCGGCATCACACATAATTACGATTTTATGGTAACGTAGTTTTGAAAGGTTAAGCGCTTTGCTGTCTTCTTCCGTACCAATGGTTACGCCCAGTGCCGTGAAAATATTTTTGATTTCCTCGTTTTCAAAAACCTTGTGCTGCATGGCCTTTTCCACGTTTAGGATTTTACCCCTTAACGGAAGAATAGCCTGGAAGTTCCTATCACGACCTTGTTTTGCCGTTCCACCTGCCGAATCTCCCTCTACCAAGAACACTTCGCATTTTGTTGGGTCTTGCTCAGAGCAATCGGATAATTTACCTGGCAAACCACCAATACTCATAGCTGTTTTACGCTGAACCATTTCGCGAGCCTTTTGTGCTGCATGACGCGCTTGAGCAGCCAAAATCACTTTTTGCACAATGGTTTTGGCATCGTCTGGGTGTTCTTCCAAATAATCGGTCAGCATTTCTGAAACCGCTTGACTTACAGAAGCCGACACCTCTCGGTTACCCAACTTGGTTTTAGTCTGCCCCTCAAACTGTGGTTCTGCCACCTTTACAGAAACAATAGCTGTTAATCCTTCACGGAAATCATCACCAGAAATATCGAATTTCAGCTTATCCAACATGCCCGATTCATCGGCATATTTCTTAAGCGTGTGGGTTAATCCACGACGGAAACCTGACAAGTGTGTTCCCCCTTCGTGGGTATTGATGTTGTTTACGTATGAATGTAAATTTTCAGCATACGACGTATTATAAACCATCGCTACTTCAACAGGAATACCATTTTTTTCGCCTTCAAAAGCAATCACGTCTTGCATTAAAGGTTCGCGTGTGGCGTCCAAATATTTTACAAATTCGGTCAAGCCTTCATCTGAATGGAATGTTTCTCCTTCAAAAGAGCCATCTTCCTTTTTACCTCTTCGGTCTATTAAATGCACCGTAATCCCTTTGTTCAAAAAGGCCAATTCACGCAAACGGCTTGCTAGCGTATCGTAACTATACTCTAATGTTTGCTGAAAAATAGTGGGGTCTGGCTTAAAGGTTACAATAGTCCCTCTTTTATCGGTTTCTCCAATGGATTTTACAGGATACAAAGCTTTTCCGCGTTCGTATTCCTGCTCCCAAATTTGTCCGTTACGATAAACCGTAGCTTTTAAATGCTCTGACAAAGCGTTAACACAACTTACACCAACACCGTGCAGACCACCAGAAACCTTATAGGAATCTTTATCGAATTTCCCCCCAGCACCAATTTTGGTCATCACCACCTCAAGTGCCGAAACGCCTTCTTTTTTATGTAAATCTACCGGAATACCACGACCATCATCTTCAGTAGTAATCGAGTTATCTTCGTTAATTGTAACGGTTATATTATTACAGTGCCCGGCCAGCGCCTCATCAATGGAGTTATCAACCACCTCATAAACCAAATGGTGCAATCCGCGCACCCCAACATCTCCAATGTACATGGACGGACGCATACGTACGTGCTCCATCCCTTCGAGGGCCTGAATGCTATCTGCCGAATAGCCCTGCTTGTTCAAATCTTCGTTTGCTTCGCTCATATCTTCTTTAATCTAAATTTTGTTAGGTGTTGTTCACAAAAAAAGATGCCTTTCGAGCATCCTTTTGAACACAAACAAATATACGAAATTTTCAGCGATTAAGGAAGCATTTCATCGATGCACCCATAAAATTATCAACATTTGTTGATTACTCGAAAGTCGCTTAAATCGCTTAAAAATCATCTTAAAATCGACTTGAGGTGTTTTTTACCATCCAACACTAAGACGTTTTAAGCAAAAGCGATAACAGCTGCTTATTTGAAGCCAACAGAAGCATAACATTTTAAAAGATTTCGATTGCAAGGCATTTAAAAACGCTGAATGAAGTATGTCTTTTAAGTTAAAATCACCAAACATGATTTATATCAATGTTCATCATTAAAGTTCAGCATAATTTTGCATGGAATCTTTAGAAACCATTTTATATGACACCTAAAAGGAATGTATTAATCATATACGTTTTTGCCGCAGTACTGATATTCACTTTGTCGGCAAAAGGTCAAACCGAAACATTCAAACCCACCCTTAAATGGAACATCACTTCGCAATTTTGGCTAAGGTATTCCGATTTGAATGACGGCTCTACGATTCACGGTGAGCCCACATCAGAGTTTTTAGATATTTCCATCCGCCGACTGCGTATTCCCATTTCTGCACAAATATCGCCCAAAGTTTATGTGTATGCTATTTTTGGCGGTAACAACTATAATTTTAAAGGAGACGATTTTCCTATTGAAGTATTGGATCTATACGCCGAATACTCCTTTGGCAAATTTTTAGAAATCGGTATTGGAAAATCGGGCTGGCAGGGACTGAACCGTTGGAACATCCGGTCCAGCAGCACCCTTATGGGGTTGGACTCACCGCTTTTTACCTTAAATTCTGTTCAAATTAATGATGACGTTGGTCGATTGTTCGGTTTTTGGCTTAAAGGTCAGGCTGGAAAACTTGATTACCGAATGGCTTTCAACAGACCATTTTATGTGAAAGCCATTCCTAATGGCGCCGTAAATTTCGCTAACAACAAACCTAGGGTAAAAACTTCGGCCTATGTAAAATATCAGTTTTTTGAACACGAATCCAACAAATCGGCCTACCAAACGGGCACCTATATGCAAAATAAAAAAGTATTTAATGTGGGCGCGGGGTTTCAATTTCAACCAGAAGCGATGAGTGATGGCGACGCCAATCTTCCTGAAACCAATATTTATGACATTTCACATTTTGCCGCGGACTCTTTCCTAAATTTACCTTTAAAAAACGGCAACGCTATTACCGCCTATTTAGGGTATTACGATTACGGTTTTGGCAAGGATTACATTAGAAACGTTGGCGCCAACAACCCCACAACGGGTGGCGGTACGGATTTTAACGGGTCTGGTGTGGCGTTTCCGATGATTGGAACGGGCACCACTTGGTACGGACAATTTGGGTATGCTTTTAAGGAAACTAAAATTTTCAACCATATGGCCGTTATCCAGCCCAATGTGGCCATACAGCACTCTGATTGGGATATACTAAACGACAAGATGACCGTTTACGATTTTACCGTTAACTTTTTTGTGAACGGTTCGCATAAGGATAAAATCAGCCTGGGCTACCAACACCGCCCCATTTTTGATGCCGCAACACTAAAACAAAAAGACTATAAAGGCATGGCGGTTTTACAGTACCAAATTTCGTTCAACTAGTAAAATGGAGTGTTGGGCTCACCCACTTTTAAGTAGTAAAAGGCACTATCTTTTATATTTCCTTAAAAAACCTGCAAATAACTTTGTAGATTTTTAATAATTTGACAATAGCACATAGGTTATCTGTAAAACATGGTGCGCAGTACATTATTTCTACATATATTTGAGGCGCAAAAATGATGAGCAATAATAACAACAATAATAATTTCAATAATCCTAAATTTTAGGACAGGGAGGTTGTTGTTTAAAAATATATAAAGCCTTCCGAGTTCGGAAGGCTTTTTTTAATCTAAAAAATTAAGACATGAGCAAAATTATGACAGTCGATGTATTGTCGAGCATTAAAGGCGCCCAACCCAGTGAGGCCGTTAGCAAGTTATTTGAAGTCATTAAAAACGCCAACGCCTCACACAACAATGCTTTTAATAATTATCATAACAGCGTGTCGTTAGACGATTTAAGAGATGATGTTGTAATCGACAGTCCCGATTCCGAAAAGCAAATCATCATCGAAAACTTTCCCAAAGAAAAAAATGGCTATTTAGTAGTCTCTAAAGTTATAGAAGAATAATTATGGACTCGCAAATACGCAGCATACACCAGCAATTGGTAAACAAAGACATCACTTGCACCGCCTTGGTTCAAGAAAAATTGGATTTATTGGCCAAAAACAGCCATAATACCGTAAACAGCCTGTTGATAGACACCGCTTTGAAAGCGGCAAAAAAGGTGGACGACAAAATCGCCAACGGCGAAGAGATTGGCCTTTTAGAAGGTATTCCATTCGGCATTAAAGACGTTTACATGGTACAGGGCACAGTAACCACGGCCAGCTCTAAACTGTTGAAAGATTATAAATCGGCATACACGGCCACAGCCATCCAAAAACTACTGGATGCCGGTGCCATTCCTTTAGTAAAAGAAAACTGCGATAGTTTTGGGCACGGTTCGTCGAGCGAAAACACCATTTTTGGCGCGGTAAAAAACGCTAAAAACCCCGAGTTGGTTGGTGGTGGTTCGAGTGGCGGATCGGCTGTGAACGTAGCGTTGGATTACACCGTATTTTCCATTGGTGGCGACACTGGCGGTTCGGTTCGCCAGCCAGCTGGTTACAACCACGTTTATGGGTTAAAACCCACCTACGGACGCATTTCACGCTACGGCTTGATGGCTTATGCGTCATCGACCGACTGTGTTGGTCCAATAGCGAAATCGGTTGAAGATATTCGAATTGTTCTGAACGTAATGAGCGGCAAAGACACCAAAGACCAAACCACTTACGCTTCCGCGGAAATTTCAGAGGATAGCCTTGCTTCTTCGGATAGCATTAAAACCGTTGGATACTTTAAAAACTTTATTGAAAACGACGCCATCGCACCAAAAGTGAAAGCTGACTTTTTAGCAGCGATTGAAAAAATAAAAGCCAAAGGCATTGAAGTGAAAGCCTTGGATTTCTTTGAATCGAACACCCTCGTTTCCACATACTACACTTTGGCTATGGCCGAAACCGCTTCCAACCTCTCGCGATTGGATGGGACCAATTATGGCAACCGTATTGAAGCTGAAAATTTAAAGGAAACTTATGCCGTAACCCGTTCGGAGAATTTTTCAGAAGAAACCAAACGCAGAATTGTTGGGGGTAACCAAGTATTGTCCCAAGGATTTTCAGATGAAATTTACCTAAAAGGCTTGGCACTTCGCGATGCCATTTCGAATAATTTCGAGGAAGATTTTAAAGCGGTTGATGTGATTATTTCACCCGTAACGCCAAACACACCGCCAAAAATCGGCGACAGCCTAAAAGACCCTTTGGCCATGTATTTAAGTGATGCCTATACGGTGGGATTCAGTTTGGGGCAACTCCCCACACTCACCGTTCCGCAAGGCACCGAAACGGGGCTACAAATTACAGCCGCAAAAAATAACGACGAACTTGTTTTGAAGTTTGCTAACTTCTTAAAAGATACGATATAATGGAACTGGAACAATTAAACGATTTACTGAAAAAACACGAACTGGAGTTAGTCATTGGTCTGGAAACCCACGTTCGGTTAAACACCAAAACCAAACTGTTCTGTTCTTGCGCCAATCAGGAAACCGAAACCCCAAACACCAATATCTGTTCGGTATGTACCGGGCAAATGGGCGTGCTTCCTGCGGTGAACAAAGAGGCTGTTAAAAAGGCCATTTACTTCGGAAAAGCCGTAAAATCGACTTTTGAAAATGAGGTGATTTCGTGGGACCGTAAGCACTACGAGTACCCCGACAACCCTAAAAATATTCAGATTACGCAATTCCATAACCCCATTATTCCCGATGGGCAAGTGTCGTGTTTCAGAAATGACGGTTCACAATTTACGGTGAATTTAACGCAAGTCCACATCGAGGAAGACGCCGCTAAACTGATGCACGAAAAGAAGATTTCGTTGGTCGATTTCAACAAAGCCGGTGTTCCACTTATTGAAATTGTTACAGAGCCTTGCATCCGCCATATCGAAGATGCTTCAACCTATGCGCAGTACATTCAGCGTATTGTTCAAAACTTAAAAATATCGGAAGCCAACCTTGAAAAAGGGGAATTTAAATCGGATGTTTCCGTGTCGCTTCGAAAAAAACACACTTATAATTTAAATCCGCGAACGGAGATTAAAAACCTCAATTCGTTTAAATTTATGGTAGAGGCTTTAAAGGAAGAAGTAGAGAAGCAACTCAACTATTACTTGGAGCACAAGGAGTTTAGGCCCGACCAAACTACCGTGCTTTTTGATGCCGATTTAAAGCAGACCAAAACCATGCGTAAAAAGGAATTCGAGGCCGATTACCGTTTTATTTCGGAGCCCGACCTGCCTTTTGTAAACATAAAGCAAGCCGTGGAGTCGATTGATGTGGACATCAGTTCACTACCCTTCGCCGTTGAACGCATTTTGATAAAAGGTGGCGTTTTACCACAGGACGCCAAGTTTTTTACGGCCGATTCGCTGCGTTCGGAAACCTTTGTTGCCATCAACAACCAACTGCACGACCCATCGTTTGTTGCCAAAACACTGACCAACAACATCAAGCCCGAAGATTATTCGAGCATTGAAAATCTAGTTGACTTTATTGAAATCTTCAGCTTGTTTAAAGATGAAAAGGTCACGCCAGTATTGGCTCAAAATGCTATAAAATCGTTGTTGGCTGATGCCCTATTCGACTACAAAACTTATTTTGAGGAAAACACCATTTCCGAAGAAAAAATAGAAGCGGCCATAGCCAAAGTCATTTCAGAAAACGACGCCATAGCCAATGATATTAAAGGCGGAAACCAAGGCAAAGCTGGCATTTTAGTAGGAAAAGTGATTAAAATAATTGGTAAAGGTGCTTCTGGAAAAGTGATTCGCGAAGGTATTTTGAAGCAATTGGCTGGTGATTCTGACGTAAGCTCAAAGACCGAAACCAATAGTGCCAATGATGTCAAGCTGAGCGCAGTCGAAGCTAGCAAAAGCACCAAACAGCAAGAAGAAGTTTTACCACAGATTCCTATTGTGGTAAAAGATGAATACCGCACACACCTCATTACCGATATTTCAGAAGAAAGCATCAATGAAAATGTGACCTTTTCGGGCTGGGTAGCCAGTGTGCGCGACCACGGCGAACTCATATTTATCGATTTGCGTGATTCGAGCACCGAAAAATTCCAAGTACGTTTAAGTCGCGAATCGTTCCCTAATTTGGATGAATTGGTGCGATTAAAGCCCGAGTCGGTGATTTCGGTTTCCGGGAAAATCGTACAACGAAAAGAAGACGATTACAACCCAAGTTTACGCACCGGAAAAATAGAATTGGAAGCCACCGCATTGGATATTTTAAACCTTTCCAAAACGCTTCCGTTTGAAATAAAACGCGCCACTAAAACCAACGAAAACACCCGTTTTCAATATAAATATTTAGACCACCGGAACGACGATGTTCGCCGTGTTATCGTCAACCGCCACAAGGTCATCAAATTGATGCGCGATATTCTGGACAACGAAGATTTCCTTGAAATTGAAACGCCTATTTTAAGTGCCGGAACTGACGAAGGCGCCCGCGAATTTATTGTGCCTTCTAGAAAACAGGCCGGTGCGTTTTACACGCTGCCGCAAGCGCCACAGCAGTTTAAGCAAATGTTGATGGTGAGCGGTTACGAAAAATATTTCCAATTGGCCCGTTGTTTTAGGGATGAAGATTCGCGTGGCGACCGCCAACCGGAATTCACTCAATTGGATATTGAAATGGCTTATGCCAGCATGCAACAAATCATCGATTTGAACACCAAAATGTTCAATGAGATTGTTGAAAAAATTTATGGCAAAAAATGGATTTTACGTCCGTTTGAAGTGCTGACCTACCAACAGGCGATGGATGATTACGGTTGCGACCGACCCGATTTACGTTTCGGTTTAAAGCTACAGGACATTACCGAAATTGTAAAGGATACCACGTTCCAAGTGTTCAGTAAACCCATTGAAGATGGCGGTATTGTAAAATGTATTAAGGTTTCGGCCGAAGAGCAGGGCAAAAAACGTCTTTCGAAAGGACAAATTGAAAAACTGACGGGCATTGCCCAACAACATGGTTTGGGTGGTTTGGCTTATATTATCGTTAACGAAAACGATTTGCAATCGCCCATCATCAAATTTTTGGGTGAAGAGATTGCTGCCGGAATCATTAAAGCTACCAATGCACAGGTAGGCGATATTGTATTCTTTTCGGCTGCCGATTACGCCACGGCCAACAAAGCCTTGGATGCCGTTCGCCAGGAATTGGGCAGTATGCTGAGACTCATCAATCCGAAGGAATTGCGCCCAGCTTGGGTGGTTGATTTTCCGATGTTCGAAAAAACCGATGAAGGCCGTTGGACCTTTACCCACAACCCGTTCTCCATGCCGGCCGTTTACGACATTGAAAAACACATGAATGGCAAGGAAGAGGAAATTGGCAGCATTATTGCCCAACAGTACGACCTCATTTTGAACGGTTATGAAATTGGCGGTGGTTCGGTGCGTGCGCACAAACCCGAAATTTTGGAAGCGACGTACAGAAACATGGGCTACAACAAAGAAGAGATGCTAAAAAGCGTGGGCACCATGTACAAAGCCTTCCATTATGGGGCGCCACCACACGGTGGCATTGCTTGGGGCGTAGACCGATTGATGATGATTTTAGAGAAAAAAGCATCCATTAGAGAAGTGATGGCCTTCCCAAAAACAGGAACCAGTGACGATTTACTGTTCGGGGCACCATCCCTGCTTTCCGATAAAAAAGTGGAGGAAATGAATGTAAAAGTGTTACGGAAGTAATTGCTTTATAGTCATAAAATAAAAATCCCAACATAAACTTGTTGGGATTTTTATTTTAGTTAGACGGACCAGCAATAAGAAACTTTGTTTTTTTCCAAAATAACATAGAAGTGACACTTGTAGGCTTGCTTAGATCTGCCAACAAGATTAAATTCCTTTTAAATTGGTCTAACTCAGATTGGCTACCCTTATCCTCTGTGGTGTAATAGGCCATGCCCCAATCGGGAAAATTACGTTCGGTAATATTATCTTCTGAAAAAAGAGAAACTTCGGTATGCCTTTTATCGTTTTCAATTTTAGCGAACAATTTCTCTACTTTTTCTTGAGGGCCTTCCAATATTTGAAGAAATCGGCCTGAGTAAAAAATAAGACAGCCCGTAATGCCCTGTGAAGCATTAAACGTTCTAGCCGCCACTAAAATGTCATTTATACCTGTTTCTTTAAAGAGAGGAGTTGCTTTAGATTCATAAGTGAGGGTGTACATAGATTTGGGGTTTTAATGTATTAAATTATTCCTGAGCGAATTTACTGAATATATTCTTGTTTATTTAGTTTTTTTCAGAAACAATTACACACAAACCATTTTTAATCAAAAAAAGTCATTATTTACTTCCAATAAAGAAGTGGAATAAACGAATGCAAAAGTGAAGAGGAAGTCATTGTTTTTTATTGGCGATACTTTATAAATCAGGAATCCCAACATGAATTTGTAGGTGTTTTTCCATAAAAAATATTGGTTATATTTACAGGATAACAGTAACAAAAAACTTTTGAGAAAACACTATGAAATCACCTTTTCAAATAATATTTATTGTATCAGCAATTCTAATTGTTTTATCCATTTGGTTTCTGATAGTCAAATATTTTCTTCATCCACTTTTTTTTAAGCCAAAACTTAATTCAACTGAAACATTTGATTTTCTTGAACGCAAAAACCTTGTATTTATAGAAAAAAGGGAATTGAATAAAAACGAAAAAAAATTAAACCCGTTTAACTACAAAAAAGGAATTTCCTTAAAAAAAATGTTCTCGGAAAGAGCCGAATATATTGTTGTCGGATTTTCTAAATCGGAAAAAGAATATCATTTTTTTTGGCTTGAACTTACTCAATGGTTTTTGTTTCATATTAAATTCTTTTACGAAGTTCTGACTGGACAAAAAATTGAACAGCGACGGAATTTGATATTTAAGAAAATAACAGAAAACCGAATATTGAATGAATTAAAAAAAGTTTATGAAACTAAAACTGTTTTGATAACCGACAAATGTCCTGCTTGCCAAAATACAGTTTCTGATAAAATAACTGAATGTCCAAATTGTGGACTGAATTTAGTAGCTTAATGAATAAAAAAACGTGCTACAACAACGGTAACCGTTGCACAAGTCCATAATTTCGTAAAAACTTTAAACAGAAGCGCCCTTTTTAAGGGCGTTTGTTTTTATACCATCATTTTAACGGCTAAATTTTGGTTGGTTATATGGGCTT
>JAUIKY010000005.1 GCA_030430535.1 Bacteroidia bacterium
CTCAACTGGAAACTGCTGAACAGTTTCTCCTGGTAGTTCTTTTTGCCTTGCATCCCTAAAAATAAGAACTTTCAGGCAAATCTGAAAATTTTAAACTATATTTGAGTCTTGTGCAACAGGCACAATATATAGCCGCAATTACGGCGGATTCGACTACGTCCGAATCCACTCGGAATTGCTAAAGCCAGTGCCAAACCGAAAAACAAAGTAAACTAAACCGATAACTGACGGTTATACGAACCGTTAAACGAAAACCCCAATACCTTAATCAAAACCTAATCACAAAAACCTTTTCTCAATTGCTCACCATTAGGCAGCCTTTAGTAAAAAAGCTTATTTTAATAGTTGTTGAACATTCATAAAAAAATAATTTTCAATTTAAAAAAACACTAATTTTGTTTAAACTATTTTTCGTTGTACATTACTTAAATGCAGAAATATATTGTTGTCAATCAGCCAGAAAAATGGAATTTTTCGATTGAAAATATTACGGTAATTTCATCCCAAGATTACCTCACCAACCCCCAATTTTCATTACTTAAAAAAGCCCGAATTTTTAATCTTTGCAAAGATTACAATTACCAATCTAAAGGCTATTATGTGTCGCTTTTGGCAGAAGCCCGAGGCCATTTGGCCGTTCCCACAGTAAAAAACATGGTCGATTTGAAAACCTTAAAGCTGGTGCGCATCGTATCGGATGAGTTTGACGACATCATCCAGCAAAGTTTAAAAAACATTAAGTCACGTGAGTTTACGTTGAGCATTTATTTTGGACAGAACGTGGCCCAAAAATACAAGGAGCTCAGCAACCTGTTTTACAAACATTTTCAGGTGCCTTTTTTTAGGGTTAAATTCAGTTATAGCACCAAATGGAACATACAGAGTGTTAAGGTGATTTCGGAATCTGAAATCCCCGACGAACATCTGGAAAGCGTGCAGCAGTTCGCCAACCAGTATTTTTCCAAAAAGCGCTACGACACGCCCAAATTAACGAAAAGCGATTTCGATTTGGCCATTTTGGTGAATCCCAACGACCCCGCTCCACCCAGCAATCCGAAAGCGTTAAAGAAGTTCGTTGATATGGCTGAAAAAATGAACATTTATGCCGAGATTATCGAGCCGAAGGATTTAACGCGCTTATCATCGTTCGATGCCCTGTTCATCAGGCAAAGCACCGAGGTGAACAACGAGGCTTATGCTTTTGCCCGAAAGGCGCAACAGGAAGGTATTGCCTTGGTGGATTATCCCGATGCCATTTTAAAATGCTGCAATAAAGTGTATATGGCCGAAGCCTTACAAAATGCTAACATTGCCACACCAAAAACCATTATTGTACACAAAGACAACCTGAACGAAGTGTTGACCACAACGGGGCTACCCTGCGTGCTAAAAGCGCCCGATTCCACTTTTTCATTCGGTGTAAAAAAAGCAAAAACTGAAGAAGAATTCGGTGCTTTGGCCAACAAAATGCTAAAAAAATCCGATTTAATTATTGCCCAGGAATATTGCCCGTCCGACTACGATTGGCGCATCGGTATTATTGATGGCAAACCCTTTTTCGCCTGTAAGTATTATATGGCCAAAGGGCATTGGCAAATCTATAACTGGAAAGCCAAAAAGAAAAACGAACAGGATGGCGATGCTGAAAGTTTCCCGATTGAAAAGGTGCCGAAAAACATTATTAAAATGGCATTGAAGTCGGCGAAACTCATTGGAAAAGGACTATTGGGCATCGATATAAAAGTGGTGAACAACAAACCGATGGTGATTGAAATTAATGACAACCCCAATATTGATTTTGGCGTTGAGGATGCCTTTTACGGCGATTTGGTTTACACCGAAATATTAACGGCCTTAAAAACACGAGTGGACTAACATGGGAAAAAAATATCATTTATTTGAAGTCTTCGGCATTGAGTTGGAATATATGCTCGTTAACCGTTCCAATTTAAAAGTGACGCCGACGGTAGACGAGCTATTAACAGCCAAAAACGGCATATTGACTTCCGATGTTGAAAATGGCGACATTGCCTGGAGCAACGAATTGGTATCCCATGTAGTGGAATTAAAAACCAATGGTCCCACCAATAATCTGGATGGTCTGTCGGCGTTGTTCCATAAAAATGTTTTCGAAATCAATGCACTTTTGGCTAAACAAAATGCCCAATTGTTGCCAACGGCGGCCCACCCTTTTATGGACCCACTCACCGAAACACAACTTTGGAAACACAGTTACAGTGAGGTTTACGCACTTTACAACCGTATTTTCAACTGCAAAGGCCACGGTTGGAGCAACGTACAGAGCACCCACATCAACCTACCGTTTTATGATGATGGGGAATTTGAAAAATTACATGCCGCCATTCGGATTGTTTTACCTTTAATTCCAGCTTTATGTGCCAGTTCGCCCATTTTGGAAGGCAAACAAACGGCTTTTAAAGATGCCCGATTGGAGTACTACAAAACCAATCAAAAGGAAATTCAGGAAATGACGGGACTGGTAATTCCAGAGCCTGTTTTTTCTAAAAGCGATTATGAAAACACCATTTTCAACCCCATAAAACAAGCCATTAAACCGTTCGACACCGACAATATTTTAGACCATTATTTTTTAAATTCCCGTGGTGCCATTGCTCGTTTTGACCGAAATGCGATTGAAATCCGGCTTATCGATATTCAGGAATGTCCGCAAGCCGACATAGCCATTTGTGCGTTTATTATTGAAGTTTTAAAACTATTGGTTTCGGAAAAATGGGTCGATTTGAATACGCAAAAGTCTTGGCAAAAAGAACCACTTTTTGAGATTTTAAATGCCTGTATTAAAAATGGCGAACAGGCCGTTATTTCGAATACAGATTATTTGGCACTCTTTAAAATTGAAACCGAAAGCACCGCACAGAATGTTTGGAAACAGCTTTACCAATTGGTTAAACCAAATATTGACAACAGTCACCATCAAGCTATTGAAAGCATTTTGGAACACGGTACTTTGTCCACCCGAATTTTAAAGGCCGTTGGAAACGATTTTTCGGAAAAGCACTTAAAAACCGTGTATTTTAAATTGGCTGAATGTTTACAGGACAATAAACTATTTATGCCGTAAACCCTCACAAAGGGATTTAGAATAGCAAAGGTCGTCATCTCGAATCACGATAACTTCCAGATAGCCATGGAGATAAAAAAAAGATATTTTAAAATTTAAGTTACTGATTATAAGATTGCTTCGAAAAAGTTTCTCGCAATGACGTTTGTTTATTATTTTTTAGTAGGCTTATTTTTTAAAGTGAAATTCTTTTTCGAGTACCGTGTCATTCCGACAGAGCGGAGCGACGAGGAATCCCATAGGGTTGAATCTAGTGTGAGATTTCTCCCTTCGCTCGAAATGACAAAACACTCTTAAATATTTGTTAGTACTGAAAATAAAATATTGATTCAAAATTTATTCATGTGAAATTTTTGTTGACTTGCGAACACGGCGGAAACCATATTCCTAAACATTTTAAAGCTTGCTTTAAAAATCGGGAATCCGTTTTAAACACGCACCGTGGTTTTGATATCGGTGCGCTCGATATGTTCCGTGCGTTGCAACCATTGGCCGATTATTCCAATTACTCGGAAGCCAGTCGGTTGCTGATTGAACTGAACCGCTCGTTGCACCACCCCAATTTGTTTTCGGAGTTCACTAAAGCCCTTCCAAAACCCGAAAAGCAACAGTTGATAAACAATCACTACCTACCCTACCGAAACGCTGTGGAAAATACCATTAAAAACTGGATAGCCAACGGCGAAACGGTTTTACATCTTTCTGTGCATTCCTTCACCCCTATTTTAAACGGGCAGGAACGCCAATGTGATGTCGGTTTGTTATACGATTCCCGAAGAATTGAAGAAAAAGCATTTTGCGTGCAATTTAAAAAAGCGCTACTCCTGGAAAACCCCGAATTAAATGTACGCTTTAATTATCCTTATCTGGGAAAAGCCGATGGTTTTACGACCTACTTACGCAAACAGTTCGGTAAAAACTATTTGGGTATTGAACTGGAAATAAACCAAAAATATGCTTCGGATAATCAATTTCCGAAGGAATTAAAATCGGTTTTATTTTTGGCTTTAAAGCACTTTTTTTGAACAATACAGGTTTTCCCTCTTGACATTGTAAAAAATCTCAACTAACTTCGTTAATCTGTGCCGCCCCAACAACTATAGGATTGTCTCTGTATTAATGCCACAAAATATATTAAGGTTGCAAACAATTTCAGAAGGCCCTTCACTATTGCGAAATGAACAGCCTATCGTGTTTTTTCAACAATTCAGAAATATAAAATTTCTATCCTTCACAGATAAGTGGAATTTTGTAGGCGTTAAACACCAATAAAAACAAACTACATTATGAAAAAAAAGATACTTAGAATAGTATTACTGCTAGGAACCTTAATTTCCATGTTCTTTGTACCTTGGATTCTGGTTTGGGCTTGGATTTTACCTTTGCCAAATACTGTTCAAGAACAAGTAGATGAAGCCATTGGCCATGGGTTTGATGGAATGATAGTTTATGTAAACCAAGCAGGAAAACCATCAGAGTTCTATTCCGGTGGTTGGAATGATAGGGAAAACAAAATACCTGCAGACCCAAAATCATTATTCAAAATTGCGAGTATTAGTAAGCTATACACCGCTGTTTCCATAGCAAAACTGGCTAAAGGGCATCATTTATCCTTAGATGGTACACTATCAGATTACTTTCCCGAACTTGTAGGTAGGATTGAAAATGCCGAAAAAATCACTTTGAAATCCATGGTACAACACCGCAGTGGTATTCCAAATTTTACAGATAACCCAGCTTTTTGGGAAAACGAGCAGGAAAACGGCAAAAAAGCACTTGAATTTGCCCTTGATTTACCGGCAAGTTTTAAGCCCGACGAAGGATATGAATATTCGAACACCAATTATTTGCTGCTTCGTAAAATTATTGACAAAGTTTTGGGCTATAGTCATGAACAGTACATCAAGGAAGAAATATTGCTCCCGCTAGATTTGAAGCATACGTTTTTTTCCCTTAAAGAAGTAAACATTGATGATGTTATGAGTGGGTATTATGTTGGAATAGACCAAGATTTTAAAACCAATGAAAATGGCATGTTAGCCACAGCCGAAGATGTTGGCATATTCTTAAGAGCTTTAAACGATGGTTCTGTATTTAATGAAGGTGAAAAAGAAATTTACTCGTCCATTTATGAGTACGAACACGGAGGTTTGGTTCCGGGCTATCAAAGTCTCGCAGAATACCACGAAGATATTGATACCGTTGTTGTACAATTTATAAACACCACCGATTTTAATGGATACGAATGGAATTTATCAGAAATTACCATTAATCGTATTGTAAAGATTCTTAGGAGAAAAAAACAAACATGATATGAAAGTTTTAGTAGTAGGTGCAAGTGGAGCAACAGGTAGGCAGTTGGTCAATCAGCTTTTAATGCAAGGAAATGAAGTTAAAGTAATAGTGCGTTCCATGGACAATTTGCCAAAATCATGGAAAGAAAATAACCAAGTAGAAATCATAACAGCAAGCCTCTTGGATTTAAGTGACCAAGACATGAGCAAACATGTTTCTGGTTGTGATTCTGTTGCATCTTGTCTTGGACACAATTTGAATTGGAAAGGGATTTATGGCCAACCCAGAAAGCTTGTAGCCGATGCTACCCGGCGTCTTTGTTCAGCCATAGAAAACTATAACCCTAATCGTCCTGTTAAATATGTATTAATGAACACTTCTGGAAATCAAAATCGGGATTTAAATGAGCCCATTTCTTTCGCTCAAAAATGCGTAATCTCACTTCTTAGATTGCTGTTGCCGCCCCATGTGGACAATGAAAAAGCTGCAGATTATTTAAGAACTGAAATTGGCCAAAACAACAAATATATTCAATGGGTTGCGGTAAGGCCAGATGGCTTGATTAATGAAAATAAAGTGACCGAATACGAGATACACCCTTCACCAATACGAAGTGCCATTTTTAACGCTGGAAAGGTAAGTAGAATAAATGTCGGTCATTTTATGTCAGAATTGATTAACGATAATAATCTGTGGAATAAATGGAAAGGACAAATGCCCGTTATTTATAGTCAATCTTCATCGAGCTAATTATATAATTATCAAAAAAACACTCTTGCTACAAAATCCCCAATTGAATCTGCGCTTTAACTATCCTTATTTAGGAAAGGCTGATGGCTTTACCACTTATCTACGTAAACAATTGATAAAGATTATTTAGGCATTGAATTGGAAGTGAACTAATAATATATTTTGGATAATCGATTTCCAGAGGAGTTAAAATCGATTTTGGTTTTAACCTTAAATCAGGTTTTTAAAGATTAGTGTTTTTCGACTTGTATTTGTAGAAAATTTCAACTAGATTCGTTTAATTACGGATATAAATCACCCGTGCTGAACATGTTTCAGTATTAAAACGACTTATATTATTAAAGTTGCACACCATGACAAAAGACTCCGTGTGAATCATTCGACATTAATATAAAAGATTATCTTTGAAAACATGATTTCACTTGATAAAGATTTACAAGAAGTAAAAAATAGTTTGACTGAATTTGAGGATATTACGATTAGGGTTCTTCAATATTTACCAAATGTACTTAGCAATTCAAAAGAGAAGAATGGCTATACAATTTATTCCAGCCAAATTGCCGGAACTACAAAATATGTAAGACCTATTAATAACCAAATGTTCCTCAAAGACACTGAGACATTTAGTAGCTCCTTTAAAAACCTAAAAAGCATTTTTGAAAAAATTAAAGGAGGTGAAGACATTGTGAGTCAAGAGAAACATATTATTGATAGAACTATTTATACAATTCAACAATCTATTGGAGCAGGACTAGACTTGCTCGTAAATCCGAATAGTGCAAGAAAACATGTTGGTAATAGATTTGAAGAATTGATAAAAGTTATTTTTACAGAAATCGGAATTTCAAATAAAAAATTAGTTCTCCAAATTCCTTATGAAACTGAGGAAGGCACAAAAACATATAAATGTGAAAATGATTTGATTTTATCGCCATATGACGATGTAAAATCATCTTCAAATTCTCTTAATGAAAACGAAATAGTTGTTTCTGTCAAAACAACATCGAAAGACAGAATGGGTAAGATGTTCATTGACAAAATATTACTTGAGAGATTTGTTCAGCATCCTCAAAAAGTGATTGGAATTTTTTTGAATGACGTGCAAAGAAAAGAAACAGACAATATTAGTTTTACACTTGTTTCAGGCTTATTCATGGTTTATTCCAAATTTCTAACAGAGCTAGAAGGAGTTTACTATCTTGACCCTCCTCCTAATGCGAATAAAAAACCATATTCCAATTATATGAAACGCTTCTCGGAATTATTAACAAGTGATATTCGAATTTTACTAACCCCTTAGCTGTTTTCTTCTTTTATTTGATTCTTGTTCATCTTTTGCCGTAGATATTCTAGCAATATGGTCTTTATCTGTTAGCCTTGATTTAATGACTTTACAATAATCTAATTCTAATTCAGTACCGAGCCATTTTCTATTATAAGCTTCAGCAACAGCAAATGTTGTTCCTGACCCACCAAATGGGTCAAGAATAATACTATCTTCATTTGAAGATGATAAAACAATTTTTCTTAACAGTTCAACAGGTTTCTGAGTTAAATGAGGAAATTTTTCCCAAGCACCGTTCGAAATAGTTGGAATTTCTATTACATCCTTTGGTTTTGCTCCTAGTGGATTTGGTTCCCAAACATACTCTTTCTTTTTACCATTCGAATACTGTGATGATTCAGCTTGTGTTCTTTTGGGGTATTTCAAGGTATGTTCGTTGTATGGGATTCTAACTTCATCAATATTAAATATATAATCTTTTGATTTTCTAAAATGCAAAATACTTTCGTGTGACCGCCCCCAATCATTACCAAGATTTGCCTTATTTCTGTAAAACCAAACAAGCCACTTGCATCCTTTGAACAAGTGAGCAGCCGCCCATTTTATATCAGCGAGAATTTCCGAGAATCCACAAACATATAATGAACCGGTTCTTTTTAATACCCGATGTGCTTCAGAAATCCATTGCATACTCCAATCAACATACTCCTTTTGACTTGAAAAAGTATCCCATTCAGCCTTTTTTATATTGTAAGGTGGGTCGGCAAAGATTAAATCAACAGAATTAGATTCTAATTGCTTCAAATATTTAATTGCATCGTAATTATATAATTTTCCAAAATCAGATTCAAAAAAGGGTTTAATGATAGTTTTAGATTGCTTTGAAGTATGGTATTGAATGTCTAACTGCAACTCTTCCACTAAATCAGTGATTTGTTCTTCGGAGTAAACCCGATAATTATTCATTGGATGCCTTGAACTTTTAAATTTTCCATTATTGTCCCATCTCCTAAGAGTTTCAGGACTAACATCTAGAATTTCAGCAGCTTGACTAATTGACAAATATTTTTCCATATCCTTAAACAACCTTACACATGATTATACAGCAAATGTATAAAAAAATGTTTAGTTTTAACGAGAAAAAACACAGTGTACAACATTTTGTGTAAGTAATAGCAGGGAAAATACTTAATATCCAGGTTTGTGATTCGCTCAAACTACTTAGTGGTTTAACAGGAAAGCAAAACGAAATCTACCACTACTCAAACAATTTACAGTTAAACGCCCCTGAATCTCACCACCGTAACATCAACTCAGGATTAGGGCAATTGAATTTATAAAACTCCAAATCGCTTTTTCGGCACACTCCAGGGTAATCGCCATTAAAACCTTGTAAATCTCTAATAATCTGGAAATGCAAATGTGGCGGATAATCACCATTTACAGAAGCGTCCCCAAAAGCACCAATTATAGTTCCTTTTTTAAAGGCTTGCCCCACATTTAAATGGGCAATGGACTCCAGACTTAAATGCCCGTAAAGCGTATAAAACACAACACCGTTTATGTCGTGTTTTAAAATAATGGTGGGGCCGTAATCGCCATGATTTGTGTTGTTTTTAAAACTGTCCACCGTGCCATCCAGCGGAGCGTAAACGGGCGTTTCGGCAGCACACCACAAATCAATGCCCAAATGGATGTTTCGGCTTTCGGCGTTTTCAACATTAAAATATGCGCTGCGTTTGTAAATATTGCGTTGTTCCAAATACCCGCCGTAAGCGACTGTTGCTTTATGGGTTTTGAGGTGGTTGTTGATAAATTCGGTGAACTTGGCTGTGGATGATAAATCCTCATCGGTCAATAACAGATTGCTTTCCGATAAATCAATCGGCACGTAATTGATTTTAGTAATGGACTTGCCCAACACCGGAAAACATTCGGCGCTGATGGTTTCTAAGAATTTTTGGAATTCATCGGAGTGCACACCTTAGAATTTTAAACTGGGGTTAAACATATATTCCAATAAACCCATTTCGACTGCGCTCAATGAACATAAAAGAATTAATGACTAAAATCTTTAGCTTACCACTTCCCCATAAAGGTCGAAATCTTCAGCATCAATAATTTTTACAGTAGTAAACTCACCTGTTTTTAAATAGGTTTTACTGGCATCAATCAGTACTTCGTTATCCACATCGGGCGAATCGAACTCGGTGCGTCCCACAAAATAACTACCTTCTTTTCTATCGATCACCACTTTAAATTCCTGTCCAATTTTTTGTTGGTTCAGTTCCCACGAAATTTGCGATTGCACTTCCATAATTTGGTTGGCACGTTCAATCTTTACTTCCTCGGGCACATCATCTTCCAAATTAAAAGCATGGGTGTTTTCCTCATGGCTATAAGTAAAACAGCCCAAACGCTCAAAACGCATATCCTGTACCCATTGCTTCAACTCTTGGAAGTTTTCCTCGGTTTCACCGGGATAGCCCACAATGAGTGTGGTTCTGATGGTCATGTTCGGAACGGCAGCTCTAAACTCCTTAAGTAATTTAGTGGTTTTCTCTTTGGTGGTGCCGCGACGCATGCTTTTCAGAATGTCATCTGAAATATGTTGCAACGGAATATCCAAATAATTACAGATTTTCGGTTCGCGATTCATCACTTCCAGAACGTCCATCGGGAACCCCGTCGGGAACGCATAATGCAAACGAATCCATTCCACGCCTTCAACTTTTACCAAAGCTTCAAGCAATTCGGCCAAGTTTCGCTTTTTGTATAAATCGAGCCCGTAGTAGGTTAAATCCTGAGCAATCAGAATCAATTCCTTTACGCCATTGGCGGCCAGTTTTTCGGCCTCAGTCACCAAATCTTCAATAGGCGTACTGCGGTGTTTACCGCGCATAATTGGGATAGCGCAGAACGAGCAGGGCCTATCGCAACCTTCGGCAATTTTTAAATACGCGTAGTTTTTGGGCGTAGTAGTCAAACGTTCGCCAATCAATTCATGCTTGTAATCTGCGCCCAAGGCTTTCAACAATCCGGGTAATTCGGTAGTACCAAAATACTGATCTACATTCGGAATTTCCTTTACCAAATCGGGTTTATAGCGCTCACTCAAACAGCCCGTTACAAACACTTTATCCACATCGCCTTCTTCCTTTTTTTGAACGTATTCTAAAATGGTATTGACGCTTTCTTCTTTAGCATTATTGATGAAACCGCAGGTGTTGATGACCACAATATTGCCTTCATCCTCGTGCACCACATCTTTTCCACTGGCCTTTAGTTGCCCCATAAGCACTTCGCTGTCGTAAACATTTTTACTGCAGCCCAGTGTTACCACATTGATCTTGTTTTTCTTTAAGGATTTTGTACGCATAAGTTCTTCCGAATAAGGGCGCAAAGATACGGAATGATTATGGATTTTTGCCGGATAAGTTAAGAGCCTGTTAATCTGTTTTAGCTACGGTCTTCGAAAGGTACCACAACACCCTTTTCAAGATAGTTCTTAAGTCCGTTTAAAAGCAATGCCCAGCAAAAGGACGAGTGTTTAAAGTGATGATTCGCTTCGGGCCAATTGACATGGCTAAAATGAACCATGGTGCCCTTTTCGTTTTTTTTTAAATCGAAACCGAAGGTTGTGGGGTTCCAATCTGCATCTGCCTTTATCATTTTTAAATGGAAGGTCTGATTGGGGGTTACTTTTGAAACGGTACAATACCAATCGTATTGATCGGTAAAATTTAGGTTGTACTCTGCACCGAGTTCGGGTGTTCCGGCAGATTTTAGCGTCCACCAATTATCGAGGTGTTTGGGCTGTGACACACCGTCGAAGACTTCTTTTGGGGAAGCTTTGATTAGAAAGTTATGGTAAATGTTGTGTGGCATTTTAACTCATTTCCATAAAGTTATATAAAAATAAGCAAAATGAATGGATTCCGAACATTCAAAAAGGAAAGACCGTCTAAAATACCGTTACCCCCAACAACATAAAGAAACCTTTAAAAATCAAGTTATTAATTTTAAGATTGCTTCACTTCGACTGCGCTCAGTGCAGGCTGTGTCTTCTAAAGCAATAACGTTTGTTAATCACTTTTTTAGACCTTTTTATTTAAAAAACGAATCCACAAACTCAAACTTATTGAACACTTGCAAGTCTTCAATACCTTCGCCAACGCCAATATATTTAACGGGAATTTGAAATTGGTCTGAAATACCAATCACCACACCGCCTTTTGCCGTACCATCCAATTTAGTTACCGCCAACGATGTCACCTCGGTTGCCGCTGTAAATTGCTTGGCCTGCTCGAAGGCATTTTGCCCAGTAGAACCATCCAACACCAAAAGCACATCGTGTGGCGCATCGCCCACTACTTTTTGCATAACGCGCTTAACTTTGCTCAACTCGTTCATCAAGTTGACTTTGTTGTGCAAGCGGCCCGCCGTATCGATAATAATGACATCGGCATCTTGGTTTACACCCGATTTCAGTGCATCGAACGCCACCGAAGCCGGATCACTGCCCATATCTTGGCGCACCATAGGCACCTCTACCCTATCGGCCCAAATTTGAAGTTGGTCTATCGCAGCAGCTCTAAAGGTATCGGCGGCACCTAAAACCACTTTTAAGCCTTTCTTTTTGAACTGATAAGCCAATTTACCAATGGTAGTGGTTTTGCCCACGCCATTTACCCCAACCACCATAAGTACGTACGGCGTCTTTTTTCCGTTTTCCAGTTTTGGCAGTTCGGGGATGGTATAATCGGTTTCTTCACCAGAATTGGTTTCACTCAACAAGCCTGCGATTTCTTCTCTAAGGATTTGGTTAAGCTCATCGGTGCCCAAATATTTATCTTTTGAAACGCGCTCCTCAATGCGCTCTATGACCTTTAACGTGGTATTTACGCCCACATCACTGGTTACCAAAACTTCTTCGAGGTTATCGAGTACCTCATCGTCAACTTTGGATTTTCCGGCTACCGCCTTGCTCAGTTTACCAAAAAAACTGGTTTTCGATTTTTCCAATCCCTTATCTAGGGTTTCCTTTTTTTCGGAAGAAAATATTTTTTTAAAAAAGCTCATTTTAACTTGGTTGGTTGTTTTATTAAATATTCTGCTGTGCGTTAGGGATTGTAGCGGCATCCTTTTAAAAACAAAATTAGTTTAAAACATTGAAAGAACTAAAATTAGGCAGATTGCTACGTCCTATGTCCTCGCAATGACGTTTTTTAAAAGATACAGCGGAAAGCCCGCCCCTTGTGGTAACGCCCAAATTCCCGTGGTCAATTATCTTACCAATTTTTGCTTTCTGAAAATCTGTCAGTTAGCCTTTCAAATATAAAATAAAAAAAGCTGCTTTCTGAATGAAAGCAGCTTATAATATTTTTGGAACGTTACTTTTTAGTTTTTGCTTAAAAAGTCGTTTACTTCTTCTGGACTCATGATAGATTCAACAAACATGTAAGCACCCGTTTTTGGCGACTTTACCATTTTTATTGCTTTTGTTAATCTTTTAGATCCTGTTTGTAATGATGCTACTGATTTCTTTGCCATGACCTATCTTTTTTATTTTATTTCTTTATGAACTGTCATACGCTTAAGAATAGGATTGAATTTTTTAATCTCCATTCTCTCTGGCGTGTTCTTTTTGTTTTTAGTGGTAATATATCTTGAAGTTCCTGGTTGACCAGACTCCTTGTGCTCGGTGCACTCTAAAATTACCTGTACTCTGTTACCTTTCTTTGCCATGTCTTTTACTTATTAAAAACAGCTATTATTTTAAAAATCCTTTTGATTTTGCTTCTTTAATCGCTGCAGATATACCTATTTTGTTGATAGTTTTTAAAGCAGATGTAGAAACTTTTAAAGTTATCCAGCTGTCTTCTTCTGGAATGTAAAAACGTTTCTTTACCAAGTTCGCGTTAAATTTGCGCTTAGTTCTGTTTAATGCATGAGACACGTTGTTTCCAACCATAGCCTTCTTCCCTGTAAGTTCACAAACTCTTGACATTCTATATAACTTTAAATTCGTTGTTGCTTAAAATCGAGGTGCAAATATACAAATTCTTTATATTATGCCAACCTTATTTTTAGGTATTTTTAAAAATTTCTTTCAAGAGCATTTCCAAAGCCTTATTAACGGCTTTGTTTATCACTTTTAATCGCAGATTTCCGAAGTTGAATTTTTGTGAATACACCCCATTTTTTGTAGCAATGGCGACGAAAACGGTACCGACTTCGGCATCGGAATCGCCTTTTGTGGGCCCGGCATTGCCTGTTGTGGCGATGGCGTAATCGGATTGAAAAAGATTCAGCGCATTTTCGGCCATAGCTTCTGCTACTTGCGAACTCACCACCGAATGGGCTTCGATAAGCGCCTCGGGCACATTCAAAACATTGATTTTAGATTGTGTAGCGTAACACACCACTCCTCCTTTAAAAAAAGCTGAAGCTCCTGAATTTACCGTGAAACGCTCAGCCACACCACCGCCAGTGCAGCTTTCGGCAATAGCCAATGTTTTACCTATTTTGGTGAGCTGTTTGGCTATAACAATTTCCACTGAACCTTCGTCGTCCTCAAAACCAGCAAATTCATCTTTTATGTAGGGAATTACTTTATTGACTTGTTCTTCTACTTCCTTTTTAAGAAGGACTTCATCAAAACCGCGTGTGGATAAACGCAGTCGCATTTGTCCCAAATTGGGCAAGTAAGCCAATTTAATATGCTTGGGGAGTTCGTTTTCCCAAGGTTCGATACGTTCGGCCAAATCACTTTCGCCCAGCCCATAAACCATTAGTGTTCGGTGCAAAATATATGGGCAACGGTATTTTTCCTTTAATTTTGGTAAAACCTCATTTTCAACCAAAGCCTGCATTTCGTAAGGCACGCCCGGAAGTGAAATAAATACTTTTTCGCCTTTTTCCATCCACATACCCGGGGCTGTCCCCAAAGTATTCATCAAAGGTTTGGATTTTGAAGGAATAAGCGCTTGATCTCGGTTTACTTGCAGAAGTTTAGTGCGAACGTGCTGTTTCCAAATCGATTCGATATTTTCAAGAACCGCATCGTTTTTAACCAATACGTCATCAAAATATTCGGCAATGGTTTTTTTAGTGATATCGTCTTTTGTGGGACCTAATCCGCCGGTAAGGATAATGATATCCGTACGGTTTTCGGCTTCGTTCATCGCCTTTAAGATGTGTTCCTTTTCATCCTGAACAGAAGTTATCTGGTAAACAGACACACCTATCTTGTTAAGCTGTTTGGCAATAAACGCAGAATTGGTATCTATAACTTGCCCGATAAGAAGTTCGTCGCCGATGGTAATGATCTCGGCCAGCATAGTTACAATTTAAAATCAGATTTAATTTCTGCAGAAGCTTTTTCTACAGCCGTGAGCACGATGTCCAACTCTTTGGATATATCCATGTCACGTTTTTCAAATTTACCCCAATCCTGTACTTCAATCAGGGTATCGAGCACACCAAGCTCAAATAAATCCACCGTCGGCTTCATTTTATGGGCCGCTTGGTAGGCATTGTGATAATCTTCTTCGGCCACAGCCACCTTTAATCGCTCTGCATCAACAGGAACTTCTTCCAAGAACGTTTCGGCCAAAGCTTTGATAAAATCTTCGTCGTTATCAGCTAATTCTCTTACTCGGTGTAGTTTGTAGTTTAATTCCATTTTACTTCACTGTTATTGAAAACATTTCGCGGTTTTCTATAAATCCACTTAATTTATCATTGGCTCGAACTTGGCCAACTCCTGATGGTGTGCCTGTAAATATAATATCTCCGATCTTCAAAGTAAAATATTTCGACACATATTCTATTAATTCATCAATTTTCCAAAGCATATGGCTGGTATTTCCGTTTTGTACAATTTTATCGTTCTTTTTTAACGAAAACCCTAAATCGTCTAAATTTTCAAATTCACTTTTTTCTATCCATTTACCAATTACTGCCGCTCCGTCAAAACTTTTGGCCTTTTCCCAAGGCAATCCTTTGTCTTTCAGCTGTTTTTGTAAATCGCGGGCCGTAAAATCGATACCCAAGCCAATTTCATTATAATATTTATGAGCAAATTTTCTATCGATGTACTTCCCTACCCGATTGATTTTTACCAAAACCTCAACCTCATAATGCACATCGTTCGAGAAATCCGGAATAAAAAACGGTTGCTTTTTTAGCAAAATGGCCGTGTCGGGCTTTAAAAACACCACCGGTTCGGTAGGCCTTTCGTTTTCCAGTTCTTTTATGTGCTCGGTATAATTTCTTCCTATGCAGATTAATTTCATATTCTATTTTCTCGCAAAGGCGCTATGGCGCAAAGTTTTTAATTCTTTTTTGTTGAGGCGTACAACAGCGTAAAAGGAGTGGTTTTTCGTCACAAGTTTTGTTTCGTTAAACGCTATTGACTGCCAACTAGTTACCCCAATTTATTATTGAAACTTCTCAATTTAATGGCCGTAAGCACCTTTTTGGTGTACAACGGAAAATCGGCATTGAGCAACCAGCCAAAATAGCCGGGTTCTTTTTCCAACACTTCGGTGACCAACTTCCCTTTGTGCTTTCCAAACGAAAAACATTCTTCGCCTTTTTTATTGTAAGTGATAAAACCGGCAAAATCGGCAAACTTTTTTCTCGAACTGAATTCGGCCAAAAACTTGGTATTGTTTTCCAACTCGTCGTACTTTTCTACTTGAGCTTTCAATACTTCATAAGTAGCATTGGTATCGGCCTCGGCGCTGTGCGCATCTTCAAGGGTTTTATCGCAATAAAATTTATAGGCCGCACTAAGGGTACGTTGTTCCATTTTATGGAAAATGGTCTGCACATCAATCGCTAAACGGTTTTTCATATCGAAATCGACATCGGCACGCAACATTTCCTCTGCTAACAACGGGATATCGAATCGGTTAGAGTTAAACCCGCCCAAATCGGAATCCTTTATCATATTGTAAATATCTTTCGCCAATTCCTTAAAAGTAGGTTCGTTGGCTACCTTTTCATCGGAAATACCGTGGATTGCAGTGACTTCCTTCGGGATGGGCATTTCCGGGTTCACCAACCAGGTTTTGCTTTCCTGCGTGCCATTGGGAAACACTTTTAAAACCGAAATTTCCACAATGCGATCTGTAGTGATGTTAACACCCGTAGTTTCCAGATCAAAAAAACAGATGGGTTTGGTTAAATTGAGTTGCATTAATTTTTGTTAATTTTGATTTCGCTAAAGTAAGCATCTCGATGGGCATTCCATTGCTCCTCATCAAAAAGTTCCTTTTTGTGTATAGGTTTAGAACCTATTCTTATAAAAAATTCTCCATTAGGTTTTAAAATTAACTGTTGAAACCAATAATTCTTATACATGAAAAGTTTTTTTATAAGGAATCCATAATCCTGATACCATTTAACTTTTAGAGTACTTAAATCCAAACCCTTATTGAATCCGTAAAAAAACACGGGGGTTACATGCTTAAACCTCTTATGATTTTTAAAATTTGAATAACAAATTTTATTAAAGTTCTTAAAACTATATTTACGTTCATGCCATTTGGCTTCCCGGTAGGCTCTTCCATCAAAATACCACCCTCTTAATTTTGAAATTCCCATAACATTTCCCAAGCTGTCTCTAAAAATCAAATAGTCTTTTTTTGGAAATTCATTTCGTGCTAATAATGTATCTTTATAAAATATGGATAAAATTTTAAGGGTATCAATATTATTTCTAATACTTAATATTTTAAACAGTTGAGATTTGGCCACGGGACTTAGTTGCCCAAATATGTGATTAGGCATTAACTCTTCAACAACCAATGTATCAGCTGCATACCTGATGCCGTCATAGAATTTAGAACGAAACTTGCTTTTAAAAGTGTGTTTGTTTATTTTATTTCCATCAATATCGAAATACAAAGTATCTACTTGCGAAAAACCACTTGATAAAAACAGCTGAAACCAAACAAGGACACTTAAATGGAATATCTCTCTAAAGCATGTTTTCATGTGTATTAATTTAAGCCATCTACCACCCCTCTACTTAAAGGTACACCAAGTGTTTTTCTTATATTTTAAATTTCCCTGTTGCTATCCCAAGCCTCTAAATAATCTTTTACGGCCTTAACAAACATACCGCCTAAAGCGCCGTTTACCACGCGGTGATCATACGAATGCGACAAGAACATTTTATAACGGATACCGATAAAATCGCCCTCTGGGGTTTCAATAACTGCAGGTACTTTTCTAATAGCACCCAAAGCCAAAATACCTACTTGTGGCTGATTGATAATAGGCGTCCCCATGATGCTTCCAAACGTTCCGACATTAGTTACGGTGTATGTCCCCCCTTGAACTTCGTCGGGTTTAAGTTGGTTCAATCGGGCGCGGTTGGCCAAATCGTTTACCTGTTTGGTCATACCCACCAAATTAAGCTGATCGGCATTTTTTATTACAGGAACGATTAAATTACCGTCGGGCAAGGCTGCCGCCATACCCAAATTGATGTTTTTCTTTTTGATAATGGTATCGCCCTTTACAGAAATATTCATCAATGGATAATCGCGTAAGGCCTTAGCAACCGCTTCCATAAAGATGGGCGTGAACGTTAGGTTTTCGCCTTCCCGTTTGGCAAAAGCATCTTTTACCTTTTTACGCCAATTCCAGATTTTCGTGACATCGGCCTCAATAAAACTTTGTACGTGTGCCGATGTTTGTACCGAATCGACCATGTGCTGGGCCACCAATTTACCCATTCGGGTCATTTCGATAATCTCATCATCACCGCTGGTTAAAACCGGTGTTTCTTGTTTGGGCTTACTTGGCGGGGTTTCTTTTATAGCAACTGGTTTCGATTCAACAATTTCGGGTTTTGATTGTGGTTGCTCTCCGCCCCTATTCTCTATATAAGACAGAATATCGTTTTTGGTAACGCGTCCGTCTTTGCCCGTTCCTTTTATAGTATCTAATTCTTGTTGGGTTAGCCCTTCCTGTTTAGCAATATTCTTCACCAACGGCGAATAAAATCGGTCGCTATTGGAAACAACAGGGGTTACCGTTTCTTTGGCTTTAGTGATAGTTTGGGTTAGCTGCTCAACTACTTCGGCTTCTTCAGGAGTATTTTCCACCTCAGTTTCGGGTGCAGTATTCGTTTCATCTTCGCCTTCGGTTTCTATTATGGCCAATACTTCACCTACCTGCACTACATCGTCCACGTTAAAAAACTTTTCAACCAAAACGCCGTCTACCTCGCTGGGCACTTCGCTGTCTACTTTATCGGTCGCTATTTCCAAAATCGGGTCGTCCATTTCAATAGTATCTCCCACATCCTTCAACCAAGATGTGATGGTTGCCTCTGCAACGCTTTCGCCCATTTTAGGTAATTTAAGTTTAAATTTTGCCATATCTACAACGCATTGCCTTTTTTACTTAATTTATTTTACAAAAATACTAAAAAACAATATTTTCTTTAAATTATCTTCAATAAAAAACTAATTCAGCATGATAACTTCACCTCTACTGTAACCATCATCACTGCCTATAATAAAATTAGAATTGTTAGGCAGTATTTTATAAGTGACCTCTTTGCCCTTTTCAAAATTTTTATCCATGGTTTCAATAATGCTTTTGTAACTTATGGTATGGGCATTAAAGACAACCTCTGTTCCGTTAGAATATTTTTGAGGTTGGTTCTGTAGCCTTACCGAACCCACTAAGTTTTTCTTTATCCGCTCGTCCATTTTATCGGAAACGAACACATATGCATTAACATTTTTGCCTTTCTCTGTTCTAACTTTTCTAAAAAGGTATGCCATTTTTATTCCTAACCAAACAAACATATCAAAAAACACATTTCTTTTAAAATGCTTGGTATAGAATATTTGCATGGCTCCGAAAAAACGTTTGGCGTAATTTTTATCTTTTAAGGTACTTTCGCCTTTAAAATGGATGGCCTTCAAACTACCTAAATAATAATTGTTATAGCCTGCTTTCAATATACGGTATGATAAATCAATATCTTCACCGTACATAAAATAATCTTCATCAAAACCCCCAACTTCATTATAAACCTGGCGTTTTAAAAACATAAAGGCCCCTACTAAAATATCTACTTTACCAACCTCATTTGCTTCTAAATGCATGGCATAGTATTCTGAAGGGTTTCCGAGCATTTTCTTCATTGAGGCCTTAACGTATGGGATGTTTCGTTTGCTTTCTGGCAAAAACAGCCCAGCGCCGTTAATCAACTTGCAGCCTACCACACCCAATTGGGTTTTGGTTTCGGCAAATGCAAGCAGCCTTTCAAAAGTGTCTTCGGCCACGACCGTATCGGGGTTTAAAATACACAGATACTCGCCTTTGGCTTGTGCCACGCCAACATTATTACCTTTTGAAAAGCCTAAATTATCAAGGTTTTCAATGAGCTTTACCTCTGGAAATAATTCCCTGACCATAGAGCAACTATCATCATCGGAATGATTATCGACCACAATAATTTCGGCATCGATATTCGAAATAGCCGCACTAACGCTTCTCAAGCAGAGCTCAAGAAAGTGACGGACGTTATAGTTTAAAATGACAATTGAGAGTTTCAAAAAAAAGCTTTTAGAACAATTTATGTTTCAAGTTAATGTTTCTTTTATATGAAATTGACATTTTACAGGTTAAGATTTTAAGGATGCTTCAAAAGGCACTCGATTTACAATACTTCTGCCCAAGGTAATCTCATCGGCATATTCCAACTCATCGCCCACGGAAATCCCCCGCGCAATGGTTGATGTTACCACATCGCACCCTTGAATCTGCTTGTATATGTAAAAGTTGGTGGTATCGCCTTCCATGGTTGAACTTAACGCAAAAATAAGTTCCTTTGTTGTGCCTTGTTTTACTTTATTCACTAAAGTTTCAATATTTAAGTCGTGTGGGCCAATGCCGTCCATAGGAGATATTTTCCCACCCAAAACGTGGTAAATCCCTTTGAAGGAACTGGTGTTTTCAATAGCCATAACATCACGTATATCTTCAACTACACAGATAATTTCTTCATTTCTATTGGGGTTGGAGCAGATTTCGCACAGCTCTACATCACTAATATTATGGCACGATTTACAAAACTTCACATCGAGCCGCATGGTTTGCAAAGCCTCGGCCAATGCCGTAGTTTGCTCTTTGGGCTGGCGCAATAAATGCAACACCAAACGCAATGCCGTGCGTTTGCCAATACCTGGCAACTGCGACATTTCGTTTACGGCACGCTCTAAAAGTTTTGATGAAAATTCCATGAGCGCGAAATTAACACTTTTTACCGCAAATTCAATAATTAAATGGCTTTGAAGCCTTAAGTTATTTTGTATTTTGGCTGATTAAACACAGAATTTTATGTCGGCCACCCAAATATTGTTTCTCATTGCAGCCTATTTTGCTGTATTGATTTTAATATCGTATTTCACAGGAAAAGAAGACAGCAACGATGCCTTTTTTAAGGCCAACAAATCGGCACCGTGGTATTTGGTTGCCTTCGGAATGATTGGCGCCTCGCTCTCTGGGGTAACATTTATTTCAGTGCCTGGGGCGGTTGAGACCAAACAATTTGGGTATTTGCAAGTGGTTTTCGGCTACTTTTTCGGCTACTTGGTTATTGCCTATGTTCTATTGCCCATTTACTATAAGTTGAATTTAACCTCCATTTACACCTATTTGAAAGACCGCTTTGGCAACGTAAGCTATAAAACGGGCTCGATAGCATTTTTAATATCTCGGGTGGTGGGTGCGTCGTTCCGTTTGTTTTTGGTAGCTAAAGTGTTGCAGCTTTTAGTGTTCGACCAATATGGTATTCCGTTTACCATTACGGTAGTTATCACCATTCTTTTAATTTGGCTCTACACCTTTAAAGGCGGGATAAAGACTATAATTTTTACCGATACGCTACAAACCCTTTTTATGCTGATTTCGGTAGTGATTACCATCATTTTTTTAGCCAATGCTTTGGATTTAAACGGTATTTCTGAAATTTACCAAAACGTAAAACAGGATACCATGAGCAAAGTATTCTTTTTTGATGATGTTAACGATGCCCAATATTTTATAAAAAGCTTTTTTGCCGGTATGTTCATCACCATTACCATGACGGGCTTGGATCAAGATATGATGCAAAAAAACCTCACCTGCAAAAATTTAAAGGAAGCGCAAAAAAACATGGTGTCGTTTAGTGTGGTACTCATTTTTGTAAATATTCTGTTTTTGGTTTTAGGCTTACTTTTAACTCAATACGCCCACCAACACGGCATTACGGCCACTAAAGACGACCTGTTCCCCACCATAGCCATGCTGCCCGAAATTGGTGTGTTGACTTCCGCCTTTTTCCTTTTGGGATTGATTGCTGCCGCTTATTCCAGTGCCGATTCGGCTTTAACTTCGCTCACCACTTCGTTTTGTATTGACATTATTGAATTGGACAAAAAACCGAAAGACATCCAAAAGAAAATCAGAAAACGCACCCATATTTTTATCAGCTTTTTGCTTGTAGTGGTCATCATTCTTTTTGATGCTATTTTTAAAGATGTTTCGGTAATTTGGGAATTGTTTAAAGCAGCAGGTTATACTTATGGGCCACTACTGGGTTTATTTGCCTTTGGTATTTTTACCAAGCAACAGTTAAAGGACAACTATGTTTGGATTATTGCCATTGTGGCGCCCATCCTTTCTTATTTACTAAATGAACATTCGGTGGATTTACTGAACGGCTACCAAATTGGTTTCGAAATATTAATTATCAACGGGTTGCTTACCTTTTTGGGGTTAGTACTGATTCGTAGAAAGCAACACTAAAGTACAGGCTGCTTCAAAAGGAATATTATTCTCTTGTAAAATCTGATAAAACTCTGGGTTTTCGGTACCTGGATTAAAAATCACCCGTTTAGGGTTCAGTGAAACGATGTAATCGTAATATTCCCGTTGCCGCATCGGATTCAAATAAAGGGTCACCGTATCGATATTTTCAAAAGGCAATGGTTTTGTTGCAATGGTTACCCCATCCACTTCACCTTCCTTTAACCCAACGGCAACGACCTCAATTTGGTTGGCCACCAACCGTTGAATAGCGTAATGGGAATACCGGTTTGGCTTTAACGAAGCACCCAATACCAAAGTTTTTTTATTCATTTAATTATCTTTTTCAGCAATTTATGATATAGTGATTTTGAACCACGGTATCTTTTAATTTAAAATTCTTTTTCTCGATATAAATTTCACTCATTCTGTTGTGAAATCCACTCGAAATGACGAATTCTTCCAACATATAAAAAACAGATGAATTTAATCATTTTGCGCTGCCTGCCAAATGTTTATCTACATTCTACATGTTAAAATGCTGTTAAGAAACCCAGCACCTGTAACAACCTCTAGGTTTTAGCGTCTACCTTTATAGCATCAATCAAAAAAACAATCAATCAAATCATGCAAAAAATCATCCTTTTGTGTTTCATGTTATTGAACACAGTCATCCACGCCAACCCCAAAAATCCCGAACCCGAAAATGCTAAAAAAGGCTCCATTTCAGGCATTGTTTTAGACGCCCTTTTAAAGCAACCTTTACCATACGTTAACGTTATTGTGAAAAACAATGCCAACAAAACCATTACCGGAGGCATCACCGCAGAAGATGGCTCTTTTTTAATCGAAAAAGTTGAAGAAGGCAACCTCGTGGTAAGCGTTCAATATATTGGCTACAAAACCATCAATAAGAATATTGCCATTGGAAAAGACAATTACAACATCAATCTAGGCCAAATTTATCTGGAAGAACAAGCTGAAGGTTTGGACGAAGTTACCGTTGTAGCTGAAACTTCCACCATTCAACAAAAGGTCGATCGAAAAGTAATTACCATTGGAAAGGATTTAGCGGCCACGGGCAGCGCCTCAGAGATTATGATTGGCATCCCCTCGGTAAGCGTCGATGCCCAAACGGGCGACATCAGTTTACGCGGCAACCAAAACGTTAGGGTGATGGTTGACGGGAAGCTATCAAATATCCCAACGGCGCAACTGCTAAAACAAATTCCTTCAACAGCCATAAAATCGATTGAACTAATCACCAACCCCTCAGCAAAATACAACCCGGAAGGCATGAGTGGCATCATCAACATTATCCTGCACAAAAATACCATGCAAGGGTTTAATGGTGATTTTAGTGTGGGGCTTACCCACGAGATTGAAGCCAAATTCAATAGCGCCATTAACATGAATTACCGCAACGGAAAATTTAACTTTTATGGCAGCTACAGTAATAACATCGCAAAGAACCGCAACCGTGGCCTAGTACAACGTCCAGAAAATAATTCTGAACAGCAGTTTAAATTTTTAGACAAACGAAACTCACACCTTTTTAAAGTAGGTGTAGATTTTTACCTAGATGAAAAAAACACCCTTTCGGTGTTTACCACTCAAAACCCGTCGGTAAACAGTAGCCAAGGCGAAACCGATGCTATATTTTTCAATGACAGCTCATTTAACCAAAGTCAGTTGTTTTTATCTGAAAGTGACAATACCTCATCACAATACAATTTCGATTACAAACATGACTTCGGCAAAGACGGTCATAACATCGAACTGGAAATTGATTACAACGATTTTGACGACAACCGTCCGGCCGATTTTATTTTCCTCTTAGGCTCGAACGAAGATTACAAAGATTTTAACGATACCAAACGAAAAAGCACCACGGTAAATTTAGATTACATCAACCCAATTTCTGAAAACTCAAAATTGGAATTGGGTTTGCAAGCTCGGCTGTTCAATTCTGATATTACCTATGCCTCCACTGGAGAATCGTTCAATAGCGACGGGGTTTTGCGCCCAACGCCCAGCACTAATTTTGATTATACCCGCGATATTTATTCGGCGTATGCTACTTTCAGCAAAGAAATCGATAAATGGTCGTACCAAGTGGGGATTCGTGCCGAAAGTGTGATGGAAGATGCTATTGCGCTATCGTCGGAAGCCGCAAGCACCGAAACCTTTAAAAATGATTATTTTCAGGTATATCCATCGGCCTTCATCACATACACCCCTTCGGAAAAAAACGTGTATCAATTAAGTTACAGCCGCAGGGTGGACCGCCCCGGTATTGGGCAAGTAAACCCAATCAAAGAATGGAGCACGCCGTTGGTGTCATCGTATGGAAATATTAATCTAACCCCACAATTTACCAATTCCATTGAAACCAATTATACCCGAACCTTGAACAACCGAAAAGGCACGGTAACGGCTGGTATTTTTTACCGAAGAATTAGCGACGATATCAACAGAGCTTTATTTATTGACCGAACCGATATAAACTCTGGCCGAGTGATTTTAACCCACGACAATTTTGACGATGTTTCGGCTTATGGCTTTGAACTGTCTTCTAATTACAGACCCACAAAATGGTGGAATATCAATTCCAGTTTCGATTTGTATTCGCAAGTAAACAAGGGCATTGCTGAAAGACTCACAGCCCCCATTGAAACCGCTACTGTAGACGATATTGAAACCCAAGTGGACGAAGTCGATAATGTGGCTTGGAATTTAAGGATGTACAACAACTTTAGTTTGAGTAAAGCCATCTCGCTGACCGCTTTTGGATTTTACAGAGGCAAAAACCGCGGCATTCAATTCGACAGAAAACCCATGTATTTTGTAAATCTGGGGGCTCGATTTAATTTCGACGAAGGAAAAGGCACATTTAGTTTTAATTACAATGATATTTTCGACACCATGGAATTTGCCTTTGATGGCAGTAAACCTTTTAGGCAAGTGGGCGCTTTTAATTGGGAAAGCAACACTTGGAATGTTGGACTGTCGTACCGATTTGGTGGCGGAAAATTCAAGGCTAAATCCAGAAAACAAAGAGATGACAACGAAGAATCTGGCGGTGGCGGTTTTATGTAATAGCACGCACAGAACCATTTACAATAAATATCTTACAGACACCCACGGTATTTTTACACAAACCACTGAAAATCAATAAAAAAAATGTTAAAATTTTGTTTTCAGAACAATACCGACTGCTTTTTCTTCGTTATAATAAAATACAATCTAGCCAAACACGAATAATAATTATTTAGAGTTAGTCATCTACACATTTTTCAAATTCGTTATTCAAGATTCGTATAACAAAAACTCGGAGTCTCTACTTCGGGTTTTTGTGTTAAAAAACGTTAAATATCAACATGTTATGCAATATATTTTACTTTTTTACGTCTAATAGATTAAGATTCTTCACATTAGTGTTAGTTGAAGTTGATTAATAGCTAGGAAAACCCGAAACTTATGGTTTCGGGTTTTCTGTTTTCCACATTATTTGTTATTATTTTTTAATATACTCAACAGATTTTTGGGGTCTTGTCGATTATCCCAAAAAGCAGTAATTATAATTTCTTTTTCAAAAACCTTGTAGTAAATACTAAAATTTCCCAAAGATGCCACCCTTACATCCTTAAAATTAGTATGCTTATAAATTAGTGGGGTTTCAGCTATTTGTTTAGTCCTTTCTGAAACTAACTTTACAAGTTTTTTTGAATAGGTTTTTGATTGGTTTCGTTTAACCCAATATTCTAAAATCCCAACAAATTGAAGATCGGCAGTTCGTGTCCAAATTACATTGCGTCCAGCCATTCAAGGTTTCTTTTATCCATTGCTTCTTGTGAAATGAGCTTTCCTTTTTTAATATCCTGCTCACTCATTTTAAGCATTGCTTTTTGCGCTTCGGTCAGTTCAACTATTTCAGACTCTGAAGAACTAGACGTAATTAGCTTATCAAGAGCTATCAAAAACCCCTTGTTTTTTATAGACAAAATCTTGTCTATCACCCTATTTCTAATTTTATCAACTGATGTCATCTTTTCAATTTTTAATTATTCCTTTCAAAACCATCAACTCCACTTAATAATGGCACTACCCCAGGTAAATCCGCTACCAAAAGCTGCAAGCACCACATGGTTGCCGGCTTTTATTTTTCCTTCTTCCCAAGCTTCGGTAAGTGCAATAATCACGGAAGCAGCTGTAGTATTTCCGTATTTCATAATATTATTGAATACTTGGTCGTCCCTTAGCCCGAATTTCTGTTGAATAAACTGCGCTATCCTTAAGTTGGCTTGATGCGGAATGAGCATATCGATATCTTCTTTTTTTAATCCGTTTTTCTGTAGGCCTTCCATAATCACTTCACTAAAACGTACTACAGCATGCTTAAAAACAAAAGTACCATCCATATATGGGAAATAAGAAGTATCATCTGGATTTTCTAAAATTTCAGGCACCCAATGGGCTATGCTTGGTCCTTTAACCATCAGTTTTTCGGCGTGTTTGCCTTCGCTGTGCAAATGTGTAGACAAAATCCCCTTGGTATTATCGTCCTCTCTGGAGAGTACACAGGCTCCCGCCCCATCACCAAAAATAACCGAAACGCTTCGGCCTCGGGTAGTTTTATCCAATCCGTTGCTGTGATACTCAGCACCAATTACCAAAATATTTTTGTACATACCTGTTTTTATAAACTGGTCGGCCACCGAAAGCGCATATACAAATCCAGAACATTGGTTACGCACATCGAGCGCCCCAATGGTTGGCATTTCCAGGATATCCTGCACTTGCACACCACAACCCGGAAAATAATAGTCTGGGCTAAGTGTCGCGAACACTATAAAATCGATATCATCTTTGGTCAACCCCGAACGTTCAATAGCTATTTTGGCAGCCTTCGCCCCCATCACAGCCGAGGTATCATTACTGCCTTCCTTTATCCATCGGCGTTCCTGTATACCGGTGCGCTCCTGGATCCATTCATCATTAGTGTCCATCATTTTGGATAGTTCCTGATTGGTCACCACATTATCAGGCACATATTTTCCTAAACCTATTATTTTAGAATTGTACATATTCCTTCATTTTAGTTAAACCAAAATACAAAATTATCGGTGGACTTTATAAAAATTCCAAAATCCAAATGCCGTTTTAACATTAAAAGCAAATTCTTGTGCCAGTTTGTCACTTCAACCGTGTTGGCATTTTTGTTGCCAAGTGAAATAAAGTAATTTAAAAATAAAATTAATCAGGTTCCCTCTTTCTGGGGAATGACAAATAAATTATTTATCATGACAAAAGGAAATATTAATGTATCGGTTGAGAACATCTTCCCCCTCATTAAAAAGTTCTTGTACAGCGACCACGAAATCTTTTTACGTGAGTTGGTTAGTAACGCCACAGATGCTACTTTAAAACTAAAGCACCTTACCAATGTGGGCGAGGCAAAAGTAGAATACGGCAACCCACAAATTGAAATTAAAATTGACAAAGAAGGCAAAAAACTTCATATTATAGACCAAGGTTTGGGAATGACGGCCGACGAGGTTGAAAAATACATCAACCAAGTGGCGTTTTCTGGAGCCGAGGAGTTTTTAGATAAATACAAAGATTCGGCTAAAGATTCTGGAATTATCGGGCATTTTGGTTTAGGATTCTATTCAGCGTTTATGGTGGCCGAAAAGGTTGAAATCATCACCAAATCTTATAAAGATGAACCGGCAGCGCACTGGACATGCGATGGTTCGCCAGAGTTCACTTTAGAACCTGCTGAAAAAACAGAAAGAGGTACCGAAATCATTCTTCACATCGCTGAAGATTCTACTGAGTTTTTAGAAGAAGGCCGCATCCGTGAATTACTGAACAAGTACAACAAGTTTATGCCTATTCCAATTAAATTCGGAACCAAGGAAATAAACGACCCCGAGCACGAACCGGCAACCATTACCGATAAAGACGGTAAAGAAACTAAAGAACCGCAAAGAAAAATTACGGTTGACGACATCATCAACAACCCGAACCCGGCTTGGACTAAGCAGCCTACCGATTTAAAGGATGAGGATTACAACAACTTTTACCGCGAATTGTACCCCATGCAGTTCGAGGAGCCGTTATTCCACATTCATTTAAATGTCGATTATCCTTTCAACCTAACGGGTATTTTGTATTTCCCAAAGCTGAGCAACGACATGCAGATCCAAAAGGATAAAATCCAACTGTACCAAAACCAAGTATTTGTTACCGATAACGTTGAAGGTATTGTTCCTGAATTCTTAACCATGTTGCGTGGTGTTATCGATTCGCCAGATATTCCGTTGAACGTATCGCGTTCATACTTACAGGCCGATGGTGCAGTGAAAAAGATTTCATCTTACATTACCCGTAAAGTGGCCGATAAATTAAAATCACTTTTCAATAATAATCGTGAAGATTTCGAAAAGAAATGGGACGATATTAAAATCGTGATTGAGTACGGTATGCTTTCCGAAGAAAAATTCTTTGAAAAAGCCGAAGCCTTTGCACTTTACCCAACCGTTGATGGCAAATACTATACTTACGACGAGCTTTACAATAAAATAAAAGCGAACCAAACCGATAAGGACGACAAATTGGTAATCCTTTACGCTTCCGATAAAGATGCGCAACACAGCTACATCGAAGCGGCCAAAGCCAAAAACTACGAAGTCTTGCTGTTGGATTCTCCAATCGTTTCGCACCTCATCCAAAAACTGGAAGGCACCAAAGAAAACATTTCGTTTGCACGTGTTGATGGCGACCACATTGACAACCTCATCAAAAAAGACGAAAATACCGTTTCGAAACTGGACGACGAGCAAAAGAAAACTTTAGATGAATTATTGAAAGAAGTGATTCCTTCTGAAAAATTCATGGTTCAATTGGAAGCGATGGATAGCAACGCCAATCCGTTTATCATTACCCAACCCGAGTTTATGCGACGTATGAAAGAAATGCAGCAAACCGGTGGCGGTGGTATGTTTGGTATGGGCAATATGCCAGAAATGTACAATTTGGTGGTGAATACCAATCACGAATTGATTAGCGAAATCTTAAATACTAAAACCAAAAAGAAGCAAGAGCGCCTGATTAACCAAAGTTTAGATTTGGCCAGACTTTCGCAAGGTTTATTGAAAGGCGAAGAACTGACCAACTTTATTAAGCGTAGCTACGAAATGATAAAGTAATAATTCCCTCGAAGGAGGGAATCTCATTATGCAATCTAAATTGTATTTAGACAAAAATCAAAACCACTCCCACAAAGAGTGGTTTTTTTATGCTCAAACCCGTTTTTTATGATTCCTTTAACGCAACCATCAAGCCAATACCGTATCTTAAAACCATAACTCAAAAACATCATTTATGACATTTATTAAAACACTTCCCGCCATAATTATTATGGCTATTTTAAGTGTATCGTGCAACTCTGAAGATGCCACAAAAACAAGTACCTATTGGGTAAACAGTTTAAAAACCGAATGCGATGCCGGTGCCGGAAAAGCCCAATGTCTGCAAGTTTTTAAAGGCGAAGATGTGAGCAATGCCCAATGGACATTATTTTATGCCCCCATTGAAGGCTTTACCTTCCAACCCGGCTTCCTTCAAAAAATCAAAGTAAAGGAAACCCAACTGGAAGACAGCGAAGTGCCTGCTGATGCGTCGTCCATTAAATACGAGCTTATTGAAGTGGTTGAGAAAAAGCAAGACAAAAAGACACTGCTTAACGATATTTGGGCCGTAACTCACATTAACGGTACGGCTATCGAAACCGAACATACTCCTACTTTAGAAATCAATCTATCTGAAATGCGTGCTTTTGGCACCGATGGCTGCAACAGTTATTCTGGGAAAATTACTGATTTAAATGATGAAACGCTCAACTTTGGCGCATTGGCCTCTACCCGAAAAATGTGCCCCGATATGACCATTCCCAACCAATTTAACCAAGCTATTTCGCAAGTAGCAAGTTACAAACACGAACAATTAACGCTTTATTTGTACAATGCCTCGGGAAATGAAATCTTGCGTTTTAAAAAAGTAGATTAGTCTCCTAAACATTAATTGTACACTTTGATAAAAAAAACTCGTCAGTTCGAGTGAATTTTTCGATTGAAATAAGAAAATTTTCTATCGAGAATTAGAGTTTTATCAATCAATACATTTTAAATTTCAACAAAAACACATGAAACACTTTTTAACCTTAGCCCTAAGCTTATTCATTTTAACGTCGTGTACCAACGACGACGAGAGAACACCTGTAGATTACAGAGAACAGAACGAAACCGACATCCAAGCCTATATTTCGGACAACGAATTGAATGCCACACGCACCGATTCGGGACTATACTACGTTATTGACGTGCAAGGCGAAGGCGAACAGCCAGTCGCCAACAGTAACGTTACCGTAGCTTACAAAGGCTATTTTCTTAATGGTAACGTATTCGACCAAAGCGAGGCCGAAGGCGTTACGTTTAATTTACAACAAGTGATTCCAGGATGGACCGAAGGCATTACCTATTTTAACGAAGGTGGCAGCGGCATGCTATTAGTGCCCGCCCATTTGGGTTACGGCAGTTTTTATTACAATGGCATTCCCGGCGGTTCGGTATTAATTTTTGATATTGAACTCTTGGCCGTTAACTAGCCTATTTATAAAAACAAACTTTAAGCCACTTCTTAAACGGAGTGGCTTTTTTATGCCGCGATATTGAATTTGTGAAAAATTTCGGGTATTTTCGTTCAATACTAAGAAAAAGTTGAATGAACAGACCTCAAACTATACAGATATTTTTACCTGACGGCTCACCTAGAAGCGTCAAAATTGCAGAGATAACAAATAGAGTTGTAAAAGCAGTCCTCGTTCCGAGGAACAAATTAGAGTATATCTCGACTAGAAACGAATTAAACAATGTTGGAATTTATTTTCTCTTTGGTGAATCTGCTGAAAAAGCTAAACCCATTGTGTACATAGGAGAAGCAGAAGACTGTCTTGATAGGCTTAAACAGCATAATAGGTCAAAAGAATTTTGGAATTATGCAGTGGTCATGATTTCTAAAATAAATGCATTCACTAAGTCGCACGCAAAATACCTTGAACATATTGCAATTGAACAGGCTAAAGATTCCAATAGGTATGAAACTGAAAACTTAACTGCACCGAGCAAACCATTCGTTACGGAATCAATGGAGGCAGATTTGTTAGATAGTTTTGACACCATAAAAATATTGCTTTCAACCCTCGGCTTTCCTGTTTATGACAAAGTCGGAAAGGAACAAACAACTTCAAAAGAACTGCTAGTTCTGAAAGGTCGAAACATTTGTGCTGAAGGCGATTTAATTGATGATGGTTTTGTTGTTTTCAAAGGCTCACAAGCAAAAAAAGACACTGTTCCATCATGCCATGAATATTTGATTAATTTAAGACAAAAACTAATTCAAAACCAAATACTTATTGAAAGTAACGGAAACTTTGAGTTTATACAAGATTACGTATTTAATTCACCCAGCACAGCTGGGGGCGTGGTTTTAGGACGTTCAACAAATGGTTGGACGAAATGGAAAAACAAAGAGGGAAAAACACTTGATGAGCTAAAAAGAAAATAAAACAAAGTATAAAGCCCCTCGAAAATAACAAAAAAATGCACATCACCTCCACCAACATATCAAAGCCCACCACTATTATTTGGAATGGTAAAGAAGAGCAAACGGGCATTTATAAAGCCCCAACCGATGCGCCCATCTTTTTGGGAAAAACTGATGTAAAACACGACACGGTAATTGATAGAAAACACCACGGTGGAGAGTTTAAAGCCTGTTATTTGTTTTCAGAAAACCAATATACTTATTGGCAAAACCTATACCCCAACCTCAATTGGAATTGGGGCATGTTTGGTGAAAACCTCACCATAAATGGCCTAGACGAATCACAAATTTATGTGGGCGACATTTATAAAGTGGGCGATGCTGTGGTGCAAGTCACCCAACCGAGAGAGCCTTGCTATAAATTCGGGGTAAAATTCGGCACACAAAAAGTATTAAAACAGTTTATTGAACACGGCTTCCCTGGTACATACGTTCGGGTTTTAGAAGAAGGCCTTGTAAAATCTGGTGACCAATTAGAACGCATCGAACACATCAAAAACAGCCTAACTACCGCGCAACTTTTCCAATTGATTTTTTCAAAAGAAAAAGACCAAAAACTTCTGGAACTCGCTGTTAATAACCACGCGCTACCCGAATACAAACGGGAACATTTCATGCGCTATCTGAGCTAATATTTTTCCATTCCAAATAATGCTTTCGTGATTTTAAAATCATTTTTTTTGTATATTTAGGTTATGCGAACATTACTAGACAAATTAAAACTAAAAAAGTGCGGCGACTTGTACATTTTAAATGTACCTGATAATTTTGCGTCCGTTTTTCAAGATATAGAGCATCAGGAATCTTTGGTCATCACCTCTTGCGTACAATGTGCCATTGTGTTTTCCAAAACCAAGGAGGAATTTATGGACCAAATGCTTACGCTATTCCCAAGGCTTATGGACGGCTCTACCATTTGGGTATTTTACCCGAACGAAACCACCAAAGGCGAAATTTCTAGTTTACACGAAGAATACGATTGGGACTTTTTGGGCGACTATCGCTTAAAACCCACTAAACAAATTACGGTGGATGACCAATGGAACGCCATGAAAGTAAAACCCATCCGTGCCTAAAATTGCCGTACCTTTGCCGGAAATCATTTTAAATGTCGTTTAAAGACCTTCAATTAAACAAATCCCTTTTACGGGCCGTGGCCGAAGCGGGTTACGATAACCCCACTAAAGTGCAACAACAAACCATTCCGCTGGTTTTAAATCAAAAAGATTTGGTGGTTTCAGCACAAACGGGCACCGGAAAAACAGCGGCGTTTGCCCTGCCAATTTTACAATTACTGTACAACCAACAGGATAGCGAAAAAGGTGGAAAAAAGACAAAGGCACTGATTGTAAGCCCTACCCGCGAATTGGCCATACAAATTGAAAACAATTTTAAAACCTACAGTACATACACCAATTTAAGGACTACCGTGGTTTTTGGTGGCGCTTCCATAGAACCCCAAAAGGACGTTTTAAAAAAGGGCGTCGATATTTTAATTGCCACCCCTGGCCGTCTGCTCGATCTGCATAAACAGGATATGGTTAATCTCGACTTTGTTGAAATTTTGGTTTTGGATGAAGCCGACCTCATGCTCGATATGGGTTTTATTGATGATGTTAGAAAAATTGAACGCCTCTGCACCAAGGAGAAACAAACCTTGTTGTTTTCGGCCACGATACCGCACAAGGTAGAATTTTTGGCCAATACCATTTTAAAAAACCCAGAGCGCATTGAAGTGGAACAAAATGCCTCTACCTCAAAGAACGTGGAGCAATTGCTATATTATGTCCCAAAACGGAACAAAATAGAACTGTGTTTACACTTGCTTAGGAATACCATAAAAGGTAACATCATTATTTTTAGGCGCACCAAATTTGGTGTGGACAAGCTGGAAAAAACGCTGATTAAAAACGGATATAAAGTAGACAGCATTCATGGCGATAAAAGTCAGTCGGCACGGCAAGACGCCCTAAACCGTTTTAAAAATGCCGAAGTAAATATTTTAATCGCTACCGATGTGGCTGCCCGAGGCATTGATATTGAAGGTTTGGATGCGGTTATCAATTTTGATTTGCCCAATATCCCCGAAACTTACGTTCACCGAATTGGCCGTACCGCTCGCGCCGGAAAAACTGGCATGGCACATTCCTTTTGTTCGGCAGATGAAAAGAATTATGTAAAAACCATTCAGCAGCTTATTGAACGTGATATTCCTGTAGAACAAAACCATCCTTATCCGTTAGACCCGAAAGCCAAACCCATTGTTCATAAATCGAAAAAAACGGGGAGTAAACATAAAAAAGGTCGAAAAAGCACGGCTTCAAAAAAGAAAAAGAAACGCTGGTATTGAGAAGTTTGGAGCTTGAAGTTTGAAGACTGAAGACTTCTCACTGGAGGCTGCATATTGAAACGCTATTCAATAGGAAAATCAAAATAGGTCTCAGGAAAAGGTTCCCACCGTAAGGTAAAGTGCCACCACTCTTTTGGGTAATTCCTAAAACCGTGTTTCAGCATCACCTTTTGCAGTAATTGCCTATTGGCCCGTTGTTGTTCGGTCAACCCCTCGTAAGCCACCCACGATTCGTTTCCAAAAAAATCATACGGACTGCCCATATCCAATTCTTTGCCGGTGTTGCCGTCAATTATAGTTAAATCGACCGTGCTGCCCTTACTATGGCCAGACCTTGAAGCGATGTAACCTGCTTTGAATAAATTCCGTTTTTTAACATCGGGATAAAATTGTTGCTTGTTAATGGTATCGTTCCAATCGCGTGCCCATCTTATAAAGTGGTTCACGGCTTGTTGCGGTCGGTAACCATCGTACACCTTTAAACAGAGATTTTTCATCAATAATTCTTCGTGTACCTTTTTGAGTGCTTTCGTGGCTTCGGCTGTTAAGATTAATGTATTGGTACGGTATCCGTCAATCGGTTTTCCAACAAAGTTATTGGTACCATGGTAACGCAATTCCACTTCCAAATCTGGGATGGAATCACTCACATAAACAAAACCTTCAGGTAATTGGGCCAGCGAACATACCGACCATAACAAAAAAACAATCCGTATTGTGTATTTCATTTTCAATTTGAATTATGCTAATTTAGAAAATAAAAAACAATGCGTTTAGCTCCTGAAATGAATTTGAACCTAAAGGATGCCGATGTGGTGTATTATCCAAGTTTCTTTGACACAGATGAAGCCGATTACTTTTTCAAAACGCTTCTAAAAACCATCGATTGGCAACAAGATTTTATAACCGTTTTTGGAAAAACCTATCCACAGCCCAGGCTTACGGCCTTTTACGCCAGCAACAACAAAAGCTATAGCTACAGTAATATTATGATGGCACCACTTCCGTTTTCGGGTGAATTGTTACACATTAAGCATATTCTTGAAAATGAACTGAGCATAATATTTACGAGCTGTTTGGCCAATTTGTACCGCAACGGACAGGATAGTAACGGTTGGCATGCCGATAACGAAAAGGAATTGGGCAACAATCCTATCATAGCCTCTGTTTCTTTCGGTGCTAAACGGGCTTTCCATTTAAAACACAGAAAAGACAACACCCAAAAAGTTAAGCTCAATTTAGAGCACGGTAGTTTATTACTGATGAAAGGCGAAACACAGCACCACTGGTTGCACCAAATTCCTAAAACCAAAAAAGAAGTGGGAAAACGGATTAATTTAACCTTTAGAATTATTGCATAAAAAAAACCGGGTTCCCTCAAACCCGGCTCTTTCAATTTGCTTTTTATATTATGATGTTAGATTTGGGGTCTCCGTATCAACAACATAATGCAAATATTAATTAATTAATCCATTGAACTAAAAAGTGTGTTATTTAGTACACTCCAAAGATATAACTATTCAAAGTTTTAAAACGACAAAAAACACATTAAATCGATAAAATGCGCTAAATTTTAACATTTAATGATGAAAACATGCTTTTTATCGACGAAATACACTGTTTCTAATATTCATTTTTTATAAAACACAAACACTACATCATCAAAAAAGCACCCACTAAGGGTGCTTTTTAACTAACTAACCAACCAAAATATGAAATACAATCTTTAAGTTTAAAGTAACCACTCAATAAACTATTTATTAAGAGTGCATCTGCATACAAGAAAGCAATACTTATGCCAAACTATTTCGAAATCTAGTTTTATTATTTTTTTAACATTTTTAAAATAATGTAATGCCATTAGCATTTAAAATATAATTATAAGATATTTGCTTTCTTTAAAAAATAACCTATTCCATGAAAAAAATTTCGGTATTGTTTTTAGCCCTTTGCGTGCTGGCTTGCGGCAAAAATGAAGATAACTTAATTGTAAAAGGACATATAAAAGGATTAAAAAAAGGCGTTGTTTACCTTAAAAAGGCGCAGGATACTAGCTTGGTTACGGTCGATTCAATGGTGGTAAACGGTAATGCTTCTTTTGAATTACAAAGCGTTATTGAAAGTCCTGAAGTATTCTTTTTGTATTTGGACAAAAATAGCGCACTTGAAGATAGGATTGCTTTTTTCGGCGATAAAGGCGTTACCGAAATCAATACCTCACTGAAGAACTTTGTTTATGATGCTGAAATCAACGGTTCTGAACAACAAAAGGTATTTGAGGATTACAGAAATACATTATCAAAAATCAATAACCGAAGGTTGGACTTGATCAAGGAAGCTTTTGAAGCCGAAAAAGCCGGTGACAGTGCAAAAATAGACTCTATAGAAAAGGAATCGAAAAGCATTACAAAGCGCAAATATTTGTACACCGTAAACTTTGCCATAAATCATAAGGACAGTGAAGTAGCACCTTATTTAGCATTATCTGAAATTTACAATGCCAATTTGAGTTTACTGGATACCATTAACAAATCGTTGACACCAAAGGTAAAGTCATCAAAATACGGAAAGGAATTGGATAAGTTTATCAAGGAAATTAAAGAACAGGAGGCTGAGAACAAATAAGCTTTTGTTCAGTTCGTAAAATGATAAAAAAATGCCTTTCAAATTTTGAAAGGCATTTTTTTTGAAGAGCCTCCAGAGGGACTCGAACCCACGACCTGCTGATTACAAATCAGCTGCTCTAGCCAGCTGAGCTATGGAGGCTTTTAATAACGGGTGCAAATATAATCTCAAAAATTAAATCTGCAAGCAATCCGTTAAAAAAATAAAGAATTTCTTGAAACTAAATATCCCTGTGGCACTACACAAGGATATTAACTGGTTATATTTTATAACCTATGGGTCTAAAACAGAAATTCTTTATTTAGGTTCCCGTTTTCACGGGAACGACAATTTCAATGGAAACCTCTAAGCAATGCTTCGAGGAATTTTTTCCGATTAAAGCTTGTTTATTTTTTCAATTAAGGCGTTTCCTTTGGCCTCTAATTCGTTTCGTACTGCGTTATAATGTGCTTTAGGGTTTTCAATGTTTTTAGCATTTACTTTGGCCATCAACTCATCAAAACTTTCAATAGCCTCATCTATAATCGCTCCACTCTTTTCAGTACCTTTATCTGTATTGGAATATTCCCAAACGTACACAGATTCAATAATATCGCCTAAAACGTAATTAATATCTTTTTTAAGGTCTCTAACATTTGCCATTTTTATAGTATTTAAAATTTAGACAAAAATAGGTAATTATTCAACAGGAAAGTTGTCCTTTTATGGAATAATTAACGTCCGAAATTTATAATCAGAATTTTTGTTGCTTTGGAAAAACACAACTGGATTTGGCTATTCTACTCTCCAGAAAAACTCACAAAATTACGTGGGGTTTCGTAAAGGGTGATTTCCAAATCGAGTTCTTTTTCTAAATGGGGTTTTATTTTGTTATAAATCACCACGGCAATATTTTCGGCAGTCGGGTTTAGTGTTTTAAATTCTTCTACTTCAAGATTTAAATTTTTATGGTCGAAAGCTTCCTCAACTTCAGTTCTAATAATATCCTTTAGTATTTTCATATCCACCACATAACCCGTTTCTTTATCAATAGCTCCGGTGACGCTCACAATAAGTTCGTAGTTATGCCCATGAAAATTAGGGTTGTTGCATTTCCCAAAAACGTCCTCATTCCTTTCATTGCTCCAATCGGGCCTGTACAGCCGATGTGCCGCATTAAAATGTGCTTTCCTACTTACTGTAACCCTCATTGCTTTATGTTTATGTGTTCGTAGAATTTATCAAAAATCACTTTGAACCAGGCCGTATAGTTTTCTGAGTTTTTGGCGATATCGGTTTTCACATCTTCCAAAGCCATCCATTTCCAGGCGGCCACTTCATCAGGATTGATGTTAGGCTCGCCGCTATACTTTCCGAGTAAAATATGGTCGTATTCATGCTCGGTCAATCCATTATCAAATGGGGCTTTATAAATAAATGAAATGGATTCTTCCAATTCGGTAACAAAGCCCATTTCTTCCATGAGGCGTCGTTTTCCGGCCTCAATATTACTTTCACCCTCACGTTGGTGGCTACAACAGGTATTGGTCCACAATCCCGGTGTATGATACTTGTGTAAAGCACGCTGCTGAAGCATCAACTCATTTTTATCATTAAACACAAAAACCGAAAACGCCCGGTGAAGCAATGCCTTTTCGTGCGCTTCCATTTTGGGCATTAGTCCTATTTGCTCGTCCTTTTCGTTTACCAGTATTACTTGTTCTTCTTTCATAGTCAAACAAAAATACCAAGTAAATTTTTAAAACCTGTATTTCTAATCCAAAAAATAAATTGATAGCCCAACTTGTATTTGTAATGAACTAGAAATAGTATCTTTGCAACCCATTTGTAAAAACAGATATGAGCTTTTTAAAGGAAATTCAACGCAGACGAACTTTTGGTATCATTTCGCACCCCGATGCGGGTAAAACCACTTTAACAGAAAAATTGCTTCTTTTTGGTGGAGCGATTCAGGAAGCGGGTGCCGTAAAAAGCAATAAAATTAAAAAGGGAGCCACGAGTGATTTTATGGAAATTGAACGCCAGCGTGGTATTTCGGTGGCCACTTCAGTTCTTGCTTTTGAATATGATGGCATTAAAATAAACATTCTAGATACGCCCGGCCACAAAGATTTTGCTGAAGATACTTTTAGAACGCTTACTGCTGTTGATAGCGTTATCGTAGTAATTGATGTAGCGAAAGGGGTTGAGGAACAAACCGAAAAATTGGTCGAAGTTTGCCGCATGCGCAACATTCCCATGATTGTTTTTATCAATAAGTTAGATCGTGAAGGAAAAGATGCATTCGACCTTTTGGATGAAATTGAACAAAAACTCGGATTAACCGTTGCGCCTTTAAGCTTCCCTATTGGGATGGGTTACGATTTTAAGGGCATTTACAATATTTGGGAAAAGAACATCAATTTATTTAGTGGCGACAGCCGAAAGAATATTGAGGAAACCATTGAAATTTCAGATTTGGCCTCACCTGAGTTGGATAAATTAGTAGGCGAAAAAGCCGCTAACACGCTACGTGAAGAAATTGAATTAGTGGAAGGTATTTACCCACAATTTGATAAAGACGACTATTTAAAAGGCAATTTACAACCTGTATTTTTTGGTTCGGCCTTGAATAATTTCGGCGTAAGGGAATTGTTGGATTGCTTTGTTGAAATTGCTCCAAAACCCAGACCGAAACAAAGTGAAGAACGATTGGTTGAACCCAACGAAGATAAATTCACTGGGTTTGTGTTTAAAATCCATGCCAATATGGACCCAAACCACAGAGACCGCTTGGCCTTCGTAAAAATCGTTTCGGGCAAATTTGAACGCAACAAACCTTACCTGCACGTTAGGCAAAATAAAAAACTGAAATTTTCAAGCCCCAATGCCTTTTTCGCCGAGAAAAAAGAAATTGTTGACGTCTCATATCCTGGTGATATTGTCGGTTTGCATGACACCGGAAACTTTAAAATTGGTGATACGTTAACCGAAGGCGAAGAAATAAACTATAGAGGAATCCCAAGCTTCTCGCCCGAGCATTTTAGGTACATCAATAATGCCGATCCATTAAAATCGAAACAACTTTACAAAGGGATTGACCAATTGATGGACGAAGGCGTGGCACAGCTCTTTACACTCGACCTAAACGGGCGTAAAGTAATTGGAACCGTAGGCGCCCTTCAATACGAAGTAATCCAATACCGATTGGAACACGAATACGGAGCCAAGTGTACTTACGAAAACCTAAACGTTTACAAAGCGTGTTGGGTTGAAGCCGAAGATGAAAAAAGCGAAGAATACAAAGACTTTTTAAGGGTAAAACAACGCTTTTTGGCAAAAGACAAACATGGACAATTGGTCTTTTTAGCCGATTCGCCGTTTTCTTTACAAATGAGCCAACAGAAATACCCGAGCCTAAAGTTTCACTTTGTATCAGAATTTAACTAAAAAACAACCTTTACCGAAGTCTATTTTCTAATTAACTATTGTTTTTAATTTTTGAACGATTTTTTAAGGATTCTATGAAAGTGTTTAATAACTTTAAGTATCAACTAAATCGTCCCCAAATTGCTTAAACTATGGAAATTAATGCAAACAAATTCAGTAATAAAGAGATTACTGTAACTTACGACCCTTGCATTTGCAAACTTTCTGGCAGATGCTACAAAGAACTTCCTGAAGTTTTTATGGACTCTGTTATCCCATGGGTAGACCTCGAGGGCGCACCAGCTGAAACTATTCAGGAACAAGTAAACCGATGCCCCACTGGTGCTTTAAAATTTCATTATAAAAACACACCAGTTAAAGTTTCAAAAGGAGAAAAACAAAAAGCTAAGAAAGCCCTTGCTTATTAAAACAAGGGCTTTTTTTGCCTTTATAAAACAGAAACAAAGTTTCCTTGATACTTTTAATTAATCTTGCCCTGTGGGACCAAAATTCAATGGAATGGGCGGTTGCTCTATGAAACATTTCGAGCAACCTTTAGAAATAGCTTAAAATTCAATAAAATTTTTAATTTAAGCTTGCCCTGTAGGGCCAAAATTCAATGGAATGGGCGGTTGCTCGTAATCTTTAATTTCACCATGGGCATTTTCAAAACGGGCAACGTTATCACCCAAAGCTTTCAACAAACGTTTGGCATGCTGTGGTGTTAAAATAATTCTCGATTTTACCTTATTTTTAGGTACGCCCGGCATAATATTTACAAAGTCTACCACAAATTCAGATACCGAATGGTTGATGATTGCTAAGTTGGAATATGTGCCTTCGGCCACTTTTTCATCCAATTCTATATTGATTTGACCTTGTTTTGGTTGGTCTTTTTCGTCTGCCATAATATGTTCTTGTTTTTAATTAAAAAAGCCTTCAAGTAATACTACATGAAGGCTTTTGGTTTATGTTATGCTTCGACTTCGCTCAGCATAAATTCGACTTACAAGTTCTACTTCCCCTTCGGCTCGTACAACTTGGGTCTCATTTAATTATAATTTAATTCTTGCTTTACCTGCATCATTTCGTCAAACTCTTCTTTAGAGCCAACAATGATATCAGAATAGCTTCTCATACCTGTACCTGCTGGAATTCTGTGCCCAACAATTACATTTTCCTTCAAACCTTCTAAAGTATCTACTTTACCGGCTACAGCGGCTTCGTTAAGTACTTTAGTGGTTTCCTGGAACGATGCTGCAGAGATGAACGACTTAGTTTGTAGCGATGCTCTGGTAATACCTTGCAATATTGGCGTTGCCGTTGCAGGTTTGGCATCTCTGGCCACTACTAATTGTTTATCTTCTCTACGTAATATAGAATTCTCATCTCTCAATTCACGCGGTGAAATAATCTGTCCGGCTTTAAGCTTAACAGAATCTCCAGCATCTTCGATAACTTTCATTCCGAAAATTTCATCGTTCTCTTGAATGAAATCTGCCTTATGAACCAATTGGTCTTCTAAGAAAATCGTATCACCAGAATCGATAATTCTAACTTTACGCATCATTTGTCTTACAACAACCTCAAAGTGCTTATCGTTAATCTTTACACCCTGTAAACGGTAAACTTCCTGTACTTCGTTAACCAAGTATTGTTGTACCGCAGATGGACCTTTAATATCCAAGATATCGTTAGGCGTAATAGAACCATCTGAAAGTGGCATACCGGCTTTAACATAATCGTTTTCCTGTACAAGAATCTGGTTTGAAAGTTTCACCAAGTATTTCTTAACTTCTCCAAGTTTAGATTCTACGATAATCTCACGGTTACCACGCTTGATTTTTCCGAAAGAAACCACACCATCAATTTCACTTACAACAGCTGGGTTAGATGGGTTACGTGCCTCGAACAACTCGGTTACACGTGGAAGACCACCCGTAATATCACCCGCTTTGGCCGATTTACGTGGAATCTTAACTAAAATCTTACCAACGCTAATCTTTTCGTTATCGTCAATCATTAAGTGAGAACCTACCGGTAAGTTGTACGAACGGATGGTTTCACCTTTGCTATCTTCAATATGAAGAGTAGGAATCAACTTTTTGTTTCTAGATTCTGAAATTACCTTTTCTTGGAAACCGGTTTGTTCATCGATTTCTACCTGGTAAGTCACACCTTGCTCGATGTTTTCATACTTCACTTTACCAGCAAATTCTGAAATAATTACACCGTTATATGGATCCCAAGTACAAACTACATCACCTTTTGAAAGTTCTTGCCCATTCTTAATATGAAGCGTAGAACCATAAGGAATGTTATTATTACTTAAAACAATACCTGTTTTCTTATCAACCAATTTAAGTTCAGAGGTTCTAGAAATAACGATATCAATTTCGTTTCCTTCGCCATCCTGACCTTTAACGGTTTTCAAGTCTTCGATCTCAGCGATACCGTTAAACTTAACAGCCAATTTGTTATCTTCTGAAATGTTACCCGCAATACCACCTACGTGGAAAGTACGTAACGTAAGCTGTGTACCAGGCTCACCAATAGATTGCGCAGCAACTACACCAACAGCTTCACCACGTTGTACCATTTTACCAGTAGCCAAGTTACGTCCGTAACACTTCGCACAGATACCTTGTAAAGCCTCACAGCTTAATGGTGAACGTACTTCGATTCTCTCTAACGGAGACGCTTGGATGTTCTTAGCAATTCTATCATCAATCAACTCACCAGCAGAAACCAATAACTCATCTGTTAATGGATTGTGCACATCGTTTAATGATACACGGCCAACAATTCTTTCTTCTAAAGTTTCAACAACTTCATCATTCTTCTTCAATGGCTCTACTTCAACACCTCTCAACGTTCCACAATCTTCTGTATTGATGATAACATCTTGCGATACATCAACCAGACGACGCGTTAAGTAACCCGCATCGGCCGTTTTAAGTGCGGTATCCGCAAGACCTTTACGTGCACCGTGCGTTGAAATAAAGTATTCTAAAATTGAAAGACCTTCTTTAAAGTTAGAAAGAATGGGGTTTTCAATAATCTCGCCACCACCTGCATTCGACTTTTTCGGCTTAGCCATCAAACCACGCATACCGGTAAGCTGACGAATCTGTTCTTTAGATCCACGAGCTCCAGAATCAAGCATCATAAACACGGAGTTGAATCCTTGTTGGTCTTCACGGATACGCTTCATAGACAATTCGGTCAATTCAGCATTCGTAGATGTCCAGATATCAATCACCTGGTTGTAACGCTCGTTGTTGGTGATAAGACCCATGTTATAGTTTCCGGTAATACCATCAACCAAACCATTGGCTTTATCGATCATATCTTGTTTTTCCGGCGGAATAATAATATCACCTAAACTGAATGACAGACCACCTTGGAAAGCAAATTGGAAACCTAAAGTTCTAATCGCATCAAGGAACTCGGCTGTTTCAGGAACCGAAGTTACCTTTAAAATATCACCAATAATGTCCCTCAACGATTTTTTGGTCAATACCTTATTGATGAAACCAGCAGCTTGAGGTACATGTTGGTTAAACAACACACGACCAACAGTAGTTTCAACAATCATTCTATCCAGCTTTCCTTCTTCATTAATATCAAGGGTTCTTACCTTGATCCCTGCGTTCAAGTCTACTCTTTTCTCATTGAAAGCAATTTCTACTTCTTCTGGAGAATAGAATGTTAAACCTTCACCTTTAATTGGCACTTCTGGAGTTGATTTACGCTCTTTGGTCATATAGTAAAGACCAAGAACCATATCCTGAGAAGGAACTGTTACCGGCGAACCGTTCGCAGGGTTAAGGATATTGTGAGAAGCCAACATTAATAACTGGCACTCTAAAATAGCCTCTGGCCCAAGTGGTAAATGCACCGCCATTTGGTCACCATCGAAATCGGCGTTAAATGCCGTACAGACCAATGGGTGTAATTGAATCGCTTTCCCTTCAATTAATTTAGGTTGGAACGCTTGAATACCTAAACGGTGAAGCGTAGGCGCACGGTTTAGTAATACTGGATGCCCTTTAAGAACATTTTCCAAGATATCCCAAACCACAGGCTCTCTTTTATCTATAATTTTCTTTGCAGATTTTACCGTTTTTACGATACCTCTTTCAATTAATTTTCTAATAACGAAAGGTTTGTAAAGTTCGGCTGCCATGTTTTTAGGCAATCCACATTCGTGTAATTTTAATTCAGGTCCTACAACAATTACCGAACGTGCCGAGTAATCTACACGTTTACCCAATAAGTTTTGACGGAAACGCCCTTGCTTACCTTTAAGGGAATCGGATAATGATTTTAACGGACGGTTAGAATCTGTTTTTACCGCAGATGATTTACGTGTGTTATCGAATAATGAATCCACCGACTCTTGAAGCATACGCTTTTCGTTACGTAAAATTACTTCAGGCGCTTTAATTTCAACCAGTCTTTTCAAACGGTTGTTACGGATGATTACACGACGGTACAAATCATTCAAATCTGAAGTCGCGAAACGGCCACCATCAAGCGGCACCAATGGACGCAATTCTGGCGGGATGATTGGAATGACCTTCATAATCATCCACTCTGGACGGTTTTCACGATTTTGGTTCGACTCACGTAAAGACTCTACCACTTGCAAACGCTTCAACGCTTCAGTTTTACGTTGTTTAGACGTTTCAGTGTTGGCTTTATGACGTAATTCGTATGATAATGATTCTAAATCAATTCTTTCCAACAACTCGATTAAACACTCAGCACCCATTTTAGCTAAAAACTTGTTAGGGTCTGAATCATCTAAATATTGGTTGTCTTGTGGAAGTGACTCTAAAATATTCAAGTATTCTTCTTCCGTAAGGAAATCCATTTTTTGCAATGGCTCACCTTCTTCATTTTTGGCAATACCAGGCTGGATAACTACGTAACGCTCGTAGTAAATAATCATATCTAATTTCTTAGATGGTAAGCCCAATAAATAACCTATTTTGTTTGGTAACGAACGGAAATACCAGATGTGTGCTACAGGCACCACTAGGTTGATATGCCCTACTCTATCACGACGTACTTTCTTTTCGGTTACCTCTACTCCACAACGGTCGCACACAATGCCTTTATAACGGATTCTTTTATACTTACCACAGGCACATTCGTAATCCTTTACAGGGCCGAATATACGCTCGCAGAACAAACCATCGCGCTCTGGTTTGTGCGTACGGTAGTTAATGGTCTCTGGTTTTAAAACCTCGCCTCTAGACTCTGCTAAAATAGACTCTGGTGAAGCTAAACCAATCGAGATTTTATTAAACCTCTTTACTGTATTTTTGTCTTGTTTTCTTGCCATTTCTTTTTAGTATTCAGTCTTCAGTCTTCAGTACACAGTGCTTACTGCGTACTGCCGACTGCCTACTATTATTTTACTCTTCTAATCTAATATCCAAACCTAAACCTTTCAATTCGTGCATTAATACGTTGAAAGATTCTGGCAATCCTGGATCTGGCATTGGTTCACCCTTAACGATACTTTCGTAAGTTTTGGCTCTACCAATAACATCATCAGATTTTACAGTTAGAATCTCGCGTAAGGTACTCGATGCGCCATAAGCCTCAAGTGCCCAAACTTCCATCTCACCAAAACGCTGACCACCAAACTGGGCTTTACCACCCAATGGTTGCTGCGTAATTAATGAGTAAGGTCCGATAGAACGCGCGTGCATCTTATCGTCAACCATGTGTCCTAATTTCAGCATGTAAATCACACCAACGGTTGCTGGCTGATCGAAACGCTGACCAGTACCACCATCGTAAAGATAAGTGTGTCCATACCTTGGAATACCTGCCTCGTCTGTTAGCGCATTGATTTGATCAATATTAGCACCATCAAAAATAGGTGTAGCATACTTGCGACCTAACTTTTGTCCGGCCCAACCCAAAACGGTTTCATAAATCTGACCAATGTTCATACGAGATGGTACACCTAGTGGGTTCAATACAATATCAACCGGTGTTCCGTCTTCCAAGAAAGGCATATCTTCCTGACGCACGATACGGGCAACAATACCTTTGTTACCGTGGCGTCCTGCCATTTTATCACCTACTTTAAGTTTACGCTTTTTGGCAATGTAAACTTTCGCTAATTTAATGATTCCTGATGGTAATTCATCCCCTACAGAAATGGTAAACTTCTCGCGACGTAAAGCCCCTTGTAAGTCGTTTTCCTTGATTTTGTAGTTGTGTATCAAATCGGCCACCAATTGGTTGGTATGGTCATCGGTTGTCCATTTTCCAGATACCAAGTGGGCGTAATCCTCAACAGCGTTAAGCATTTTTAAAGTGAATTTTTTACCTTTTGGCAATACTTCTTCACCTAAATCGTTATAAATACCTTGAGCCGTTTTTCCGTTTACGATAGCAAAAAGTTTTTCAACCAAAACATCTTTTAGTTCGTCAAACTTTCTGTCGTATTGCGCTTCCAAAGCCAAGATATCGTCTTTATCCTGTGCTCTTTTACGCTTATCTTTTACCGCTCTGGCAAATAATTTTTTATCAATTACAACACCATTTAATGACGGTGAAGCTTTTAACGATGCATCCTTTACATCACCAGCTTTATCACCAAAAATGGCGCGTAATAATTTTTCTTCAGGAGTTGGATCTGACTCTCCTTTTGGCGTAATCTTACCAATAAGGATGTCTCCAGGTTTTACATCGGCACCAACGCGAATCATACCGTTTTCGTCCAAGTCTTTTGTAGCCTCTTCCGAAACGTTAGGAATATCGTTAGTCAACTCTTCGTTACCTAGTTTGGTATCTCTAACCTCTAAAGAATATTCATCAATATGAATGGATGTGAAAATATCTTCACGAACCACTTTTTCTGAAATCACAATCGCATCCTCAAAGTTATACCCTTTCCAAGGCATAAAGGCAACTTTCATGTTTCTACCAAGTGCCAACTCCCCTTTTTGGGTAGCGTAACCTTCACACAATACTTGTCCTTTGGTTACTTTATCACCTTTAACCACGATTGGTTTCAAGTTGATCGAAGTCCCTTGGTTGGTCTTTCTGAATTTCACCAATTGGTAAACTTTCACATCGCTATCGAAACTCACTTTAGCTTCGTCTTCAGTTCTTTCGTATTTGATACGGATTTCGTTCGCATCAACATACTCTACAACACCATCACCTTCTGCATTAACCAATACACGGGAATCTGAAGCCACTTGGCGCTCCAATCCAGTACCAACGATAGGTGATTCTGGACGCAATAATGGAACAGCCTGACGCATCATGTTCGATCCCATCAATGCACGGTTCGCATCATCATGCTCCAAGAACGGAATCAATGATGCCGAAATAGATGAAATTTGGTTTGGCGCTACATCGGTATAATGAATCTCTTTTGGATCAATTACCGGGAAGTCACCTTCCATACGTGCAATTACTTTATCATGAAGAATAGTTCCTTCATCATCAACCTCCACAGTTGCCTGTGCAATCAACTTTTCTTCTTCCTCCTCTGCACTTAAATAGATTGGTTCGTTTTTAATATCAACAACACCATTTTCTACCGGACGATATGGGGTTTCGATGAAGCCCATTGAATTTACTTTGGCAAAAACCGAAAGTGAAGAAATCAAACCAATGTTTGGACCTTCAGGAGTTTCAATAGGACATAAACGACCGTAATGTGTATAGTGAACGTCACGTACTTCGAAACCAGCTCTTTCTCGCGATAGACCACCAGGCCCAAGTGCAGAAAGACGACGCTTATGCGTAATCTCTGCCAATGGATTGGTCTGATCCATGAATTGAGACAACTGGTTGGTACCAAAGAACGAGTTGATTACTGAAGAAAGGGTCTTCGCATTAATCAAATCGATTGGTGTAAATACCTCGTTATCGCGAACGTTCATACGCTCACGAATAGTACGTGCCATACGTGCTAATCCAACACCAAATTGTTGAGATAATTGCTCACCAACTGTACGTACACGACGGTTAGAAAGGTGATCAATATCATCAATCTCAGCTTTAGAGTTGATCAGCTCAATCAAATATTTAATGATGGTAATGATATCCTCTTTGGTAAGCACTTGCTTATCCATACCGATATCAAGACCTAATTTTTTGTTCATTCTATAACGACCTACTTCCCCTAAAGAGTAGCGTTGGTCACTAAAGAACAATTTATCGATAATACCACGAGCAGTTTCCTCATCAGGCGGCTCGGCATTACGTAATTGTCTGTAGATATGCTCTACCGCTTCTTTTTCAGAGTTGGTAGGGTCTTTTTGTAGCGTATTGTGGATGATGGCGTAATCACCTTGCTCGTTCGATTCTTTGTGTAAAAGAATGGTTTTTACATCGGCTTCGATAATTTCTTCGATATTGTCTTTATCTAAAACCGTATCACGATCTAAAACAATTTCGTTACGCTCGATAGATACTACTTCACCTGTATCTTCATCAACAAAATCTTCGTGCCATGTGTTAAGCACACGTGCCGCTAATTTTCTACCTGTATATTTTTTTAAACCTGTTTTTGATACCTTAACCTCTTCGGCCAAATCAAAAATTTCTAAGATATCCTTATCGCGCTCAAACCCGATAGCTCTGAAAAGTGTAGTAACCGGTAACTTTTTCTTTCTATCGATGTAGGCGTACATTACCTGGTTGATATCTGTAGCAAACTCAATCCACGATCCTTTGAATGGAATAACCCTTGCTGAATATAATTTAGTCCCGTTAGCATGGAACGATTGCCCGAAGAATACTCCTGGCGAACGGTGTAACTGCGATACTACTACACGCTCGGCACCGTTAATAACAAATGTTCCACTGGGCGTCATGTAAGGAATAGTTCCTAAGTAAACATCCTGGACAATGGTTTCGAAATCTTCATGTTCAGGATCCGTACAGTATAACTTTAACCTGGCCTTTAGCGGAACGCTGTAAGTAAGTCCTCTTTCAATACACTCTTCTATGGCATATCTTGGTGGATCTACAAAGTAATCTAAAAATTCTAATACGAATTGATTACGTGAATCTGTAATTGGAAAGTTTTCCATGAAGGTATTATAAAGCCCTTCATCACCTCTTTCTTCAGATTTAGTTTCTAACTGGAAAAAATCCTGGAAGGATTTAATCTGAATATCCAAAAAGTCTGGATATTCCGTTCTATTTACAATAGAGGAGAAATTTAATCTTTCAGCTTGTGTTGACAACATCAATGGACGGAATTTTGATTAAAAAAATAGTGAAAGCGTATCTGCTTGTTATATACGCAAAATGGTTTAGGTCTCAGAGATTCCTTCTCCAGACCTAAACCGTTATGAATTTTTGGTACTAAGCTTACTTAAGCTCAACCTCTGCTCCAGCCTCTTCTAATTGAGATTTAAGAGCCTCAGCTTCATCTTTAGAAACTGCTTCTTTGATAGCGCTTGGTGCACCGTCAACTAATTCTTTAGCTTCTTTTAATCCTAAACCAGTTAATTCCTTAACTAATTTTACAACAGCTAATTTAGAACCACCTGCTGCTTTTAAGATTACATCAAACTCAGTTTGAGCTTCACCGGCGTCGTCACCTCCACCAGCTGGACCAGCAACCGCAACTGCAGCAGCAGCAGCAGGCTCGATACCATACTCGTCTTTTAATATAGTTGCTAACTCGTTTACTTCTTTTACAGTAAGGTTAACTAATTGTTCTGCGAAATCTTTTAAATCTGCCATTTTTCTATCGTTTTAATGATTTTTTTTAAATAATATAATTGTAATAAAGTGCGTACTGCTTAATACTATCCTTCTTTTTCAGATAGCGTTTTAATAAGACCAGCAATTGTATTTCCACCCGATTTAAGAGCAGATACAACGTTTTTGGCCGGAGATTGTAACAATCCAACAATTTCTCCTAATAACTCTTCTCTAGACTTGATATCAACCAATGTGTCTAGTTGGTTATCGCCAATGTAAATCGCTTCCTCAATAAAAGCTCCTTTTAAAAGAGGCTTTTCAGATTTTTTACGGAAGTTCTTTATTAACTTAGCTGGTGCATTACCTGCTTCGGCATACATCACCGATGTATTTCCTTTTAATACCGAAGGAAGTTCTCCAAACTCCTTGTCTGAAGCTTCCATGGCCTTTGCAAGCAATGTATTTTTAACAACTGCCATTTTTACGTTGGCCTTAAATGCGGCACGACGTAAATCTGAGGTAGCTCCTGCGTTTAATCCTGAAATATCAGCTAAATAGATATTGGCGTTTTCGGCTAATTCTGCAGTTAAGTCCTCAATTACTTGTGATTTTTCTTCTCTTGTCATAATAAAAGTTTTAACTTAAATTAACCAACCTTAGGATCAACCGCAATACTTGGGCTCATGGTAGAAGACATAAAAATGCTCTTTACATAAGTTCCTTTTGCAGCTGTTGGTTTTAATTTAATAAGTGTTTGAATTAATTCATTTGCGTTTCCAGCAATTTTATCAGCACTGAATGATGCTTTTCCAATAGCAGCGTGTACAATACCGGTTTTATCAACTTTAAAATCGATTTTACCAGCTTTTACTTCGCTAACTGCTTTTGCAACATCCATAGTTACTGTACCAGTTTTTGGGTTTGGCATTAAGCCACGTGGACCTAATACACGTCCTAAAGGACCTAATTTACCCATTACACTTGGCATAGTAATGATAACGTCAACATCTGTCCAACCACCTTTAATTTTATCAAGGTACTCGTCCAACCCAACATAATCAGCACCTGCTTCTTTAGCTTCTGCCTCTTTGTCTGGAGTTACCAATGCTAATACTTTCATGTCTTTACCAGTACCGTGTGGAAGTGAAACAACACCTCTTACCATTTGATTGGCTTTACGTGGATCTACACCCAAACGTACTGCGATATCAACAGATGCATCAAACTTGGTATTGGTAATTTCTTTAACTAGGGCAGATGCTTCATCTAATGAATACACCTTTCCTTTTTCAATCTTCGCTAAAGCCTCTTTTTGCTTTCTTGTTAATCTTGCCATTTTTTAATGCTTTAATAGATTAAGAAGGAAATTTTCCTGTTACGGTTATTCCCATCGATCTTGCCGTACCAGCAACCATTTTCATGGCAGAAGCCACTTCAAATGCATTTAAATCTTGCATTTTGTCTTCTGCGATGGTCTTGATCTGATCCCAAGATACTTTAGCTACTTTTTTTCGGTTTGGTTCACCTGAACCTTTTTTCACCTTGGCCGCTTCTAATAATTGTACTGCAGCTGGAGGAGTTTTAATAACAAAGTCGAAAGACTTGTCTTTGTAAACAGAGATAACCACCGGTAAAACTTTACCAGCTTTATCTTGGGTTCTAGCATTAAATTGCTTACAGAACTCCATAATGTTTACCCCAGCAGCACCTAAAGCGGGTCCAACCGGTGGCGACGGATTCGCAGCACCTCCCCGAACTTGTAACTTAACTACTTTACTTAATTCTTTTGCCATTTTTAATAATTTAAGTCGATACGATTTATGTTGGAAGCTAAAAACGCATCATTTATCTAGTGTAACAATTATTATACTTTTTCAACCTGCATATAGCTGAGCTCCAAAGGTGTTTTTCTTCCGAAAATCTTCACCATTACCTCTAGCTTACGCTTTTCTTCATTTATCTTTTCAATAGTACCATCAAAACCGTTGAATGGCCCATCAATAACTTTAACTGTTTCGCCTTTAGTATAAGGAATGGCAACATTGGCACTTTCTTCAACAGCCAACTCATCAACCTTACCTAACATTCTGTTCACTTCAGATTGTCTTAATGGCACAGGATCCCCGCCTTTGGTTTCTCCCAAAAAGCCAATAACGTTGGTTACCGAACGAATAATGTGCGGTACCTCTCCTGTTAAGTTGGCTTGAATCATAATATACCCAGGGAAAAATACTTTTTCCTTGTGTATCTTTTTTCCGTTACGTATTTGAATCACGCGCTCGGTAGGCACCAATACTTGGTCAACATAATCTTGCATACCCAAACGCGCTATTTCATTCTCGATATAGGTTTTGATTTTGTTTTCTTGACCACTTACGGCACGAACTACATACCATTTTTTATCACTTACTTCAGACATACTCTTTTCTTTTTACCGATTTAGTAATTCTTCTTTATCCAATCCATTGAAAGTAAGCTGCAATAACTTTACTGAACACAGTATCTACGCCCCAAATTGCAAGAGAAAATATAATTGAGAATAAGGCAACCAACACCGTTAAGCTTTGCGCTTCAGCCCAAGTAGGCCACGTAACGTTGTTCTTTAGTTCCCCAAACGATTCCTTTATATAATTTACAATTCCAGCCATTTTGTTTTTGTTTTATAAATTGAAACAAATCAATTTATCATTGCACGGGTTGAGAGACTTCCTTTGCTTCGACTGCGCTCAGCACAAGCTTTTCGCTCAGGACAGGCTTCTCGCCTCTATTATTTATTTGCACGGGTTGAGAGACTCGAACTCCCGACACCTGGTTTTGGAGACCAGTGCTCTACCAACTGAGCTAAACCCGTAAATATAAGTCAAGGTATTCCGGACAAGCGAAATACCTCAACTTTTATATTAGTTTAAACTGTATTAGTCTAGGATTTCAGTTACCTGACCTGCACCTACAGTTCTACCACCTTCACGGATTGCGAAACGTAAACCTACGTTCATTGCAATTGGCTGAATCAATTCAACAGTGATAGTTAAGTTATCTCCTGGCATTACCATTTCAACACCATCTGGAAGAGAAATGTTTCCAGTTACGTCAGTTGTACGTACGTAGAACTGAGGACGGTAGTTGTTGTGGAATGGCGTGTGACGTCCACCTTCTTCTTTTTTCAAGATATAAACCTCAGCTTTGAAGTTTTTGTGAGGTGTTACAGAACCTGGCTTAGTGATAACCATACCTCTTGAGATTTGAGTTTTCTCAATACCTCTTAATAAGATACCAGCGTTATCTCCAGCTTCACCTCTATCTAGGATTTGACGGAACATTTCGATACCTGTGATGGTAGAAGTTAACTTCTCTGCACCCATACCGATAATTTCTACAGGGTCACCAGTTTGAGCAACACCAGTTTCAATACGACCAGTTGCTACAGTACCACGACCAGTAATAGAGAATACGTCTTCAATTGGCATCAAGAAAGGCTTGTCCATATCACGCACTGGCTCTTCGATCCAGTTATCGCAAGCTTCCATTAATTCCAATACAGTATCCACCCATTTTTGCTCACCGTTAAGCGCACCTAAAGCAGAACCAGAAATTACAGGACCATTGTCTCCATCGTACTCATAGAAGCTCAATAAATCTCTAACTTCCATATCTACAAGCTCTAAAAGCTCTTCATCATCCACCATATCAACTTTGTTCAAGAAAACAACGATACGAGGAATACCTACCTGACGTCCTAAAAGGATGTGCTCGCGAGTTTGTGGCATAGGACCATCAGTCGCAGCTACCACCAAGATAGCACCGTCCATTTGCGCAGCACCAGTTACCATGTTCTTTACGTAATCGGCGTGACCTGGACAGTCAACGTGAGCATAGTGACGATTAGCTGTTTGATACTCTACGTGAGAAGTGTTAATTGTAATACCTCTTTCCTTTTCTTCTGGAGCGTTATCAATTTGATCAAAAGATCTTGCCTCTGAGAAACCTGCATCAGCTAATACTTTAGTAATAGCAGCAGTTAAAGTTGTTTTACCGTGATCTACGTGTCCAATTGTACCAATATTTAAGTGTGGTTTTGAACGATCGAAAGTTGCCTTTGCCATGTTTTTTAAATAATTTTAATCTTAGTTATATAATAATATTAGTGTATCCTAATTTTCACTCTCTAATATAGAGCCAATGACGAGATTTGAACTCGTGACCTCTTCCTTACCAAGGAAACGCTCTACCCCTGAGCTACACCGGCGTTTTTTGGTTTTAATTTCTAACCTCACATTTCAAATCTTTTCAACTTGAAACCCAAAACTCGAAACCATTTTTGAGCGGGAGACCGGGTTCGAACCGGCGACATTCAGCTTGGAAGGCTGACGCTCTACCAACTGAGCTACTCCCGCAATTCATTCAAAATTTAAAATTTACCATCCAAAGTTTAAAAACCTTGAACTTTTTCAACCTAAAATCTTGAACTATTAAGTGGGGAGAGCAGGATTCGAACCTGCGAAGTTAAAAAACAACAGATTTACAGTCTGTCCTCGTTGGCCGCTTGAGTATCTCCCCAATTTGTTTTTCCAATATCTTAAAGACCTTTCTCAAAATTTTGAGATTCCTGTTTTCACAGGAATTAAAAGAGCCTCCAGAGGGACTCGAACCCACGACCTGCTGATTACAAATCAGCTGCTCTAGCCAGCTGAGCTATGGAGGCATTTTTATACTTTTTGAGCATAAAAAAAAGCCCGTTATTTCTAACGGACTGCAAATGTATAGATTTTTTATTTTATTCAAAACATTTTTTGAAAAATTTTATTGCAAATGTGCCCTTAATTTTTCTTTTCGTTTTTTTAGCTGCCTTTCTAGAGACGCGATGGCCATATCGGCACCTTCCTCAAACGTCTTGCATTGTTTTTTCACCACAAAACTATCGCCCGGCACACTTACTTTGGCCTCGAATATTTTATTTTCTTTTTGACTGGTATTTTCAACCTTTAAAAACACATCGGATTTTATCACCCTATCGTAAAACAAATCTAATTTATCCATACGTTTCTGGATAAAATTTATCAACTTTTGGTCTGCGTTGAAATTTACGGATTGCGTGTTTACTTTCATACTAATACACTTTATTGGTTAGACAAAAAACTCTCGCTATTTTTTACTTCTGGGATGTGCCTTAACGTGCACTTTTTTTAATTCGGCAATGCTATTATGGGTGTAAACCTGGGTAGCGGCCAAACTGGAATGTCCTAAAAGTTCTTTAACAGCGTTTAAATCGGCACCTTGGTTTAACAAATGTGTTGCAAAAGAGTGCCGGAGTATGTGCGGACTCTTTTTTACTTTTGAAGATGCCAAACTAAAATACTCATTTATTATTCTGTAAACAAGTGTTTCATATATTTTAACGCCTTTTTTCGTTAAAAAGAGCATATCTTTATCCGAAATATGAGGCAGTTTAGTCCTTTTCTCCAAATACAAAAAAGCGGTTTGCACTACCGAATTTAATAACGGCACAATACGCTCTTTATTACGTTTTCCTAAAACTTTTAGCGTTTTATTCTTGAGGTCGATACTGCTCAACTTTAGTTCAATAAGCTCGATGCGCCTAATACCGGTGGAATAGAACAATTCAATTATAAATTTGTTGCGTACACTCTCAAAACCGTCGCCCAAGTCCAAATCGTCGAGAACGGTTTTTACCTCGGCTTCCGAAAACGGCACCTGCACCTTTTTGCTGGTTTTTAAAGCCCGATGCTTGGCCAACGGATTCACATCAATATCGCCCACCTTCAATAAGAATTTGTAGTAACTGCTCAATGCCGACACCTTTCGGTTTACGCTGCGGTTGGTGAGTCCGCTTTCCACCAATTGCACAATCCAGTTTCGTATCTGGGCATAATTTACATTAGCCATGTTTTGGTCGCCGTATTCGTCTTCAACAAAACGTTTAAAACTTTCCAAATCGGTTTGGTAAGCCTTTAAGGTTAAGGCCGAATAGTTTTTTTCGAGCAGCAGATAATCTAAAAATGCTTGGAATGCCATAATACGGAACAAAGAAATTTAAAATTTAAATGGTTGCACATTTTGAAAAAATTCGTCAATTCGAGTGGATTTCACGACAGAATGAGTGAAATATGTACTTCGACTTGGCTCAGTAGAACTATCGAGAAAAGAATTTTTATGTAAAAAAGTTCTCGATACAATTTTTTCGCCCTACTTCGGCAAGCTCAGCAAGTACTAAAAAATCACTCGAACTGACGCCTCAATCAAATTTTATGGTTCAATATACACAACATGCTTTTTTTGATTCAAATTACTCCAACAGAAATAACGAGATTCCATAATTATTTTAGTAACCAGTAATCAAATCCAAATTTTAAAGTTAAACGTTTGTCGTGCAAAACACAACTATTTTTATGACACTCTGAAAACGGTTTATGAAATACCGCAAGTAGTCACTAACTTTTGGGTATAAAAAAATCCCGCTTTTTGGGCGGGATTTCTATATTATCGAGATATACACTAATTATATATCTTCTGCATCTCTTAATTGTTGAATGTATTGAGCTTTTTGTATTTGCGCTCTACGAACTACAGATGGCTTAACAAACTGCTTGCGAGACTGCAATGCACGCTTGGTACCTGTTCTGTCGAACTTTCTTTTGTAACGCTTTAGCGCTCTATCTATATTTTCTCCTTCTTTAATTGGTATTATTAACATAGTGCCTTAACCTCCTCTCTTTTAGATTTTCAGGCTGCAAATATAATAACTAATTTATTACCCGCAATTATTGGTTATTATTTTTTTGAAAAAAAAGAGCAACACTTGAAAATAGGATTTGATTTCATGATAATTTACAACTATTTTCGTTTCTCAATACAAACATAGCCACTTTATCAAAAACTGTTTTGTTAAAAGAAATATGAATTTTAAGAATCTAACCTTTGTACTGATAATCATCATTACTCAATTTTCATGTAAATCATCAAAATTCATTACAGCAAATGAAGACTATCCAAGGTTAGATTTAGATTATTCAATTGAAAAAATTTCAATAATTGATAAAAGAGATTCTATTTCACAAGAAGAAGACATAAGACTGCCCTTCTTTTCTCAACCTGGACAAATCCATAATTTTCACCCTAAAATAAGAAATGAGCATAAAGCCATCATAATTAGCACTATCAAAAATAATCTTGATAGCACATCTAAAAAAGTTTCAAAAATTACAGTTTCAGTTCTCGAAGCCAGAAAAGAATTCTCTGCCACTTTTTCTTATGAAAAAGAATTGGTTTCTGTTAAGCTAAAATTAACAATTGAAACAAATGGCAATAAACTAGAAGTAACCATATCTGATAAGTTTTATAGAAAATCGATGGATGCAACTCATAAAAAGTTTGAGAAACTGTTTCGAGAGTCCCTTAGAGAAGTTACATACAATGCTTTAAAAAGAATACTTAGTAGTAGTCAACATAATAATTCTTGATAAATCGAATTACTTAACATTTCAATTTTAAACAAATTACTTTAGTTGATATCGAGAATTAAGTAGTCGCAGGACGATATTTCTTTTTATCAATTTATCAATAATTACTTTAGCCAAAATTTTTATACAATTTTCGCAAAAAAAATAATCTTTTTATTGTGTAGCCGGTCTATATTCCTTCTTGTCGATAATTATTTTTGCGATAATCTCACTTAAAGTTTCTAAAGTGCCCCCACCAATAGGACCCAATCGGCTATCACGGAACAGGCGTAACATCGGGTAATCTAACATATAGCCGTAAACACTTAAAATTCAACAAAAAACCAAATAATACGGATAAATTTATTAAATTTGTACGTATAAATTTATTGTTATGGACACAAAGTTAACCTTAAAACTTAATCAAAAAATTATTGAGAAAGCCAAAGAATATGCCTCAAACAAAAAAATGAGCCTATCTCGAATTGTTGAAGCCTATTTACAATCCCTGACAAGTGAAGATGATACTCCCGAATTTGAAATTTCACCCTTTGTAAAGAGTATTGCAACCGGAACCGAAATACCAACAGATTTAGACTATAAAAAAGAATATTCTGATTTTCTAATTAAGAAGTATAAATGAGTAAAAGGATTTTTATCGATACGAATATCATGTTGGACTTATTGGGAGAAAGACAACCTTATTATGACCCCATTGCAAAAGTCGCTACATTAGCCGAAAAAGGGAAATTAACAATGGTTGTTTCGCCCATTTCATTTGCAACTGTAAACTATTTTATAGCAAAATTTGAAAATGGAAAAATTGCTAGAGAAAAGCTACGCAAATTCAAAATCATTTGTGAAATATGTCCTCTAAACGAAAACACCATTGAAAAAGGACTTAATTCCTCAATAAGAGATTTTGAAGATGCTTTGCAGTATTTTAGTGCTACCGAATCAGATTGTGAGATTATAATAACCAGAAACGGAAAGGACTTCAAAGAGTCTCTATTGCCTGTAATGACAGCGAATGAATTTTTAAAATCTTTGAATTCAAAGAAATTAACCTCTACTTCGTAGCCGGTCTATATTCCTTCTTGTCGATGATTATTTTGGCGATAATTTCGCGAAGAATTTCTGAAGTACCTCCACCAATGGGCCCCAATCTGCTATCGCGGAACAGGCGTGCCATCGGGTAATCTTCCATGTAACCGTAACCGCCTAAAAATTGCAAACATTGGTAAATCACCTCATCGGCCATTTTGGTCGACTTCAGTTTACTCATGGTCGCTTCCTTTACCACATATTCGCCTTTATCCAATCGGTATGCCACCGAATAGTTAAACGCTTTGCACACTTCCATTTCGGTGTACAAATCGGCCATAGTGTGTCGTAAGGCCTGGAATTTATCAATCGATTTTCCAAACGCATGGCGCTCACTCATGTATTGTTGCGCATACTCTAAAGCGTATTCGGCACGGGCATGGGCATTAACGCCCATAATCAAACGCTCTAACGCAAAGTGCTGCATAATATACGAAAAGCCTTTACCCTCCTCGCCCATTAAGTTTTTGGCAGGTACTTTAACATTATCGAACGCAATCTCTCCCGTATCGGAAGCACGCCAACCCAACTTATCGAGCTTGGTGGCCGAAATCCCGGCCGTTTCCCTGTCGATAACAAACATACTCACCCCCTTATTCCCCAACTCGGGATTGGTTTTTGCCGCCACTACCAAATAGTCGCTCACCACGCCATTGGTAATAAAAGTTTTTGATCCGTTAATGATGTAATGGTCGCCGTCCTTTACTGCCGTGGTACGCATACCCGCCACATCGCTACCGCCAAAAGGCTCGGTAATACATAGGCAACCTATTTTTTCGCCCGCAATACTGGGCACCAAATAGTTTTGTTTAATGGCTTCACCGCCTTCGGCGTTAAGGTGCGTCATCGCCAAATAGGCATGGGCCCACATGGCCGCCGCAAAACCACCGGAGTTGATTTTTTGCAGCTCTTCCAAAAAGATAACTGTATAAAACAAATCGAGATTCAATCCACCGTAAGCTTCCGGGTAATTGATGCCAAAAAAGCCCATATCGCCAAATTTCTTCCAGATAAATCGGTCGATATTTCCGGTTTTTTCCCAAGTTTCAATATGGGGCACCACTTCTTTCTTTAAAAAATCTTGAAGGCTTTTTCTAAAAAGAACATGCTCTTCGGTGAAGTACATACTATTCATCTATTTGCTTTTCGAGGTGCAAATATAATTTAATTATCTCGATTTTATTTGTCGGAAAGCCGTTTACTTTTTTTAATTCGTCAATCGATTTGAAGCCTTCACGCAATTGGCGCTGCTCTACTATTTCGGCCGCCAAATCGTAATCAATATGTGGCACGGTGACCAACTGCCCCACCTCGGCCGAATTCAAATCCACCTTCTTTACCGCGCTCGGCGTTTTTACGGTAAACTCTTCTTTAATTCTCTGGACTACTTCGGGCTTAAGCCCGTAAACATCATTGAGTTGCACATCACCCACAAAACCGCCAACGTGCTTATTTCTGAATTTTACAATGCGCTCTGAAAGCACCTTCCCCACCCCGTTCACTTTTTGAAGCTGTTGCGCCGTAGCGGTATTCAAATCCTGTTTTTGGGCGTATGTTTTCGGTTTGTTGTTTTGACTGAAATTCGATTTTGGTTTGGGGTTTTCTACCCACTCGGGGAACTTAAAATAAGGCGAAATGGCTTCCAATAGCGAATCGGAAATTCGGGTGACTTGTTGAAATTGTGCTGCGGAATTAATCCATTTATTTTGTTTTCGGTAGTTGAGTAACCTATCAATTTCTTCGTTGCTCATCCCCAAGGTTGAACCTTTATAATCGGTAATGTAATTGGGATTGAACGGATAGGTTTTTGGTTTTCTTTTTTCAATTTCAACTTGCCGAAGGGAATCGATTTCGTTTGTGAACTTTAAAAGGTCGTCGTTGTTTATTTGAAAATCTTCGGGAGCACTTAAGGGCACAGCAAAAAAGTAAACACATTGTAGTACGACAATGAGAGCGAGCAATAAAAAAATCCCATTCCGTTGTTCTTTTGAAAACTTGAAATGGGATTTCATACAATCTATTTAGTTTAGTTAATTACATATGTTTGGTGAGGTCTTCGGCCCCTTCATCTAAAGCCTCTTTTTTTACGTTGATGGCTTTCATGTATTTTTTAAGCTCTCGGCTAATTACTGGCGAAAGTACAATTACCCCAATAATATTTGGTACTACCATGGCAAAAATCATAGCATCAGAGAAGTCGATTACCGCACCTAGACTAATGGATGCTCCCACAATAACAAAAAACAGGAATAAAATTTTATATACCAAATCACTGATTTTTCCTTTTCCGAATAAAAACACCCAACCTTGCATACCGTAGTACGACCAGGAAATCATGGTTGAAAAAGCGAATAAAATTACCGCAATGGTCAGTATTATGGAGAAATGCGGAATTACAGTATCGAATGCTGAAGCCGTAAGCTCAACGCCTTCTTTAATTGGCACACCGTATTCCATAAACTGTCCATCGAAATTGGTAATCACGATTACCAAGGCCGTCATGGTACAAATCACTACCGTATCAACAAAAGGCTCTAAAAGCGCAACAATACCTTCACTAGCAGGATATTTGGTACGTACGGCAGAGTGCGCAATAGCCGCACTACCCACACCGGCTTCATTTGAAAACGCGCCTCTTCTAATCCCTTGGATCATCACACCGACCAATCCACCGGCAATGCCCAATCCAGAAAATGCTCCTTCGTAAATCAATCCGAAAGCATCATCAATTAAGTGCCAGTTGGCTCCAAGAATAATCAAGGCCGCCAAAACGTAAATCCCAGCCATAAATGGAACGATTTTTTCGGTTACCGAAGCAATCCTTTTAATACCACCAATAATTACTATAGCTACCAAAAAGGCCATCACAAAACCAAAGTACATCCCAGCGTTGGAGCTTTCCATACCGAATAGTTTGGTAAATTGCGCCGCCGCTTGGTTTGCTTGGAACATATTACCGCCACCAAACGAACCTCCAATTACGAAAATAGCAAACAGCACAGCCAACACCTTACCGAAGCCTTTCATGCCTTTTTCACCAAACCCTTTAGTTAAATAGTACATGGGGCCACCGTAAACAGTACCGTCTTCACCAACATCGCGATACTTAACCCCCAAGGTACATTCTGCAAATTTTGAGGCCATCCCTAAAAGTCCGGCCATAATCATCCAAAACGTCGCTCCGGGCCCACCAATGGACAAGGCCACGGCCACTCCGGCAATGTTACCCAAGCCAACGGTGGCTGACAATGCTGCCGTTAAGGCCTGAAAGTGCGACACCTCACCATGGGCACTATCGTCCCGTAAGGTTTCAATAATGTTTTCATCTTCATTGGGTGTTTGATCTCCATAAAGGGTATCTGCACCGTGTTTTTCAATGTCTTCATATTTTCCTTGAACCACCCGAATGGCCGTTCTAAATCCCGTGAAATTTATAAACTTAAAGTTTATTGTAAAAAAAAGGGCGCCACCTATTAAAACGATTAGCACCCATGGTATTTGATATGTTTCAGAAAACGGAATCTCATAAAAAATGGCATCAACAAACCACCCTGTATAGTCCTTAAAAATCCTATCGATTTTTTCGGAGGTTGTTTCTTGCGCAAATGTTAAAAATGGAATTGTTAATGTAAATAATGAAAGAAAATATTTCTTCATAAAATGTTTGTTAGTTAATTTTAAGTAAACTTTATATTAAGAATCAGCAATATGCTAAAAAAAAATGGTTTTATAAAACATTGGTTAATTTAATACGAGAATTGGCTAATCGATATTGTATTCAGAATTTAATGCCGATATCTGCTCGGGACGCCCTAAAACAATAATTTTAGAATGGGGAGCCAAACTCAAATCGGCCTCTGGGTTTACGGTATATTCACCCTTTTCATTTTTATAACCTATTACCGTACAACCTGTTTTCTTTCTTAAATCCAAATCTTTGATTGTTTTTGGCTGATTGGTATCATATAGCTTTTCAACCGCGACTTCTTCAATGTTGATATTGGACTTTCCAACAATAGACAAATTATCGACAAATTCCATTAAACCTGGTACGACCACTAACGATGCCATGTGGTCACCACCAATTTTATCGGGCAGGATGACGTTATTGGCTCCAGCGAATTTTAATTTATCGTACGACGATTCATTGGAAGCTCTACTAATAATATTAATAGATTTATTAAGTTGCCTGGCCGAAAGCACTACAAACAGGTTATCGGCATCGTTGGGCAATGCCGAAATAAAACAGTCTGCACGATCCACACCCGCCATTATCAGCACTTCATCTTCATTTGCATTACCTATTACATAAGGCACTTCGTCCAATTGGAGCCGCTCTTCCATTTCCTTATTTTTTTCAATCACCACAAACTGTTTGTTGTACGCCCTAAGCTTACGGGAGGCCTGTTTACCGTTTCTTCCATAGCCACAAATCACAATATGGTTGGAAAAACTATCTATCTGTTTCTGCATTTTTTTGTGCTTTAGTTCTTCAATATCGTTTTTGCTTAAAATATACTCGGTGATGATGGATAGCGCGTACCCCACAATAACCACGCTTCCTAATATTAAAAAAATGGTAAAAACTTTTGAGGTATCGTCCAACGGCACCACTTCGCCAAAACCCACGGTGGTCATGGTAATAACCGTCATATAAAACGCATCAACCCACGAGTAGTTCGAAATCATCCTGTAGCCGGTAACACCAATAACCATAACAATCCCCAGAAGAAATACAGCGGTGTAAATTTTGGTTCTAAAGAATCTAATAAGTGGGTTCATATAGATTTACAGATCAAATACCGATGAACGCTTGGTATAAACCAAATCTTTTATGCGCATCCAAAAGGCTAAAAATAAGTATAGCGCAAAACCAAAGCCCAGGGTTACAAAAGTGAGGTACATAAACGAGGTACGCACCACTTTGGCTCGAATCCCCAATCGGTCGGCAATACGTTGGCACACGTAATAACCGTGTTTTTGGAAAAACAGTAATGGTTTATAAATGTTCATGCTGCAATTTAGTATTTACTTTTTTCGTTTAAAAGTTTATTTGTTTAAAAGTTGATTGCCCACGGCGCACTGCAAACATTTGTTTTTATCGCAATAATGGGTTTTAAGCTGAATGAGCGCCTGCGAATCCAATGCCGAATCGCTCATGGGTTTCAAATTATTAAAAGTCTCAACAATGCTGTTTTTTTCTGAACCAATACTCGATGCGATTTTAACGATGGCTTCGCTGGCCGTTTCGCCTTTATGTTTGCTGTAACAAAATTTTAATGGCAAAATGGTATTGATGACTAACAAATCGATGAACGATTTCGTTAACTTTTTTTCTGAATGTTTTGATGTTTTTTGAAAGGTGAAATGGCTTTTCCAAAATTCCGAAACCGTTACTGAAAACAGTTTATAAAAGTCTTCTAAATTTTCAACATCCATCACTTTTGAAAACAAATTTTGATTACCGTGGTACAGCTTAGCCAATTGTGACAAGCGGATTGTTGGGAAATTAGGTGGACGCAGCCTAAAAAACTGAACGGGCAATACGCTTTGGTTTTCCAACTGAAACTTCTGTTTCAAAAAGCCGTATTCCTTTTTCAGATCATTGAAATAAGCGCCTTCGGCATCGACATCCAAAAGTCCCGATTGCCCAAACAACAGGGCTTCCAAAGCTAAATGATTGGATTGTGTTTTCCTGATTATTGAAAAATCTATGGATTGTGCCATGCTCAAAAAGGCTTCGCCATTCACCTTCAATCCAAAATTTTTGGCAAGCATAACGAACAACACCGCCTCCCAATCGTTTTTTGAAGCTTTCAACAAAGCTTCAATGTCGTTTGATTTTCGTTCCAAACGCTCAAAAAACAAACGTTCTTTCCAATGGTTCAAAATAAAACCGTCAATGGATGCCAATTCGTTTTCGCAATTTATCCATCGGTTTTGTTTTGAAAACAGCTTATCATAATTGCCTAAAATACCCTTTTCAACAAAATCCTTCAATTGCAAGGTCGCCATGGGCGAATTATCTTTTCTGAACACTTCGGTATCATGCTCCCAAACCACATGCAGGATCACGTTATCATAAGCGGGGTCTTGTTCGTGATTGTGCAAAAACCAGTCGGACGATTTCACATGTATTTCTACATTTCCAGCCCAAAGTTGGTCGCCGATTTTTAACTGCGCATTGAAAAAATCAGGGCCCGAATTAAAATTATGCTGTCCATTAGAAACTACTGCAATATGCTCTCCCGCTGTTGTGCTGATGTTATTTATTTGAAATTTTCTGTGTTTCCAGATGTAGTGTAGAAAATCTTCTTGCATGTTACTAAAATAGAAAAAACTGCGAATTTTCCTCTTAAGTTCTATATTTTTGAAAAAAACTTTTACGATGGAACAGCTTACCTTAACCACACCCGCCCTTCTATTTTCGGCCATTTCGTTGATTATGCTGGCCTATACCAACCGATTTTTGGCCTACGCAGCCGTGATTCGCGAGCTGCACGCCAAGTACAAAAAGAACCCCGACCGGGTTTTAATCGCACAAATTAAAAACATAAAGCAACGGCTTTACCTTACCCGTTATATGCAAATTTTTGGCATAACGAGTTTGCTTCTGTGCGTACTCACCATGTTTTTAATCTACATCCAGCAAGACACACCTGCTGTTTGGGTCTTCGGCATCGCCCTTCTTTTATTGATTGTTTCGTTGGGTTTGTTGATTATTGAAATCCAAATTTCGGTGAAAGCTTTGGAACACCACATTAGCGATATCGAAAAGGGTTAAACCTCATCTTCCATCGTGGTGGGCTTGCGATATTTTTGAAAAGGCTGTTTCAATAAATCCTTAATGTTGCTGTTTTCCTTTTCATCGGGAAACACATCAACGCCGTAAATAATTTTATCGGTGTCCAGTTTTTTAAACGTTCCGAAAATTCTATCCCAAACCGAAAAAATATTTCCGTAGTTGCTATCGGTATAAGGCATTTTGTAATGGTGATGTACTTTGTGCATATCTGGCGATACGATAAAATAGCTCAACCAATCATCAATCTTTTTGGGCAATTTGATATTGGCATGGTTAAACTGTGTGGCCACTACCGACAGCGATTGGTACAACAACACCAAACCAATGGGCGCTCCAACAATTATAACTCCAAAAAGCGTAAACACATAACGGATAATGCTCTCCAACGGATGGTGCCGATTGGCAGTGGTGGTGTCTACATAGTGGTCTGAATGATGCACCAAGTGTATCATCCAAAGTGGTTTTACTTTATGCTCAATAATATGCGGCAGATAGGCGCCAACGCCATCTAACAGCACAAGTCCAAAAACTATATAAAGCCACAGCGGTATTTCGGGCAACCAATTTAATATCCCATAATCTTGGGCTACGGTCCAATCCGAAGCTTTTAAAAGCAGAAAGGCCAGAGGTAAATTCACTAAAATGGTTGTAACTGTGAAAAAAATATTCGGAATCGCATGTTTCCATTTTTTGTAATTGAACCCAATGAGTGGCACAATGCCTTCAATAATCCAAAACAGGGTTAACCCGCCAACAATTATGGCAGCCCGGTGGGGCGACGGGATGGTTTCAAAATAATTTAGGATGGTCTCCACGGGTGAAATTTACCCTTAAATATACTTATTTTATTTTTTGCTTCATCGCCTCAACAATGTTAAAAGCTGCTGGGCAAATGGCCACGTTTTTTAAAGTAAGATTTGAAATTTGCTGAAATTTTTTCCGGTCGGTATGCGGAAATTCACGACAGGCCTTGGGGCGCACCTCATAAATGGAACAGTAATTATCTGCATCCAAAAACGTACACGGCACACTTTGCAACACATAATCGTTTTCTTCGTCAATACGCAAATATTGCTCAACAAATTGTTGAGGCTTCGTCCTAAAATGTTTGGAAATGCGATCAATATCCTTATCGGTAAATAAAGGCCCCGTGGTTTTACAGCAGTTGGCACACTCCAAACAGTCGGTACGCTCAAATTCGTCGTCGTGCAAATCCTGCATCACATAATCCAAATTCTTGGGCGGTTTCTTTTTTAGCTTCGCAAAGAATTTTTTGTTTTCGTTATGCTTATCTTTGGCCAGCTTTGGAAGGTTATTTATGAAGTCTTGCATGGCGCAAAAATACTGTTTTTCGTCATTACGAAGGAAGTTATGCCTGAAGTAATCTTTTTAAATTTCAAAATATAAACAGACAGATTTCCGCCTGCGCGGAAATGCAAAAAGACACTTACTTTATGAAAGACCTTTTCGGAAAAGCCCTGCTCGATTACCATAACGGAAACTATACTGAAGACATCATCACTTCAACAAGCATTTCGGACGACGACGAACTGCCCCTGCCCTATTTGTTCCGCAGTTATTCCGAAATGCCTCCTTTGGAACAAAAGGCCTTAAAACTTTGTAAAGGCTCAGTGTTGGATGTGGGCTGCGGTGCCGGAAGCCACAGTCTGTATTTACAGGAAAAAGGTTTTAACGTTAAAGCCATCGATATATCGGAAGGCGCTATTGAAGTATCCAAAAAACGCGGTGTTTTAAATACCGAAACCCTTTCCGTTTTAGATGAAACCGAAACTTTCGATACCATTTTACTATTGATGAACGGCACGGGCATTTTTCAGGAACTCACGCAAGTGTCCAAATATTTGAAGCATTTGAAAAGTTTGCTGAAAAGCGGCGGACAAATTTTAATCGATTCGTCCGACATCAAATACATGTACGAAGACGAGGATGGCGGCTATTGGATGGACATGAATGCCAATTACTATGGCGAACTCGATTACTTTTTGAGCTACAAAGGCGAAAAAGAAACCCCGATGAAATGGCTGTACCTCGATTTTGAAACCTTAAAATTAGCCTGCGAAACGGTAGGATTAAACTGTGAATTGGTTGTCGAAGGGGCGCATTTTGACTATTTGGCGCAATTGGAATTATAAAATCGAACTAATGCTTCTAAATCCTTACGTCTATACTTTTTATCATTGATTTTTGAAACTAAATCAGGACAATCATTGAAATATTCTGATGCTCTTTTTTTAAATGGGTTTAATCCTAATCCTGCATAATTAAAAATAACCGCCTCTTCTCCTTCCCTTAACAACAAAGACTCTTTAAAAGTATTTCCGAAACCAGTATTCGAAACGGTTCGTTTTACAAACTTAACCTTACCATCAATTAAAAGTTCGGCTAAACCATACCTTTCTCTTTTCTTATTTTTTAAAATTGGTACATAGGTAGCAGATTTTTTCACTTGACTTCGCTTTAAACTGAAAACCACACTATCAACATCTTTTCCTTCAAATTTTGTACTCTTTCGCTGTTTACCTTGCAGAAATCTTAAATATTCCTTCGATGATTGTGTAAAGGCTAATTCACTATATTTTTGTTCAAGCATCGGAAGTCTTGCTCTCCCCTCTAAAACTTCTCCACCTTTTAAATAAACCTTCGCCTCTGTCCAATCTTTGTATTGAGCTTGAGTATTAGAAATTATAAATATTAGGCAAAACAGACAAACAATTTTTTTCATGAATCAAATAAAACAATTCTAATTCAGATTTCTAGCTTTTGAGGAACAAAAACTACTTTTTAGTATCGATAATGTCCAATAATCTTAAAATCGAATAAACAATCTTCCAAAACTTGCCCGTTTCCAATATTATGAACGATTAAATAGCGCTTGCCATCGTTTGATTTTTTGTTGGAAACTATTCCTATATGAGTTATTGCACCTCCCAAATTCCAACAAACAACATCGCCCGGCTTATAATCCTTGGCTGCTTTTGTTATGGGTTTTTCAGCACCCTGGCGCATAAAATAAGTCATTAAATTGGGCACACGCCGATGGTCTATATTTTTGTCTGTAGTTTTTAACCCCCAAATTTTAGGGTACAATTTGAAGTTTGCCTTCATATCTTCGTGCACCTCTTTTTGTAGATCGATACCCAATTTTCTATAAGCCCTAATGACTACATCGGTGCAAACTCCTTTATCGCTCGGCACATCACCATTAGGGTAATCTATTGAAAAATAACTGGGGTCATAAGTTACTTTTTGTTTGGTCAATTGCAAAGCCGCTTCCGATAGGGTTAATTTATGCGTGACTGTTTGTGCTTCAATAAAATTGAAACAAACAATGAAAACGATGAAAACGAACTTTTTCATAAAAAGTGCTTAAATTAAGATTCCTGAGTGGGAAGGAATTACAAAATTACGAGCCCCTGAAATACTGAAATAAATTCAGCACCGACAAGTTCAGGGTGATGAGATTCCCGCCTGCGCGGGAATTTAAAAATCAAACTTATAAGTAGCCCCCGCTAAAAACTGAATGCTCTGAACTGGGAAATTTTGCCACTTTTGGTAGGCTTTGTCGGCGATGTTGTTCACTTTTCCGAAAATAGAAAATTGCTCGTTGATGTGGTAACCCACATGTGCATTGGCGTCAAAATAACTGTTTAAAACTGTTATCTCTGCGGTGGTTGGCGTTAACGAACCTTCCATTTCCAAAATATCCTTGCGCTCGCCAATGTAAAACAAATTAGCCCCGGCAAACCAGCTGTCGTCAATTTGATAATCGACAAACAACGACCCTTTAAAATCGGGCAAATTCCAAGCTTCGGCTTCGCCATCAGTATCATACGCAAAATACTCCGCCTTTAATCCCAATTTGAAATTTCGGTTTACATCGGCATTGATTTCCCCCGAAACCCCAAAAGTATCCACGTTATCGTAAACGATGCCGAAAGAGTTTCCGAAGTCATAATCATTTTCAGCCAACACACCATCCTTAACCACATTCGTTCTGTACAGCGCTTTGTTCCTATCGGAAATGTATTTTCCGCTGAAATTATAACTCATATTACTGGATATTTTCCCTTTTAACCCTACATACGCATTGTAAAGCTGATCGGTTGGCATAATGAATAAAGTGGGCGATACAAACGGATTTTCATTGGCGAATCCGTGATATGAGTTTTGAATCAGATCGCCCTGAATGCCCCCGAAAGCAATCAGCACATCGTTTACCAAACGGTACGACGCGGTAATGTTGGGGTAGACGTAAAATTTGCTTTCGCCGGAAGGCCTGTCGTTTAAATAGGCCAAAGACACCCCTAAATTTAAAGTTAGATCGTCTTGTTTCAGTTGATAGGTGGGTGCTAGGTTTATGGTAAAATTCCCGTATTCCAAAGGCTCGTCTATCATATAACTTCTGTCGAATTCGCCGCCCAAGTAATCGATTTTCAATTCGGTTGAAATCTCTTCGTAATTAATCGGCACATCTACTTTTCCTTTTAGTACCAATCGGTTTTCTCCCGAACCTTGGTTATCGCTAAAACGTCTAAAAAGGAAGCTTCCGGAGTTGATATAAGTGTCTTCAAACGACACATCGCCCCCTAAATGCACATCGAAAAACGAGTGGCCAACGTCAATATTATCGGCCTGCGCTTGTAAGATTTGCGATTCTGGAACACCATACCAATTATACATTTGGTGCTGTGCCCCTACTTCGGCGTTCCACGACAAATCGCGCAACTGATTGGAATAATTAACGTTGAGTTTTGAGTTTGAAAAATTATTATCAAATTGAACGCCTTCAATATCTCCACCAGACGAATGGTGGCTTACATGCCCCCCCACCGTTTCATTACGACTTATAGCATGGTTTAAATACACCTCGCCCAAAATAGTGGTGTAGCTGCCCATGCCCAAAGTAGCATAATTATCGAACAATTTTACGGGTTTGGCTTTTTCAACCACAGCGGCTTTACCTTTTGCCGGGGTGAAAGTTGAGGCTACCGGAAAGGAAAAAATATTGTACTTCACTTCTTTTTTAGTTTCGGTGGTTTCATCGTCCAACGATGGCGTTTCCTTCACCTTAAAGGCGTCAGAAATGCTGGGCGTATAGGGTTTAACCACATCGATAACACCGGTATCTAAGGTATCGGTTGATTTTCTTTGTGAAAATGCGACAACAACATTCAGTAAAAAAATGGCGGTGATGATATATTGGGTTTGCTTTTGCATGTTTTGTTTTTTTAATTTCAAAATTCAACTTTTAACTTCGAAAATTAATCTTGGGGTTGAACGGATGAATTGGTTTTGGCTTCTTCAGTTTTAATTTTACCCAATTCGGTTTTGGCTTCGGCAACCACATCGTCAAATTCGGCAAAATTCTGAATCACACTTTCTAAAATATAAGTGGCCTGAAACGCATCTTTAAGCGCGTAAAAATTCTTAGCCATTAACACCAAACCTTTGGCACTGTAATATTTGTAACCCGAAAAATCTTTGGCGAGTTTTTGCACCGTATTATTAGACTCTTCAAAACTGCCTGCCTTATTTTTAAAGTAAGCGTTGAAATACAGTGCTTCGGCCGCAGTTTCGCCCGTGGCCACTTTTTCAACTTGGGCGTAGGCCGATTTTGCTTTGGACTCGTTGCCTGTTTTCATGGCCGAACGCGCGATAATAATATGGGCGTCTGCTTTTATTTTATTGTCAATTTTTGAGCTGCCCAATACTTTTTCGGCATAGGTTACCGCTTGCGCATAATTCTGCAATTGGTAATGCGCCTTCATAATGTTGGATTGCGCGAATGTGACATTCTGCGGAAAATTAGCCTCTTGCTCCAATCGCTGCAACAGTGGCATGGCTTTGTTCCAATTTTTCTTCTCTAAATGAAATTGTGATAATCGGGTAAGTGCTTCCTCGGTGTATTCGCTTTGCGGTGCCTCGACAATATATTGGTAATGCGGTGCGGCGTTTTCAACCAAGCCCTTTTTATAGTACAATTGTGCCACATAAAAATGGGCGTTTTGGGCATGTAGCCCGTTCGGGAATTGATTTAAATACCCATTAAATTGGCTAATAGCCCTATCGGTATTGTTATCCAAATACTGTTTTTCGGCGGCCTCGTAAGTGGCATCGTCCAAATCCTTATCGGTCACCTCAACATAATCCAAGGTTTTTACCCAAGCGGCATAATCGTCCACCCGGCCCAAATCGATGTAAATTAATCTTGCGGTTGAAACGGCTTGCTCAGCTTCCGGCGAACCGGCATAATCGCCCGCCACCTTTTTGAATTTGGTTAAAGCCTGTTCGTTCTCACCGCCATTGTAATACACCAACCCTTGGCGCAACAAGGCTTTTGGCACAAACGAACTCATGCGGTACTCGCTTGCCAACTGGTTATAGGCTCGCATCGCTTTTTGGGTTTCGTTGGCTTTTACATAGGAATTGCCTAACTCATACAAAGCATCATCGCGCAATTTCGAATTAGGATATTTTGAAATAAATTGCTCCAATTCCTGTATCTTTTTTGAAGATTGCCCCGCATAACCCACGCTAATAGCCTTTTGAAAGGCCGGATAATCCGTATCGATTTCATTCAGTTGAATGGCATCCTGATAGGCGGAAACCGCATTTTGGTATTCGCTGGACACAAAATAAGTATCGCCCAAACGCAAATAGGCATCATTCAGCCTAACCCTATCATCTTTTCTGGCTACGATGTATTGTTTAAAATGGTCGATAGCCTTTCCGTAGTTTTTCAATTTAAAATAGGTGTAGGCCAAGTTATAATCTACATTTTTGAATTCTGGCACTGTAGTGGATTCTCCTTGCTGCTTGAACTGTTTAAAACCAATTAAAGCCTCATCAAAATCGCCCAGGTTATAATCGGTTTCGGCTTTCCAAAATGTGGCCCGCGATGTGTAAACGGCATCCTGCTGCTCGCTCAACGATTCGTCAAAAAGTCTTTCGGCCTCTAAAAATTGCCCTTCGTTATAAAGCTCCAACCCCCTGTAAAATGCTACTTTTTGGTAGGCGACTTTGTTTTCAAAACTTCTTTTGCCTTTCAACAATTCTAAAGCTTCTTTATAGTTTTTTGAGGTGATATACGAATCAATCAGCAAGGTTTCCACTTCCTCTTTATAAGCCGTATTGGGGTATTTTTCCAAATAAGCAGCCAAAACCTGAGGCGCCGGTTGGTACGGGTTACCTATTTCGTAACTTATTTTAGCGTAGTTAAGCCAAGCATCTTCCTGGATCTTTAAATCGAAATCCATTTGAGAGGCATTTCTAAAAGCGTTCAAGGCTTCTTGTTTTTTGCCCAAATGGATATAACTTTCACCCAAATGGTAATAGGCATTTTGCGCGATGCTGTTGGTGCCCCCAATAATTTTATTGAATTCTGAAATGGCCTTTTCGTAATCTTTCTGTTTATAGTAGGCATAGCCTAATTGGTAGTAATCGGTGTTACTCCATTTTCCGGTTCGGTCGCGTTCGCCTTTTTTTCCTTTATATGCTTTTAAATATGGAATAGCCTCGGCATATCGTTCTAGATTAAAGTAGCTTTCGCCTATGATTTTTGAAAGTTCGGACACTTCATTCGCATCACTTTTATTTAATTGCTCTTTGGCCAACTGAATTGCCTTTTCGAAATTGCCGAGCTTAAAATTTAAATCTGCCTGATAGTACGACAGTTTTTCTTTGTAGCGTTCTTGATTGCCCACTTGATCGAAATAGGTGTTTGCCTTTTCGTAATCGTCGCCTTCGTAAGCCATATAACCAATATAATATTTAGCTTGCGAACCGTACTCCTGCGAGCTTTCCACCCTGCTTAAATACTTCTTCGCATCCTTATATTGCTTGGTCGTAAATGCCGTGTAACCGTTATTGAAATAGAATTTTTCCTTTTCTTTTCGTGCCAATCCGTTTTCATCCACTTTATCGTACCATTTTCGGGCATAGGCGTATTTTCCGTTGGCAAAATAATAATCGGCCACATCAACATAAGCGGTGTTTTTTTTGGTGCTCGTTGGGTATTCTTCCACAAAATCTTCCACCAATTGGTCGGCATTTTGTTGGTTTAATCGCACCGCACAATTGGCGATGTAATAGGCGCAATCGGATTCCAAAGTGTGTTCCTTTGTGGTTTCCTTGACGTCCTTAAACAGGGTTTGTGCGGCTTGGTACTGTTGGTTGTTGTAGAGCGACAGCGCCTTTTGGTAATCGACCAAATTGCTGGTATAAACGGCTGATTGCTGTGCTATGATTTGAAAACTAAAACTGATAATCGCTATATACGACAGGATGCTTTTTTTAGTCATTAACGGTTTGTTTTTAGGTTGAACCAAAGATAAATCAATATCACTTCTATAACGAAATAATCGTGCCATAATTATAACAGGAATAAATATTCTGCATAAAACAAGAAATAAACCAAACTTTTGGGCGTTAGCTTTAAGGTTTAACTTTTTAGTGATATTTTTACGCCACACGAAAAAAAACGAACTTACTTCATGTCAAACCCGATTTTACAATTAAAAGACGCTTCTATTTATCAAGGCGACAGCTTAGTGCTTTCAAACGTTAACGTCGAAGTAAACAAGGGCGATTTTGTTTATTTAATTGGAAAAACCGGCACAGGTAAAAGTAGTTTTATGAAAACACTTTACGGTGATTTGCCTTTAACTGAAGGCGAAGGCCACATTGTAGATTTTAAACTGAATGGTTTAAAGGAAAAAGACATCCCTTATTTGAGACGAAAGCTAGGTGTAGTTTTTCAGGATTTTAAATTACTTACCGACAGAACCATAAACGACAATTTATTATTTGTTTTAAAAGCCACGGGGTGGAAAGACAAAGCAAAAATGAATACCCGTATTGAGGAGGTCCTCACTAAAGTGGGCATGAAAACCAAAGGCTTTAAGTTTCCACACGAGCTTTCTGGCGGCGAGCAGCAACGTGTAGCTATTGCAAGGGCTTTGCTAAACGACCCCGAGCTTATTTTGGCCGATGAGCCTACCGGAAACCTCGACCCACAAACCAGTGTGGAAGTAATGGAAGTGCTTCAGGAAATAAATAAAAACGGCAACACTATTCTTATGGCCACCCACGACTATGCCCTGCTATTAAAATATCCAAGCAAAACCCTAAAGTGCGACGACAATCAGGTTTATGAAGTGGTGCAACGTAAGGCTTAAGTTATGTACAATTCAATTAAAAAGGCCTTAAAAGCTTCTATTCCCAAAAAGTTCCTGTTCCAAAACGAACTGTTTTTTCGTAAATTCCATTGCTTATTTTATATAGGAAACAAGCACCAATGCAATATTTGTTCCCAAAAACTAAGTCGATTTATAAATTTAAACAACAGCGATTTTATGTGTCCGTCGTGCGGAAGCTTATCAAGAAACCGAAGACTTTGGCATATATTAAATAAGCAGGACAAAAAAGGAAATTGGCTACATTTTTCACCTTCTAGAAGCTTGTACAGAACACTAAAAAAAGATTCCAATATTAATTATCATAGCTCCGATTTTGAAAATGAATTTTTAGCCGATTACAAATTCAATATCACCAGTATCGATCAACCAAATGACAAATTTGACGTTATAATTTGCTATCACATATTAGAACATATTGAAAAAGACAGTTTGGCGATGAAAGAACTGTATAGAGTTTTGAAACCCGACGGACGCATATACATACAAACCCCTTTTAAGGATGGTGATATATATGAAGATGATACCATAACAACGCCTGAAGCCAGAGAGGAACATTTTGGGCAAAATGACCATGTAAGGATTTACTCGGCAAAGGGCTTGACCGACAGATTAGAATCCAATGGATTCAAGGTTTCAGAAAAACATTTCCACAAACAAGAATCTGATTCTTTTTTTGGCTATATTTCTCCTGAAACTGTCTTAATAGCTTCTAAATAATGCTCTCCATTTTAATACCGGTATATAACTATAATATTTCTGATTTAGTTAAGAATATACACCAACAAGCAATTGAAGCCAATATTATATTTGAAATTATATGCTTTGATGACCATTCTACCAAGCACGTTTCAACAAACAGAAATTGTATTGAATCGACCAAACATGCAAAACTTATCACTTCAGAGAAAAATTTAGGGCGGGTAGGCGCCAGACAACGCTTATCAGAATCCGCTTCATACCCATGGCTGTTGTTTTTAGATGCCGATGTATTGCCAAAATCAAACATTTTTGTAAATGACTACATCGATGCTATTTCATCTGGTCATGACGTATATTTTGGTGGTTTCGCCTACACAAAAAGCATCCCCGAAAAACAAGTAATTCTCCGTTGGAAGTATGGAAAAAAATTTGAAGAAGTTGACGCCGTAATAAGAAACCGAAAACCCTATCAAATAATTATCTCAGCAAATTTTCTTATCAACAAAACCACGTTCAGCAAAATTCACTCGCAAATCACGAAAAAAAGTTATGGTTTAGATAATATTTTTGCCTCTTTATTAAAACAAAATAATGTTAGGGTTTTACATTTAAACAATCCAGTTTACCACCTTGGTCTTGAAAAAAATGAAATCTTTTTAAGTAAAGCTGAAGCCGCTTCAAACACTTTACTATGGGGCTTCAAAAATGGAAAGATCACTAAACATGACAACAAGCTCCTTTCTATTTTTGAAGCTTTTAAAAAATTGAAGATAAATTATATCATGATGTTTTTGCACAAAATATTTGGCCATACAATAAAAAAACAGCTATCTGGGCCAAACCCAAATATTTATTTGCTTCAGGTTTATAAAGTTTTGTATATATGCCATAGAGATTTGAATTACAAATATGAATAGCAAGCCGTTTTTTTCAGTTGTAATCCCTCTGTACAATAAAGAAGAATTTATTGAGGATACTCTTGAGAGTGTTTTCAACCAGACGTTTCAGAATTTTGAGATTATTGTTGTGAACGATGGTTCGACTGACAACAGTCTCTCTTTGGTTTCTAAATTAGTCGGCCCTAAACTTCGAATAATTTCAACTGAAAACAAAGGTGTTTCTTTTGCCAGAAACCTTGGAATAAAAAAAGCCAATGCAGATTATATAGCACTATTGGATGCTGATGACCAATGGTACCCCAACCACCTTCAAACGATGTTCGATTTAATTAAAGAATTTCCTGAAGCTGGTATGTATTGTAGCAGATATGCCTTTTCTTTTGCTAAAAATAGTTTAAAAAAAGCTATGTTTAAGGGAATACCTGAAGATTTCAAAGGTTATGTTCCTAATTATTTTGAATCCAGTTTTTTTGATTCTATCGCTCATACTTCGGCTGTAACAATCCCTAAGCATATATTCTTTAAAGTAAATTTTTTCGACATCACTATGCGGTCTGGTCAAGACACCTATTTATGGATACAAATTGCATTGAAATACAATGTTGTTGTTGGTAATGTTACGACATCGGTATTTAATAAATATGCCAATAATCTTTCAAAAAGCGGGCATACAAAAGACCGTATAGTCCTTATTGATAAATTTAAAAAAGAAGAAATAGACAATAAACCTCTCCAGAGATACATGGATAAGAATAGATATGCCATTGCTCTAAGCTGCAAACTGAATAATAAAAAAACATTAGGGCGTTCCATTTACAATGATATAGACAAACGACACATGAACCTAAAACAAAAAATAATTTTCAAGCTCCCCTGTTTTATTTTAATAATGCTTTTCAAGAGCAAAAAAGCTTTAGACAATTTTGGGCTAAGGTTTCATCTCTACAGGTAGTTAACATACTACCCCACCTCTAGTAAGGACTGCCACTTTTTACTTATTTGTTCAATGCCAAACTTTTCTACACTAACCTCAGCTTGTTTTTTCAACTCTTGCAAAAAACTATTTTTATATACCATGGTTTTTAGTGCTTCTGAATACGTTTCTTCATCATGATTTTTCATTAAAATACCATTAACGCCATTTTGGATAATTTCCGAGGGGCCTGTCCTACAATCAACAGCTACTACCGGAGTTCCCACAGCTAGAGACTCGACTAAAACCAATCCGAATCCTTCATACAAACTGGTTAAAGCAGTACATATGGCGTTTTTCATATAAACATATGGGTTTGATGTAAAGGCTTGAAAAATCACATAATCTGAAATCCCGAGTTCCAAAACTAAAGCTTCATACTTAGGTTTGTCTAAACCATCACCAAGAATAAGCAATTCAATTCCATCATTATAAACCTTAGATTTTGCATAAGCTCTTATGAGCATACTAATATTTTTACAGCGTTCTTCTAATCTTCCGCAGTATAAGATATAGGGGTTAGTTTTTACAAAAGGGGCTTCTCCTTTTGCTTTTATATATTCGATATCTATAGCATTCTCAATACATACAACATCGTGAAATGGGTGAAGGTTTTTAATAAAACTACTTAGTTCTTTATTTACGGCTACAATTTTATATGCTTTATTTATCAACCATTTTTTCATTCTAGGATTATTATCAACATCCTTTATATAAGAAAAGCTGTGACTTACGTATACGACTTTAAAGTTTCTATACGCATATTTACACATGCCAATTTCATTAACGGTAGCGTTAGTACGCATTCTATTATCTATAACATAATCAAATTGATGTTTTAACAGATATTTTCTTAACAAGAGTATTCTTCTAACTTTATCTAAAAAGGAATTTCTTTTATCTTTTATAGCTCCTAAGTTAAACAATTTACCTTCATACTTATATGTGATGATGTTAGTGATGGGAACAATATGTACCTCATAGCCTAAGCTTGTAAACATAATAGATTGCACCGAAGCCGCCTTACCAGCTCCCCCTACTCCAAGTGACGGTGTTACTATACAAACTTTCATATTAATTAAATTGCTTTTCTTTTTCAATTACTAATAAAGAATCATAATCTTTATTATTTAATATGATACGTTTTCTGGATTTAAATTTAGAACTGAATATGCTTCGCTCTAATTCTACATGTTCATCCTTTATATTACATAGATCTGCTATACTATGGAACAAATCATCGGTCATGTAAGGTCGATCTAAATCAATATGTACATCGTTCTTTTCTATAAATTTTTCTGATTGCCAGAATAAAAAGGGAATCTGAAACATTGGTAAAGTTCCCACATCATCATTATGTCCAGAAAAATCTATTGTTTGATAAACTTCTTCACCATGATCGGAAAAATAGATTACTGAACTTTCTCTATTGGTTTCTTTCACCTTGTTTATTATGGTGCTTACAACATAATCATTGTACAAAACACTGTTATCATATGCATTAACTATTTCCTGTGACTCTGAATTTCCAAACCTTCTATTAATACTTATTCCTTCAAAAACGTTAAATGTTTCTGGGTACCTATTTTTATAAAAAAAGTGTGTGCCTTGTAAATGTACAAACAACACCTGGTTTTCATTTGTGTTATTTATAACCTCATTAACCTTACCAAACACTACTTCATCAAACAAGTGTTTATCCTCAGAATTCCCCGTATTTAAGTAAAACTTATTCTTTACCGAGTAAATTACTTTAGTTATCTCTGTTTCTGCAAAACCAACAGGCTGTTGATTTGAAACCCAATAGGTTTCAAAACCCTTTGCATTGAGCAACTGCATAATTGACCCTTTGTTATTTCCCCCTTCATAATTATCCATCGTTAATGATTTGCATATAGATGCTGTTGTTCCTGCGTGAGGACTGATTACATCATGGTAAACACTCAAGTTTTCTATTTTTGACAACAAAGGATTAGTATTCCGGTGGTAACCATATAAGGACATGTTGTTACTAGTTGTTGATTCCCCAATTATTACAACAAACAATTTACCCTTAGAATTTGTATTGTCTTCCTTTTTAAAAATCCCATATTCCTTTTTATAAATGCCTAAATCATAAACTTTAGATTCGAAATAAACCACATAAAAGGACTTCAATAATAAATAAGGAAAGTTTTGATGCCTTAAACCTGTATATTTCAACAATGAAAGTAGAATTATAAAAACAAAAAATATTATTCCTTTTTTTATTGATAGGGCATTCAAGGGCTTTAAATCGCTTCTTTTTAAAGAAATTATATTTATGCAGTTTAAAACCAACACCAAAAAGAATGTCAATAAGCAGCCATCTAAATAAAAACTTAAAAACTCACTAGTTTCAGAATAGTTTGATTCAAACATTATAAAAATAGCCGAAGGCCTTAAATTGATATCAAAAATATAATAGTACCCCGTCTCACTAAAAATGCAAAAGGTAAAAAACAGCAACACCATTTTTGACAAAATCAACTGCGCTTTACTACCTGAAAATAGCTTAACAAATAGCAGTATTATTATTGAAAAAATCAAATTCTCTGTCACATTTAACAAACGCGCTGCTTTAAACTCTGTAAATACCAATTCAAAAATAAAAGCAATGAAAATTGGTAGTACAACAGCAATAAAAAACCTAACTCTATTACCTTTTTTCATCCATTAATACTTTCTTTTTTAAACAACTCTTTTCTAAAGACGAACAACATTAGCAACAAATAAGCAAAACAGGCTACTGCATAAGCTTTCACAGTTCCTGATAATCCAAAAACATTTATAAAATAAATACTTAAAAAACATGTCATAATCATATAAATACCCTCACAAACAATATACGGCCAAATCATTTTTTTTGCTAAAAACTGATAAGAAATAGTAAGAAACATAATTCTAAAAAAATCGCCTAACAGTTGCCACAAAAACAAATCTTTCATAGGTAAAAATGCAGTGGTAAACACTAATTTAATCAAGACTATTTTTAAAAAATAAATAATTACAAAACCTAAACCAACAACTGGCAATACTGTTTTATAAAAAAACAATACAACACTTCTTAACTGACTTCTTTTTTCAGAAAGTGAAGGCAACAAATACAATTGATATAGTGTAAAAATAAAAAGCATATAGTAGTTTGAAATTTTTCTAACCCCTTCCCAGTAACCAGCTTCATCTGCCCCGATATGCTTAATTATATAATTTCTTATGATTAAAAAAACAATAGGCACCATAATACCAGAGAACAAGGTCATTGAAAAAAATGAACTCAATTTTTTTATCATATCCTTCGATACTAGATGAATCCCTATATTATTAATAATAAACTTTAAAGTAGTGTACTGCCAAAAAAGAGATAGGAACAATAAAAATGGAGTGATAACAATTACCAACAAAGCACCTTTCAGTTCTTCGACACTTATTAATAGCACAGTTAAAAAAGTAATCAGAATGTAGCCTACAATATTGATTTGAATTAATTCTTTAAACTTTTTTAAACCATTTAAAATAGAAATAAAAAAAATGTGTACAGAATAAAAAGGCATCATTAAAGCAGCAACCTTAAATAAATAAGAAAAGTTTAGAGAATCAAAAATTAAGTCACTTAAAGACCTAGAAAAAACTAAAAGTAACAATGATGAAAGCAAACCGATACAGAGCGTAACCAAAAAAGAAGATGAAACGATTTGTCTAAACTGTAATTTGTCTTCTTTAGATTCTGCTATATACTTTATTGTGCCATTCTTCACCCCTAAAGAGGACAAACTGTCAAGTGATTGCTTAAAGTTTGACAAATTACCCACGATAGCAACTCCTGAAGGACCTATAAAAACCGCCATAGTTTTTGAAATAATAAATCCTGAAATCAGTTTTACCAAAACACCTACCGAATTAAAAGATGCTACCTTTACCAGTACATTATTTACATAAAACTGTTTTATTCTTTTGAACATTAATCTATAAAAAGCTTTAACAAACTACTAGTACTTTTCCTTCTCCACCCCAAAAAGTGAACTGCCAAATATGAGCAATATAATACCAAAATACATCAAGTAACTCACAAAATGGGCAATTACAGCTCCTTTCGCACCACCAACGGAGTTAATAAAATACACACTGGTGGTATAAAGAATAATCACCAAAAACGCTTCGGTAAGCACGTAGTGCCAAAACATTTTCTTGGCCAAAAACTGGTAGGCAATTACAATGCTGAGTACTTTAATAAAGTCGCCCAACAACTGCCAGATAAATAAATCCTCTACAGGCTGAAATTCATCAGTAAAAATCGCCAAAACTATATAGTGCTTTAAAAGGTAAATAATCAATAGGCTTACCGCTAGTACCGGAATAATGGTTTTATAAAAACTAAAAACCTCTTTTTTAAACTCCTTAGTACTTTGAATCTCAGCAAAACGGGGCAACAAATAAAGAGCAACCAACGAACTGATAAACATTAAGTAATATTTGGAAATCCGTGTCATGGCTTCCCAAAAACCAGCATCCTTAAAGCCTACATTATCGATAATGTAAGTACGGATGGCTATTCCAACCAACGGCAATAAAATAGCAGAAAACACCGCCATTAATGAATGCGTGCCCATGTTCTTAAAAAACTGAAAACTAACATTTCTGGCCTTTATCAAGGGCACCAAACTCCGTCTGTTAATAATACCCACCAAAGTGATTAAAAAAATCAGGGATTCGGCTATAACCACCGAAATTAAAGCACCATCTATTTGGTTTTGGTATATTAAGAGTAAGGCAATTGAAACACTTAAAATCTGCCCAATAATGTTGATTACAATAAGAATTTTGTATTTCGAGAACCCATTCATTATGGCAAACGAAAACAAATTCAGCGCATAAAAAGGCAACACAATGGCAAAAATCTGGATAACGTAGGCATAATCATTGTATATGGGGAATATAACCGTGTTTATCCATTCGGCCTTAAAATAACAGAAGAACGACACCAAAATGGTAAAAACAAACCCTGTATAATAAATGGTTGAAACCGTTTTGCTTAAATTATAGGCATCCTCTTTAAATTCCGAAATATATTTTACAGCTCCTTTGTAAAATCCTCCGGTAGCAATGGTTTGAAAAGCTTTTACAAAATCACGTAGGTTCCCGACAAGAGCCAAGCCCACGGGACCGATAAAAACAGCAATGGCTTTTGATGTTAATATGCCCGCAACTATTTTAATTAACACAGAAGCTATTTGTAATGAAGCCATCTGCACTAAAACTTTGCTATTTATGTAGTCTATTAATCTTCTCAATTATTACGAAATTTTTTCGTAGTAAGCGTTGAGCAATTTAAACAAAACTTTTAGCTATAGCGCTAAACTAAGCGTATTATTGTTTATAATCGACTCTTTTTTTCAAAAGAATCAAATATACAAAACGATTTGGGCTTTTAATATTTTGATTTTATAGTATAAGCAAGAACCCTCAACAGAAAAAATATTAATTGGAGCCTTCCTTTTTCAAAATATAGTACAGGTTTATGCAGAAGATGGCCACATTAGTAATAATGATGGGCTTAGAAATAGGCTGGAGCACAAAGCCATAAAACACAAATAGTAAACACCCTAGGGCATTTACTATTCGTAGCTTGTTGACGGATTTCATTAAAAAGGAAACCAAAACGGTAGCCATGGCGGCATAGCCCACCCATTCTACCCAAGGAATCCCCAAAACATCCATGTTATAAAGATTTGTTTCGCTTGCGCTCTACCTCTTTCAAAAAGATTTTGCGGATACGCAAGTGGTTTGGCGTCACCTCAACGTATTCGTCTTTTTGGATGTATTCCAAGGCTTCTTCCAACGAAAATTTAATAGCCGGAACAATTTTTGCTTTGTCGTCGGCACCGGCAGAACGTACGTTACTCAACTTTTTGGTTTTGGTAACGTTTACGGTCATATCATCACCGCGCGAGTTTTCACCAATAACTTGTCCTTCGTAAATATCTTCTCCCGGATCGATAAAAAACTTACCTCTTTCCTGAAGTTTATCGATAGAATATGGAATAGCTTGTCCGTTTTCCATAGAAACCAACGATCCATTTTGACGCTCTGGAATACCGCCTTTTAATGGTTGGTACTCCTTAAAACGGTGTGCCATAATGGCCTCACCAGCTGTGGCGGTTAGCAACTGGTTTCTTAAACCAATAATACCCCTTGATGGAATAATGAATTCGCAAACCATACGGTCGCCCTTAGCTTCCATACTCATCATTTCACCTTTTCTCATGGTAACCATTTCAACCGCTTTACCTGAAACTTCCTCGGGTAAATCGATGGTCATTTCTTCAACAGGCTCACATTTTACACCATCAATTTCTTTGATGATAACTTGAGGCTGACCAATTTGCAGCTCATATCCTTCACGACGCATGGTTTCAATCAAAACGGATAAGTGCAATACCCCACGACCAAAAACCATAAATTTATCAGCACTGTCGGTTTCTTGAACCCTAAGCGCCAAGTTTTTTTCCAACTCTTTGTTTAAACGCTCCTTAATATGGCGAGAAGTTACGTATTTACCATCTTTTCCGAAGAAGGGAGAATCGTTAATGGTGAACAACATACTCATTGTTGGCTCATCGATAGCGATAGTTTTCAATCCTTCAGGGTTTTCAAAATCGGCAATGGTATCGCCAATTTCAAAACCTTCAAGTCCAACAACCGCACAAATATCTCCTGCTTGAACTTCATCTACTTTTTTACGGCCAACACCTTCAAAAATGTGAAGTTCCTTAATTCTATTTTTTACTACTTTCCCATCTCGTTTTACCAACGAAATGTTTTGTCCTACTTTAAGCTCGCCACGAGTTAAACGCCCAATAGCAATTCGACCTGTAAACGACGAGTAATCTAACGATGTGATTAGCATTTGGGTAGTGCCGGCTTCAATTTTTGGTTCAGGAATGTGCTCAATCACCATATCCAAAAGTGGCTCGATGTTATCGGTTGGCTTTTGCCAATCTTCGCTCATCCAGTTGTTTTTGGCCGAACCATAAACGGTTGGGAAATCTAACTGCCACTCTTCCGCACCCAATTCGAACATTAAATCGAATACCTTTTCATGTACCTCATCGGGCGTACAGTTTTCCTTATCCACTTTGTTTACTACCACACAAGGCTTCAACCCTAAATCAATGGCTTTTTGCAGTACGAAACGGGTTTGTGGCATGGGGCCTTCAAAAGCATCAACCAACAGCAATACACCATCGGCCATGTTCAACACACGCTCTACTTCACCACCAAAATCGGCGTGACCCGGTGTATCTATAATGTTTATTTTGGTGTCTTTATAAGTTACCGAAACGTTTTTTGAAGTAATGGTAATCCCTCTTTCACGCTCCAAATCGTTGTTATCAAGGATCAAATCACCGGTGTTTTCGTTTTCACGGAACAACTGACAGTGATACATAATTTTATCAACCAAGGTGGTCTTTCCATGGTCAACGTGTGCAATAATTGCAATGTTTTTGATAGTAGCCATATATAGTGCCTTTTTTAAGGCTGCAAAGGTACATGTTATTAGTTAAATAAATGTTATATTTAAAAGGTATTATATTTTAAAATTTGTGTTTTCTTTAATTTTATAAAGAGCTGATGTTCAACAACAAAGATTAAAAAACCATGTCGCCTCTAATAAATAGATACACAAATAGCATCCCATACCTTTATTTTATTGCCATTTCGGCCTATTGGTTTACGGTGATAAACAGAACCGACGGCATTACGGCCTACCCTATTCTATTGTTTGCCATTCCATTTTTATGGCAAATTATCAAGCCAAATAAAAAGCTAAATTTTTCATTGGGAATCACCTTTGTTTGCATATCGTCTTACCTCATTTTGGCCTTTTTGTCCGATATGCTCAAAATCATCTCCATATCCTCTCCATTGGAACTGCTTTCATTTTATGGCGGACTTTTTCTTTTCGCCAATTTAATTATGGCATTATGGATTATAAGAAATAGTTTAAAAGGACATATTTAATTCTTAAATTTGTGGCTTAAATTTTAAGCACATGAACCTTTCTGACGTTCCAAAAATAAAACACACCGACTCTAATAATTTCTTTTTACTGTGTGGCCCGTGCGCCATTGAAGGTGAAGATATGGCTTTGCGAATAGCCGAAAAAGTGGTTGAAATAACCACAAAACTGGAAATTCCTTATGTTTTTAAGGGCAGTTTCAAAAAGGCCAACCGCAGCCGGATCGATAGTTTTACAGGAATTGGTAATGAAAATGCGCTAAAGATTTTACAAAAGGTTTCTGAAACGTTTGATGTGCCCACAGTTACCGACATTCACGAAGTAAGCGATGCCGCCATGGCGGCCGAATATGTGGATGTATTGCAAATTCCTGCCTTTTTGGTGCGCCAAACCGATTTGGTGGTGGCTGCTGCCGAAACAGGCAAAGTGGTTAATTTGAAGAAAGGACAATTTATGAGCCCCGAGGCTATGAAGCATGCTGTACAAAAAGTTAAGGATTCTGGAAGCGATAAAGCGTGGATTACCGACCGTGGAACCATGTTTGGCTATCAGGATATGATTGTTGATTTTCGAGGCATCCCCACCATGAAGCAATACGCTCCCGTGGTTTTGGATGTTACCCACTCCCTTCAACAACCCAACCAAAGTGCAGGTGTTACCGGCGGAAGACCAGATATGATTGAAACCATTGCCCGTGCTGGTGTAGTAAACCATGTTGACGGACTTTTTATAGAAACCCATTTTGACCCGGCCAATGCCAAAAGCGATGGTGCCAATATGCTACATCTCGATAATTTGGAAAAACTATTGACCAACTTAGTGGCTATCAGAAAAACGGTTAATAGTTTATAAAAATAAACTTTCGGAAAAAGTTATCGTTTTGGTGTTACACCTTTAATCGATAGTTTTTTGGCGTTTCGTTATAAAACCGCTTAAAAGCCGCACTAAAATGTGTCGCATTTTTATAGCCCACTATTTCTGAAATTTCATAAATGGGGCTGTCTGTATTTTGCAAAAGCGATTTAGCCTTTTCCATTTTTTGCTCCAAAAAATATTGGTTCACCGTACAATTGAAAGTACGTTTAAATTCTGATTTCAAGATATTCTCGCTCATCCCTATTTGGTCTGCCAAATCAATAACTGCGTAATTTTGGTTTAGGTTGTCCTTTAAAAACTGTTTTAAAAGAAATAGCTTTTTAATATACTTTTGATTTGATGGGGCACTATCCTTCAGCTTTAAGTTTTTATAATTTTTCAATTGCAAAGCGATAACCTCAATCACTTTGGCTCCCAAATGCAACCGTTTTACCAAGCCCTTTCCATGCTCTTGCTGTAAATTTTCAATTACTGAAAGTACTTCGTCCGTTATCGGTAAAATGAGATTTTCTTCAGTGATTCGCTTGAATTCTGATGTATCGTTTAGTCCGTGCTTTTTCAAAAAATCATTACCAACTCTTATTTTAATTTCTTTAAAAAGCTGATTTTTATAAAACTTAAAAGTACCGTTAACAGACTCGACATAAGCCATAAAGGACTCCCTTTCATCATACGGTGTTTCTTCTTTCTGGGAATTGATTTGAATAACCATATCGCCTTTAACCAAAAAAGAGAGGTATAGCCCGTTCACTTCCAAATCATTATAAAACTTAAAATTTTGATGGAATGTAAAGTTATTTATGGCAATGCTTACATCATCAAAACAAAACTCGGTGATATGTCCTTTTCCAAATTCTGGTAAAACTGAATATTCCTTAGTTAATAAACCGCAACTGCCGTACTGCCTAGTTTCCTCGCTAATAAAATCTTTAAAACTGCATTGCCTTTCAGCTAAATCTATCGTTTTAAAATTTTTGGTTTCACGTCTTTTTTTTTCCAAATCGCGTCATTTATTAATTAGATTCCCGCTCTATTTTTGCACTAAACTTATTTAGACTAATTACAAATAGCGAATTTATGATAAAAAAATTATTACTCCTAACAACTTTTGTTTTTTCAGCAATATCGGTTTTTGCACAAAACGGAAGCCTGAAAGGCAAAGTGGTTTCTAACCAGAAAAAAAGCTTAGAATACGTAAACGTTTCTATAAAAAATTCACAGCACGGCACCTTCACCAATAGTACAGGTAGCTATACTTTAAACAATATTGAGCCGGGCGACTATACCTTGCATATTTCTTATGTGGGTTATAAACCGCAAGATTTGTCAGTTTCTGTTAAGGCCAACCAAGTAACAAACGTGCCCGAAGTTGTGCTTTTGGAAGACCAAGAAAACTTGGGCGAAGTTATTGTAAACGGGCACACCAACAAATACGCCGAGCGCGAAACTTCAACCTCACTTCGTTTAAAAGGCGAACTGGTAAAACTGCCGCAAAACATACAGGTAATTAGCAATGAACTCCTTATGGATCAACAGGCCACCAACATGATGGACGGCATTATCCGTAACGTCAGTGGGGTTACTATGCTAGAGCACTGGGGACATTTTGCTCGTGTAAATATGCGTGGTTTTAGGTTGCCAGCTTTTAGAAATGGGGTAAATGTTCAGGATTCATGGGGGCCATTATCTGAAGACATGAATACCGTCGAGCGCATCGAATTTGTAAAAGGCCCTGCCGGTTTTATGATGTCGGCCGGAGAACCTGGTGGGTTCTACAATGTGGTAACCAAAAAACCTACCGAAAAACGCATCGCACAAATATCGTTATCTGGCGGAAGTTTCGATTTTTACAGAGGCACCGTTGATTTAGGCGGAAAACTTACGGAAGACGGAAAACTGTTGTATCGTTTCAACGGAATGTACCAAACTTCCGATAGCCACCGAGGCAATGAAGATGTAACCCGTTACGGCATTGCACCAGCATTGACTTATAAATTTAGTGAGAAAACCTCCATTACTACCGAAATGAACCTGCAACAGGCAGAGTCGTATATTGGTTCTGCCTATATTTTTGCACCATCAAGCGCCGGATATGCTAGTTTGGACAGAAATTTTAAATTCACCAATAACGACTATCCCGTAACCGATATTCAGGAAGTGACGTTCTTTACCAACGTGAAACATGAGTTTTCAGATAATTGGAGCGTTGAAGGACAATTGGCTTACCTGCGTTACGATCAGGTTGGAAATTCAACATGGCTAGTTGGAATTGAAGAAAACGGTGATGCCACAAGATACGTTTCAAAATGGGATGCCCTTTCATTGGGGAAATACGCCCAAGTTTACATCCACGGGGCATTCAACACCGGAAGCATTACCCACAAAGTAATGGGTGGCTTCGATTTTAGCGACAAGCAATATTGGGCCGATTGGTTTGAATCTTCGGTTGTAGACACCACGACACCATTTAATATTTTCAACCCGGTTTATGGCGTAAGCCCAACACCAAATTTTGACCGCTCGGTTCCCGTTCAATATAGAAATGGTGGAGACCCTTACGGTGCCAACTCAATAAGAGCCTACTATGCACAGGACGAAATCGGTTTTGTTGAAAATAAAATTAGATTGACCCTTGCGGGAAGATACACCAACTTGCACACTTTAGGGAAAGCTGAATCGGACAACGTAGTAACCCCGCGTATTGGTTTGAGTGCCGACATTATTCCCAACCTAACCGCTTATGCGTTATTCGACCAATCCTTTTTGCCCCAAAGCGGAATTAGTAGTACGGGTGAGTTGCTGAACGACCCCGTTGAAGGAAAAGATATTGAAGGGGGAATAAAATTGAAGTTATTTGATGGCCATTTGAAAACATCATTGGGTGTTTACAAAATAAACAAAAACAAAATATTGGTGGGCGACCCGGCATTCCCAACTGAAAACTTCTCCATCTATTCCGGTGAAATTGAATCGAAAGGTATTGAGTTTGATGCCCAAGGGCAAATCACTCCAGAGCTTAACATCATCCTGAATTATGCCAATACCAATGTAGAGGACAAATCTGGAAGTTTGGTGGCCGGCCATTCAAAACACGTTACCAACGGATGGTTAAATTACAACTTTGCCGAAACTACAGCACTTCGCGGATTTGGTGCATCGTTGGGTTACCAATACCAAGTGGACCGTTCCTCTTGGGCTTGGGCTGCCGATAACCAATCGGATTTGCCAGATTATTTTAGATTGGACGGAGCACTTTCGTGGAAAAACAACAAAATGCGCATTCAGCTGAACGTTAATAATATTCTTGATGAATACCTGTACTCAGGATCTAACTACGGAAGCTACCTGTACTGGCAATCAGAGCCGGGCATCAACGGTAGGCTAACCGTTACTTATAAATTTTAAAGACTTCAAATGTCAGCAATTTGAACATCAATTTTTTTGGTTTGTGCAGTCCTCTTTTCAACTAAGGGGACTGCCTTTTTAACATTATTAAATCATTCATTATGCAAAAAACATTAATTACCATCGTACTCATTGCCTTCACGGCTACCAAATCATTTGCCCATTATCTTTGGGTTGAAACTAACCCAACAGGACACATCGGAAAAGAACAACTTATAAAAGTCCACTTTGGCGAATACACCTATGGCGTTATTGAAAAAGTAAATGGCGATGCTTTTAAAAACGTGAACCAATTTGATTTGTGGGTTGTTGATGCCCAAGGCAACAAAACGGCGTTAAAAACTACGGCTCAAGACGATTATTATTTGGCCAAATTCACCCCAAAAGCCAATGGCACTTTTACCGTTATTCTGAACAACAACAAAATCGATGTTATTGATTATACCCAATATGATTTTGGCATTTTCAAGACACATTACCATTCCACAGCCAAATTTCAAGTCGGTAAAAATTCGAATGAAACTGTTGCCCTAAACGATTCGGGCATTGTGGTAAAAGATGTTTCCAAAAACAAAAACGAAGTAAAACTTCAAGTGTTGTTTAAAAATGAACCTTTAGCAAAAAATGAATTAAAGGTTTTTGTATCCGATTTATGGTCCAAAACCTTAGAAACAGACGAGAACGGCCATGTTTCCTTTAATCTACCTTGGGAAACCAAATACATTGTTGAAACCACCAAAAAAGAAGAAGTGCCCGGCAAATATAAAGGAGAAGATTACGAATTTATTTGGCACTGTGCCACCTACTCCATTCAATAATTTTACATGGCCTCAATAATTTTATTTCTTGTGTTTATCGCATTTTATGTGCTTTGCAATACCTCAAAAAAGGCTATTTTAAATCCCAATTTCGGGTTTGAAGGCTGGTTATCAAAACAACATAAAACAAGCAAATTACTCGGATTATTTATCCTGGTAATTTCCTGTTTGCTAAGTGCTTTTTGTTTTGGCTTGGGCACAGGGGTGCTCTACTTTTTTGTTGTTTTAATGACTTTAGGAAGCCTTATCGTGCTTTTAAACCCCATAAAATTATTGAAGCCAGCCGCCATATTGGCCGTGTTCATTATTTCACTTTGTTTTGAATTTTTAATTTTCAATTGATGCCCGCAAACCCAAAATACCTCTCGTCCCCTTGGCAACGTTTTGCAAAAATATCGGCTGGTTTTATCGGTGGGTATTTGGTAACCATCACATTTCACATGGCATTATCGTTTTGGTTTAACCACGTAAACGTTATAATCACTGCCTCCTTTACGGGATTTGTTTTATGGGCATCATTAATGGTCATTGCTTTTCTTTCAAAAAACGGATGGAAACTTTGGGGGATTTACCTGCTACTTAGCCTGCTCTTTTCTGTTATTATTTATATCGGTAAAATGTGTAATCCCATTATTAGCTAACCCATGAAAAACAGAGCTTACAACATCCTTTTTCATACCCATACTGTTAGTGGCATCGTTATTAGCGTAGTGCTTTACGTGATATTTTTCGCGGGTTCTTTTTCATTTTTTAGGGATGAAATTGTGAACTGGGAACGCAATGAATCGGTTAAAATCACAGACGATTTCACTATCGATTTTAATGCGACTTTAGATACGCTTAAATCCCGATACGATTTATACGGAAGGGATATTGAATTCAGAAAATATTATGTTCAGCAGCGTATTGGGGTGTCCCTTTCCGCTTCAAAAGACTCGTTGGCTTCCGAAGAGGCCCAAAAACCGAAATTCTTCTACCTGGACACCAAGCAGTTTACACAGCACACTTATCAAAATTCCTATTCGCTGGGCGAATTTTTATATCGCCTTCACTTTTTGGCGCAAATCCCTTATCCCGTTGGGTATTATCTCTCGGGTTTTGTGGCCTTCTTTTTTCTATTTGCCATCATCACGGGCGTTTTGGTACATTGGAAAAAAATAGCCTCCAATTTTTATGTGTTCCGTCCCCTCAAAAAACTGAAAACTTTATGGACCGATGCCCATACAGCATTGGGCATGATTGGCTTGCCCTTTCAGTTTGTATATGCCGTTACCGGTGCTTTTTTTATGATCAAGTTGGTGCTAGTTGCCCCTAACTTTATGGTTCTTTTTGATGGCGACCAAGCTAAGTTTTATGAAGAATTAGGTTATAGTCATCCGCATTTTGAAATGGAAAAAGACTCGCTCGAAACCAACATAAACCTCAATCAGCTCATTGAAAAAACGAAAAATCAGTGGGATGGGTTTAATATATCCGAAGTCCATATTTTTAACTACGGAAATGAAAACATGCACGTCTTAACTAGTGGCCACTTAAATTATTCCGATAAATTTTCAGGTGCAGGAGAAGCCATTTATAAAGTAAGTAATGGCCAGCTCGTTTCGCAAAAAATCCCTGAAACCAATAATTCGTATCTGGATGGAGTAAAAAATGCGCTTTACAGATTACATTTTGCCGATTACGGTAATTATGCTTTAAAAATCGTCAGTTTTATTTTAGGGCTAATTTCGTGTTTTGTCATTATTTCGGGAGTGATGATTTGGTTGGTAGCCCGCGACAAAAAAAACATCCCCGAAAAAAAACGCCGTTTCAACCTTCGCGTGGTTCGTGTGTATTTAGCAGTTTGCTTAAGCATGTATCCCATCACGGCAGCTTCATTTATTGCGGTTAAAGTTTTTCAACCCGAAGGAAACACCTTTATTTACAGTTTCTATTTTATTGGTTGGTTGCTGCTTTCGGCATTTTTCATTTGGAAAAAAGAACTTGGTTTTATCAATAAATACACCCTGTTATCTGGAAGTATTTTAGGATTTTTGGTTCCCATCACCAATGGTTTGGTGACACAAAATTGGCTTTGGAATTCGTTTGCAAACCAGCAATTTCAAATCTTTTTTATAGATGCGTTTTGGTTGGTTTTGGCCTCAGTGACCCTTTGGGTATTTTTTAAGTTGAAGAAAAACGACGCTAGATAAACCACGCCTTTTTGCTTTGTTTTAATTGGTGAGCAGCTGCGAGCAATAATTCGACAAATTGTTCTTGTTCTAAATCTTCGAGGGTTTTCAATGGAATGGAGCGCACCTGTTTGCGGTTGTGACTATTGTGCAAAATAGAAAAATCTTTTTCCAACAACACACCCTGTACAAAAGCCACATCAACATAATCCGTTCCTTTTAAGATATTCAAATACAGCAAAGGTTTCTTATCGATGTTGTAAAACGGAATTTTATAACTGTACCGCTCCACTACTTCGGGCAAAGTATTCAAAATCACGCTCCGCACATAGAGCATAATGGATTGATACGGTTCTTTTTGACTAAGAAAATAGTAATCAACGGGTTTCAATTTTTCGGTTTTATTTCAAACTTAACAAAAATTTATGGTGAAACATTCAAAAATATTTATTTACTTTGTATTTCAAAGTACTTTTACATGGAATCAAAAGATTATTTAAAAGACATCAGCGAGATCAAGGATTTAATGAACAAATCGTCCCGTTTTATTTCGCTTAGCGGCCTGTCTGGAATATTAGCAGGGGTTTACGCACTTATTGGCGCTTCAATTGCGTATTATATTGTAACAAATTCAGTTAGGGGCTATTTGATTTTAGATGGACAAATTTTTGCCATTTGCATGTTCATCTTAGCCATGGTAGCCTTGTTCAGTGTTGTTACAGCCATTATCTTGACCACAAAAAAAGCGAAAAAAAACGGCGAAAAAATATGGGACAGCTCATCAAAAAGACTACTGGTCAATTTTTTGATTCCGCTCATCACTGGCGGTATTTACATCTTAATTATTCTCAATCAAGGCAGGTACGGGCATACCGCCGCTTTAATGCTTATTTTTTACGGTTTGGCATTAATCAACGCTTCAAAATACAGTCTGGGCGATATTAAATATTTAGGTTTAACCGAAATAGCTCTTGGGCTTATCTGTGCCTTTTTGCCCAGTTATGGATTTTGGTTTTGGGTTGCTGGCTTTGGTATCATGCACATTGTTTACGGCAGTTGGATGCATTTTAAGTACGATAGAAACGTCATTAAAACATTATAATGAAAAGGAATAAATTTCGCTTAATAAGCCTGATTATTGTTGTTGTGTTATTACTTTGCACCCCGCTTATAGGCATGCAATTCTCTAATGAGGTTAATTGGAGCTTAACCGACTTTATTATGGCAGCCATTCTACTGTTTGGAACTGTATTTGTAATTGAAATGATATTGAGAAAAACACCAGAAAAACCCAAACAACGGCTTTATATTTTAATGGTCATAGCTTCTTTATTATTAATTTGGTTAGAACTTGCCGTGGGTATTTTTGGAAGCCCAATTGCAGGAAGCTAATACGAATGAGTATAATAAACAACATAAACAAAGTATTTGATCACCGGATTAGATTGGGTATTATGTCTGTTTTAATGGTGAACGAGTACGCCGATTTTAACACACTAAAAGAACTTCTGGGTGCCACCGATGGTAATTTGGCCAGCCATACCAAAGCACTGGAAAAGGCCGAATACATAAAAGTTGAAAAACAGTTTATTGGCCGAAAACCCAATACCCGCTACTCTACCACCAAACTTGGTGAATTGGAGTTTAAAAAACATATTGACGCACTCGAAAAATTAATTAACAAAGGCTGAACACACGATGAAATATTTTGTAGATAAAGCGTCCGTAGTCCGGAAAATTTGGGGTAAGAGCGATACCATTCTCCTCATTTTTGCTGGAGCGTCTGCCGAGTTCGGCTTAAACAAAGCTGTAGACTGGCTTTACTTTACTGGCAAGTTGCCAAAAGACCCTTTGGGCAGATTGTTCTCTACTGTTAATTATGCAAAAGCCATTGTTTTTTCAAAACACGAAACGGCGCTAAATGCCATAGACCATATTACAGCCATACACCAATCTGTTGAGGAAAAACGGGGTAAATCCATTCCAGATTGGGCCTATAAAGATGTGTTGTTTATGCTCATTTATTACTCAGTAGTAGCGTTTGAAACCTTAGAAAGACCACTATCCCCAAATGAAAAGCAAGATGTTTTAAATGTGTTTAAAAATGTGGGTGATCGTATGGGCTTAAAAAATCTGCCGACCACCTACACTGAATTTACAAGTATTCGCCAAGAGCACCTCAATAACAATTTACATAACGGCGATTACACAACGCACCTTTATAAGCAGTATAGAAAGCATTTGGGCTTTTTTAGATACCGATTGCTCATAGAAACCCAAATTTTATTGCTACCAAATACAGCAAAAAAACTACTGAAATTCAGAACGTATTCCCTTTTGAGACCTTTGGTAGTTATTTATAAAATTTTCAGACGATTTAAACTCGACTGGATTTTAAAAGAGGCTTTGCTACCCAATGCATACAAAGCTGATATTAAACGCTTAAACGTTGCCCAAGAGTAAGAACAAAAATTTTTAACAATTTACTTTGAAAAACAAAGTACTTTAAAACCGTAAAACATGAAACAAATCCCACTAATTATTGGAGCTATTCTATTTAGCACACTTTTTTGCCATCAAAGTATCGGTTTAAACTTAGTATTGTTCAGCTTGCTAACCATTTGCATTTTGGCCATAAACCACCTGAAAACATTTAAGAACACCACTACGCTAATTTTAAGCTCGGTGTATATTTTAACTGCCATATCGGTTTTCTTTTACGGCTCGCAACTCGCCATTACAGCCAACTGCATCGCATTTATCACTTTTGTGGGACATTTTTCGGAATCTAAATCGTCAATTTACGTCAACTGGCTCAACGGATTGTATACAACGGTGGCTCGTTTTTTTGAGCATCAATTAAATTCAAATTCTAAAAAAAGTGGAGATAAGTTCAAAAGGGATATCGACTATTTGCAATGGACAAAAGTCATTGGAATTCCAATATTGACCGTTATCATTTTTATTAGTCTGTACAAAAATGGCAATCCCGTATTTAGTGATTTTATATCAAAAATAGATTTCAGTTTCATCAATTTTCAATGGTTTCTTTTTGCTGTTTTAGGTTATTATTTACTCTTCAACATATCAAAGCCTACGGCCGTAGACCCAGCGACAGTCGCCGATTTAAATACAGGTAACAACCTCGCTAAAAATGATGATTATTCCGAAGAAAAACTAAAAAAGGAAAACCAATTGGGGCTAGTGCTTTTGGCACTTTTGAACATTTTAATCGTATTTTTTTTGATTACCGATGTCTCGTATCTTTTAACTATTGAGCAGCTAAATGCCCCACAACTTTCAAACCAAGTACACAGTGGCATCAATGCGCTTATCGCTTCAATTGTTATTGCCATAGCCATCATTCTATATTTTTTCAGAGGAAATTTAAACTATTTTGAAGCCAACAAACCACTAAAAACACTCTCCTACATTTGGATTGCCCTCAACATTTTACTCGTTTTAAGTATTGCCCTAAAAAACTACCAATACATTTTCGCGTTTGGTTTTACCTATAAACGCATTGGTGTTGTTATTTATTTGTTGTTAACGTTAATCGGCCTTTTATCCACCACCATAAAAGTAAATCGCATTAAAAATATTTGGTACTTAATGCGCGTAAATACCCAAGCTGCATTTTTTATTTTAATTGTTGCCAGCGCTATAAATTGGGATAGCCACATTACCCAATACAATCTGTATTACGCCCAAACAACCGATTTTAACTACCTCATCAACCTGTCGGAAAACAACGCTTTTATTCTGAAAGACTATAGCGATTTGATGGTTTTAAAGGGAGAAAAGCAGTCAAAAATCAATACAAAATATCGTCGATATGTCCGAAGTTTGAAAGCGAATTCTTGGCAGGAAACCCGGTTTGATAATTTTAAAATCCACTAAATTATGAACACACCTTTAATACTTGCAAAATCCAGTTTGCTTTCCTTTTGTATTTTTTGGGGAATCATTTTTATCGTGGATTTTGAGCCAGGAATGTTCGGGTTTATCGTTTTGTCTATCATTCCAATTTCAATAGTGTGCTCCGCCTTTATTTTATTTACCATTTTTCCTTTTTTCTGGAGAAAATCAAATGAGGTTTCCAAAGCAAATATTTTCAGAACCTACTTTCCCTTTTATGCCATTATCGTGTTTGGTTTTAGCCTTTTCGGAACCATAATAGCCAAATTTTACATTTTTCCCATAAGCTTCTTCGCTTCGGCTTTTTTTACCACCATGCAAGCCTGGGTGTGGTTCTCTAGGGATTATAAAAACAAAACACCACAATGACGTTTAGAAAAAAGCTCATAGAATCGCTGTTTGAAAAATCGCAAAAAGTGTACACCAATATGTTTAAACATCACGAAGCTTGGGGCATCAGTAGAAAAGAACTCCTAACCTACCCAAAAGATTCCATAGGTAAACACCTCGGGCTATTTTTGGATAAAAACAATTTTGAACTCATTGCTAAAGTTGAGCGCCACGATGCCTATCACACCATAACGGGATACGGCACAAATGTAGAGGACGAAATTGCCCTGCAATGTTTGTGTTTTGGCAACGGAAAAAGAAGTATGTATTTATACGGCGCCATAATTTTGGGCATCATCATTTTGCCCGATTATCTAAGCTATTATTATCAATCCTATCGCATAGGAAAACGTGCCAACACCTTTCATCATTACGATTATAAAAAACTGTTGAAAGTCAATATTCATCAATTTAGGGAGGTTATTTTTTCAAAACAGCCAACAAAACTGAAGTCAAATCATAATTTAAACTTTAATAAAACCTAACATGAAATTTATAAAGAAAATAGCTTGGGTTGCAGCCTTTATATTAGCTTACATCATTGGTATCAACTTTTGGGTAAGCCGTCAAGCTGAAAACGCATTATTTAATAGCATTGAAAACATTCCAAGCAATAGAGTCGGACTGCTTTTGGGAGCTAGTAAATATACTTCGAACAACAACGTAAACTTGTACTACAAATACCGACTGGAAGCAGCAACAGCATTGTACAAAGCGGGTAAAATTGAGTTTATTTTAATAAGTGGGGATAACGGCAGAAAAGGCTATGACGAACCTACCGATTTTAAAAACGACCTCATAAAAAACGGTATTCCGGAGAATAAAATATATCTGGACTATGCTGGTTTTAGAACACTCGATTCTATGGTTAGAGCCAAGGAAATTTTTGGCCTAAACGAACTAACAATTATTTCCCAAAAATTCCACAACGAACGGGCTTTGTATTTAGCAAAACATGCTGAAGTACACGCCATAGCCTTTAACGCAAAAGATATTAACGGCAGGTATGGTTTTAAAACAAAACTAAGGGAATACTTGGCACGGGCTAAAGCTTCAGTGGATATTCTTTTTAATGTAAAACCAAAATTTCTTGGCAAAAAAATTGACATAAAATGAAGTTGCAACTCAACAAAACCTACCTAGCCATCACAATATTTCTGTTCATAACAGAAATACTCATTGCTATGTATTTAAAATCGGGGTTCATCCGTCATACATTTGGTGATTATTTGGTGGTTATTCTTATTTACACGTTTGTAAAAAGTTTTGTTTCCGTTAATCCATTGAAGCTCGCTTTTGCGGTTTGGTTATTTTCGTTTTTCATTGAGTTTTTACAGCTTTTGGATGTTTTAAGCATCCTCGGTTTACACCAAAACCATTTAGCAAAACTTATACTCGGCACCACATTTCAAATTTCAGATTTGGTGGCATACACACTGGGTATTTTAACCATTCTTTTTATTGAGTTCAAACTCCAACGCACATGAAGCACATTAAAACACTTATTTTCAATCAATTTAAAACACTATTCATTTTGGGCATTGTAATGATGTCTAGCGCGTTACTGCTCATGGTTAGAATGAAATTGACCCACTCCTTTTTTTACCTATTCCTCGTTTGGAATTTATTTTTGGCAGCCCTACCCTTTGCCATTACCAGCTATCTGTCCAGCATCCCCAAACTGGGTAAATTTCGGCTGGTATTTTGGTTTTGTGTATGGCTGCTATTTTTACCCAATGCGCCGTACATCATCACCGATTTGTTGCATTTAAAAATTAGCGAATCGCATTGGCTGTGGCTCGATATTTTAGTGGTTTCGGGGTTTGCCCTTTGCGGAATGCTTTGCTTTTATTGGTCGGTTTTAGAAATGAAACGAATTTTGAAGCCTTTTTTAAAAGCAATTGTTCTCAACTAAGGCTTGGTCGCTGTTTTCTTTTATCGGGTTTCGGGGTGTATTTAGGACGATTTTTACGCTACAATTCTTGGGAAATTTTAAGCCATCCAAAATATTTGTTCCTCGACATTATCAACATCATTTTAAAACCTTTAGAAAACCAAGAGGCTTGGCTGTTTACCCTATTATTCGGTATGTTTTTATGGGTTGGGTATTGGGTATTCAGTCAATTTTCAATTAAGAATGAATTACCCTGAAACTACTCCCTATTTTTTTCCTGAATTTTCCGAACAATAGCAGCAGCGGCCTTTCGGGTAACCAGTCGTGGAATTACAGCCAAAAACTTATTGAACCTTCCGGGGATGGCATACGCCTTCCCTTTAAGCATGGCGTGGTATCCATACAATGCTACTTCTTTTGCCGACGCCATATTAAAAGTGATTTTATTGTCGGAAGCCGCATCCGAAACGGTTTTTTGAAAATCGGTTTTTGTCGGTCCCGGACATAAAGCCGTAACCGTCACGCCGGTGCCCTTGAGCTCGTTGGCAATAGCTTCAGAAAATGAGAGCATATAGCCTTTTGAAGCATAATAAATAGACATTAACGGCCCAGGCTGGAAGGCTGCCAACGAAGACATATTGAGTATACGCCCAGCACCCCGTTTTACCATACCGTCCAAAACCAATTTGGTTAAGTGCGTACTGGTTAAAATATGTACGTGAAGCATCTCCGACTCACGCTCCCAATCGGTATCCACAAACGAACCGAAGAGCCCAAAACCTGCATTATTTATCAGGACATCAATCGGGGCGTTATCAATTTCATCCATAATTTCTTGGGCCACGTTTTGCGAACTCAAATCCTTAACCAAAGTAACCACTTCCAAGTTATGGGCGGTTTGTATTTCGGTTTTCACATTGGTCAATCGGTCGGAATCAATATCAACCAAAAACAACTTATAACCATCGTTTGCCAAAAGCAAAGTTAGCTCGTACCCCAAACCAGAAGCGGCTCCTGTTACCAAAGCTGTTTTCGTCATAAACTAAATTAAGTGGATTTGGGCGCAAAGTTATTCCTTTTCATCTACATAACCCTGCAAATACGAAAAACGTTTGGTGAGTTTTCCATTTTCGGTGATTTTGGCCCGCTGTAAAACACCATATTTATCGCCATTGAAAAACGCCAGAATAACGTGTTGCAAAAACATATCGCCAAACCCTTCGCTGGCATCCTTTGGTAATTCACAGGGCAAATTATCGACAGCCATAACCGTTATGGCATTCTCATTTTTATAATCTACTTCGCTTTCGGTTTGTGGGTCGTAACCATAAAGCGGATTTTCAATGGTTGAAGCGCGAAGCGTTGTAGCCACGGGACCATCCACATCGCAACTGATATCGGCCACCACTTTAATATTAAAATCGGGCGACTTCACATCTTCGCGGGTGTACAAATACGGAGCGCCATCCCCGTAAAAATGTCCCGCAATATAAAAATCGGTCTCCTTTGCAAAGCGCATAAAGTTAGATTCGTAACGTTCTGGGTGATTGAAAAAATCGTGAACATCGGTCACATATGTGCCATCCTTTCGTTTATTGTAATCCAAAACATCGATTTTACAGTACACAGGTTCGGCAAAATGTTCATTTAAAAATTCATTGACTGAAACCGATTTTATAGACATGGCTTCCAACATTTCTTGAGCGCCATTTGCTACTTTTCCGCTACCGGTCAGCAATATTTTCATGTTAGGAACATCAATCTTATTCAGTTCGGCAATTAATGCCGCTTGGTTCTGTAAAGCCCCTGCTTTGGGCAATTCCCACAAATTGTACTTTAGTCCCCAAGCCCTGAAACCGTTGTAAGCCCCCACAATACCAGCATAGCGCCCAAAACCAATCAACCGGAAACCCTCTTTGTTTACAATAGTTTCATGGTCGTAAAGCTCGATGTTTTTTTCTAAAATGGCCTTTAGCAACTTTCGGTTATAGGGTTGCTTTTTTATGGTGTGCGAAAAGAAAAAATATTTTTTATTGGGAATGAGCGCCTCAATGGGTACTTCCTTTACCCCAATCAATACATCACAATCCGATACGTTTTGGGTAACCTCAAAACCTGCTGCGCGATATTGATCGTCGGTAAACACGCGGATATCTGAAGCTTCTACCTTAAATTCGGCTTCGGGGAATTTGGTTTTGGCTTCCTTTAATTTTGATGGCGAAAACACCACCCGGCGGTCGGGTGGATTTTTACGTTCTTTTATAATAGCAAATTTCATATTGTAGTTTTTAGGCTCCTAAAAGAGGTAAATGCTTTAATTTATGGTAAGTCAATGCCAAGGCTATACAGTGCTTCAGTTCGTTTTCAGGAACTTTTTCGTCCAGTTTGAACACAATAGCCCTGTGGCCTTCAAATGTAAATGTGTTTTTATAAATGGTTTTGAACGTTGGCACCAACCTCGATGTGCACTGAAAATACATGGCATATTGGTTGGGGGTTTTCGCTTTCCAATCCATACGCAAAGTACTGCCGTGTTTGGCAATATAACTGGGCTCACCCCATTTTAGGGTTTCTTCGAGTTTTTCAAGACCTTCAATTTCTGATGCGGTTTTAATTACCAATTTCCGTAAATACTGCATTTGCGGACTTACCGTTTGGGGGTAATTTTTAAAAATGCTTTCTACTTTGGGGTGACTGACAATTTGCATGTAATTGGAAACTGGAATAATATTTGCTCTAATTTAACGGGATTTAAAATGATTTACAAACTTTTTGATACCTTTGCTGCCCGCGTTAAGGATTGAAGCACTTCGACTGCGCTCAGTACAGGCTAATGTTGAAGCTACTCGTAGAGAGCGACTGCTGAAAGCCTGACCCTATAGGGTAACGCTATTACTATTTTAATTGGGGTCGACTGGTTTTGACAGCGAGATTAATTAAACGGTAAGCACGTCGTGTAATGGTTTTGAAACACGTAAAAGGCTAGACCAAATTTTAAACGGCGAGAATAACTACGCTTTAGCTGCTTAATCTGAATTATAGTAAGATCGGCCTAGGTACACAAGGTGTACAAGCTAAATGTCTCCAGAAAGCCTTGGTTAGTGGCGTTCTTTTTAGAGGCATCGTAAAAATTGACCAAGATTTGGCAGCGCTTTGATGCCATTTCGAGATTTAAAAGCTAAGTTGTAAGTAGGTGGTCTTTTGCCAGCTTGCAATCGAAAAAACAAGTTTAGACTAAACGTGTAGAAAGCCCTTTGGTTACTTGTTTGGACGAGGGTTCGAATCCCTCCGACTCCACAAAAACCCTTTGAATTGTAAGTAAATTCAAGGGGTTTGTTTTTTTTGGGTGATAAATAGGGGATAGTTTTATGCAACATACCTCTTTTAGAAACCTGGCCTTCCCCTATTTTACAAAGAACCTATCGGACAAGTAAGAATAATCATTATATTTATCATATTAAAATATAGCCAAGACAAACTCAATTAACTCAAATGATTAATTCAATTTAAAACTAATTATGCTATGATAAAAAGCGTTGAATATTTTACACCTAAAAGGTACGAATATGATCACATGGGAGAACCATACAGGGTATATTCAGAAAATGAAACTTTGAGGTTACAAATTTTAATCCAAACTTTTTCACATAAATTTTTAATAAGTATTCACGCAAGAAGTAACTATTATTACTACGAGCAAGAATTAGAAAGAGAATTTGAAAATAATTCTGATTACCCTTCTGAATTTATAAATCCAGAAGCTTTTAAAAACATAGCCAATTATTTTATGATTTTTGATAATAAAGGATTACCTAGTCATTCGACCCCTTCACTAATCTCGATGAAGAAAACTATTGAAGAATCAATTAAGTTTATAAAGAATCGAATGAAAAATCAAATAAAAGAATTTGAGATTGAATATCAGAGAAGGAAAAAGTCCAATTATAATGATAATGATGATAATTTAATTTATGACGAAGACGACTATTCAGGTTATTTCCCTGAAGAAGATAATGATGAATATGATTACAAAAAAGAACTTGATTTAGAAGACGAAATATATCCCTTAACTACTTTAAAGGAAAAAATTAGAGTTTTCTCTAAAAATGTTAAACGAACAAATTGACCACAATGAAAAGGATAGTAAAGACCAAGAAAACCGTCTAAATAATTTATACAAAAAGTATGATTTATAAATAATTAAAAACTATACGTTGTACAAATAACCAATCCACAAGTCCATAATTCTGAAAAAAAAGAAATAGCTGTACAAAATAAAAAACCCATATAAATTAGCATTTATACGGGTTTTTTGATGAAAGAAAATTAAGTGGACTAACTAACTCGTTGCTTGTTCTTTATCTTTTCAAGCAACATTAATTCGTGTTGAATTTCTTCTTTCCGTTTATTGAACTTTTCAACTTTTTCGTCAATCATAGCCTGATAGGCCAATCGCTTTTGGCGCCTTAGTTCCTGTTTTTCGAGTTCTTCCTTCTTTTGGCGGTTTTGATTGATTTTTTCGCGGTAAACCGATAAATACGAATACCCGTACATACTTAAAAACAAGAGGGCTATTATTCCTAAAATAACGAATCCGTTTTCCATGTTTTTTAAAATTATTAACCTATAAACCTTGATAACTGAAAATATATCAAAAATCATTTAAGTATTTTGCTATTAATTAGTAAATGATGCGTAAAACTAAAAAATCAGCATTCCTTAAAAAAATAAAAAAGGTGAATGACTTAAAAAGTAGTTGAATGTAAAAGATAAGGTACTTTTATAAAAAAATAAAGTATTATTTTTTTAAAGCTTAAAGCTTAAAGCTTAAAGCTATACCCCTAGAGTTTAACCCAATAATCAATTGGTTATCTATAGACCAAAAAAAAAGCAACCTTTATGAGTTGCCTTTTTAAAAAGTTACGCTTTGTCAACAACATCACCCGTCCATTCCAGCATGCCGCCTTCCAGGTTATAGGCGTTTTCAAAACCGAGTTGCTCCATAATTTGGCAAGCCTTACCGCTTCGGTTGCCCGAACGGCAGTACACATAATAATTTTTGCTCTTGTCCAGTGCTTCTATTTCATCAATAAATTCCTGGCCTTTATAAATATCAATATGAATGGCGTTAGGTATAATCCCTTCTGCAACTTCATCATCGGTTCTTACATCCAAAACCACTGCATTGCCATCGTTTGCCAATTGTTCTGCCCACTCTTCTTGTGTTAAATCTTCCATGTATTTTAATTAAAATTGTTCTTTACAAAATTAGCACTTCTCTCCCAATAGACGAAAAAAATCGCAGCCAATTACAACCACCAACAAGTGTTGGCTACCCTACTATTTATTGACAGAAAAATTTGGAGCGTTTTTTATTGTTCTATCATAAAACAACATTTTAATCGTTATTTTTGCGACAAATATTTTTTCATTTTGAACAAACGGCAGGTTTTACTTTTCACGCTTTTATTGGGTTTATTTACAACACATTTTTTTCACGGACAAGAAAAACGGAAAATAGAAATTAAATATTCTGGTTTTTTGCAAACCAACGAAGAAAAATATCCCGGAGCCAAAATATTGACCCGCGACGATGCCCAACAGGTACACGTGGCTCACAACGGTGCCGAAATGTGGTGTGACAAAGCCATTCACTACAGTCAGGAAAATTTTATTGAAGCCTACGGAAATGTGGTCATCAAACAGGGCGATACCATAAATATGACTTCAAAATACGTGGAATACAGCGGCATTACCGAGTTGGCCTTTGCCCATGGCAAAGTGGTTTTAACCGACCCCAACTCCACCATTACTACAGACACGCTTTATTTCGATAAACTCAACGAACAGGCCTTTTACAAAACTGGCGGCACGGTGGTAAAGGATTCCTCGGGTACTATAACCAGTAAAATTGGCCGCTATTACATGGCTCAAAAAAAATATCAATTTGTTGAAGATGTGGTTTTGGTGAATGACGAATCGACCATCAATTCCAATTACTTCGACTTTTATTCCGATACCGGCCATGCTTATTTGTTCGGCCCATCTACCATCACCACCGAAACCAGCAAAACCTACTGCGAAAAGGGATTTTACGACACCGAAAACAATGTGGGTTATGCTTTGAAAAATGCTAAAATTGATTATGACAACCGTATTATTGAAGGTGACAGCTTGTACTTTGACGATACTAAGAAATTTGCTTCAGCAAGCAACAACATAAAAGTCACCGATACCATAAACAACAGCATTATTAAAGGGCATTATGCCGAGGTGTTCAAAGAAAAAGATTCCGTTTTCATTACCAAACGCGCCTTGGCCATTACGGTTCAGGAAAACGATTCCGTCTACATTCACGCTGATAAAATCATGGTGACCGGAAAGCCAGAAAACCGAATCATCAATGCGCACTACGGTGCAAAAATGTATAAATCGGACATGAGCGGAAAGGCCGATTCTATTTACTCCAATCAAAAAACTGGCATCACGAAATTGATAAACATCGGCAAATTTACAACCGGCGACAAATTTTCAGTGAAACGAAAACCTGTTTTATGGAACATGGAAAACCAAATGACGGGTGACACCATCCATTTAATTTCGAATAACGAAACCGAAAAAATAGATTCTTTATTAGTTTTTAATAATGCGTTTATCATTAGTCAGGACACCATTAGCAAAACCGGGTACAATCAAATTAATGGCTTAAGTTTGGTCGGCCTTTTTAATGAGGAAAACCAATTGCGGCAGGTTGATATCACCAAAAATGCACAATCTATTTTCTATGCCCGTAATGACAAACAGGAACTTATTGGTATCGACAAAGCCAAATCGGGCAGCATCTCCATGCTGTTTTCAAACGGAGATATTGAAGAATACACCAGACTAAACCAAGTGGACGGAAATTTATATCCTGAATCGAAATATCCCGAAAAGGAAAAATTTCTAAAAGGCTTCGATTGGCGGGAAGAAGAACGCCCAAAAAGTGTTGAGGATTTATTTAAAGACGATGAACCTTACAACCTCCCTACTATAAAAGGGTTGGACGATTACGTTCCCCAAGACGCCTTTTTTAACGAAGCCATGATGGAGCGGATTGAGTTGGCTGGCAAAAATACGCCTGAGAATAAAGCGGCACGTAATGTCCCTGAAATAAATGAAAGCACAAACAATCTTTTGTTGTTCCCAAATGAATTTGATAATACCAAATGGCACAAACATCAACTTAAAGTTACAACCAATATAGAAAAAGCTCCAGACAATAGTTTATCTGCTGAGGGAGTTGAAGGAACTGCTAATTCTGATGGTCACTTATTTCAGTCTATAAATGTCAGTGGCCAATTTAAATTTTCTGTTTGGCTTAAAGGGAAAGGGCTCATAAGAATTCGATTTCAAGAACATGGAGGAAAATATAAAGTCTTTGAAAACTTAGACATAACTCTTACCGATGATTGGAAAAAATACCAAATCACTGGAAATTATTCTAACAACAAATATCCATTACGTTGTCTAGTCAGTAATATCCAAACAAATGACAAATTTTACATCTGGGGAGCTGAGCTTATTAAATTGTCTAATTAAATGTTAAAAGATTTTCTAAAATACCAAGCCCAAACCTCGCCCCACCCCTTGGCGATGGAAATCTCGCATGCCAAAGGTTCATTTATTTACGACACCAATAATAACGGGTATTTAGATTTTGTTGCTGGCGTTTCAGCAACACCATTGGGGCACAACCACCCCAAAGTGATTGATGCCATAAAAAAGCAATTGGACCAATACATGCATGTTATGGTGTACGGTGAGTACATACAAAAACCAGCTGTTGAACTCACTAAACTTTTGGCCAAACATTTACCTAAACCATTAGAAAAAACGTATTTGACCAATTCGGGTACCGAAGCTATTGAAGGCGCATTAAAACTCGCCAAGCGTGCAACGGGACGAAGCGAAATTATCTCTGCCAAAAATGCCTACCACGGCAATACCATGGGATCCATGAGTGTTATGGGCTACGATGAACGTAAGCAAGCTTTCCGCCCATTATTGCCCGATGTAAAATTCATTCAATTTAATAACGAAGCAGACCTTAACCAAATCACCACCAAAACGGCATGTGTTATTTTAGAAACCATTCAAGGTGGCGCTGGTTTTATTGAACCCGAAAACAATTATCTGAAAAAAGTACAGGAGCAATGCCACAAAGTCGGTGCACTTTTTATTTTGGATGAAATACAACCCGGCATTGGCCGTACTGGCAAACTTTTCGGTTTTGAAAACTATAACTGCCAACCCGATATTTTAGTCACCGGAAAAGCTTTGGGCGGTGGCATGCCCATTGGCGCATTTACAGCCTCGGGAGAATTAATGGATTTACTGCAAGACAACCCAAAATTGGGGCATATTACGACTTTTGGAGGCCACCCTGTTATTGCAGCTTCAGCTTTAGCCACACTAAAAGAAATTACCGAAAGCGATTTAATGCAGCAAGCACTTGAAAAAGAACAATTGTTCAGATCGCTTTTGGTGCACCCACTTATTAAAGAAATTAGAGGAAAAGGTTTAATGCTCGCCCTCATTTTACCTTCAGCGGAAATCACAAATCAGTTTATTTTAGAGAGTCAAGATGCTGGATTGATTCTTTTTTGGCTACTTTTTGAACCGAAAGCAGTAAGAATTACACCACCTTTAACCATTTCAAACAACGAAATTGAACAGGGCTGTAAGGTTATTTTGGAAATTCTGACTAAAATACACGGTTAAAGCCCAAAACCCAAAATACTGAAAATCAATAAACAAACCTAAAAAACCAATTAAGTGTTGATTATTTTGTTAAAAACATTTACCCAAATAGTCACTGAAAAAACAAATAGAGCCTTAAATTTATTCAAGTAGAACCTCACAAATGTGCGTATGGAGTTTAGTCATAACGACAACAACAATTTGCCGCTTACTAAGTTTGAATCAATGTTGAAAACAAATCATGTTTTATTTTTTGATTCAGAAGAGTTTGAGAACATTATTCACCATTACCTTAACCAAGGTAAAATAGCCTTAGCCAAAAAGGCCATAAAATTAGGTTTGGGGCAGCACCCTACTTCCATAAACTTAAGGCTGTTTAAAGTGGAGGTTTATGTTTTTGAGGATAAAATTGATGAGGCCGACACTCTACTAAACGAATTGTACAGCATCGATCCTACAAACGAGGAAATATACATCCAAAAAGCCAATATTTTTTCAAAACAAGACAATCACGAAAAAGCTATCGAGGTCTTAAAAAAAGCCTTATCGCTCACTGATGACGTGGTAGACCTCTATTCTCTAATTGGCATGGAGTACTTGTTTCTTGACGAATACGAAAATGCCAAAGAATATTTCATGAAGTGCCTTGAGGCCGACATAGATGACTATTCGGCACTATACAACATTATTTATTGCTTTGAGTTTTTGAATCAATATGAAGATGCTATTTCATATTTAAACCTGTTTTTGGATAAAAACCCATATTGTGAAGTTGCATGGCACCAACTGGGCAAACAATACCTCGTGCTTAAAGAATACGAAAAAGCACTCGCTGCCTTCGATTTTGCTATTATTTCGGATGATACCTTTGTAGGGGCTTATTTGGAACGCGGCAAGGTTTTAGAAAAACTAAAACGCTACGAAGACGCCATTGAAAACTATTCCGTAACCTTAAAGCTGGACGACCCTACCTCTTTCGCGTTACTCCGAATTGGGAATTGTCATGAAAGATTGAACAACGACGAACTGGCTTTACAATACTACGACAGAACGGTTCATGAAGATCCGCTTTTAGACAAAGGCTGGATTGCCATTACCAAGTACTACAAGAAACGAGGAAACTTCCAGAAAGCACTTTATTATATCAATAAAGCTATAAATATTGACTCTGAAAACGTACTGTACTGGAAACTTTACTCACAAATCAATCAAAGATTGAATTTGTATGAAGAAGCCGAACGCGGTTTCAAAAAAACCCTCGAACTAGGGAACTACGAATTGAACACTTGGTTATCTCGAGCAGATTTATTGGTAAAGTTAGGAGAACTGGAAGGCGCTATTTTTAATTTGGAACAAGCTCAGGATTTTTACCCTGAAAACGCCGAAATAGAATACCGTTTGGGCGGTGCCTATTTCGCTTTGAATCAAAACAACAAAGGCATATTTCACTTAAAAAACGCATTGAAATTGAACGAAGAATTTAGTTTCATACTCGACGAACTTTTTCCGGAAGTCATCAATAAAATAGCCGTAAAAAATTTGCTTAAAGCTAATCTTTAACCCTCCTTTTAAGGTAAAATACATACCTTTGGTTTTTGCTTAAAAAACCGAGTATGCAAAGACGATTAATCGACTACTTCATTATTTCATTAAAAGGATTGGCCATGGGAGCCGCCGATGCCGTTCCCGGAGTTTCTGGAGGTACCATAGCATTCATTTCAGGTATTTACGAAGAACTGATAAACACCATAAGCAACGTAAACGCCTCACTTTTTAAAACCTTGTTTAAAGAGGGCTTTAAACCCTTTTGGCAACAAGTAAACGGTAATTTTTTAATAGCCCTTCTAACGGGAATTGTTATCAGCTTTGTGTCGTTTATGCGACTGGCCAAATATTTATTGGAATACCACCCCATTTTAATTTGGTCGTTCTTTTTTGGGCTCATCATCGCCAGTATTTATTTTGTGGGCAAACAGGTCACTAAATGGAACCTCGGTAGCATTTTCAGTTTTGTAATTGGCGCTGCTGTGGCATTTTATATTAGTAAATTACCAACCTTGGCCACAAACGAAAATCCATGGTTTTTGCTTGTAGCAGGCGCTATTGCCATCTGTGCTATGATTTTGCCGGGCATTTCGGGGTCTTTCATATTAATAATTCTCGGAGCTTACAAAACTTTGAGCAATGCCATCCACGACTTGGACGCAAAAAAACTACTCATTTTCATTTCAGGAGCCGTTATTGGTCTTCTTAGTTTTAGCCATGTTTTAAAATGGCTATTCAAACATTACCACAATGCTACTTTGGCGGTATTAACAGGGTTTATTTTTGGATCATTAAACCGGGTGTGGCCTTGGAAAAATACATTGACATGGCATACCAATTCGAAGGGTATAAAAACTCCGTTGATGCAGGAAAGTATTTCCCCATTGGCTTTTGAAGGTAACAACCAATTAAGTTTTGCTATCATTTTAATGGTTTTAGGGTTTTTAACTATTTTTATCCTTGAACGGTTAGGTTCAAAAAAATAAACATGCAAAGCACCAGAACATTTAGCGACAAATTGTTTTTAGTCCTTAAAGGATTGGGCATGGGCGCGGCCAATAAAGTACCTGGTGTTTCTGGTGGTGTAGTGGCTTTTGTCGCTGGCTTTTATGAAGAATTTATTTATTCACTAAAAAAGGTGAACGGCAAAGCTTTTAAGCTATTCATTAATGGGCGCTTCACAAGTTTTTACCGATACATTAATGGGCGCTTTTTGAGTCTCCTTTTCTTAGGAATGGTGGTTAGTTATTTTAGTGTTTCAAAATTACTGGACTACCTTATTGAGCATTACGAACTCTACGTTTGGAGTGTTTTCTTCGGAATGATAGTCGGCTCCATTTATTACATCAACAAAGATTTTAAAGATTGGAATTACAAAACCTATACGGCCATGGCCATAGGTATTGTGTTGGGTGCGGGCATTAGTTTTTTAAATCCCGCCAAGGAAAACGACAATTTATGGTTTGTTTTTTTCTGCGGAATCATTAGCGTTTCGGGCATGACACTACCTGGGTTTTCGGGCTCGTTCATCCTCATTCTTTTAGGAAATTATGTACTGCTTTTGGTCGATTCGGTAAATGCCTTGTACGATACATTTTCTGATATATTAAAGGGCGATTTCAGTTTTACAGAAAACACCGAACGCATCAGGATGCTTACCGTTCTCGCCGTTTTCACTTTAGGTTCGGTTACCGGTTTGGTGACTTTTTCGCATGCGCTGAGTTACATATTGAAACACTACAAAAGCATTACATTGGCTTCCATCATCGGATTCATTATCGGTTCGCTGGGCGTGGTGTGGCCATGGAAAAAAACCATTTACAAAACAGCTGCCGACGGCTCTTTTATACTCGATTCAACCGGACAAAAAGTTATACAAAATTACCAACGATACATACCCGAAGCCCATACCGAAACCTTTTACGCCGTTAGTTTCATCCTTTTGGGTATTGCCATTGTTTTGGCTCTGGAGTGGTACGGACAAAAAACAAGAAAAATAAAATGAACAAATTAGGACTTTTAGGCAGAAACATTTCATATTCATTTTCAAGATCGTATTTTAAAAAGAAGTTTGAAAACGAGGGCATCCAAAATACCACCTACGATAATTTTGATATTGAAAGCATCGACCGTTTTCCTTCCATCATAAAAAACACCGAAGGCTTAAAAGGCCTCAACGTTACCATTCCGTACAAACAAGAAGTGATGCCTTTTTTGGATAAAATAAACAAAAAAGCAAAAGAAATTGGTGCCGTAAACACCATAAAAATCACAAAGAAGGGCAAGCTTGTCGGTTATAACACCGATTGCTATGGCTTTAAAAAATCATTAAAGCCATTGTTGAAACCACATCACGAAAGCGCATTGATTTTGGGCACGGGCGGTGCCAGTAAAGCTGTTGCATACAGCCTAAGGGAATTGGACATTCCGTATAGTTACGTGTCGCGAAAACTTTCTAAAAACGTAAGCTTCAGTTACGACACTTTAACAGAAAACGACATTAAAAACCACCAAATCATCATCAATTGCTCGCCAGTAGGTACATTTCCAAACATTGAGGATTACCCAAATATTCCGTATAACGGTATTACCGAGCATCATATTTTATACGATTTAATATACAATCCAGAAGAAACTTTATTCCTGAAAAAAGGCAAAGAAAGCAATGCTACAACCATTAACGGACTGAAAATGCTAGAGTTACAAGCCGAAAAAGCCTGGCAAATCTGGAACCTTGAATAAAATTATTATAATTCCATTAAATCTTTTTCAACAACTTTGTAAATACTTTACTTGTTAGTATCTTTAAGGTTCTTATAAACAAAGCGAACCTTAACATTTTTAAAAATGTCTGATATTAATAAACCACAAGATGCCGACGGTGTTGAGAACACTAATCCTAACGAAAACCCATCTGGATTAGGTGACAACAAAGCAACCAGCGAAACTTCCAATGCGGATCAGGAATCTGCTAAGGAAACCTCTGCCGCTTCTAAAGAAAGGACTGCCGAAACCGCTAGCGTTTCAAAGGAATCTGCCTCAAATGAAGACGACGAAGTTTTGAACGAAATTGAGGAATCGAACGCTGAAGATGCTGAAGACGAAGGCAATAAAGACAGGCACACCATTGAGTTTAAGGCCTACGACACCATGTCGTTGGAAGCCTTAGCTATTGAATTGGAAAAACTGCTAAAAAATGAAAAGGTTCAGGCCATTCGAAACCATGTTAGCCAAATCAATGCCGAATTTAAAACCAAATTTCAAGCACTGGTAGACGAAAAGAAGGAAGATTTTATAAATGATGGTGGCAATGAAATAGACTTTTATTACTCATCTCCCGTTCAAAAAAGATACAAAACGGCTTACCGTGAATACAGAAAAAAACTAAATGAACACTACCAGAATTTAGAAAAAAACCTGAAGCAAAACCTAGCCGACAAGCTTGAAATTATTGAAGAGTTAAAAGGGCTTATTGATGTTGAAGAAAATATAAACACCACTTATAAACATTTTAAAGAACTTCAGGAACGCTGGAGAAACACAGGCCCTATTCCGCGTGATAAATACAACAATGCCTGGAATAGCTACCACCACCATGTAGAAATGTTTTACGACTTTTTACATTTAAACCGAGATTTGCGCGATCTGGATTTTAAGCACAACCTCGAAAAGAAACTTTTAATTATCGAGCGTGCTGAAGAATTGGCCAAAGACGATAATGTAATGCGGGCGTTTCGTGAGTTACAGGAACTCCATAAAATGTGGAAAGAAGAATTGGGCCCAGTAGCTAGAGAACATCGTGAAGAGATTTGGGACCGTTTTAAAGCGGCCACCAAAATCATCAACGATAAACGCCAGCTTTACTACAAGGAAATCGATAAAATTTACGAAAAAAACCTTGAAAAAAAGCTGGACATTATTGCCCAAATTGATGCGGTAACGGCGCAAGAAGGCAATACGCATGGTGCATGGCAAAAGAAAATAAAAACTATTGAAAATCTGCGCGAAGCGTTTTTCAATGCCGGTAAAGTACCCATAAAAGTTAATGAAGATACTTGGGCAAAATTTAAAGATGCCGTTAGGACTTTTAACCGAAAAAAGAATGCTTTTTACAAAGGCTTAAAAAAAGAACAGTACAAAAATTTACAGCTTAAACTCGATTTAATCAAAATCGCGGAAGACAACAAGGATAGCGAAGATTACGAAACCGTTACGCCTTTGATGAAAAAAATTCAAAGCGATTGGAAAAAAATTGGGCATGTACCCAGAAAGGACAGCGATAAAATTTGGAAACGTTTTAAAGCGGCCTGCAACCATTATTTCGACCGTATTCATGCCAAAAGGAACGCTGCCAGCAAAGAGCAACTCGAAGCCTTCAACAAAAAAAATGACTTTTTAAATGAACTAAAAGACCTTAAATTACCAAAAGACAAAGATAAAAGCCTGGAATTGATAAAAGAACAGATTGCCCAATGGCAAAGCTTTGGCAAGGTACCCAACGACAAACGCTTTATTGAAAGTAAATTCCAAAAAACGGTTGATGGTTTATTGGGCGGGTTGGAAATTCCGAAGAACGACATCGAAATGATTAAGTTTGAGAACAAAATTGAAACACTAAACGCTTCGGACGACAACCGAGATTTGGATAACGAGCGTGCCTTTATCAGAAAGAAAATTGACGAGGTTAAAAGCCAAATCAACCAATTGGAAAACAATCTGCAGTTTTTCACCAATGTGGAAGATGACAACCCCGTGGTAAAAGAAGTTAAGGATAATATAAAAGCACAAAAAGAATCGTTAAACCTTTGGGAAGAAAAACTGAGCAAAATAAAAGAGCTTTATTAGTTAGTTTAACATCTGAAAACAAAATATAATTCAGACGTCAGTTCAAGTGATTTTGGAAAACGAAAAATAGTATTGAGAACCATATTTTTGGAATAAAAATTCTGTTCTCTATATAAATTTTACGCCTTTTATTGTGAATTTTACTTGAATTGACAACTTTCTTTACCAAAATCTTTTCATCGTTTCAAACTAAAATGGCCTCGGTAGATTTTAATTTCTCCCGAGGTTTTTTGTAATTCGGCCACAAACCAATAGTCGGAATTTGGCAAATAGTTCCCTTTAAAAGTACCATCCCACTTACCAGTAGCAGCAAATTGCTTTATTAGCTTTCCGTAACGATCATAAACCGTTATTTTTGATGCTCGCGTAAAATCGTTCCCCATACCTTCTATTTGCCAAACGTCGTTTTGGCCATCGTTGTTCGGTGTAAAAAACTTAGGAAATCCTAGCACAAAAACCTCAACGGATGTTGTTCCGCAGCCATTTTTGTCCCGAATATAAATGTTATGCACGCCCGGACTAACGTTTTCAAAAAATGGCTCATCTTGATAAGGGCCATTGGCATCATTCAAAGCGAATTCGTAATCACCGAGACCTAGATTATTATTGGTGTCATTAATAGTTATGGTATTATTTTTTGAAGCATCAACAATGATAATATCGCCGGAATCGACATCAGCTGCCGAAGACGATTCAACCATAAATTCAACAACCTCCGATTGGCAGCCAAAGTTCGATGTAGCCACAACCGAATAAACACCACTTGTAGTCACTTCGGCATAGGGCAAATCACTTATTATTTGCCCATTGCCATCCATCCATTCATAGGTATAGCTTGCGGCTGAATTGAAGGCCAACACTCTTACCAGAGCGCCATCGGAACAATACATCTCAGAATGATCCACTTGAAATTCTGGAGCGGGATGAACCACCAAATGCAGCGCTGGAGCTATACCGAAACAATCGCCATTATCATCACTTTCTACCCTCACATAAATATCTTGTGAAAAAGCCGTGGTATTAACGTAGGTCTTTGGAGTTGATATTTCATTTTGTTCCAAAAGGGCATCTTCGGCAGTTTCAAAAAAATGCACACTTAGGTTCTGCCCAGAAGGGAATTGATTTATGAATACAGCTGTGGTTTGCGTTAAATCGAATTCGTGTAAACCATCAATACCTCCATCATCATCACAAACGTTCAATTCCTCAAAATATCCATCGGGAAAAGAGGTTGCTGATACCTCTAAATTCACGGTTGAAATTCGGTGACACCCATTAGCATTTTCAACACGTGCAAAAATGGGATTGACAGACTGATTATTAACCGAGGTTGAAATCGGGTTGTCTCCACTTTCGGCCTCATTTAAAGTGTAATGATACGAAATGGCAACATCTGGATCTGAAGAAATATAATCATTTGCTTCAAATAAATTAAAATCTGTAAAACCATCAGCTATTCCATCTTCATCACAGTTCCTAATCGTAACTGAAGGCAAAACCGTCGGCAATTCATATACTACAATATTAAATGAAGTTTCAGTGAAGCACCCTAAATCCAAATGGTTAATAATTTTCACATAAATGCTTTGCTGCTCAGCAGTCGTATTTTCAAACGCAATCGGGTTGGTAATTGGAACGCTGTAATTTGAATCCATGAAATATTCAAAATAAAAATCGGACGGACTGTTTCCACTTAGCAAAGTGGCTTCGTATGCTGTAAGGTTGAAAGTCGCTATTCCATTAGCATCATTCCCATCCGTATTGTCATCACATTTTGAAACGGTCAAAATATTAGTCAAAGGCTCAACAACAGGCAAAACAAACAAGCTTGTATTGGCTGAAATATTCAACACAGGGTCGCCTGGCATTCCTCCATACTCAACTATGTAACCCTTAGGATAATAAGGTCCTGGCGGTTCTCCAACTTCCCTTAAATCATTCCATGCTCCCGGGATACCAATCGAAGGGTCAGTGATGTGCAAAAAATGTTCACCTCCATTAACATTGTTGGGCTCGTTGTAGTTCCAATTGGCATAATTGGGCGAAGAACCATTAGCAACACCATTCCAAAAAACAGTGCCCGCTTCTGGGCCCGTTACCCATTTCCAAACGCCTTCAGTTTCTTGATCGGTGCCTCCCAACCATCCGGCTCCCGAGGCTTGCTCGCCTGCCAATTGTGCTTCTTCAGGGTAAAGAATGGTGGCCAAATACCCTTGCAGGCCAAAATAGGTTCGGGCTGCCGCTTGACTTTTGGCATCTGTCCAAGTAATACCATACGCCGGAACATATTCGTAATAATGCTCTGTTAACGGTAAATAATTGGCATCGCCGATGGTGATTGAAAAGGATTTATCATTCGGCTGGGTGCTCGAACTTTGAAACATCACATCTTTTATCGCTGCAATTAAATCTAAATAACTAACGGGTGCCGTTGTTTGCCCACGTAAGGTCAATTTTCCCTCAACAGCATTCCAAGAAGTGGTAATATTTGGGTGTGTTCCCGATAAAAATAGTCGGTCGTTGCCTTGCTGATAGCCTGTTGAAATTTGCACATAAAGCGCTTCAATTTCAGTATCATCGGGGTCTGAAATATCAAAATCGGTGACAATATTAATTTGGCTTTGGGGGCAATATGGCTGATTACCCGATGCCGTTAATGTTGGCGCAATATTTTGGCCATGTAATGTTTGACCCCAAAAAACACACATCAAAAATTGGAAAAGGAAACGATATACTTTATTTCTAAACAACTGCTGTTAATTTGCTTAAAGAAAGTAAATATTTATTTAATAAAGCATCTATTGAAAAGCTTTAAGATAAATGGCTAAATATTTCGACTAAAGTCTTTAAGTAAAATTATTTCTTAAATGCTTTTATTTCACCATTTTTCTATTTCTGAACCTACGTATTCTTTAAACAGTTTTGAAATGGATTTTGCCTCCCCAAGAATGGTAAGAATATCGTCTTTCTCCAAGACGGTGGCTCCATTGGGCGTAAAGGTTTTATTGTTTCTTTCTATCAAGGCCACCAAAACATCTTTTGGCAAATGTATTTCCATTAATTGACGCCCAATCATGGCACTTTGTAATGTGCCCTCCAATAATTTAATGCTAACGAAGTTCTCATTTTGTAACAAGTACTCCTTGATTTCGCGATGGCTTCCCATAGCCAATAAGTCGTTTACAACCTGCTCTCGTTCCAGAATATCTATCAATCGAGACAACATACGCAGCTGTTGTTTGGGCCTTTCATCTGTATTGATCAAAAAACAACAAATATGCACGGGTGATTGTTCTTCAACGTTATTTAGCGGTATGTTTCCCAAAACTGTAGATTGTGAAATAAGAATCTGCAATGAAGGATGCAATACATTTTTATATTTTGCATGGAAAATTAAAACCCCAGGCAAGTTTATTACCGAACCGTCTTGCAGGGCCTGCATAAACTTTTTTTTGATGGTTTCCTTTTTTCTTTGCAGTTCGGTCGAAAAATAATTGGATGCTTTATCCAAAACCCCATTTATATCGGTTGAGGACTTTAGTATGCTTATTTTAGACTTTATCACCGTTTCATCAAAAGGGTCGCCTTGTCGCAATCCTTTTTCTTTTAAAATAGTCATTAATTCATTTTCCAATTCATCATACTGATACTTTCCCAAAAGGGCAAACCAATGGAAAATAGCTCCTTCGCGCTTTACTTTCCCTCTGGCATGAAAGTGATACCAAATGAGCCCTAAAACCACTATTCCTGCAGTAAAAAGGATAGGCATCCAACCCAAATAAACAATCAGTATGAACGAGATAACTATGCCTATAACTTGCATGTAGGGATAAAGCGGCGATAAGTACCCAGGATCGTATGACTCTATATTACTTTTCCTAAAAACTATAACCGAAAAATTAATAAACATAAAAATGAGCAACTGGAAGGTACTGGCTAGTTTAACGATGCCTTCTTCAGACAATACAAGGATGAACAAAATAATTAAAGCCGTTGTGAAAAATATGGCCATTACCGGAGTTCCTTTGCCTCCAATTTTAGACAGTACGGCAGGCAATAATTTATCGCGCCCCATGGCAAAAGGATAGCGGGAAGCCGACAATAGCCCCGCATTACCAGTAGAAGCAAATGCGGCTAGAGCAGCTATAGACATTAACAACACTCCTGCATTTTCTGGCAACCAGTTAAACATTTGTGAGGCCGCAATAGCTGCTGGAGCCATTTCATTAGCAAAGGTTTCAGGCTCAATAACAGCTACCATTATAAAAACCCCCAAACCATAGATGAGTCCGGTTACCACTAAAGACAATATCATTCCTAAAGGGATATTCCGTTCTGGGTTTTTAATTTCTTCGGCCACGCTTACAATTTGAGTGAGTCCCAAATATGAAACAAAAACAAAGCCTGCCGATGTAAAAAGCCCGCCCATTCCATCGGAAAGAAACGGCGTAAACTGTTCTCCAAGCATTTCCTTTCCCATGGTATTTCCGAAACAAATCAAGTAAATACCGTCAACAATAAAGGTGATTAAAATAACCAACAAGAATGTTACAAACACTTTTTGGAATGCAGATGTTTTTTTTGCTCCCACTAAATTTAAAGCCATAAAAAAAAGCGTAGCAACAATAGCTACGGTTTTAGTGGGCACTTCCCAAAAAATAGCGGCATAAGCACCGATACCAATAATGGCAAAAGCGGTTTTTAGCATCAATGCGAAATAGGTTCCGAGTCCACCAATAGTTCCCATTAATGGCCCAAGACTTCTGTCTAAGAAAAAATAAGCTCCGCCCGACCTTGGTAAAGCGGTAGAGATTTCAGCAATGCTGAACATGGAGGGCAATATCAACACCCCCGCAAGCATGTAAGCTAAAAACACCGATGCTCCTGTATAATGCGAGGCGATACCAGGCAATAAAAAAAAGCCCGAACTGAACATAGCCCCAGTACTAATGGCAAAAACATCGAACAGTCCTAACTCTTTTTTTAATCTTTTCCTCATAATTAAACATTAAAAATGGCTTAACTATCTAATATTATGAATAAAAGATAAGAAAAAGTAATTACTTAAATTGGACAGAACAACAATTTAGATGAACTAACTAATGCAGTTTTTAAAATAAATTCCTCTTTAGGCCAATCTTTGTTCATAAAACAAAGGCTTAAAACTCTATTTTTTTGTGCTTTCCTGTTGAAGCTAATTAATAGGTAAAGTTTATTGGCTAAAGTTGTTTGGCTTCTTCCCAAAATACATCCATTTCAGCCAAGGTCATATCTTTTAAAGGCTTATTTAGACTTTTAGCCTTGCTCTCTAAATACTGAAATCGTTTGGAGAATTTTTTGTTGGTGCGCTCTAAAGCGTTTTCGGGGTTAATATTCAAAAACCGAGCGTAATTCACCATAGAAAACAGCACATCGCCAAACTCACTTTCAATGGCATTGGCATTACCGTTTTTCACTTCGGCTTTAAACTCATTGAGCTCTTCCTCTACTTTTTCCCAAACTTGGTTGGGCTGCTCCCAATCGAAACCCACACCAGCTACTTTTTCTTGAATCCTGTTGGCCTTCACCAATGCTGGCAAACTTCTGGGTACACCTTCCAGCACGCTTTTTTTGCCTTCTTTTAATTTGAGGTTTTCCCAATTTCGTTTTACATCGTCTTCATTTTCAACTTTTACGTCGCTGTAAATGTGCGGGTGCCTGCTTATCAATTTTTCGCAAATATTGTTGCAGACATCGGCAATATCAAAATCGTTGGTTTCACTACCTATTTTTGAGTAGAACACAATGTGGAGCAACACATCGCCCAATTCCTTTTTCACTTCTTCCAAGTCGTTGTCCAAAATGGCGTCTCCCAACTCATAGGTTTCTTCTATTGTAAGATGGCGAAGCGTTTCCATAGTCTGTTTTTTGTCCCATGGGCACTGCTCACGGAGCTCGTCCATAATTGTGAGTAATCTATCAAAGGCCTTCAGTTGTTCTGCTCTTGAATTCATTGATGTATTTTAAATATTTCCCGTAAAAGTATAAATAACTTTTATAAAACAACAGTTGTGGAAGATTATGTAAATAAAACCAACATTTAATTTTGAATAATAATAATTTTAACTATTTTAGTCGTATAATTCTCTCATTTTAAAAGATTAATAGCAAGCCCCAAAAACCTATATAAAATGAGATTCTTTTTTTTGTTAATATTTTGTCAAGGAAGCCTATTTGCCCAAGTTGGCATTGGAACTACAGAACCAACCGCATCATTAGATGTAAATGGCACTTTTAGAGTTAGATCAACTACTAACGAAACAGATAAAGAGGTTATTAGAGATTCCATTTTGGTTATATCTCGATCCGGAAATGTAAACCGTGTTGAAAGCACCGAAATTATAGATGCCGCATTGCCCTCCATGGTACGGGCTTCTTTTTCTAGTAGTGGAAATATTGGACACATTCTAAGTTCCGGCTCTTGCACAATAAACTTTGATAATGAAGAAATTGACAATAACGATGAGTTCGATACGGCAACCAATACTTTTACAGCCAAACAGGATGGTATTTATCAAATATGCGCACAAATAAAAATCAGTTCAACAATTTCTGTCAGCACCAATTTTGGCTTGGGTATTTATAAAAATAATGTTTTGGTGGCCGAACAAAGTTTTCTTAGTGTTCAAGTTTTAAACACTAGTGTTTCACCACCAATTCGCTATGTATCTACAACCCTAGATTTACTTGAAGACGACACCGTAACGTTTAAAATATCCTCTTCATTGGCTACGGTCAATATTGCAGGCTCTTCATCCAATAGTTATTGTGCTATTTATCAAATACGATAGCTTAAATTTTGCCAAAGAAAAAGCCATCCCAAAAAGAGATGGCCAAATTATTTCTTTATCGTTTAAGTCCTTTTACTTAAAAAAATTCATAATATTTTCCACTTGACTTTGGTCGATGTTGGATTGCTGCATCGCGTTGATTAATGTCACCATTTTTTCAGGATTCATATCATCACCCAAAATCCGAACAATGCCAAAGCCCAACTCTTTTGAGTTTCCAAAAACAATTACCTCATCGGCGTCATCATCGTCACCAATATATTTTACCTCAATTTTATTGCCTTTGTCGCTAAACTCCATCAAATCGTTGTACTTGCTTTGGTTTAAAATGGATTTCACTATTGCGAGTTCGGTGTGGTACGATTCGGGATTGGCTTCGTTAATCTTATATCCCAAAAAATTCAATTTATCTACCGAATTATAAGCTTCGGTCTGTTCTGGAGTGAATTGGGTTTTATCAACCTCAATCATTGACAACGGAAAATCCTGTGTGATAAAATTTTTGTTCTCCTGATTTTCTACGTAATACCGCTGTAAACTCACCTCGTTACCGCAGCTTGACAAAAAGGCTGCGGTAAAAAAGGTGAAAATTAAATATTTAACTGCTCGTTGCATGACAGATGATTATTTGTTTTTCTCTAGGTGTTTTCCACCCGGAATATTCATTTTATCGGTGAGTTTGGATATTTCGTTCAAATTGATATCCCCGGTGAGCGACACCACAACGGTTTCAATTTTACGTTCTTTTCCATTTATTTCAATCTTGTTTTCCATCACTTTATCAATGCCGTTCACAAAGATTAAAAGTTCCTTTACGTGGTCGGCATCCTTGCCTTCCTTCACATAAAAATTCACGTTGGTGCCATCGTCCTTTACTTCCATCAATTCTTCCAAACTGCTGGAACGCGACTTCACCCACTTGGCAATATCGCCCGAAATAGACTGATTATCGGTAACTATGGTTTTAAAACTGGTGATGCTTTTTACCATATCCATATAAGCCCTGGCTTCGGCATCATCGGTATCGATGCCTATTTTTGCAATCATCTGGAACATTTTGGGTTTGATGTTTACGTAGGTAACATCGGTATTGTCGCTGTATTTTTCAAAAATATCCTTCTGTGCCAATGCGGTTAGCGGCAGTAACAATACGGCCATTGCTATTAAAATGATTCTATTTTTCATGGTTCTTGTTTTTAAGTTATTTAATGACGTTCTGTTTTTTTATTCATACTGAAACAAGTTCAGCACATGCTAATTTTTAAAGATTATACTTGTAGTGTTTTCAATCGTGTTGAGATAGTTTAAGGTTGAAGCGCCTTTGTCTACTTCCTTTAGATACCCCACGGTTGAAGCGCCCTGGTTGAATTTTTTGGAAAACAATTCCATTGATTTTGAAAATTCATTGAAGGCCAATTCTGGGTCTTTATAAGTCCCTAAATCGTTGGCATTACTAAATGATTGATTCAGGTAAAACCCGAGCATAAGAACGGCTACGGCTGCGACAGCAATCCATTTGTAATTGAGTGTACGTTTAGTTTTTAATGGAATATCTTTGGTAAACTGTTCCTGCTGACTTACCGAAAAATACGCAAACATAGGCTTATAGTGGTCTAAATGTGGAGCAACCGTGTCGCTTGTAAAATAGTTTTTTAACACTTGCTCTTCCTTTAGCGTAGTTTCGCCATTTTCGTATTTCTCCAGTAATTTTTCTATATTATTTAATACCATAATTATGTGTATTAGTCAATTTTTCTCTTATTGTTTTTCTTGCTCTCGATAGCGCCACGCGTACTGCTGTTTGGTTCATATCGAGCATTTTTGCAATCTCATCGTAATCGTACTCCTCAACATCCCTTAACTGAATAATCATCCGTTGTTGTTCGGGCAATGCTTCAATAATTCTGCCCACCCAATTTACGCTATCGTTCAGCTCAACCTGTTTTTGCAATGCCGTTTGGTTGTCTTCGTAATTACTGTGCACCAATTTTAAATTTTGTGCTTGTTTCGATTTTAATTTGTCAAAACAGTAATTCTTGGTCATGGTCATCGAAAAAGCTTCAACATTTTTATACTCCTGAATCTTTTTCTTGTTGTTCCATAATTTCAAAAGCACTTCCTGCGTGGCATCTTCGGCCTCTTCGGTCGATACCAATAGCCGTTTTGCTAAACGGAACACCTTATCTTTAAAAGGCATTACAATATTTAAAAACTCGGTTTGAGTCATTTTGGTTTGGTTTAAAAACAGCTTGGTTATTGCTATTTGATATTACGACGATGCAGTTTCAATTTTGTTACAAAAGTTTTTTAATAAGCAATAATGTAAGTAATTTTAGGGTTTTATAGACTATACCCTTTAAATTGTTACATGAAAAATTTAAAAGCCCTAATTTTACTTTTAGCCGTTTCGTTTGTTTCCGTTAGCTGTTTTGAAGACCATGACGACATCCCCGTTTCTACGGAAGAGATAAACGACTTTGTTTGGAAAGGCATGAACCTGTTTTACCTTTATAAGGCCGATGTGCCCAACCTGGCCGACGAACGTTTTTCGAGCGAGGCTGAGTACAATGACTATTTAAACAACTTCCAGTGGCCCGAAAATTTATTTGAAAGTTTAATTTACAATCGGGAAACCGTTGACCGTTTTAGTTGGATTGTTGACGACTACATTGCGTTAGAACAATTTTTTGACGGCGTAGTAACCAGCAACGGGATGGAATACCAATTATTCCGATTTTCATCGACCGATACCAATCGCTACGGCGTGGTAACCCATGTTTTGCCCAATACTAGCGCCGAAACACAAGGTGTAAAACGGGGTGATATTTTTTATGGCATAGACGGCAACCAGCTAACAGCAAGTAACGCTTCCCAACTTTTAAACCAAGACAGCTATACCATCAACTTAGGAAGCTACGACACCAATGGTACGGAAGAGCTAAGCGACGATTCTATTAACCCAACCACAGGAACCATAAGCTTAAACAAAATTCAATACACCGAAAACCCTATCTTGGTAAGCGATGTTTTAAACGTAAACGGTACCAAAATTGCTTATTTAATGTACAACGGCTTTACGGGTACCGAACAGTTCAATAGAGAATTAAACTCCACTTTTGGTAATTTTAAAAGCCAAGGTGCTACTGAACTGGTATTAGATTTGCGCTACAACCCAGGGGGTTCGGTTTATACCGCAATCATGCTTGGCAGCTTGGTAACTGGACAGTTTACTGGTGACATTTTCAGTACGGAACAATGGAACGCCGAATTTCAAGAGGCCTTTGAAAATGAAGACCCCGAATTGCTCATCAACCGATTTATCGACAAAAATGATGGCACCCCACTCAATAGCCTTAACCTATCCAAAGTATATATTTTAACTTCAGGCAGGAGTGCTTCAGCAAGCGAATTGGTTATCAACTCATTACGACCTTACATTGAAGTGATTCAAATTGGAACTTCCACAGCCGGAAAATACCAGGCTTCAACCACACTATACGACTCCCCTAATTTTAGACGAGAAGGTGTTAACCCTAACCACACTTACGCCATGCAACCCTTAATTTTTAAATCGGCCAACGTAAATGGGGAAAGTGATTATTTTGATGGCCTTTCGCCTAATATCACCCTTGGCGAACAAATTAATGATATGGGCATTTTGGGCGATGAAAATGAACCACTTTTGGCCGAGGCCATAGCGAATATAACGGGGAGCAGTCGTTCACAAAACCAAAAAACGGAGTATTTGGAAATCACGAATGGTAGCGAAGATTTCATGCCGTTTGAAAAAGGGATGTACATTGAAAAAGATATTTCCAAATTCTCAAATCAACCTACTTTTGAATAAACACAAAACCTATTTCAACTGGAGCTCTGGCAAAGATTCGGCTATCGCGCTTTATTATTTACTTCAGAGTGAAAACTTTTCAGTTGAAAAACTGGTTACCACGGTAAACAGTCATTACAATCGGGTATCGATGCACGGCCTTCGGAATGAATTGCTCGTAGCACAAACCAACGCCATAAACATTCCCGCCAGTTTAATCGAACTGCCCGAAATGCCAAGTATGGAAGTTTACGAGCAAAAAATGACCGAAACCATTTCCCAACTAAAAAGTGAAGGCTTTACCCACGCCGCCTTTGGCGATATCTTTTTGGAAGATTTAAAAGCGTACCGCGAAAATCAATTGGAAAAAGCAGGCATAAAAACCGTGTTCCCCATTTGGAAAAAAGATACCAAAGCACTGTTAACCGAGTTTTTGGATTTAGGTTTTAAAACCATTGTCGTTTGTGCTAACTCAAAATATTTTGGCGAAGACTTTGTCGGAACTATAATCGACAAACATTTTATTGAAAACCTGCCCGAAGGGGTGGATGCCTGCGGTGAAAACGGAGAATTCCACACCTTTTGTTTCGACGGACCTATTTTCAATAATCCTGTTGAATTTACTATAGGCGAAAAAGTATATCGTGAATACGATAATCCCAATACGGACGATTCCATCTGTAAATCTGAAAAATATGGGGTTTGGTATTGCGATTTGATTCCATAAAAAATGCCTCCAAAAGCGGAGGCATTTAAACTAAGTGGTTAAGACTGGAGAAAATATTTATTGCAAATTGATGTTCAATCCCCAATTTACGTTTCGCCCTTTGGTTGTATAGCCTAGAATTTCAAAATAATCTTCATTCAATAAATTGGTAACACTTGCAAAAAGCTTTACTTTATTCTCTATCAGTTTTTGACTGAAATACAAATCCAATAACGAATAGCTACTCAACTCTTCATCCATAAACGTTGAAAAATTGGTATCGGTTCTACTACCTACAAATTGATAGTTTATTGATGCGTAACTGTTTTTGCAAAAACTATAGCCAAGTCCGGCATTTACTTTATGCTTAGGTACTCTTAAACGCACGCCGTCCTTTAATTCCGTAAAGGTATAATTGGCATTAAATTGCAAACTTTTAATAAGCTCTATTTCCGCTTCGGCTTCAAACCCATGAACCGTGGCATCGGCAGTAGCATTTTCATACCCTGTGGTATAAATAATAGTATTTTCTTCTTTTCTGTTGAAATACAATCCGCTTAAACGGATACCATTTTTTGTATTGAACTCTAAACCACCTTCAATGGTTTTATTTTCCTCGGGCTCCAAATCTGGATTCGCGCCAAAATACCCAAATAGCTGCGACAAATTAGGCGCAATAAATGAAGTAGCGTACGAACCAAATAGTTTGGCATACCCTTCATTTATGGCTAGACTGTACGATGGATTTATGCTGTAAACAAAATGCGAACCGTATTCGCTGTGGTTGTTCAACCTTCCGCCAGCGTTAATATTCAACCCAAAATCGGATACATAAACCACGTTTAAATACGGGTCTGTGTTACTGAAACTTTCTTCGTTGACAAACAAGCTATTGTATTTGCCGTAGTTTAAACCAACCACGGTATGGAATTGCCCATTAAAAACATATTTATGAAAAGCATCAACCAAATAAGTTTCGCCCTCATTTTCTGAAGTAGAGCCAGACCCAGAAATAGTTTTACGGTCTATTTTGGTGTATGCCGCGTCTACCTGAAAACTTCCGTTTTCATAGTTGAATTTTGGCGATACCCCTACCCTTTTTTGTTTCGATACGTACTGGTCGTCTGTATCGGCCAAGGTATACGTTGGCGCTGGAAAACCATCAATATCGGTCTTTAAATCATCATAACTTGCAAATGCACTAATCTCAAAGGCATCATTAAATTCATATCCCAATTTTAAACGGGTATTGTAACGTGAAAACGGATCTTTTTCTGGATTTTCAGATTTTGCTGCAGAGAGTCCGTCCACATATTTATTTCCAAAGCTGGCCACATACGTAAGTTTGTTTAAACTTCCGTTAACCGACACACTATTTGTAAAATTAGCACCGTTGTAGTTTTGATCGTCTTGGCTTTGGTTGGTGCCCACTACGGTCAAAAAATTCCCTGAAATGGTATTTTTTGAAGCCTTTTTCGTGCTAATGTTTATCACCGCAGTGGCCGCTGCGTTTCCGTAAAGTGTACTAGCCGAACCTTTTATAATTTCAATACTTTCAACCGTGTTCAAATCCAATAAGCGTAAATCGAAGTCGTTGGCCACAATAGATGGATCGTTTACCTGCACGCCATCAATCAACACCAATACTTGGCGGTTGTTACCGCCACGAATGTAGTTTCCTAAATTCTGTCCCTCAACACTTCGGCTGCCGTTAATTTCAATACCACTTTTGGTATTAATTAATTCTGCCAACGAACGGCCTTGATTACGTTCAATTTCTTCTTTTGAAATTTTAATAACCGTTTTACCTGAATGTTCTCTCTTCAATTCAAAGCGCGAATCGGCAACAACCACCTCATCCAGTTGCTGCACTTTTGTAGTTGTGGCTTGATTTTGTGCCCAACCAAAAACAGACATACCCAAACACAGTACACCTAAAACTCTTGTTTTTTTGTTCATTTTAAATAAAAAATTACTCGGAATCGCATGGATTTCATACGCAAACTTTTATCCCGAAAGTTCAACTTATTTTGTTTGAAAATTGGCAGGTCTCCTGACTTGTTTTATGCTATTTCACCTTCCCAGCTACAAGCCAGTGGTTTTGAAGTAAACAGCATCCTCATAAGAGGTACCGAAACGAGTTCGGCATAAACCTACAGTTGCGGGAACAGTCCTGGAATTGACTTTTACAGTCGCACCAGATTCCCTTTTAATTGGCGAAGCCATCCCGAAAAAATTATTTTTCTTTGTGGCGTAGCCAAACCAAAATTCGCCGCAAAAGTAAACATTCCCTTTTTAATCTTTACCCTAAAACTGGAAATAATATTACTTTTGACGTAACCAAAAACCAGATTTTGAAGAAACTCCTTTTTATATTTTGTTCGCTTTTAATTGTTTCTTGTAAAAATGAATCATCAAAAAAAACAGTTAAAACCCTAACGGGAACAACCCTAAAATTAAACTATGCCAAAGGTTTTTCGGTTGAAGACTTTAAAACGCACAAAATTATCAACATTGAAAAACCCTGGCCAGAAGCCGAAAAAAATTACCGATTTGCTTTGTTGAAACCTGGCTATGATGCCGAATTTTGGTCTTTGGAAAAATCACGGTTTGACGGCACCATTGAACTCCCCATTAAAAAAATAGTGGTGACTTCAACCACTCATCTTCCTGCTTTGGAGCAACTGAATGAAACCGAAACTTTAGTCGGTTTCCCCGGAACGGATTATATTTCATCGGAAACCTTCAGAAATCGTGTTGATAACCAAAAAATAAGGGAACTGGGAAAAAACGAGGGCATCAATACCGAGGTTTTACTGGAGCTGAACCCCGATGTGGTGGTTGGTTTTGGTATTGATGGCAACAACCGTTCTTTGGAAACTATAAAAAAATCGGGCATTCCCGTTATGTTTAATGGTGATTGGGTTGAAGAATCGCCGTTGGCTAAGGCTGAATGGATAAAGTTTTTCGGGGCGCTTTTTAATAAAGAAAAAGCGGCCGATTCCATTTTCAGCCATATTGAAAACAATTATTTAGAAGCCAAAAAGTTAGCTGCAAATATTAAAAACAAACCCACCGTATTGAGTGGCGCCATGCACGGCGATGTGTGGTATTTGCCCAACGGCACCAGCACCGAAGCCCAACTTTTTGAAGATGCCGGACTGGATTATCTATGGAAAGATTCCAAAGGTACGGGCAGTTTAAAACTTAATTTTGAATCGGTTTTCGTAAAAGCCAAAAATGCAGATATTTGGTTAAACCCTTCGAATTATACCAGTTTACAAACCTTAAAAAACGGCAGCGAACAACACAGCATGTTTTCAGCTTTTAAAAATAAAAATGTCTTTACCGTAACCAATACCACTGGCCAATCGGGTGGCGTTATGTATTTCGAACTGGGGTTAACCAGACCCGATTTGGTACTAAAAGACCTAGTTAAAATCGGTCACCCTGAACTGCTGCCAAACCACCATTTATTCTTTTTTAAAAAATTACCATAATTGCCTAATTCAACCACATACCGGCTTTCATTTTTAGTATTGATACTATTACTTTTGGTATGCTTTTTTGCGAATATCAGTTTGGGGTCGGTCTCCATTCCGTTTAAGGATACTTTCAACAGCCTAATGGGAAGTCCCACCGAAAAGGAGAGTTGGCAACATATTGTTATAAACTACCGATTCCCCAAAGCTATTACCGCCATTATCGTGGGGTCGGGCTTGGGTATTTCTGGCCTGTTGATGCAAACCCTTTTTAGAAACCCCTTAGCCGGGCCTTTTGTTTTGGGCATCAGTTCTGGGGCTAGTTTAGGCGTGGCTTTGGTTATTCTCGGCTCCAGTATTTTTGGTGGTGTTTTTGCGGCACTTTTTATCTCTAAATGGGGCATTGTTATCGCAGCCAGTTTGGGCAGTTTTTTAGTATTATTGGCGGTTTTGGCGGTTTCTATTAAAGTGCGCGATACCATGGCCATTTTAATAATTGGCTTAATGTTCGCAAGTATTACGGCAGCTATTGTTAGTGTGCTTTCATATTTTGGCTCGGCCGAACAACTGCAACAGTATATTTTTTGGGGCTTTGGTAGCTTAGGAAATTTGTCTTGGGAAGATTTACTTATCCTCTCAGCCATTTATATCGTTGGAATACTTCTGAGCATCATTTCCATAAAATCGCTAAACTCATTACTTTTGGGGGAAAATTACGCTAAAAGTTTAGGATTGGAGATCAAAAAGAGTAGGTTGCTCATAATCATAGCCACCAGTTTGTTGGCCGGTACCATTACTGCGTTTACGGGGCCCATTGCTTTTATCGGGTTGGCCATTCCGCATATCACGCGACAGGTTTTTAATACCGCCAACCATAAAATTTTGTTGCCCGCCGTATTTTTGTTCGGTGCCATTGTGATGTTGGTTTGCGACAGTATTGCGCAATTACCCAGTAGCGACTTTACTTTACCCATTAACGCCATTACGGCCTTAGTTGGTGCGCCCGTTGTGATTTGGTTGTTAACACGAAAACGTAAAATGGTTTTTTAATGGCAAACAACCAACAACATATCATCCTAAAAACCGAAAACCTTTCTGTGGGCTACACCTCCAAAAAAGGCAAACAGGTTATCGCTTCAAACATCAATATTGAATTAAAGCAAGGCGAACTGGTGGGCTTGATTGGTGCTAACGGCATCGGTAAATCTACACTTTTAAGAACCATTACCAACGTACAAAACCCATTAAATGGTTCGATTTTGCTTAATCAAAAAGACATCCACAGCTACAATAGTTTCGATTTGGCCAAAAAATTAAGTTTAGTACTCACCGAACCCGTAGCCTCCAAAAATTTATCGGTTTTCGAATTAGTAGCTCTGGGCCGACAGCCCTACACGAATTGGATTGGTAATTTATCGAACACCGATTTAAATCAAGTTGAAAACGCATTGAAGCAAACCAACATTGAAGATTTAAAACATAAAAAATGTTACGAACTGAGCGATGGGCAATTACAAAAAGTAATGATTGCCCGTGCCTTAGCGCAGGATACCGATTTAATTGTACTCGACGAACCCACTACCCATCTTGACATGTACCACAAGGCCTATATTTTAAAACTGCTCCAAAAATTGGCCAAAGACACTGGTAAAGCCATTTTGTTTTCATCGCACGAAATCGATTTGGCCATCCAGCTGTGTGATACGTTAATTGTTATGACCAAAAACAATGTATTTAGCGGACAGCCCTGCCAGCTTATTGAAGCCAAGGTTTTTGAAAATCTGTTTCCTAAAGATTTAATTGCTTTTGATGAAAAAACAGGAACGTTTCGGGTGAAAAAATAAAGAATTCCAAAAACCATTTGCCTTAGCCAAATCTGAACACTCCTCGTTTCTATCTTCTTTTTAAAACGTTTATCTTTGGTATTATTTTTTTCAAAATGAACGACAGCCTTATCCTTATTCTAGCCATTATAATTGCCGCGGCCATCGGTACGTTTTTGGGCATGTTTATCAATAAACTAAAATCCCAAAACGAAAAAAGCACCCTGACCGAACGCAATAACCATTTGGAACAACAACTCCTCGAGCAAAAGCAATTAGCCGAAGTAGAGTTGAACAGGCAAAGTGAAAATTTCAGCAAACAGATCCAGGATTTCAAGGAAACCATTGTTAAAATAGAAAACGAGCGCGAGGCCATCCGAAGGGAAAAAGAATTGTTGAATTCTGAATTGGCCAGACGCAATGCCGATTTTGAAAACCTTCAAATAAAAAATCGAGAGCAAAAAGCAGAGGTCGAGCAATTACAGGAAAAATTCACTAAGGAATTCGAAAACTTGGCCAATAAAATCTTGGATGAAAAATCGAATAAATTCACCGAACAGAATAAAGAAAACATTAAAAACATACTCAATCCGCTTCAAGAAAAAATAAAGACTTTTGAAGAAAAAGTCGATTTAACCCAAAAGGAAAGCATCAGTATGCATTCGGCCCTAAAGGAACAATTACTGGGGCTAAAGGACCTCAACCAACAAATGACCAAAGAGGCCACCAACCTAACCCGCGCCCTAAAAGGTGACAGCAAAATGCAAGGAAATTGGGGCGAATTGGTACTGGAACGTGTTTTGGAAAAATCGGGGCTTGAAAAAGACCGTGAGTATTTTGTACAGCAAAGCTTTACTTTAGAAAACGGTTCGCGCCTACTACCCGATGTGGTGCTGCACCTTCCCGACGGTAAAAAAATGGTAATTGACTCCAAAGTTTCACTTACCGATTACGAACGTTTGGTTAATGCAGAAGATGATGATAAACCACTGTTTTTAAAGGCTCACGTTAATTCGGTAAAAAAACATGTGGATCAACTTTCACAGAAAAACTATCAGGATTTATACGATATTGAATCGCCCGATTTTGTATTGATGTTTATCCCTATCGAGCCCGCTTTTGCTGTGGTGGTAAACGAAGACACCTCCATTTACAACAAAGCCTTTGAAAAAAACATCGTTATCGTTACTCCTTCCACCCTATTGGCTACCTTACGGACCATCGACACCATGTGGAACAACGAAAAACAGCAGCGCAACGCCATGGAAATTGCTCGACAAGCCGGAGCTCTTTATGATAAATTTGAAGGACTGGTAAGCGACTTAACAGGCGTTGGCAAAAAAATTGACGCCGCCAAAAGCGATTACTCTGCAGCTATGAACAAATTGGTTGAAGGCCGGGGCAATATTGTTAAAAGCGTAGAAAAATTAAAAAAAATGGGAGCGAAAGCTAAAAAATCGTTACCAGAAGCTATTATAAAACGATCTCACGAAGACGAATAAACTCTTTAAAACATGTTTAAACACGCCAAAGAATCTCAAATTACCATCACGGAACTCATGTTGCCCTCGCATTCCAATTTCAGCGGAAAAATACACGGAGGGTACATTTTAAATTTAATGGATCAAATCGCCTTTGCTTGTTCCTCAAAACACTCTAGGCATTATTGCGTAACCGCTTCAGTAAACCGTGTGGATTTTTTAAACCCCATCGACGTTGGTGATTTGGTAACCTTAAAAGCATCGATAAATTACACGGGGCGCACCTCGATGGTGGTTGGTGTTCGGGTAGAATCTGAAAACATCCAAACGGGCGATATAAAGCACTGTAATTCCTCGTATTTTACCATGGTGGCCAAAGACGAATTCGGTAAAAATGTACCAGTTCCCGGCTTGATTTTAGATGATGTACAAAGTGTACGCCGCTTTGCCAGAAGTATTGCCAGACAGCAACAGGCCAAAACACGGACTACACAATTTAAATCTTCGGAATTTAAGATAGAAGAGCATTTAGAGCTGATAAAAAGCCAGAACGCCAAAATTGAACTCGGCTAAAAATAAACGCGCAATACCGCATTGGGTGTAAAGCCCAAAGAAGTCTGCGATGTTTTATTGATACCGCCTTCGGGGTTAACCCGAAAAATCTGGTTTATCTCGTTGGCCGTATTGAAAACGTTCCAAATGGAAGCGCCAAAATCGGCTTTTGCTTTATTTCCCAATTTAAAGTGATAGAGCATTGACACATCAGCCTTAAAATAATCGCTCAGGTAACTGCTATTGCTGGATTCAAAATTAACACGGCCGTCAACTACCTCATTTCCCAAAACAGGATAAGTGGTTGGTTTTCCCGAAAACCAATTGAACCCTGCCGAAATTTTAAAATTCTGCATGGTGTACGTCGTACCCAAAGTCAAGGCGTGGTTCAAACTAAAATTACTTGGCAATGTGCTATCCGGTAAATCGCTAAATCTGTAGTTGTTGTTCATCAACGCATAACTCACCCAAGTATTTAGACGACGGAAACGCTTTCTTAAAATAAAATCCAATCCGTTGGCCTCATAGTCGCCATGGGTTTTGACAAACTCGTATTGGTTCTGGAAACCTTGGCTTTGGGTGGTTATTCCGTTTACTTTTTTATGATAGGCTTCGGCACTTATCAACCAACCTTTCTTGCTGTAGCTCACACCAAGAGACACCTGTTTGCTTCTAATAATAGGGATATCTTGATTGTTTGCCAATCGCCACCTGCGCTTTTCCACCCCCAAAAAATCATTTTGAAAACTAATCACTTGGGTGGTATTTTGGTGTTTCATTTCTCCCAAAACCTCGACATTGAAATGGTTTAAAAATCGGTGTGTAAAACTCAAACGAGGTTCTAAAATCTGTTGGTTCAATTTATCGATATGATTAAGCCTTAAACCAGCCGACAAATGGGTTAAATGGTTTGGTGAAGCATAATTAAATTGGGAAAAAAAGGCATGGGTACGTACCACTTCCGAAACCAAAAACCGATAAATGGGGTCATCTACATCATCTAAATTAGTAACCTGGGTTTCCACGGCATGGTAACCACCAAGCAGACTCATTTTTTTATTAAAGCTGAAATTTGCTTTCAGTTTAAAACTCGTTTCCGAAACTACATTCTCCTGCAAATACCTTTGGTTTTCCAAAACATTGGCATTGATTGCCTTTAATTTATAGTCGGTTTCATAAATCTCAATTTGGGTATTCAATCGGTCGTTCCAAGTCCGGTTATAATGTACCGCCCCAGCAATGCTATTTTGCGCAATACTACTCCGTCTCGATTCGCTTTCGGTATTTTCATCAAAAACCAACTCGTTGGCCACATTGATGAAATTAATCCGCAACTCGTCATTGTCAGTTATTTTATAAATCCATCGGAAGGAAGCATCGTAAAAATCGAACTGCTCGTTCGAATTTCTAAGTCCGTTATTACTGTTCGCCACTTCGGTATCTTCCGATATCTTTCTGAAAAACCTATGGTATGCCGGGGTTTCCACCAAATCGCTAATCGATTTCCGAACTGCCAATTGAATGGACGATTTATCATTAATCGGAACATCAGCAAAACCATTGGCATCAATAAAATTAACGGCCACATTGCCTTTAAAATGGGCGTTGATATTTTTTTGCGTTTCCATGGAAATGGTACCAGAAACCCCATCGGTAAACGACACGTCCGAGCCATTTTTCCTTAAAATAACCTGTTCGGTAATTTGCGGATTGTACATAGAAATGAGTCCGAAAAAATGTCCCGATTGGTACATTTTAATGCCATCCCACAAAATGAGATTTTGGTCGTGGCTTCCGCCCCTAATATTGATGTTCGATACGTTTTCATTAACACTATAAATGCCTGGAAAAGCCTGCACCGACTGAAGTACATCGGCATCAATTAAACCGGGCAGCATACCAAAATTTGAAAAATCGATTTTAAACGAACCGTTGTTCAGTTTATGGATGCCCTTTACGATATAGCCCGGCACCACAACCTCCTGCAATTGTTGCAAATTGGTATTTTTCAACACCGAATCACCATTGGTTTTGGTCACCAAAACAAAATGTGGGTTAACAACGATATAACTGAAACCTGTGTTTTTCTTAAGGTAATTTAAAGTTTCCTGAAAAGTGAATTGGTTTGGCGGCGGAATAATTTCAACACTCTCAACAGCATCTTTGGCATAATTGAATTGATAGCCAAACCGCTCTTCAATAGCGGCAAACACCGCTGTAATCGGACTTGATTTATTGTTTTCTTGGGCTGTAATTATTGAAGAAACCAACAAAACAGAACATATCAAAAATAAGTACCTACTGGTCGTTCTCCGCATAAATAACCACTTCGTTTGACGCACTTATTTTGTATTTCAGCCCCATGGGTTTTGTAATGGCAACCAAAGCCTCTTCTAGGTTATTGTGAACAAATCCACCTGAAAATTTTCTAGCGGAATCTATATTTTTTGGGGTAACTTTTACATCGTACTGTCTTTCCAATTCTTCAATCACATTGATAAACGGGGTTTCGCTAAAACGACTAACAGCATGGAGCCACTGTGGTTCTTTCTGATCTGTTTTATTTTCGATAATTCTGGCATTTTCCATTTTAAAGGTCTCGCCCGAATGCAATATTTTCACTGTAGAATCTGACGCCACCTTAACCAATCCCTCAAAACAAACCACCTCAAAAAGCTTGTTTCGTTGTTTTACATTGAATTGAGTCCCTAAAACGCTCACCTCCCCTCCTTTAGTTTTTACGCTGAATGTGCTACCCTTTTTAACTTTAAAAAAAGCTTCACCATCAAGCGACACCGTTCTATTTTCTTCCCAATTATCTTCATTCAACTGCAATGTGGAAAGGGCATTCAAGATTACCTTCGAACCATCAGGAAGTTCAAAATCTATCTTTTCGGCAGCCATGGTTTTAAATAGGGTTTGCTCGCTTTCTGAAAAATAAAAATACAAACCAAAGGCCACGACCAAAATTGCAGCTACTTTAAGCAAAGGCCGCATCCAATTAATAGATTTCACCTTTTTTCTTTCCGCTTGATATTTACTTTTAAATGCCTCATAATCATCAACCATACTAAATTGCGAAGCTTTAAAACGTTTAGCTTCATTAATAATCTTGGTGTTCAGTTCAAAATCTTTACGTTCTTCAAAGGCTTGCTTTTCATCATCAGTCAAATCGCCTTTCAACCATTTTTTTATTAAATCCTCATTTTCCATAGTCCTCACTTTAACTTATAACACCCTAGTATTTAAAATTCCTGATTATTTTATATTAAAATTTTCAAGTGACTCTTTTAGTTTTTTAAAAGCCGTATAAATTCTGTATTCCACTACCTTATTTGTAACGCCCAATTGCTCCGCGATTTCGGCATGCTTTTTTCCTTCGGCCTTGTTCAACAAAAATGCCACACGCTGCTCTTCGGTCAAGCTAGCCAAAGCGTTTTTGTATTCTTCTAAAAATTGGGTCTGCTCCATCAAAAATTCGGGCGTTTCGTTAGTATGGTTTTTGTTATGCTGCTTTTGGTAGTTCAAAACCACTTTTTGGTGTTTAATGTCGTTTAGCGCCATGTTGTTGGCAACCGTAAACAAATAGGATTTGGCCTTATTAACGTTAACGGTTTTACAATTTTTCCAAAGTTTTACAAAGGCTTCTTGCGCCTTGTCGTTTGGGTTAATCCTTGTTCCGTATCTATAGTAAAGATAGTCGTGCAGATTTTTTGAGTATTTGTTATAAATACGTTCAAAAACATGGGTTTCGCAAATGTTATCGGGTTGTTTTTGCACGGCGTTTTCTAATTGTTTTTATAAAGGTATATAAATATTTTCATAAAAAAATTCAGGAATTTTCCTTTTGAAGTTGTTGTATAATAAAATGGGCAAACGAAATAACCTATCCATGAAACAGCTTCAACTTCTCCTTTTTATTTGTTTTTTATCGGTTTGTGCCGTATTTACCTCATGCCGAAAAGAAGAAATGGTGCTTATTGAAACGCCTGAAGAAGACCAATTAGTGTACAATTCCACCATTGCTAATCTTATCCAGAGAACGAGCATGCACGATGGATCGACCGATAATATTATAGACCGAGCCAACTGCTATAGTATTAAGCGGCCGTTTGCTTTAAAGGCCAACGGAAAGCCTGTATGGGTTGAAAAAGTGGATGACCTAAAATGGGTTGAGCATATTTTTGATGACTCTGATGAGGATATCGACTTACTTGATTTAACCTTTCCCCTAAGCATTGTGTTAAACGATTTTAGCGAAGTTACCGTCAACAGCATGGGCGAACTCGTTTCGTATTCGAGCAACTGCAACGGCGAAAATGAAGTTGATGACGATATTGAATGCTTGGACTTTAGTTATCCCATTACAGCATCGATGTTTAACGCTTTCAATGAAATGATCGATATTGTTACGTTGAAATCGGACATTGAACTATTCCATTTTATAAACGACTTAGATCGTTTTGGTTTGGTAACACTCCAGTTCCCCATTACAGTAAAACTGATTGATGGAACACAAATAACCGTCAACAGCTTAGCTGAGTTGGAAAGCACCATAAAAACCTATGAAAACTACTGTGACGAAGACGATGATTTTGATTATAACGATGATGATTGCAACGACTGTACAACCAACCAACTTTCCGAGATTTTAACCCACTGTACAGATTGGTCTGTCGACCAATTAGAGCGTTATGGCAACGATTATGATAATTATTATAACAATTACAAGTTTAATTTTTCTGAAAACGGTACGGTATCGGCTAAATATTACGGCAACACCTATGCGGGTACTTGGGTGGCTAGTGGCACCGGAAACGACATTACAGTTACTATTAATATTCCCGATTTGCCATATTGTAATAACAATTGGGTGCTACATGAAATTTCTCAGTATAACGACTCAAAAGTAGATTTTAGAGTGGGCAACGATGACCGATTGCGCTATAAAAACAACTGTGACTAACCATCAGAAAAACATTAAAGAAAACATTAAATGAAAAAGAAAAATTAATAACGTCAATATAATTGATGCCTTGTTAAAACCTATTTAATGTTTAACAAAAACTGCTTCAACTTGAAGTTGGGGCAGTTTTAAAAATCTATATAAAATGAAAAAGTGGATAGCCATAATTATTCTAATCACTGCTTTGGTGATAGGTTACAACTATGTATTTCAAGACCACCGGAATATAGCTTCCGAAACGGCTACGCATTCCCTTTCGGCTAAACAATTGCAAAGTGAAATTGAAACCGCACCAAACCAAACCGAACAGAAATACCTCAATAAAACCATTAAAGTTTCTGGAACAATTTCAGAGATTACCCCAAACCACCTAACCCTAAACCAACATGTGTTTTGCGCTATGGACGCCAATGAAATTAGTCTATTAAAAGTGGGGCAATCCATAATAATTAAAGGCCGTGTAATTGGCTACGACGACTTGTTGGAGCAAGTAAAACTAGACCAATGTACCATTATAAATAACCATAAAAATTAAAGTCATGAAAAAAATATTACTATTATTCGTATTTATTGCGTTTGGTGTTCAAGCGCAAACCACACACGACCTTAACTGGGAGGTTGGCATCGGCTCTAACGTCGATTTAACCATTACCGTTGGCGATATTGTAAGGTGGACCTGGACAGACAGCCAACCCCATACAGTTGAAAGCGAATCCGAAAGCACCGAAAGCTTTGACAGCGGCGTTTTAACTGGAAACGGCTCCACGTTTTCCTATCAGTTTAACCAAGTAGGCACCAACCCCTATTTTTGTGGCGTACACCCAGCCATGAGAGGCACTATTACGGTAGAGGAAGGTTTAAATGTTGATGAAACTGAAATCAACAACTTTGCCATTTCACCCAACCCTGCAACAACACATATCGATCTAAAACTTCCGGAAGGCACAAGCACCAAAACTGTTTCTATTTACAATCTAATGGGGCAAAAAGTACTCTCTATTGAAAATACCAAAAATTTAATTGACGTATCACGCCTAAGTAAAGGCCTGTATCTTCTAAATATCACATCCGAAAAATTAAACCACACCAAACGATTTGTAAAACTTTAACAAGCCCGTATGAAATACATTGCCTTTCTTTTATTCCCGCTATTCATTTATTCACAAGACGATTTGCTGAATGAAATCAGTCCCGACACCATCGAACCTTCGCATGAAACGGCCGCGTTCAAAGGGTTGAAAATCGTCAATTTCGAATCGACCAAACTCGTTGCTGATGGCGAATTCACCTTTATCGTATCGCACCGTTTTGGTAGTTTAAAAAATGGAATCGATACCTTTTTTGGTCTGGATGAAGCTGTTACCAGATTGAATTTTGTATTCGGTATTTCAGATGGATTCAATGTTGGTGTGTCACGAAGCTCATTTATGAAAATTTATGATGTTTCTGCTAAATATCGATTGATAAGGCAGCATGAAAACGGCTTTCCTTTTACCATTGTTGGTTACAATTCAATACTCATTAATACCGCGCTGGACAAAGACAATTTGCCGCTTTTGGAATTTAAACACCGTTTGGGCTATACCTTTCAAGTACTTGTGTCGAGAAAAGTAAACCCCAACCTCTCCCTTGAGGTGGCACCCACTTTTTTTCATGATAATTATGTGGTCATGGACAGCCAAGACAACTCACAATTTGCGGTTGGGTTTGGTGGCCGATATAAATTGGGAAAACACTGGTCTATTAATGCCGACTATGGTTTGCATTTAAACCGGGCCAGCAATTCTCCGTTTAAAAACCCACTGTCCATTGGGGTGGATTTAGAAACAGGCGGCCATGTGTTCCAAATGCATTTTTCAAACGCCCAGGCCATGAACACCAACGGATTTTTAGGCCAAGCCACCGGCGATTGGCCAGACGGTGATGTCTATTTCGGGTTTAACCTTAGCAGACGCTTTTAACATACACACTCTAACTTAAATATTTTAGGCTATGAACTTTAAACATTTTATTTACACATTGGCCATTATGGCTTTAATTTTTAACTGCTCCAGCAGCAGTAATGACGATTTAACAAACCCTGACCCAGACCCAGACCCCCAACCTGTGGGTGAAGTTACTTATGAAGCAGACGTAAAAAGTATTATTAGTAACAATTGTTTACAGTGCCACGGCACCCCACCAACAAATAATGCACCGATGTCGCTCTCAACCTATACACAGGTCAAGAATAACATCAATACAATAATCAGTCGTATCAACAGTTCAACAAATCCTATGCCGCCTACAGGGCAAATGAGTTCCAGTTTAAGGGCTACGATTCAACAATGGAAAGACGACGGGCTATTGGAAAATTAATATATTATCCTGCTGAACACAAAATTTAAAACAAATGAAATTCCACCTACTTTCGATATTAATATTCATTGCTAGTTTTGGTTATTCACAAGACAAGTACATCACTCGAACAGGCGAAGTGTCCTTTGAAGCCTCAGTGCCTTCGTTTGAAGAGGTAAAAGCGAAAAGCGAATCGGTTACGGCTATTATCAATACTGAAAACAACGAATTCGCCGCATTGGTATTGGTAAAAGGCTTCCGGTTTAAAAATGCCTTAATGGAAGAGCATTTTAATGAAAGTTATGCGGAGTCTGATAAATATCCCAAAGCCACTTTTAAGGGCCATATCAAAGAAGCCAACAACGATTATTTCGTTGATGGTGAATTAACATTTCACGGTAAATCCAAACGTCTTGAAAACCTTCCTATTTCATATTCAAAAAAAGAAGACCGTGTTGATATTTCAGGGTATTTTACCGTGAATGTTTCCGATTTCGATATAAAAATCCCAAAAATTGTGCAAAACAAAGTGGCGGAACGTGTTAATGTATCGTTTAATTTTCAGCTGAATAAAAAGAAGTAACAACAACCTGATTTCGATTCTCATTTGAGATCTTAAAACGACCACAAAACACTCTTTTCAGGTAACTTGCCATTCCGAAGGAGTGAGGAACGAACGACGATAAAATGAAATTCCTTCCCGTGCCTCGTTCAGGATGACAACTATTTATAAACTGAATCTATTTTTTCATAAAAAACAACTTTTTAATAATCAAAAGCAGGTCAATAAAAAAGCCGCTTTTTAGCGGCTTCTTTATTGTTATTAATTTACATTATTTACTCAAGTACATTTTTCGTCTAGAGTACAATTCGTAAAATTCATCATCCTTTAAGCTATCAATAAACAAGATGCTTTCTCCGGTACTCTTCATTTCTGGCCCTAATGTTTTATCTACATTCGGGAATTTATTGAACGAGAATACTGGTTGTTTGATGGCATAACCTTCCAATTTCGGGTTGAATGTGAAATCCTTAACTTTTTTCTCACCCAACATCAATTTAGTCGCGTAGTTTACATAAGGCTCTCCGTATGCTTTCGCGATAAATGGCACCGTTCTCGACGCTCTTGGGTTGGCCTCGATAATATAAACCGTATCGTCTTTTACTGCAAACTGAATGTTGATCAAACCAACCGTGTTAAGTGCCAGGGCAATCTTTTTGGTATGGTCTTTAATTTGTTGCATCACAAACTCACCTAAATTAAATGGCGGCAAAGTAGAATTACTATCACCAGAGTGTACACCGCAAGGCTCGATATGCTCCATGATACCAATGATGTAAACATCTTCGCCGTCACAAATGGCATCGGCTTCTGCTTCAATGGCTCCTTCCAAATAGTGGTCTAAAAGCAATTTGTTGTTGGGGATACTTTGCAGCAAGCTAACCACGTGCTTTTCCAACTCCTTTTCATTGATTACAATTTTCATACCTTGTCCACCTAATACGTAAGATGGTCTTACCAATATCGGGAAATCCAATTCTTTGGCTACAGCTAAAGCTTCATCGGCAGTTTCAGCCGTATCGAATTTTGGATAAGGAATGTTGTTCTCTTTCAATAAAGTAGAGAAACTTCCGCGATCTTCAGCCAAATCTAACGACTGGAAGCTTGTTCCAATAATTTTTATACCGTATCGGTCTAATTTTTCAGCAAGCTTTAATGCCGTTTGTCCACCAAGCTGAACGATAACACCCTCTGGTTTTTCGTGCTTGATAATATCGTAAATGTGCTCCCAGAAAACAGGCTCGAAATACAGTTTATCGGCTGTATCAAAATCGGTCGACACCGTTTCGGGGTTACAGTTAATCATAATGGTTTCGTAACCACATTCGGCAGCAGCCAACACCCCGTGAACACAGCAGTAGTCGAACTCAATACCTTGCCCAATTCGGTTTGGCCCCGAACCTAGCACGATAATTTTTTTCTTGTCGGTTACCACACTTTCATTGTGAGCATACCTATTACCATCGGCAGTTTCCATGTCACTTTCAAAAGTAGAATAGTAATATGGTGTTTTGGCTTCAAATTCAGCTGCACAGGTATCAACCAGTTTATAAACCCTGTTGATGCCCAATTCTTCTCTTTTGTTGTAAACCTGACTTTCCAAACAGCCTAACATGTGTGCAATTTGCCTATCGCCATACCCTTTTTGTTTGGCTTCAAGTAAAAGTTCTTTTTCAATAGTGTCAATATTATAAGTTGAAATTTCTTTTTCAAGGAAATACAACTCTTCATATTGCTTTAAGAACCACATGTCTATCTTGGTAATCTCGTGGATTCTGCTCAACGGAATGCCCATTTTTATGGCATCATAAATAATGAACACACGATCCCAAGACGCAAAGGTCAACTTTTCAATAATTTGGTCGTAATTGGTATTTTCTTTACCATCGGCACCTAAACCGTTACGCTTAATTTCCAATGATTGCGTGGCTTTGTGCAGGGCTTCCTGGAACGAGCGCCCAATACCCATCACCTCACCTACGGCTTTCATTTGAAGTCCTAAAGTACGGTCGGATCCTTCAAATTTATCAAAGTTCCAACGTGGTATTTTTACAATTACGTAATCTAAAGTAGGCTCGAATAATGCCGAAGTCGATTTTGTAATCTGGTTATTCAATTCATCCAAATGATAACCCAAGGCCAATTTGGCTGCAATTTTTGCAATCGGGTAACCTGTTGCTTTACTCGCTAATGCTGAAGAACGCGATACACGCGGATTGATTTCAATTGCAATGATATCTTCATTTTCATCTGGAGATACCGCAAACTGTACGTTACATCCACCGGCAAAATCACCAATGCTACGCATCATGTGGATGGCCATATCACGCATGCGTTGGTATGTTCTATCACTTAAGGTCATAGCTGGTGCCACGGTAATCGAGTCTCCCGTGTGGATTCCCATAGGATCCATATTTTCGATAGAACAGATAATCACCACGTTATCGTTGGAATCTCTTAAAAGCTCAAGCTCATATTCTTTCCAACCCAACAACGCCTTATCAATCATCACCTCGTGGATAGGAGAAATCTCCAGACCGTTACGCAATAATTTATCAAAATCCTTTTCGTCATAAACAATCGATGCTCCCGCACCTCCTAAAGTGAACGAAGAACGGATACACAATGGAAAACCAAACTCCTGCGCAATTTCCTTTCCTTTAAGGAATGAGGTTGCTGTAGCTTGGGGCGCCATTGGAATGCCAATTTTGGTCATTAAATCCCTGAATTGCTCACGGTCTTCAGTAATATTTATGGCATCAATATCAACACCTATAATCTCCACTCCAAAATCTTCCCAAATTCCTTTTTCATCGGCCTCAATGCATAAGTTTAAGGCTGTTTGGCCGCCCATTGTTGGTAAAACAGCGTCAATTTGTGGGTGTTCCTTTAAAATCTTAATGATTGATTTGGTATTCAGCGGAAGTAAATACACATGATCGGCCATCGACGGGTCGGTCATGATCGTTGCTGGGTTGGAGTTGATCAAAATAGTTTCAATTCCGTCCTCTCTTAACGACCTAAGTGCCTGAGATCCTGAATAGTCAAATTCGCATGCTTGCCCAATAACTATGGGTCCCGAACCAATAATTAAAATAGATTTTAGTTTTTCGTTTTTCGGCATTTTCTTCTGGTTATATATTGAATTTTAATTCGTTGCAAAAATAATGATACTTAGATATAAAAAAAGGCGTTACACTTAAGTAACACCTTTTAATTATGAACAATTGTTAATCATTATTTCTTATGTCTAGTTTCAGATGACACAGATAATCTTTTTCTTCCTTTAGCTCTTCTACGCGCTAATACCTTTCTGCCGTTAGCAGAAGCCATTCTTTCTCTAAAACCGTGCTTGTTTCTTCTTTTTCTTTTAGAAGGCTGAAATGTTCTTTTACTCATTATCTTGTATCTTTAAAATCTGAATAGTAATTTTTAATCTTAGGCTCCCTTAAAAACCGAGGGCAAATATACGAACCCTTTACAACTTTGCAAACCTTTTTTAAAAATATTATTGAATTTATTTTTAGCTTAGGCCGACACCTTACAACGCTAGTATTTAACTGTAACGACAACACTTTTTACAACACAAGCATACGCTTTTTTTCATAAAATTTTAGTTTCTTTGCAGTCTTAAACCACGAATTGAAGTTCCTTTTTAAGGGAAACCAAACCTAAAACTGTTTAAAAACATGTTCAATAAAAACATAAAACTTGTTATTGCCGTTGCTATTATAGCTTATGCCATTTACCTATTTACCGAAGGGTATATTGGCAATGGAATCATGCTCATTCTGCTATCGCTTATTTTTGTGTTCCTTTACTTTAAAAATGAATTTATCTTGTTGGCCTTTTTAAGGTTGCGCAAGCAAGATTTTGATGGCGCAAAAAAATGGTTGGGCAAAATTAAAAATCCAGAAACGGCATTAGTAAAAAAACAACAGGGTTATTACAATTATTTGCACGGACTGATGGTTTCGCAAACCAATATGAACGAAGCCGAAAAATATTTTAAGAAGGCCATTTCACTTGGACTGTCTATGGACCATGATTTAGCCATGGCCAAGTTGAACTTGGCAGGCATCGCCTTTTCTAAACGCAGAAAACAGGAAGCCCAAAAATTGCTTACCGAAGCCCAAAAGCTGGACAAGCAAGGTATGCTTACCGAACAGATTAAAATGATGAAGCAAAACATGAAGCGTGCAGTGGGGCCAAACCAACATTACGGCGCCGGTGGTTCGTTACGTGCCCAAAAAAGGAGGGGGTAAAAAGCGCGTTTATTTTTTTGAAATTTAACCATATAAAAAAAACTCGGAGTCGCTAGCTTCGAGTTTTTTTATATCAACGGAGACCATAAGCGACAATAAGATTCTTTTAGCTTGGCCACTTTAGGCCTACTCACCCACCGTTCGGGCTCTATGACTTCGCTGTTTTTTAAATCTTCAATAAATTGCTCTTTAAGCATTTTACTTTTCTCTTTGTCGTAAATAAAGGCGTTGACTTCAAAATTGATATTAAAACTGCGGTAATCCATATTTGAAGTGCCGATGGTTGAAAAAATATCGTCAACCACCATAGTTTTGGCGTGCACAAACCCTTTGGTATATCTGTAAACCTCAACACCAGCCTCCAACAAATGCTCTAAATACGAATTGGTTGCATGCTTTACCACCCACGAATCTGATTCTTTTGGGATAATCAACTTTACATCTACCCCACTTTTTGACGCCACCTGCAGCGCCATGATTATTTGGTCGTTTGGCACAAAATAAGGCGTTGTAATATACACGTAATCTTCGGCAGTGGTGATGGCAGTAAAGATGGCTTCCATGATATACGCCCAATCGGTATCGGGGCCACTGGCTGCAATTTGTATTGCTACATTGCCCTCGCAATCTACCTTCGGAAAATAAGAACGGGAAATTTCCAGTTTTTGATTCGACACAAAATGCCAAGTAGTAAAAAAACTGATTTGCAACGACTTTACGGCTTCACCTACCAACCTTAAGTGCGTATCGCGCCAAAAATTGTCGTTGTATCCATTAACGTATTCATCAGCAATATTGATTCCACCAACATAAGCTACTTTCCCATCTATCACTGCAATTTTTCTGTGGTTACGGTAGTTCATTTTTCCTGTAAACTTCGAAAAAACCACTGGCATGAATGGGAAATGCTCAATTTTACAATCATTCAGTCGTTGTTTTGTTTTTGAAGATAATTTGCTCCCTACGTCATCATACGCCAACCTTACCTTAACACCTTCGGATGCTTTTTGGCATAAAACATCCAACAATTTATCCCATATTTGCCCATCCCTAATAACGTAATATTCCAGATGGATGTGATTTTTGGCCGCTTTAAGATCTTTTAGTAAATAATCAAATTTTTCTTCACCATCAATTAAAATATCAACATCGTTACAGAGCGTTAAGGGCGAAGTCTTGTTATCATAAAGCAGTTTTACCAATTTCACCTTGCCTTCAAGATAATCGTCAACCTTTTGTATTTCCTCGCTATCCAATTCCAACTCATCATTTATCGATTTTATGGTGCTTTGGTTCAGGACGTGCTTTCTGCTGAAAATTTTATTTTTTCGGTATTCTTGTCCGAACAGATAGTAAATTAGGATTCCCAAAAAAGGAAAAAAAACCAAAACAATGATGTACGACAAAGTTTTGGTTGGGTTGATGTTTTTGAGCACAATAGTAATAACCGCAGAAATGGCTATAACGTAATTAAGGACAATTAATATTATCCAAAAATGCTCTTTTATAAAATCTATCACTAATTGTTAATTATAATATCCTTTTTCTGGTATATCTATAAAGTATTGTTTTCTGGACCTATTATTTAAATGTGGTTCGCGCAACCAAGGGTTGTGTATTTTCAATAATTTATAGTTGATGCCAAATTGTTCGGCAAACTTAGTAAAATCGGTAACAGCAGTATCCACCTCAACTTGGTAGGTAGGTACTTGACTATACAAGTCCTTTTCCCTAAAATTAAAACCGTATTTGGTGGGGTTGGACAAAATTTCCTTTAGTGCCACAATTCTAAAAATATACCGACCTGTTTCCTCCCCTAAAAGCAAATCGTAGTAATCCTCTACGTTCTGTTCCCGTAATCGTCTGGAAACACCTGCATTTCCTGCATTGTAAGCCGCTGCGGCCAGCGTCCATGAACCTAAATCTTCTTTCGACTTTAAAAGGTATTTGCAAGCCACTTCAGTAGCTTTCTCCAAATGGTAGCGTTCGTCAACATTATCGTTAACCTCCAATCCGTTTTCACGACCCGTAGCTGGCATAATTTGCCAAACCCCTCGAGCTCCCGCCGGAGAAACAGCATTGGTTAATCCACTTTCAATAACTGCCAAATATTTAAAATCGTCCGGCACACCATGTTTTGCCAAAATAGGTTCAATTACGGGAAAGTATTTTTTGGCTCGTTTAAACATCAACAGTCCATTAGACTGCCAATAGGTATTTACCAAAAGCTCCCTATCCATGCGCTCCAATATATCTGGATTTTGAATAGGCATGGGTTCTCCTGCAAAATTCAAATCTTGCGGGATTTGCAGTGCATAAACATTATAGTCGTTTATTAATTTTTTTTCGAAATTTTCATCGGTTGGCGCGTCTTGTAGGGCGTAAATAAACAGTGCGCATAAACTTAATAATCCTACCAATGCCAAGGCTTTCTGTACAATCTTCATCTTTAAAAAGTTTTCTATAAATTTAATTAAAATTAATCTAGTTCTCTAATATAATTTGAGGCAAATTTTCATTGAACCATTTGTATTTATTAATGATTGCAATATGCGTTCCGTTCTTAATAACGATGCATTTTTTGATGTATTTTATGGGAAACACCGGATCTTTATCGCCGTGGATGTGAACAATATCACTTCGGTGTTCCTTTTGCTCCCAACATACCATATTTTTTATGGCCCAGCTTAAGTATTTCGCATCGTTAACGGAAAGATATTTTTTATACAACTCCAAACGTTTTGTCATGGTTTTGCCGAAAGCATATTTTTCAAAAATATCTATTTTGCTCGCTAACTGTATGGGCAAAATCTTATACGCCCCAGTGGTTTTGGCCAAAAGCATTCGCTTTGGAAGTTCGAACATGCTTTTAACACTCGAAACAATAATAAGTTTCCGCGCGTTTACATACCTATCTATTTGCTGAACCAACACCCCGCCAAAGGACACCCCAACCAACACCACGTCTTTATGCTTTATTTTTTGGCTCATTCGTAATGCATAATCCTCAAACCCCTCATTATCAAAAGGTATACTCCATTCTAAAAAATGCATTCTGAATTGATTTTCGGGTAATTTTATGTACTCAAAAATTTTAGGGCTGGCCGCCATCCCGGGCATAAAATAAACATGTATTAGCTCTTGACTCATAGGAGATTAACCACTTAATCGCTTTATTCTTAGCTTTTTTTTGCGTACTTTTGCACAAAGTTATACAAATAGTACTCACTATTTTACATTCCTTATAATTTAAAATATATCATCATGGTTGAAGCTGCAGAATTAATTGACAATGAGTTCTTGCGTCAATTTGAAATTAAAATTGACGGACAATTAGCAAAAATTGAATACTCATCGCAAGAACGAAAGATCTTTTTAACCAAGTTAGTTATCCCAGAAGACATTAAAGACGAGAATTTTAAAAAGGATTTTTTAGCGCTTGTTTTTGAACACATTGCCGACCGCAATTTAAGCATTGTGCCCACCAGCCCAGAAATTGCAAAATTTGTGAGAAGCAACCGAAAATACAAACGCATGCTTCCAGTTGGGGTAAGGATTTAACGATATTTATATCATCAAAAAAGCCGAAATTCAAATTGAATTTCGGCTTTTTTGTTTTTCGCAAATGCCCTAAGACACCATTTGGTTTACAAACTGAAATCTTACCAATCCGTCAGCATCAATTTCGGTCAACTCCACCTCATGCAGTGTATTTACCAATTCGGGATTCCATGGGGTTTTTACTTTTACGTAATTTTCGGTAAAACCATGTATGTAACCTTCTTTATTTTCACTTTCAAACAATACCGTTCTGGTGGTTCCCATTTGGCTTTCATAAAAGGCACGACGTTTTTTTACTGATAGTCCACGTAACATTTTACTGCGTTTGCTCCTTACATTTTTAGCAACTACACCATCCATTTCGGCAGCTTCGGTATTATCGCGCTCAGAATACGTGAACACGTGCAAATATGAAATATCCAGCTCGTTCAAAAAATTGTAGGTTTCCAAAAAATGCTCGTCAGTTTCACCCGGAAATCCAACAATAACATCCACACCAACACAGGCATGAGGCATCACTTCTTTTATTTTTGAAACGCGATCCACATACAATTCACGCATATAGCGTCGTTTCATTTTTTTTAAAATGTCGTTACTGCCCGATTGCAACGGCACATGAAAATGCGGCACAAATGCTCGGGATTTCGACACCAAATCAATCGTGTCGTTTTTCAATAAATTCGGCTCGACGGACGAAATACGCAAACGCTCAATACCTTCCACTTTATCCAGTTCCTTAACCAAATCCAAAAAGGTGTGTTCGTGTTTTTTATTTCCAAATTCACCCTTTCCGTAATCACCAATATTAACGCCAGTAAGCACAATTTCCTTTATGTTTTGTTCTGAAATTTCCTTGGCGTTTTTCAGAACATTTTCCATAGTATCGCTTCGTGAAATACCCCGTGCCAACGGAATGGTGCAATAAGTACACTTATAATCGCAGCCATCCTGAACCTTTAAAAAAGCACGGGTACGGTCGCCAATGGAATAACTGCCTACATAAAAATCGGCTTCCTCAATTTCGCACGAATGCACTTCCCCAAAGTCATTTTTGGAAAGATCGTTTAAATAATCGGTTATTTTAAACTTTTCGGTCGCCCCCAAAACCAAATCCACGCCCTCTACATCGGCCAATTCTTGCGGCTTTAATTGCGCATAACAGCCCACGGCAGCCACAAAAGCTTCAGGGTTTACTTTTTGGGCCTGCTTAACTATGGTTTTAAAACGCTTATCGGCATTTTCAGTTACCGAGCAAGTGTTAATCACATAAATATCTGCCTTTTCCGAAAAATCTACCCGATCAAACCCTTCATCGTTAAAACTTCTGGCAATGGTAGAGGTTTCCGAAAAATTCAGCTTGCACCCCAAAGTATAAAATGCGACCTTTTTGTTCATTATCTTTTGTTGTCATTCCCGATAGCAGTCGGGATTATTCCAGAATCATTTTAATATTTATCTTTACACTTAAAAGATTGCAAATTTACAACTAATAAACCACATGATAAAACCCGTTTTGCGCCAAACAATATCTTATTTATCAATTAGTTGTGCTTTAGTTTTTCTTTTTTCCTGCGGAAGTGGTTCCCATTCAAACCAAGAGCATTTGGTTTTTAGGTATAACGAATATGCCAACATCAACACTTTAGATCCGGCGTTTTCGCGAACCTTGCAAGACAACTCAGTGTGCAACCAACTCTACAATGGGCTGGTTCAACTGGATGACGAATTGAACATTTTACCCAGTATCGCAAAAAAATGGCAGGTTTCGGAAGATGGACTCACATACACCTTCCACTTAAGGAACGACGTTTATTTTCACAAACACGAACTTTTCGGAAAAGACTCCACAAGAACCGTAACGGCCAACGATTTTACCTATAGCCTCAATCGTTTACGGGACGAAAAAATTGCTGCTCCGGGCAGTTGGGTTTTAAACAAAGTGGATGATTTTAAAGCTATAAACGATACCATTTTTGAAATTTACCTAAAACAGCCATTTCCGGCATTTATCGGTTTGCTTACCATGAAATATTGTTCGGTGGTACCCAAAGAAATCGTGGAGCATTATGGCGGTGAATTCCGGTCGCACCCCATTGGCACGGGCCCATTCAAATTTAAACGCTGGGAGGAAAACATAAAATTGGTATTTCGGAAAAATGAAAACTATTTTGAAACTGACGAAAACGGACAGCAACTCCCCTATTTAGAGGCTGTGGCCATTACCTTTTTGCCCGACAAACAAAGTGAATTTTTACAGTTCGTTCAGGGTAATCTCGATTTTTTAAATAGTTTGGATGCCTCATACAAAGACGAATTGTTAACGGCCGATGGTAAACTAAGAAAGAAATATGCTGAAACTGTTAACATGATTCGTGGCCCATATTTGAATACCGAATATCTAGGTTTTTATTTGGATTCTAAAACACCCGAAATACAATCGGAACTCATTAGAAAAGCCATAAACTATGGTTTCGACCGAAAAAAAATGATGGTGTATCTACGCAACGGGATTGGCAACCCGGCCAACGGTGGCTTTATTCCCATTGGCCTGCAAGGGCATGATAAATCAATTGGTTTTACTTATAAACCCGAAAAAGCCAAACAGCTTATCCAGCAATTTAAAACCGAAAGCGGCATTAAAAACCCAGAAATCACCTTAGTGACGACCAGTAATTATTTAAGTTTTTGTGAATTTATTCAACGGGAGCTTCAAAAGGCCGGATTAAAAATTAATGTGGACGTGATGCCCGAAGCCACTTTGCGTGCGGCACGCTCTAACGGGAAAGTAGATATGTTCCGAAGCTCATGGATAGCCGATTATTTGGATGCCGAAAATTACCTGTCCATTTTTTACAGCAAGAATTTTGCTCCGGGTGGCTCCAACTATTTTCATTACAAAAACACTGAGTTTGACAGTTTGTACAACAAAGCCTTTACCATAACCGATATCGAAAAACGAAAACTGCTTTACACTAAAATGGATTCATTAGCTATGGACAAAGCCATCATGGTGCCTTTGTATTATGACGAAGTAATTCGGTTTACCCAAAAACAGGTTAGCGGGTTGGGCATCAACCCTATTAATTTGTTGGATTTACGGAGAGTGAAAAAGCAAGAATGATTGTTCAAAAATTATGCGATGCTGAATCAACCCCGAAAGCTTTCGGGACAGCATGACGAAAAAAATGTGCTATTTTTAATCCTCTTCAATGTTTTTCCCAATATCGCCAATTTCATCTTTTACGACAACAACAGATTTTTTCCAACGGTTTTCAAGTAGCGCATAAAACCCCCAAAGCGTGAGCAAACCTACGGGCAGGGACAGTAGGTTAATTCCAAAAGAATTCCAATCAAAACCCCAACCAAATATCCTCATATCTAAAATAGCAACAATAGCCAGCACCACAGCACCTGAAACATAATAAATAATTATACTCAAAATAGCATAGAGCCATTTGCTTTGATTATATTCTTCGGCCAAATCATAAAACCGTTTTCCTATAAAGTAAATAAGTAAAATCCCGAGCATGAACTATTCCCTCCTGTACTTTTTAGTTTCCTCAAAAACATGCTCCAAAATCGCTTTGTCCTGTTCGGTAAATTCCATGTTACGGCGTGCCATCACAACTTCGGCCACTTCAAAAGCTTTTTTGGTTAAGTAAGTTGTGAAACCACCGCTACCGCCCCAACTAAAACTGGGCACAAAATTTCTGGGGAAACCGCTGCCAAAAATATTGGCGCTCACGCCCACAACCGTTCCGGTGTTGAACATGGTATTGATACCACATTTACTGTGATCGCCCATCATGAGTCCGCAAAACTGCAATCCGGTTCTGGCAAAGCTCTCGGTTTGGTAATCCCATAGACGCACTTCGGCATAGTTATTTTTAAGGTTTGAGGTATTGGTATCGGCACCCAAATTACACCATTCACCCAAAACGGAATTGCCCAAATAGCCATCGTGACCTTTATTGGAATTGGCAAACATGACAGCGTTGTTAATCTCTCCGCCGGCTTTACAACTGGGGCCAATGGTAGTTGGTCCATAAATTTTTGCACCTATTTTAATGGTTGCTCCTTGGCAAAGCGCTAGGGGGCCACGAATGATAGAGCCCTCCATGATTTCAGAATTTCTGCCAATGTAAATCGGGCCTTTGCTCGCATTTAGCGTTGTAAACTCCAATTTCGCGCCTTTTTCGATAAAAATATTTTCGGGAGCAATAACATTGTTGCTCGACGGAATAGGCTGCGAACTCCTATTTTTTGTTATGAGCGTAAAATCTTCCTGAATGGCCTCTCCATTTTTAGAGAAAATATCCCAAGTATGTTCAATCTTAACAATATCTTCAGTAAACTCCACAGCTTCATAATCATCAAAATCAATATCTTCTTGAGCTTCCTTTGCAAAAAATGCAATTACATCTTCATCTTTAAAAATGGCCTGGTTTTCTTTTAAATCCTTTACCATTTCCACCAATTCCAAATTGGGCAGATACGATGCGTTTATCATTACATTTTCTTCCATTTCCACCATGGGGAATTTATCGGAAAGATAATCTTCAGTTACCGTTGTGGTTGTGGTATCTAAAAACGACTCCCATTTTTCCCTAATGGTTAGTATGCCAACACGTATATCGGCAACAGGTCTAGTAAATGTAAAGGGCAACAAGTTGTTGCGAGAGGGGCCGTCAAAAAGAATGTAATTCATAATAGCTGGTGTTATAAACTGTAGCAAAGGTTTTTAAAGCTCTTTGCTTCGTTTTTTTGCACTTTCAAATGTAGCTTAATTGTACAAAACAAAAAAGCCTTTCATTCCTGAAAGGCTTAAAAAATATATTGTTACTAAGATTATTTTTTAAACTTAGCGTATTTGTTCTTGAATTTATCAATACGACCGGCAGTATCAACCAATTTAGATTTACCAGTGTAGTAAGGGTGCGATGTTCTGGAAATTTCCATCTTAACTAATGGATACTCAACACCGTCAACTTCAATTGTTTCATTAGTATCAGCGGTAGATTTAGTTAAAAACACATCGTCGTTAGACATGTCTTTGAACGCTACTACTCTATAATTTTCTGGATGTATACCTTTTCTCATCGCTAAATGCTTTTTATTCTTTTCAATTTTGGAAGTGCAAATTTAAGTATTTTTTATAAATGCACAACACTTTTTAATATTTTTTATTTCAACCACAAATGTAACGTTTTAGTATCTTTGGCCACTAACCTGTCAGCTAACAAAAACGAACACAATATTATGGAAAAATCTTTAAAATCTATTGCCACCAATTACGGGTTGTATTTGGGCGTGGCACTATCGCTTATTACCGTTTTGGCCTACGCCATTAACATTGAATTGCTGACCAATATGTGGCTGGGCATATTTATAATGATAGCCATTATTGTTTTTGGCATTATATCGGTAGCTAAAACAAAACAAGCACAAGATGGTTATGCAAGTTTTAAACAGGCATTTAAATCTTATTTTATAACGGTACTTTTAGGGCTGTTAATCAGTACCGTGGTTTCCTTTTTATTGTTTAACGTGATTGACACCGAAGCCGCCGAGGTATTAAAACAAAAAACCATCGAACAAACCGTAAACATGCTTGAGGGCTTTAACACGCCCACAGAAGTTATCGACCAAACCGTACAGCAAATAGAATCGCAAAACCAATATTCCATTGGCAATGTACTTAAAGGATTGGCAGGTTATTTGGTGCTTTTTAGTGTTATAGGACTTATTGTTGCCGCTGCGTTGAAAAAAAATAATCCGAACGCCGAATAATTCAGTACTTTTGGACTATTGAATTCAGAATCCATTTAAATGAATATATCTGTAGTTATACCACTACTTAACGAACAGGAATCTTTAACAGAATTACACGATTGGATTGTAAACGTGATGCAGTCCAATCGTTTTTCATATGAAATCATTTTCATTGACGATGGCAGTACCGACGATTCTTGGCCAACCATTTTAAACCTTTCTGAAAAAAACAGTAACGTTAAAGGCATCCGTTTTTTAAAAAACTTCGGAAAATCGCAGGCTCTCCACGCAGGGTTTGAAAAAGCCCAAGGTAACGTTGTGATTACTATGGATGCCGATTTACAGGACAGCCCCGATGAAATCCCCGAGCTGTACAATATGATTATTAATGAAGGTTTCGATTTGGTTTCGGGTTGGAAAAAGAAACGCTACGATTCGGTTATTTCAAAAAACATGCCCTCCAAACTCTTCAATTGGGCCGCCCGAAAAACATCTGGCGTAAAACTAAACGATTTTAACTGCGGATTGAAAGCCTACAAAATTGACGTTGTAAAAAATATTGATGTAAATGGTGAAATGCACCGCTACATCCCCGTGTTGTCCAAAAACGCCGGATTCACCAAAATTGGAGAAAAAGTGGTTCAGCACCAAGCCCGAAAGTATGGCGTCACCAAATTTGGGATGAACCGATTTATCCATGGCTTTTTAGACCTAATTACTATTTGGTTTTTATCGCGTTTTGGCAAGCGCCCTATGCACTTGTTCGGCGCGCTTGGCTTTATTATGTTCGCCATTGGTTTTGCCTTTTCGGCCTATTTGGGCGTCGACAAATTGTTTTTAAACCCCGGCGGAAGGCTTATCACCCAGCGTCCGCAATTCTATATTGCCCTAGCCACAATGGTTATCGGTACGCAATTTTTTGTGGCCGGATTTTTAGGTGAAATCGTTCTTCGAAACAAATCCGATAAAAAACGCTATTTAATCAAAGAGAAATTGAATTTAAATTAAGATTTTTCAAACTATTTGTTAACTTTAAAAACTTCATTCAATCATAGGATGATTTACAGCTATTAATTAATTTTGAACTAAACTTTCCAGAGATTATGATACACATTGAACCTAAAATTTTAGAACGGATCAATGCTTGGCTAACTCCAGCATTTGATGAAAACACACAAACCACGATTAAAGAGAGTATTGCCAACAACCCAAAAGATATTCAAGAAAGTTTTTATAAAGATTTAGAATTTGGTACCGGCGGGATGCGCGGCGTTATGGGCGTGGGCACCAACCGTATCAATAAATATACTTTGGGAAAAAGCACCCAGGGGTTAAGCAATTATTTACATAAACAATTTCCAGGCGTTACACCAAAAACGGTAATCGCTTACGATTGCCGCCACAACAGTAAAACTTTGGCCAAAGTGGTTGCCGATGTGTTTTCGGCCAACGGCATTGAGGTTTACCTTTTTGAAGATTTACGCCCTACACCAGAATTATCATTCGCGGTAAGACATCTAAAATGCCACTGCGGTATTGTTTTAACGGCATCGCACAACCCGCCAGAATACAACGGCTATAAGGTGTACTGGCAAGATGGTGGCCAATTGGTGCCTCCACATGATAGTGCCGTAATTGATATGATAAACGAGTTGGACTACGCCGACATAAAATTTGAAGCCAATAACGATTTAATCCACTATATAGGAAAAACTGTTGACGATGCTTTTGTTGACGCCTCGGTTGACAACGGGTGCGTTGGTGCTACCCAAGCAGCTAAAGACGATTTAACCATTGTGTTTACGTCGCTTCACGGCACATCGATAACCGCAGTACCAGAAACCTTAAAACAAGCGGGATACAAAAATGTTCATATTGTAAAGGAACAGGAAGTGCCAGACGGTGGTTTCCCAACGGTAAAATCGCCCAACCCCGAAGAACCAGCAGCCTTAAAAATGGCTTTGGAATTGGCCGAAAAAGTAAATGCCGACATCGTTATTGGTACCGACCCCGACTGCGACCGTTTGGGTGTGGCCGTTCGGAATTCTGAAAACGAGTTGCAACTGCTAAACGGCAACCAAACCATGTTGATGATGACCGATTTCCTTTTGAAAAAATGGAAAAAGGAAGGCAAAATAAAAGGTAAGGAATTTATTGCCACTACCATTGTTTCTACCCCAATGCTTAACCGATTGGCTGAAGCTTATGGTGTTGAAAACAAAATTGTACTTACCGGATTTAAATGGATTGCCAAACTGATTCACGATTTCCCTGAATTGGATTTTATTGGCGGAGGTGAAGAAAGTTTTGGTTATATGGTAGGTGATTTTGTTCGTGATAAAGATGCCGTGACCTCAACACTATTGGCTTGCGAAATTGCTGCCATTGCAAAATCGAACGGAAGCTCTTTCTACGAAGACCTTTTAAAGCTGTACACCGAGCACGGATTTTATAAAGAAAAATTAGTATCACTTACCAAAAAAGGGATTGAAGGCGCCGAGGAAATCAAACAAATGATGACCGATGCCCGAAACAATACCCTAAAAGTCATCAACGGCTCCAAAGTGGTTCGTTTTGAAGACTATAGTTTATCAACGTCTAAAAATATGTCTACCGGTGAAGAGAGTAAAATCGATATACCGAAATCGAATGTTTTGATTTATTATACTGAAGACGGTAGCCAAGTGGCCCTTCGCCCCAGCGGTACAGAGCCAAAAATAAAATTCTATGTTAGCGTAAATACCAAATTAAACAATGTTTCCGATTTTAAAAAGACCGAAGCCGAGCTCGATGCCAAGGCCGAAGCTATTTTAAAAGACATGAAATTAATTTAATAACCCATATCTTTGCTAAAAATTTACATGCTTTTATGGTTTCCATAAAAGCATGTTTTATAAATAGACAATTCTGGTTTAATGAATCATTTTTATAATATTCTAAGGTACGCCAAACCTTATAAAAGTTATGCTTTTGGGCATATCATTTCCAACGTGTTTTATGCACTATTCGGCACCCTGTCTTTTATAGCATTGATCCCAATGCTCGATATTTTATTCGAAAAAAAGGACGAAGTCACCCAAATTACCAAACCCGTTTACGAAGGTATTTCAGGACTAAAAGACTATTACAAAGATTTTTTGGCCTACCACGTTAATCAATATGCCGAAAACGACCCGCAAAAAGCCTTGTTATTGGTAGTCGGGCTAATCATTTCCTTATTTTTACTGAAGAATATTTTTGGCTATTTGGCCAATTATTTCATGGTGTTTTTAAGAAATGGCGTGGTACGCGATTTACGAAATGCCGTTTACACAAAAACGGTAGAACTGCCACTCTCCTACTTTTCAGAACAAAAGAAGGGGGATATTATGGCCCGTGTCACTAACGATGTAGCTACACTTCAGTATTCCATGCTTCCGGTGTTGGAACTTATTGCCCGAGAACCGTTAATGATTATTTTCACACTAATCGGTATGATTATTTTGAGCGCTAAGCTTACCATTTTTGTGTTTATTTTTATTCCGATATCAGGCATTATTATTTCAAGGATTGGAAAGAGTTTAAAACGAAAATCGGATCGCGTTCAAAACGAACAGGGCGTAATTCTTTCTACCTTAGAAGAAACCTTAACCGGATTGCGCATCATTAAAGGTTTCAACGCCGAACAAAAATTCGACGATAAATTCAGGGAAAGCTCAAACCGATTTTACCATTTTTCGAATAAACTGTTGAACCGTCAAAATTTGGCCTCGCCAACCAGTGAGTTTTTAGGCATTTTGGTCATTTCCATTTTGCTTTGGTACGGCGGCCAATTGGTATTGGTTGATGGCTCGCTTGACGGGAGCTCATTCATTGCTTTTATGGGCTTGGCTTACAATATTATGGTTCCGGCAAAGGCGATTTCTAGAGGACTTTACAACATCAAACAAGGTAATGCCGCAGCCGAGCGCATCCAGGAAATTATCGATACACCTAACCCTTTGCGCGACAAACCCAATGCCATTGAAAAAACAGATTTCGATTCGGAAATTGAATTCAAAAACATTTCGTTTAAATATCAAGACGATTATGTGCTAAAGAATTTCTCGTTAACCATTCCCAAAGGAAAAACCGTGGCTCTGGTAGGACAATCGGGCAGTGGAAAATCGACTATTGCCAATTTAATTACCCGTTTTTACCATGTTAACAAAGGCGAGATTTTAATTGATGGCATTAACATTAATGATATTACCACTAGCTCATTGCGCAAACAATTGGGCATCGTTACCCAAGACGCCATTCTGTTTAACGACACCATAAAAAATAACCTTAAACTGGGGAACGAGAACGCCACGGACGAAGCGGTTATTGAAGCTCTAAAAGTGGCCAATGCCTGGGAATTTGTAAAAGAACTGCCCAATGGCATCGACACCAATATTGGTGATGCTGGGAACAAACTTTCTGGAGGACAAAAGCAACGATTAAGCATTGCACGTGCCGTGCTTAAAAGTCCGCCGATCATGATTTTAGATGAAGCCACATCGGCTCTCGATACCGAAAGCGAACGCTTGGTGCAGGTAGCGCTGGAAAATATGATGAAAAACAGAACCTCTATCGTTATTGCCCACCGTTTATCGACCATCCAAAATGCCGATGAAATAGTAGTGCTCCACAAAGGAGAAATTGTAGAGCAAGGCAAACACAATGCACTTATTGCCAAAAAAGGTGTTTATCAAAAACTCGTGGAAATGCAAAGCTTTGAATAAAGCTTTCGAAGCACGAAACGTTTATAAAAAATAAAAAAGGATAGTGATTTGGGGGCAACTATCCTTTTTTTTGTTCTTGCTAGATTTGGGGCAATCCAACATTTATAAGTAGGTTTCTGATACAAATATATGTCACAAATATTTATCCTACAAGAAAAAATACACTTAATCGTATTTTTGTTGCTTTTTGTCGATGTTTTTATTTTTAACCTCTTGATTTTCAACATGTTTTATTTCAAAGAAAGTTTCATTTAAACTTTTCCTATTTTTATCGGTCTAAAACCAAACTATTTTAGTGATAGAGGAAGTACAACTGTTAGAACAATTAAAATCCGACAAGGATAAAGACGAAGCTTTTAGGGCATTGATTTCGCTCTACAAAGAACGGTTGTATTGGCACATCAGAAATATTGTGAAATCGCACGACGACACTGACGATGTACTTCAAAACACTTTTATAAAAGTTTATAAAAATATTCATAATTTTAAGGGAGACAGCAAACTGTTTTCGTGGATGTACCGCATCGCTACCAATGAGTCGATTACGTTCATCAACAAAAACGCCAAGCGGTTACAAACTAGCAGCGAAGAAGTTCAGCAACAGGCCATAAATAATTTAACGTCAGATGTGTATTTTGAAGGAACAGACATCCAATTAAAATTGCAAAAAGCCATTGCCACATTGCCCGAAAAGCAGCAATTGGTTTTTAATATGAAATATTTTCAGGATTTGAAATACAAGGAAATTTCAGAAATATTGGAAACCAGCGAAGGGGCCTTGAAAGCCTCGTACCATATCGCCGTAAAAAAAATTGAAGACTATTTAACTAACAATTAAACCTTTATAAAAAAAAACAGTCTTATAAATAGAATGGAAGACAACAAGTTACATAACATTAAAAACACCGGATTTAAAACTCCCGACAATTACTTTGATACTCTAGAAGACAGACTGTTTACTGAAGCCAAACTCAAAGCAAATGTTAGCGGTTCTGGTTTTGTTATGCCCGAAGATTATTTAGACGGACTGGAAAATACCATTCTCAATAAGGTTCCGAAAGTCGAAGAGCCAAAAGTCATTTCTATTTTTAGCAAAAGAACTTTGGTTTATGTATCGAGCATAGCGGCTGCCATTTTGTTACTTTTCAATTTATCGATTTTAGAAACCAAACCCACTACTTTTGATTCTTTGGACACCGAAACCGTTGAAAATTATATTTTAGAAGAAGATATTGGCAGCTACGAAATCAATACCTCACTTACGGAAGACGATTTTTATGTCGATAATTTCTCTGAAGTGACCATTGATGACGAGTCTTTTGAAGACTATATTTTAAACGATGTTAACCTTGAAGACATAATGTTAGAATAATACAAGAACATGAAAAAGAAAATGCTCCCCATACTCATTCTTTTTATTTCCATCAACGCGTTTTCGCAACGCCACGATAAATTTAAAAAACTGAAAATCCCATTTATCTCAGAACGCGTTAATTTAACAGCCGATGAGGCCGAAAAATTTTGGCCCATTTACAACGCTTACGAAGAAACCACTTCAAAGTTAAGGCACGAAAAAATTAGAGGATTGCACCGCGAAATAAAAGAAAACCGCGAATCGTTAAGCGAAGTTAAAGCAAAACAGCTTCTCGCCGATTTAACCAAATACGAAAACCAATTGCACGCCGAAGAAGCCAAACTGATTCAACAACTAAAGCCAATCCTTTCTGATAAAAAAATCATTTTGCTGAAAATGGCCGAAGAGGATTTTAAAAAACGATTGTTTGACAGGTACGTCGATAAAAAATTAAAACACCGCATGGAAAAAGAAAAGGACCAATAAAAGGTTCTTTTTTTATTCCCTAAACGTTAATTTTGAAATGCGGCCCGCACCAGCGGCATACGCCACACTATCGTTTAAAAACCTAATGGTGTAAAATCCCTCGTCGCTTAAGTGTTTCCAGGATTCACCGGCATCGTTGCTAAAATCGATGCCTTTAAACCCAATAGCCACCAATTCCTTTCCGTAGCTGTTTGGAATGTATTGCACACAACTTCGGTAACCCGGATTTTGTTTTTGTGCTACCAAACGCCAAGTTTTTCCTCCATCGGTAGTCTTAATTTTGTTAGCTGAATTAGCATCCGGATTGGTATAATCGCCACCAATGGCGAAACCGTTCAGCTCATCATAGAAATCGATGGAATAAATCCCTTCGGTGTCTTTTTCCTTAACAATTGGCGTATCGAAAACCTGCCAAGTTCTGGCCCTGTCGGGCGAATAATACACGCGCCCAGCCGTGGTGGCCACCCAAGTATGATTGCCCACAATGGCAATATTGGTATCGCTGGCGGCAAAAGCACCTTCGTTTTCAATACCTTTTGGCAATTCATTGCAAGTTAGTTTTGCCCAAGTTTCACCACCATCACGTGTAACGATAATGCTCAAACATCCATCGGTAGAATCGCCAATGGCGATGCCTTCCTCATCGTTCCAAAAATCTATAGAATCGTAAAAGGCTTTGGGGTGGGTTTCTTGGTAAACCAACATTCCATTTTTGTACAGTTCAACAGGAGTTCCAATAGAAAGATAAAAAAAGTTATCATTCTGGATAGCGCAAGACCTAAAGCGGGATTCTGAACTTCGTAATAATTCAATTTCATTTATCTCTTTTACCCCATCAAAGAATAAGGAATACTGCTTCCCAACAGAAGAAATGCCTAATAACCTCTCTTCATTCAACTCTATAGCCCTAACATTCAAAAGCGAATCTTGTAAAAGCGTTTCAATTTCAACCGTATTAAAATTCCGGGGAATAAAATCGCTCTTCTTCCCACAGGAAACACAGCACACCAAAACAAACAGACCAGCAAAAAATGATTTCATAGATACTAATTTTCGGAAAAGATAAACCTATTCATCTAATTAATAAAACATTCGTGAATTCATGGCAATTAACGTAACTTTGCCTGCTTAAATTTCAGTTTATGGTAAGACTGCTTACTGCGACTGAAAACTGATTACTAAAACCATGCGATTACACAGAAATTTATGCTTTGCGGTTATTGACGGATTAACGCAAATTTTCAACGAAGAACAATACGCCGATAAAGTGATTCAACAATTATTGAAACGCGATAAACGTTGGGGCGCTCGCGACCGCGCTTTTGTGGCCGAAACCACTTATGATATTGTCCGTTGGAAGCGCCTTTACGCCGAAATTGCCGAAGTTAACGAACCGTTTGATCGCGATAACCTGTGGCGTTTATTTGCCGTTTGGGCCACCTTAAAAGGCATAAAATTACCCGATTGGAAGTATTTTGAAAATACCCCAACCCGAAAAATAAAAGGCCGTTTTGATGAGCTTTCTAAAATTAGAAAATTCCGTGAGTCTATTCCCGATTGGATTGATGAAGTGGGCGCAAAAGAATTGGGCGATGCCGTGTGGACCAAAGAAATTGCCATGCAAAACGAACAGGCCGATGTGATTTTGCGCGTCAACACCTTAAAAACGACCAAGGAAAAACTGCAAAGTATTCTTTTTGATGAAAATACTATTGAAACCGAATTTGTAAAAGGCTATCCGTCGGCATTAAAATTAAAGGAACGTGCCAATGTTTTTGTTACCGATGCTTTTAAGAACGGACTTTTTGAAGTACAGGATGCCTCGTCGCAACTGGTGGCCGATTTTCTAGATGTAAAACCCGGAATGAAAGTAGTGGATACTTGTGCTGGTGCCGGTGGAAAAACCCTGCATTTATCGGCTTTAATGCAAAATAAAGGGCAGGTTATTGCCATGGATATTTACGAAAGTAAACTTAAAAAACTTAAAATTCGTGCTAAGCGCAATGGCGTACATAACTTCGATATGCGCGTGATCGATTCCACCAAACCCATAAAAAAACTGCACAGCAAAGCCGACCGTGTTTTAATTGATGCCCCATGTTCTGGTTTGGGTGTGTTGCGTCGCAACCCCGATGCCAAATGGAAATTGGAACCTGAGTTTTTAGACCGTATTCGAGTGACCCAACAAGAGGTACTGCAACAATACTCAAAAATGGTAAAACCCGGCGGAAAACTGGTTTACGCTACTTGCTCGGTACTGCCTTCGGAAAACCAAAATCAGGTAGAAGCCTTTTTAAAAACTGAGGTTGGTGCCGATTTCAATTTTGTAAAAGACAAAAAAGTATTCGCCCACGAAAGTGGTTTTGATGGGTTTTATATGGCGCTTTTGGAGCGGAAAGTCTAGTTTCTCGTCATGCTGAACTTGTTTCAGAATCACATTAATACGAACTCTTTTTAACAAGAGGCCAAATAGCGCTTCGACTGCGCTCAGCGTGACAATTCAAGTTGACGAAAACTATAAAAATTCAGTTTCTAAATCTTCTTCCGTATTTTTAAATCATGCAAACCGATTTAAAAATCCACCTTTCAGGAATATTGGATGAAGATATAAAACATGTTTCATCCGTTCACGGTGGCGACATTTCAACGGCTTATAAAATTGAAACGGCCACAAATGCCTATTTCCTGAAAACCAACCAAGCTTCATCCGCATTAAACATGTTTGAAATTGAAGCCAACGGCCTCAACTTAATTGGTTATACAAACACCATAAAAACACCAAAAGTTTTAGTTTGCGATTCCTTTGAAAACCATGCTTTTCTTTTAATGGAATTCATTGAAAGCAAATCACCTTCCGCTAAAGATTTCGAACATTTAGGCCAACAACTCGCCCGGTTACACCAATGTACTTCTGAAAATTTTGGATTGGGCACCGACAATTTCATCGGCAGTTTGCCACAAAGCAACACGCAACACAGCAATTGGTGCGATTTTTATATTCACGAACGGTTACGTCCACAGCTGAAACTGGCACATCAAAAACATTTGCTCGATTCCGCTGAAATCCCTTCGGTTCAGAAAATGAACAATTCACTATCTCCATTATTCAAAAACATTAAACCAGCGTTATTACATGGCGATTTGTGGAGCGGCAACTATTTAATTTCAAAAGACGGCACGCCCTATGTAATAGACCCTGCCGTATATTTTGGGCACAACGAGGTTGATATTGCAATGAGCAAATTGTTTGGCGGTTTTGGTGAGAGTTTTTATCAATCTTACGCTGAAATTATTCCGTTTTCAAACGAAACTTCTGCCCGAATCGACATTTACCAATTGTATTATTTGCTGGTTCACCTCAATTTATTCGGAAATTCTTACCGAAATTCAGTCAAAACCATTTTAGATAAATATTTTTAATTTTCGGTGTTAAAATCCTGTTCGTAACCCTTTCAAAAATCGAAAATCAGCAATCTACAATCTAAAATAAAAACGTATTTTTGCATTTTCAAATACATTTACAAACCCATACATAATGATTCATTTCTTTGGAAACGTAACCGGCAAAGTGTTTGCCGTACAAACAACAAAAGAATTATCAACCGAAACCATTTCTAAACTAACATGGTTATTTGGCAACCAGCCTAAAATAGAGCAAGCATCATTGGATGCTTTTTTTGTTGGGCCACGTGCTGCCATGATTACCCCTTGGAGTACCAATGCTGTCGAAATCACTCAAAATATGGGGATTTCAGACATTATTCGAATTGAGGAATTTCAGGCCGTTTCGGAAGATTTTAAGGATTACGACCCGATGATTTCTGAGAAATTCAACGGACTTAATCAAGAATCATTTACCATAAACATCAAGCCAGACCCTATTCTGGATATTGAAGATATTGCCGCTTACAACATTCAGGAAGGATTGTCTTTGAGCGACGAAGAAGTTGAATATTTAGAAGGTGTAGCCAAGAAAATTGGTCGCCCGTTAACCGATTCTGAAGTATTTGGATTTTCACAGGTAAACAGTGAGCACTGTCGTCATAAAATTTTTAACGGCACATTTGTAATTGATGGCGAGGAGAAACCCACATCATTATTCAAACTGATCCGTAAAACGTCTGAAACCAACCCAAACGATATTGTTTCGGCCTATAAAGATAACGTGGCTTTCATTAAAGGCCCAAAAGTAGAGCAGTTCGCTCCAAAGCGTGCCGACGTTCCTGAATTTTACCAAACCAAAGATTTCGATTCTGTAATTTCGCTTAAAGCGGAAACCCACAATTTCCCGACTACAGTTGAGCCTTTTAACGGTGCTGCAACGGGTTCGGGTGGCGAAATTCGTGACCGTTTAGCTGGCGGAAAAGGTTCTTTGCCTTTGGCAGGAACGGCTGTTTACATGACCTCTTATTCCAGACTGGAAGAAAACCGGCCTTGGGAAAAAGCCATGGATGAACGCAAGTGGCTATACCAAACACCAATGGACATCTTGATTAAAGCTTCAAATGGTGCTTCCGATTTTGGTAATAAATTCGGTCAGCCACTAATCTGCGGTTCGGTATTAACTTTTGAACACGAAGAAGATGCTAGAAAATTAGGCTTCGACAAAGTGATTATGCAAGCTGGAGGTATTGGTTACGGTAAAGCCGACCAAGCTTTAAAAGACACTCCAAAAGAAGGCGACAAAGTCGTGATTCTTGGTGGTGAAAACTACCGCATTGGTATGGGCGGTGCCGCCGTATCGAGTGCCGACACGGGCGAATTTGAATCGGGTATTGAATTGAATGCCGTACAACGTTCAAACCCCGAAATGCAAAAACGTGCTGCCAACGCAGTACGTGGTATGGTAGAAAGCGATGAAAACCACATTGTTTCCATTCACGATCACGGGGCTGGCGGGCATTTAAACTGTCTGTCGGAATTAGTTGAAGAAACCGGCGGACATATTGATTTAGATAAATTACCCGTAGGCGACCCAACCCTGTCCGATAAAGAAATTATTGGTAACGAATCTCAGGAACGCATGGGCTTGGTTATTTCTGAAAAACATATTGAAACCCTTCAAAAAATTGCCGACCGTGAACGTTCTCCCATGTACACCGTGGGTGATGTTACCGGCAATAACCGTTTTACTTTCGAGAGCAAAACCAATGGCCACAAACCCATGGATTTAGCTATGGAAGACATGTTTGGCAGTTCGCCAAAAACCTACATGTACGATAAAAAGGTTACACGAAATTATGCCGATGTGGCTTACAATCCCGATAATTTCCATGATTATTTGGAGCAAGTATTACAACTTGAAGCCGTAGCCTGTAAAGACTGGTTAACTAATAAAGTAGACCGTTGTGTTGGCGGAAAAGTAGCCAAGCAACAATGTGTTGGCCCATTGCAAATACCGTTGAACAACGTTGGCGTAATGGCCTTGGATTTTAAAGGCAAAGAAGGCATCGCCACCTCCATTGGGCACTCGCCTATTTCTGGATTAATCAATCCGGTAGCCGGAAGCAGAAACTCCATCACCGAAGCCTTAACCAACATTATTTGGGCACCGTTAAAAGACGGGTTAAAAAATGTATCGCTATCTGCAAACTGGATGTGGCCATGTAAAAACGAAGGCGAAGATGCCCGTTTATACGAAGCTGTTGAAGCAGTTTCAGAATTTGCTATCGATTTGGGCATCAACGTTCCAACAGGAAAAGATTCCCTTTCCATGAAGCAAAAATACCCTAACGAAGAGGTTATTTCACCGGGAACCGTAATCATTTCGGCTGCAGCCAATTGTATCGACATCAACAAAGTAATTGAGCCTGTGCTACAAAAAGACGGCGGAAACATTTATTACATTAACCTATCTCAAGATCATTTTAAATTGGGCGGCAGTTCGTTTGCCCAAGTGGTTAACAAAATTGGTAACGATGCACCTAATGTTAAATCTGCTGCTTACGTTAAAACCGTATTCAACACCATTCAACAACTCATTCTAGACGGACAAATTCTAGCTGGGCACGATGTGGCTTCAGGTGGTTTGATTACCTCGCTATTGGAATTGTGCTTTGCTGACAATAATTTAGGTGCCGAACTGGATATTACTGCTTTAGCTGAAAACGATTCGTTTAAAGTATTGTTTGCTGAAAACGCTGGTTTAGTGATTCAGTCGAAAGATGCTTCAATTGAAAAAACGCTATCTGAAGCTAATATTGAATTCTTTAACATTGGAAAAGCCATTGCCAATGATTCATTGAGCATCATCAACGGAAACGATACGTTCAATCTGTCTGTTTCCAAATTGCGTGATACTTGGTATAAAACATCGTTCTTATTAGACCAAAAACAAACGGCTAACGGTTTAGCGCAAGAACGTTACGATAACTACAAAAACCAGCCTTTGCAGTACAACTTCCCAAGTCATTTTACAGGAAAACTTAAGGATGTCATTGCGAGTGGAACGAAGCAATCTGTTGATGAGATTAGCACGTCGCAGGCTCCTCGTAATGACAAGAGGCCAAAAGCAGCGATTTTACGTGAAAAAGGAAGTAATTCGGAACGTGAAATGGCAAACGCCATGTACTTGGCCGGATTTGATGTAAAAGATGTACACATGACCGATTTAATTTCGGGTCGTGAAACACTTGAAGATATTCAGTTTTTAGGTGCGGTTGGCGGGTTCAGCAACTCTGATGTTTTAGGTTCTGCCAAAGGTTGGGCAGGAGCTATTAAGTACAACGAAAAGGCCAACAAAGCCTTGAAAAAGTTCTTTGAAAGACAGGATACTTTATCGGTGGGTATTTGTAACGGCTGCCAATTGTTTATGGAGTTAGACGAAATAAACCCAGACCACGACGTTCACGGCAAAATGATTCACAACGATTCGCTCAAGCACGAAAGCTCGTTTACATCGGTAAAAATTCAAGAAAACCATTCGGTGATGCTTTCTACACTAGCAGGAAGTACCTTGGGCGTTTGGATTTCGCATGGTGAAGGTAAATTTAGCCTCCCTTACACGGAAGATCAATACCATATCGTTGCAAAGTATGGTTATGAGGGCTACCCGCACAACCCGAATGGCTCAGATTTCAATACCGCCATGTTGAGCGATAAAACAGGGCGTCATTTAGTAACCATGCCACATATCGAGCGCTCTATTTTCCAATGGAACTGGGCTCACTACCCTAGCAACAGGCAAGATGAAGTATCGCCATGGTTGGAAGCTTTTGTAAATGCCAGAAAGTGGATTGAAAACAAAAAGTAAGCACGTAGATTAAATATTTAATTTTTTAAAAGCTTTTTCACTTCTGAAAAAGCTTTTTTTGTTAAAAAAGGTGTACTTTAATTGTATGAAACAAACCACGCTAAATTTCATCCTCTTATTAGTTGCTTTTTCAATCCATACATTATCTGTTGCCCAAAATGAAAATGTAAAACGCACCTATTTTAAAGATAGTATTATCTCTTCTGAAAAATGGTACAATCAAGAAAAAAAGGCAGACAGCTTTAAAACCTACTTTAAATCTGGGGAACCTAGAGAACTGTTTTATTATAAAAACGGTAGGTTTAACGGTAAGGCTTTTCAATTCAATAAAAAAGGGGAAGTGGTTACTACATGGACTTTTAACAATGGGAAATTTGCTGGACGTGAAGACCATATTATTGAGTTCAACAAAAAGAACGAAGCCAAAATAAAAAAGGCTCACCAAGATCTAATTGAAATTAACAAAAAACTGGTTGCTAAACCAGGAGACTTTAGGGCACTTTTTACACGCGCCCATATTAGATATTTACTGGGTAATTACACCATGGCCCTTGGAGATGTTAACCACGTTTTACACAGGATGCGTAAGGTAAAGGAAACAAAAAACACTCCTGCACCCCGAAACTATTTAAGCAGTATGCTAGACCTAAAAGCCAGCATTTACGAATCGCTCGAAATGGAAAACCGGGCCACCCATTACAAATACAAAGCAGTTGAAGTCGACCCAGAAAACAACAGACTGGTGTATAATTTAGGAGCTTACTTATACACTATAAAGTCTTATAAATTGGCATTGGTATATCTCCATAAAGCTCTGGAAA